>NZ_CP046401.1:1802610-2403480 GCF_009762775.1 Maribellus comscasis | reverse complement strand
GCGCATCCAAAGAGCAGGTGGCCTATTTTCTGCAAAAGGTGTATCATTTAAAAGAACTGCCCGACAAAATGGACATTACAGATGCCATTGCTGTTGCCATTTGTCATTTTATTCAATTGGACAGGCCACAGCAAAAAAAAGAATACAAAAACTGGAACGATTTTATTAAAAAAAATCCGGGTAGGGTGAAATAGAAAAATTAGTAAAACAGATCACATGAAAAAATTTGCTGAGTTTATAGAGATCCTTTTGATTTCTTTTGTGATGTTTTTATTTATTCCCGAAATATTCGGATGGATTTTTCGAGGCACTTTTAATATTACGTCGCAGGATTTAAAAAATGCTGCTTTTTTGGGTTTGGCGGTTCCTGTGTTTTTATATTTCTCCAGAAAAATAAGGAATGATGTGGCTTTTATATTGTATATAATCTTTGTGGTTTTAATTTTGTTTGAAGCGGTACATCTAATCGGGTGGTAAAAATAAGATTTAGAAATACTAAAAAGTCTCCAAATCAATAATCTGATGAAAAAAGCCAGTTAATAATTTCGTAAACAGATTTTTATACTATCTTTGCGCCACATTTTCAAAAAAATAATTTAAGAATTATGCCAGTAAAAATGAGATTAGCGCGGCACGGCCGCAAACGTTATGCTTACTACCACATTGTGGTAGCAGATAGCAGGGCGCCACGAGATGGCAGGTATATTGAAAGGATTGGCTCTTATAATCCCAACACTAATCCTGCTACGATAGATCTCGATTTTGACAAAGCTTACGACTGGCTTGTAAAAGGCGCACAACCTACCGACACCGTACGTGGAATTTTATCGTACAAAGGTGTACTCTACAAAAAACACCTGATGGGTGGAGTTAAAAAAGGAGCTTTTGATGAAGCGGAAGCTGAGAAACGTATGGAAAAATGGATGGCTGAAAAAGAAGCAAAAATTCAGGCTAAAGTCGACCGGTTGGCCGGCGATGCCGATGCAGCTGCCCAAAAACAACTCGAAGCTGAAACTAAAATCAAAGAAGAAAGAGCAGCTGCCATTGCTGCCAGAAATGCTGAATTAGCTGCTGAAACAGAGGCTGAAGTTGCCGAAGAGGAAGCAGAAGCTACGGAAGAAGCTGCCGACGAGGCTGCTGAAACGGAAGCAACAGCTACAGATGAAGAAGCTCCAAAAGAATAGGGTGCTGAATCTGAAAAAGACAACATCTGAACATAGGGAACCACCGGTCGGAAGACTGGTGGTTTTTTTTGGCTCGAAGTCTCTCTCATTCTGAACATCGTTCAGCATCTTATTATTAAACATTGAGTAATCAGAAAGATGAGTCGATAAAATTTTCCCTATTTTTACCGTATGGAAACGATACCAAAGACAGATTGTACACAAATTGGTTTTTTTCGGAAAACGCACGGCGTTCACGGAGAGTTAGTTTTGGAATACGAACCAGAATATGAGATTTCGTTGGAAGAAACCGATCGTTTTTTTGTTGAACTGGAAGGGCTTTTAGTTCCTTTTTTTATTGCTGAAAATGGTTTTCGTTTTCGATCTTCAAAGTCGGCCATCATAAAATTCGATTGGGTGGATACCGAAAATTATGCCCGTCGGCTGGTTGGAGCTTCCGTCTGGCTTTTTAATCATAAAATTGTTTTGGAGGAGACTGAAATGACAATCTCGATGTTTGTTGATTTTATCTTGAAAGATGAAAAAATAGGAGAAATTGGCAAAATCACAAGCGTCGACGATTTCTCAGGAAACCTGGTTTTGAATGTTGATTATAACGGAAGCGAGGTTTTGGTCCCTTTTAATGAAGATTTTCTGGTTTCAGTTGATGAGCAGAAAAAAGCGCTGGTATTAAAGCTTCCTGACGGACTGATTGATATTTAAATCCGGCTCATAATCAATAAGCTTTTCTCTCCATTCCTGCGGAATAACTTCCGAAATTCTTTTTTTCATATCAAAACAAACCATAATTGTTTTCCCAATTGCAACCGGCTCTGTTTGCCCGTTTTTGAAAACCTTTTGCGTCATTGCCAGGCTTTTTTCGCCAAGTGAACTCACGTGCGAAACCACCTCTATTTTATCTTCAAGGAAGGTAGACTGCAAATAATCGGTTTTTACCGAAGCAATAATCAATCCTTTGTGTGTCCAGCTAATTAAATTACCCAACACTTCCTCAAAATATTTAATGCGGGCCAAATCAAAAAATTCCTGGTATTTGGCGTTGTACACGTGCCCCATTAAATCAATATCGTTAAACCTGATTTGTACCGGTATTATATGTTCGTTTTTCATGTTTCTTTTAATCAGCGTCAAAATTGCACTTTTTTTTGTTCAATGTGCAACTTTAGTGTTATTTGCACGTCATTAAAAAAGTATTGATAATATTCAAAAACAAAATAAACATGAAAACAAAAATCTTTATCCTCACTTTTCTTTTTGTAACTACTTTGTTTATCAATCCCTTATTTGCTGAAGACGAAGAGCGTGATGTGTCTTCTTTTTCAGAAATCTCATTGCGTGTTCCCGGGAAATTGTATCTGGAACAAGGGAAAACACAAAGTGTTGAAATTGTTGCCAAGTCATCAACAATGGAAGAAATTGTTACAGAGGTAAATGGAAGAAGACTTACCATTCGGTTTAAAAACAAAAATTATTTGTTCAAATCATTTAATCCGGGTAAAATAGAAATTTATATAACAGTTCCGGAGATTGACGCGCTTGCAGTATCCGGTTCGGGAGATATTATTGCTGAAGATGAAATTAAAACACGTATCCTGGATTTGGCCGTTAGTGGCAGCGGTGATATAAATTTGGCTGAATTGGATACAGAACGGGTAAAAGCTTCAATTTCCGGTTCAGGCGATATTGTTATCGGAAGTGGGGGAGTTGCTGACGATTTATCAGTTTCTATTTCCGGCTCCGGCGATATAAAAGCCGAAGACTTTGAAGCCGAAGATGTTGTTGTGCGAATAGCCGGTTCAGGAAATTGTTCGGTCACTTCCAACGGCTCTTTAAAAGCAAGAGTTGCCGGTTCCGGGAGTGTATATTATCACGGCAGTCCAAGTATCGATTCATCTGTTGCCGGTTCCGGCAGAGTGAAAAAGATGTAAATAAACAACTTAAAATAAAGTGAACCACTGCAAGCACTGTAGTGGTTTTTTTTGTCCCGGTTTTCCAGCTTGTATGAATATTACTACCCGCTTTTGTTGAGGGTATGATTTAATTTTTTTTTAATTTTACAAATGCTCTCCCTGTTTTTCTCCGTGTTGGATTTTAGTCTATCTATTTTTTAGTAGTTTTAGTGTCAAATTCACGATTTGAAGATTAGGGGGCATTTCGTGAGTTTTAAAAGAGACTATCAACTAAAATTAAGGCATAGCATTTATCTGTTGTAGTTTGCAATATTTATTTTTTTATAACCCTGTTGCTTCGATCTTACAATAGTTACTTAAATAAATTATGAAAAAACTGTACTGTTTAATTGTAACGATTGCATTTTTTACATTTACGCATGCACAAAATTTATCTCCTGTTTTAGGAGTTGGCGATGAGCGCCCGGAAGTGTATGCTTTTATAAATGCAACCGTAGTAGTCGATTACCAAACTGAAATAGAAGATGCGGTTCTGGTAATTAAAAAAGGTAAAATCGCAGGAGTGGGTAAAAACATTGTTATACCGGATAATGCGGTGGTTTTTGATTTGGAAGGAAAATATATTTATCCTTCGTTTGTCGATCTCTTTACTGAGTATGGAATTGAGAAAAAGAGTTCCGGGACTTCTGCTCCGCGGTCTTATTTCTCAAGACAGCAGGTATTCGATTCCAAAATTGACGGGCCTTTCTACTGGAACGATGCCATTAAACCTTATCAGAGTGCAATTGAAGCATTTCACGTAAATGCGAAAGATGCAGAAGATTTCCGGAAAGCAGGTTTTGGGGCTGTTGTTACTCAGAAGAATGACGGTATTATGAGGGGAGTTTCGGCTTTGGTAGCGTTAACCGACGAAGACGAAGAACAAGTGGTTTTAAGTGGGAAAGCTGCTTGTGGTTACTCTTTTGATAAAGGGAGCTCACAGATGAATTATCCAAGTTCCTTGATGGGAGCTTTTGCTTTAATTCGCCAAACTTTCTACGATGCCGAATGGTACGATTCAAATAGTGATAAAAGCGTTTTCGACGCTTCTTTGGAAACAGTAACCGAAAACAAAAGTTTACCTTCTGTTTTCCAGGTGAGAGATAAAATTAACTTGCTGGATGCAGCCAGGTTAGGAGATGAGTTCAATATTCCTTTTATAATGAAAGGGAATGGTGATGAATACCAGTTGCTTGACGAAGTAGTTTCAACCGGTGCACCGCTGATTTTGCCTCTGAATTTTCCTGAAGCACCTGATGTTGATGATCCTTATAAAGCAATTCTGGTACCTCTTGAAGACTTAAAACATTGGGAACTGGCACCCTATAATCCGGGAAGATTGGCGGGCAAAGAAGTAGAATTTTCTTTTACAACCGAAGGATTAAAAGATAAAAAACAGTTTAGAACGAACTTGCTGAAAGCGATAAAGTGTGGCTTATCAAAAGAACATGCATTAAAAGCTTTAACAGAAACCCCGGCCAAACTGATTGGTTGCGATAATATGTTGGGGTCGCTGGAAAAAGGGAAACTCGCCAATTTTCTGATTACTTCTTCAGAAATATTTGATCCGGAGTGTATTGTTTATGAAAACTGGGTACAGGGCAGGAAATATGTAATTACCGACAGTAGGTTACCGGACTTGAAAGGGGAATACGATTTGGCTTTAAGTAACAACGAGCATTTTGACCTTGTAATAGAAGGAAAACCCGGTTCATATTCTTTAAAGGTAAAAACCGGGAAAGATAAAACCGAATCAGGGAAAATGTTGGTCTCAGAAAATTTAATTTCTCTTTCTTTTCCGAAAGATAAAAAGTGGGTTCGCCTTTCTGGTTGGATGGAAGATGAAGCAATAGAAGGAACAGGTGTTCTTCCCGAAGGAAAAACCGTTACATGGGAAATGACTTTGGAAAAGGCCGGGAAAGACAAAGCCGGCAAAAAGAAAGATGAAAAATTAACTGAATCCGGGAAAGTAATATATCCGTTTGTAGCCTACGGAAGTGAGATGAAACCACAGTACAAAGATTTTGTCATTAAAAATGCTACAGTGTGGACTTTGGAAAATGAGGGAATTATTGAGAATGCAGATGTCCTGGTAGAAAATGGAAAAATTGCGCAGGTTGGAAAAAATATCAATGCAGGAAATGTTTGGGAGATTGACGGAACCGGGATGCACATCACTCCGGGGATAATAGATGAACATTCACACATGGCATTGAATGGGACTAACGAAGGTTCACACGCAATTACTTCAGAAGTGCGGATGCGAGATGTTTTAAATCCTGAAGATGCAACAATTTACCGTCAGTTGGCTGGCGGAGTCACCTGTTCACATTTATTACATGGTTCTGCAAACCCAATTGGGGGCCAATCCGTGTTAATAAAACTTCGTTGGGGCGGTAATCCTGAAGAAATGTTGGTGAAAAACCAGGTAGGATTCTTAAAACATGCGCTGGGCGAGAACGTAAAACAGTCGAGAATGCCTACCAGCCAGCGTTTCCCGCTAACCCGTATGGGAGTAGAGCAATCCATTCGCGATGTATATGCAAGGGCAAAAGAATATCAGCAAAAATGGGAAGCCTATGATGCGCTTTCTGAAGCTGAAAAGCTAAAAACTCCGGCGCCAAGAAAAGACCTCCAGCTGGATGCTATTGTTGACGAGTTTAACGAAAAATCGTTTATGGTTTGTCATACTTATGTTCAGAGCGAGACGAACATGATTATGAAGCTGGCACAGGAATTTGACATAAGACCACACACTTTAATTCATAATACGGAGGGATATAAAGTAGCTGATAAAATGGCGGAAGCCGGGGCTGCGGGTAGTGTTTTTTCTGACTGGTGGAATTATAAGTATGAAGTAATTGATGCCATTGCTTATAACGCAGCAATACAATCGAATGAAGGTGTTTTGGTTTGTATAAACTCCGACGATGCGGAAATGGGAAGACGCCTGAATCAGGAAGCAGGGAAAATTGTAAAATACGGTGGGCTTTCTGAAATTGAAGCATTAAAACTGGTTACTTTAAATCCGGCTAAAATCCTTCATCTTGATGACAGAATGGGGAGTATTAAGGTTGGTAAGGATGCTGATTTGGTGCTTTGGACTGATCATCCGCTTTCGGTTTACGCAATGCCCTCAAAAACATTTGTTGACGGCACAGTATATTATGACAAGGAAAAAGACAAAGAGATGTACAATTCCATTCAGGAAGAGCGTTCACGGATAATCAATAAAATTCTTGCCGAAGGAGGTGGAGGTAAAAAGGGGCTGGGAGGAAGTCGTCCGCCGATGCGTGTAAACGATCAGTTTATATACGACGATGAGGATATTACAGATTATACCATTGATGAATAAGCCCAAAAAAACAAAAAAATGAAAACGACATTAAAAAAAATAGTATACGCATTTTTATTACTGGGTTTTGGTTATTCAACTTTTGCCCAGGTTCCGTCACCGGCTTCGGAGCAGGATCACGGAATTGTTCTGATTGGAGCAACTGCACATATCGGAACGGGTGACGTAATCAAAAATTCAGCCATTGCATTTAATAATGGGAAAATAGCTTTTGTTGGAAAAGCTGATAAATTGGGGAATCAGTTTTCCGGTTATGAAAAAATAGATGTTGCCGGGAAAGAGGTTTATCCGGGTTTAATTATTATGCAATCGCAGTTGGGATTAGCCGAAATCGGAGGAGTTCGTGCAACATTGGATAATAACGAAACAGGAGAATTAAATCCCAGTGTCCGCTCCTGTGTGGCGTATAACACCGATTCTGAAATAATTCCGGTGACCCGTTCAAATGGCGTTCTTTTGGCACAGGTGATTCCTCAGGGAGGAATGATTTGTGGATTATCGTCTGTAATGAACCTTGATGCCTGGAATTATGAAGATGCTTTATACAAAACCGATGAAGGAATGTGGCTCAACTGGCCTTCATATTATTCCAGAAGAGGCTACGGAAGTAACCGGACTTTGCAGGAAAATAAATCATATGCTGATGAAGTTAAAAAGCTGGAGAAGATTTTTAGTGATGCAAAAGTATACAAAGGTACACCTGCCAATTCGAAACTGACAGCTATGCAGGGGATTTTTGACGGTTCAACCATTCTGTATATTCAGGCCGACTATGTAAAGACAATTATTGAAAGCATCAGTTTTGCAAAAAAAATGGGTGTGAGAAAAATTGTTTTGGCAGGAGCCGATGAGGATGCCCTGATGGTAAAAGATTTTTTGAAAGAAAATGAAATTTCGGTGATTGTCGCTCAAATTCACCGTTTACCCAAACGAAAAGATTCTTACACGAAAGCTCCTTACGAAATGGCGGCCAGGTTTAAAGAGGCTGGTATTTTAGCTGCCTTAACTTACGATAATACAAGTAACAGTGCAAATTTGCCGTTTGTTGCAGGAACAGGTGTAGCTTACGGATTAACAAAAGAAGAGGCCCTGCAAACGGTTACTTTGAATCCGGCCAAAATACTTGGGATTGAAGATCGTGCAGGGACATTGGAAGTGGGGAAAGATGCTCATGTTGTGGTTTCCGATGGCGATTTACTCGATATGAGAACCAACAAAGTTACCCTGGCATTTATTAATGGCCGGAATATAGATTTGGACAACAAGCACAAAAAATTGTACAAAAAATTTGCAACAAAATACGGTCAGGAAATTACAGAGTAATTTCTTTGATTTATCTATGAAAGGGAACGAAAGGGCTGCCTTTGTATGGTGGCTCTTTTTATTTTCTGATAATATCAATTCTTCCTCCCGGGCCAAGTTTGATAATACTTGAGGGTTGTGACGGAGTGGTATCGTCCTGCCGGTATTCGACAATGTAATCGACCTGCTCTTTAATTTCTTCAGAAATCTCATCAAAAAATGCCGGCGATTTTTTACCACTTATATTTGCCGATGTAGAAACTAAAGGTCGTCGGAACCGTTGCAAAAGTTGCGAAGTAAATTTCTCCTTTGTAAAACGAATCCCGATGCTTCCGTCTTCTGCAATTAAATTTGAAGCGAGATTTTTTGCATTTGGATAAATAACGGTTAAAGGAGTAGTTGTAATTTCAACCAAATCCCACGCAATTTCCGGAACATCGTCAACATAACGGTCGAGTAGCGCAGGATTTTCCATCAAAACCAACATGCTTTTTGAGTCTTCTCTTTTTTTTATGTTGTAGATTCGAGTTACTGCTTCCGGGTTTGTAGCATCGCAGCCAATGCCCCAAATGGTATCGGTAGGATACAAAATTATACCTCCGCTTTTTAAAACTTCCAATGCTTTTTTTAAGTCGTTGTGCATCATTTTTACGATAAAACTTGGGAGTACAAAGAAATCATTTTTTCTGAAAAACAGGCAGGATGAAAATGTTTAGCCCATTCATGACCTTTGGCAATATATTTTTCCCGTTCTTTTTTGTTTTCTATCAATTTTGTTAAAGCGGCACCAATCTCTTCAATATTTTTGGGATCGCATAAAATCGCCGCATCACCTGCTGTTTCCGGCAAACAGGATACATTCGATGTGATAACCGGGCATCCGCTGGCCATTGATTCAATCACAGGTAATCCAAACCCTTCGAAAAAGGAAATATAAATGGATAAGGTTGCCATTTGATACAAACCTGCCAAATCTTTTTTTGGGATATTACTCAAAAATTTTACCTGATTTTCCAGTTTATTCTCCGAAATGAATTTTAAAAGTTCAGCACTGTAAATGGTAGGTGTTCCAACAAAAACAACGGTCGTTTTTATTTCGGATGAACGAATGGCTTTCAATATTGCCAATTGATTTTTCCGGTGCTCAATTGTTCCCACTGAAAGAATAAATTTTTCGGGGAGCTCATATTTTTTTAGCAGCTCTCCTGTGTTTTGAATTTTAAAAAACTTTGGTGAGACAGACTGATAAACGACTTCAATTTTTTCGGGATCTATATGGAAATAGTTTACTATGTCTGCTTTGGTTTGTTTGCTGATGGCATGGATTTTTGTAGACGCAGCACAGGCATATTTTACTTTCCGGTAATAAATATTTCGGTCGATAGGTTTATAAAATTCGGGGAACCGCAAAAAAATAAGGTCATGGATAGTTACTACCGATGGCACACTTGTTTTATGAATACCGGCGGGAAGCTCATTGCTTAAACCATGAAAAACATCGAGCTCTCGTTTATTTAAATAACCGCTAACCGAAAAGCTTCGCCACAGCGATTTAAAAATTTTTGAAGTAGGACTGTCGGGAGAAATAACATCAAATTTTTCGTAATGATGAAAAAGCTTTTTTTTAATTTCAGGAGTGAACAGTATATAATGATTGTCGGGATAATACTGATGTAGCGCGTTTAAAGTATTACGACTGTAATTTCCTAAACCCGATGAGTTTAAAAAGGCGCGTTTTGCATCAAAACCGATTTTCATTTTTTAAATATTTGTATTTACAATACGAAAAAGGCCGGAAATTAGTTCCCGGCCCAAGTTAAATATTTTGTAAAATACTTTATACTGAAAAATCTTTTAATCCGTCAAAATCAAGCGTAGCAAAATAATCTTCCACTGTTTCGGCTCTTCTAATCGGAACAATTTCTCCGTTTTCACGCAACAATAGTTCAGCTGATTTTAATTTTCCGTTGTAATTAAATCCCATTGCGTGTCCGTGAGCACCTGCATCGTGAATTACCATAATATCGTCAGTTTCAACTTTGGGCAACATTCTGTCGATAGCAAATTTGTCGTTATTTTCACACAATGAACCAGTGACATCATATTTTTCAGTAAGCGCTTCGTTTTCTTTCCCTAAAACAGTAATGTGGTGGTAAGCCCCGTACATAGCCGGACGCATCAGGTTTACCATACAGGCGTCCATGCCGGCAAATTGTTTATAGGTTTTTTTAATGTGGCGGACTTTGGTTACCAAATATCCGTAAGGCCCTGTAATTGCACGACCCGATTCAAAAAGAAGTTTTAGCGGTGCCAATCCGTTTCCAACAATCATTTTTTGATATAATTTCTGAATTCCGGCACTTACATATTCCAGATTTACCGGTTTTTGTTCTGGTTTGTAGGGTATTCCGATGCCACCACCTAAATTGGCAAATTCAATTTTAACACCTGTTTTTTCCGAAACTTCAATAATCAGTTTGAAAAGAATTTCAGCAGTTTCAATAAAATAATCAGGGTCTAGTTCGTTGGATGCAACCATGGTGTGGATACCAAAATGTTTTACTGCTTTTGATTTCAGAATTTTATATCCTTCGATGATTTGTTCATGCGTAAAACCGTATTTGGCATCCTCTGGGTGGCCAATAATCAGGTTCCCTTGTTTTAAGTCGCCGGGATTGTATCGCATGCTGATTGTATCAGGCAATCCAACATGTTTTTCAAGAAAAGCAATGTGGGAAATATCGTCGAGATTAATAATCGCTCCCAGATCACTTGCCAGTTGAAATTCATAGGCCGGTGTGTCATTTGAAGTGAGAATAATTTCCTCGCCGCGCATACCAACCCGTTTAGCAAGTTCCAATTCGGCAATTGAACTGCAATCAATACCAAATCCTTCTTCACGTAAAATTTTCATCAGATAAGGATTTGGAGCAGCTTTTATGGCAAAATATTCCTTAAATCCTTCATTCCATGAAAATGCATTTAGAAAATTACGCGCATTTTCCCGAATTGCTTTTTCATCGTAAATATGAAATGGTGTGGGGTGCGTCTCAATAATTTTTTCTATTTGTTCTTTTGAAAACGGTAGTTTTTTTTCTGCCATAATTATACTGCGATTTTTTAGAGATACAAAGGTACAATTTATCCCAGAATTGTTAGAATAATTCTAAATAAAGCATGTTTTGGGGAGAATAAATTTAACTTCAGAAAATATTTACAAATCGGCAATGAGTTCATTGCTCAGGATTCCGGATGCAATTTCTCTTACTTCGCCTGTCATCTTGAGGTTCCAGAGATCATCAATTTCAATTTTCAGAATACCTCCCGGCATTTTTACCTCCAGCTTTTTTTCTGTTAATCCTTTTTTAGCAACAATCGATGCAACGGCACAGGACGAACTCCCTGAGGCCAGTGTCCAGCCGGCACCGCGTTCCCAAATTAAAATCTCAACCTGGGTTGGAGAAATTATTTTGGCAAACTGTACATTGATCCGGTTTGGAAACATCGGATGGTGCTCAATCTGAGAACCAAACTCCTTGATTTCTTTTTCATCCAGTTCATCTTTTAAAATAACACAATGCGGATTGCCAACCGAAACACAATTGATTGTATAATCTTTATACTCCAGGTTCAAAGTTTCGTCCAAACATTCTTCATTTTCACAATCTACAGGAATTTTTTTCGAGTTAAAGATGGCTTTCCCCATATCTACTTTTATGGTTTTTGCTTTTCCGTTTTCTTCTTCCACAATTTCTGCGCGAACCAGTCCTCCGGGGGTTTCGATGGTAAACATTTTGTCGCGCGAGAATTTATTATCGAAAAGATATTTGGCAAAAATGCGAAGTCCGTTTCCACTTTTTTCTGCTTCCGAACCGTCAGGATTTAAAATTCGCAAGCCAAAATTCGCATTGAAACTCGGAACCTTTAGTAAAATACCATCGGAACCAATTCCGTAATGGACATCACATATTTTTTGGATGGCTTTTTTTGTTAATTCAAAGCTTATCTCGTACTGATTTAAAACTATATAATCGTTTCCCAAACCATGGGATTTAACAAAGAAATTTTGCATGACATAAAAATTTAAACTGCAAATGTATTAAACCAAGATGAAATTTTATGCTGTATTTAGTGCAATTATTTCGGTGCGATAATTATTCTTAAATTTGTTGTCCTTTTTAACTCGAATCATAATTAAACAAAATAAAGTATGGCAATTATTAATGAAAACTACCTTAAACTGCAGGCAGGTTATTTATTCCCTGAAATTGGAAGACGAGTAAGTGAATTTATTGAAGCAAATCCGGATAAAAAAGTCATTAAAATGGGTATTGGTGATGTTACCCAACCTTTGGTTCCATCAGTTGTAAAGGCATTTCATGAGGGTGTGGAAGAAATGGCAAAAGCTGAAACCTTTAAAGGCTATGGCCCGGAACAAGGCTACGCTTTTTTGCGAGAGGCGATTGCTGAAAATTCATACAAAACAAGAGGAATTGATATTTCTGCCAACGACATTTTTGTTTCAGATGGTTCAAAATGTGATACCGGAAATATTCAGGAGATTTTTGGAAATGAGAATAAAATTGCGATTTGTGACCCGGTTTACCCGGTATATGCCGACACAACTGTGATGGCAGGGAAGACCGGTGTTTGCCAGACCAATGGTTATTACGACGGAATAATTTACATGCCTTGTACAAAAGAAAATGGGTTTATTCCTGAACTTCCAACTGAAATCCCGGATTTAATCTTCTTGTGTTATCCGAATAATCCAACCGGAACAGTGGCTTCAAAAGAAGAGTTAAAAAAATGGGTAGACTTCGCTATCGCAAACAAAAGTATCATATTGTATGATGCAGCCTACGAATCATTTATTCAGGATGATGAAATTCCGCACTCTATTTATGAAATTGAAGGTGCCAAAAAGGTAGCTATCGAATTTCGAAGTTTCTCAAAAACCGCCGGATTTACAGGGACACGCTGTGCGTATACTGTAATCCCGGAAGAACTGGTTGCTTACGATGCCGAAGGGAAGGCACACCCTGTAAAACCGTTGTGGAACCGTCGGCAGTCGACAAAATTCAATGGCGTTTCTTATCCGGTTCAGAAAGCTGCTGCCTCTATTTTTACTGAAGAAGGTAAAAATGAAGTAAAGAAGGTAATTGCCTATTATATGGAGAATGCCCGCATTATGAGAGAGAGTTTACAGGATGCTGGCTATGAGGTTTTTGGAGGTGAAAATGCACCGTATGTTTGGGTGAAAACAAAAAACAATACCAAATCATGGGATTTCTTTGACAAAGTTTTGAATGAAGCCAATGTTGTAGGAACTCCGGGTTCTGGTTTTGGCCCTTCGGGTGAAGGATACTTCCGCTTTTCTGCTTTTGCTGATCGTGAAAACGTTCTGGAAGCAATGGAACGAATTAAAAATTTAAGCTAAGATAGATGGTCAACCGGTTTGAAAATTCAGACCGGTTTTTTTTGCTATTTATATTCGATGGTTATCAGCAATTCGTTTGTATGAGGATTTAAACTCGCGTTCCATTTTGTATCGTTTCTTTCCCCTTTTTTAATAAACAAATCACCACTTTTTTCAAAGTTTTTTATCTGTCTAAAGTAACTGTCCCTGATTTCGGTATTTGTGTATCGCTGGACTTTCGAGGCCCACAAATCCTCCCAAACTGATTTTATTCATTCAATACCGGCAAAATAATTTTTGATGCATTTTGGGTGTCGTGGAAAATTTTGATATCACTTCTTACAAAATCTGATTCATCGCAATGATAAATATCTACAAACTGTTGCGGGTTTCGGTCAACCAGCGGAAACCAGCTGCTTTGAATTTGTACCATAATCCGGTGGCCTTTTTTGAAAGAGTGCGCTATCGGTGGCAACTCGAATTTAACTTTTTCGATTTTTTCTGGCGTAAAGGCTGTTGGATTTTCAAAACTGTTTCTGTACCGGCCACGAAAAACCTCACCACGCAACAGCATCTGATAGCCGCCCATCGGGTAATTGTTTTCTGTGCTTTTAATACTGTCGGGATAACTAAAATAATCCGGGAAAACGTCAATTATTTTCACCACAAAATCAGCATCAGTGGTTGAAATGCTTGTAAGAATATCTGCTGTTACGCTGCCAGTAACAGTAACATCTTCTGTTAATGTATCGGTTTGAAAAACCAGAACATCCGGACGGCGTGCAGCAAAACGCTGGTCGTTCGACATATATTCGCGGGTTCTGGAGATATGGATATGCTCTTCATAAGGAACTGGTTTCGTCGGATCGCTTACGTATTCAGAAAAACTCTTAGTTCCGGCAGGTTTTGTTTTTGTTAATTTCCCGTTTGCCTGGAGATACATGGTTTTATCTTCTTTTTTCGCCGGTGGCCACTGTTCGAATTGTTTCCATTCATCTGCTCCTGTGATGTATACATTGGCTTCCGCGATTTGAGAAACGTCACCTTTCCCTTTTAGGTAGTAATTAAAAAACGGTATCTCAAATTCCTGCTGATAATATTCACTTGTATTTGAGCCAAACACAATGTTACCATGGTTTGCTCCTTTCCCCCGTGCCCATTGTCCGTGAAACCAGGGGCCTTCCACAATTTTATTGAATGCTTTTCCCGGGTTATTTTTCTCCGCCGCCAAATATGCATTCCAGGCGCCCCAGCAATCTTCTGCATCAAATAAACCACCAACCCAAAGCATTGCCGGTTTTAACTCAACGGTTGCATTTCTTGCGTCGCGTGCCTGCCACCATTCATCGTAATTGGGGTGTTCCATCATTTCGCTCCAGAATTTGATGGTATCGCCGGTTAATTTTGTGAGGTTTTTTAAGTTCTCCTGTTCGAGATAAAATTTGTAATTGTCCTTTACCGGAAACCCCACCGATTTTGGGCCTTCGGTAGTTGGTTTTGGGCGCGGTGCTCCAAAACCCCAGCCGACAGAAGTGTAGAATGAAAAAGCATCCATCAGGAAAAAGGCTCCGTTATGGTGAAAATCATCGCCGATAAACCAGTTGGTTACCGGCGCCTGCGGACTTACCGCTTTTATAGCAGGATGATTGCTTGCTGCCGCCATCGTGGAATAAAATCCGGGGTAAGAAATTCCAAATACACCAACATTCCCATTATTGTTTTGAATATTTTTAATCAACCAGTCTACGGTGTCGTATGTATCACTGGCCTCATCGATTTCGTTTCCCTTTTTATTTGGAACAAATGGCCGCACATCCGCATATTCTCCTTCACTCATCCATCTGCCCCTTACATCCTGCGTAACCATGATATAACCTTCTTTTAAATATTCCATTTTATAGTTATTCCAGAAAGATGAAAATTTATCTTTCCCATACGGCCGGCAGGAATATGGCGTTCTGGTGATTAAAACGGGGTGCTTTTCTTTCATATCTTTCGGAGCGTAAATGGAGGTAAACAGCCGGACTCCGTCGCGCATGGTGATATAAACTTCCTTTTTTGTGTAGTTGTTTCTAACCCATATTGAATCTTTATCTTCGGCTTTTGATACAATTGTTGAAACAATAAATAACAGAAAGAGAATACGTTTCATTTTTTTTGAATTTGAGTTATCAGGAAAAATGGAATGTTAAAACAATGGCCTAAACTTTCCGCGTTTCAAGTTAGAAATAATAACAATGTAAAGGGTAATTTTGATTGTTTTCCATAAAAAATTAAGATTAAAGTCTTTGGAAACAAAAAGTCCGACAAGAATTTTCGAGCCGGACTTTTACTATATAATAAAAATGGTCTTAGTTATTTTCTTTACTAAAAGCTTTTTGTCTGACTTTACTTCCGGGGTAAACTTTTAATGCTTCTTCCAGAATTTTTAAACAAACAGCCAGGTCTTTTTTATTCAGCACATAAGCAATTCTTACTTCATCAATTCCCTGATTGGCTGCGGTATAAAAACCTGATGCAGGCGCCATCATAACGGTTTGCCCTTCATATTCAAAATCGGAGAGCAACCAGGCGCAGAATTTATCTGAGTTATCTACCGGCAGACGCGCCACTGTATAAAAAGCTCCCATCGGAATAGGTGAATAAACACCGTCAATCCGGTTTAATCCGTCGATGAGAAATTTTCTGCGGTTTACATATTCATTGTAATTATTAAGCATGTAGTCCGGATCTGCATCCAGTGAGGCCTCTGCGGCAATTTGCCCGATAAGTGGCGGACTCAAACGTGCCTGGCAAAATTTCATCACATTTTTTTTCACCGCCTCATTTTTGGTGATTAAAGCTCCGATTCGAAGACCACACTCACTGTACCGTTTTGAAACAGAGTCCACAAGTACAACATTTTGCTCAATTCCTTCCAAATGAAAAGCAGAAATATACGGAGCACCGGTATAACAAAATTCGCGGTAAACTTCATCGGAAAAAAGATACAAATCGTATTTTTTCACCAGGTCGCGAATTTTATTCATTTCTTCACGTGTATATAAATAGCCGGTTGGGTTGTTTGGGTTACAAATCATAATCCCCTTGGTTTTCGGGGTGATGAGTTTTTCAAATTCTTCAACTGGCGGAAGAGAAAACCCTTCCTCTATTTTGGCAGCAATCGATTTAATCTCAGCACCGGCTACAATCGCAAAAGCTTCGTAGTTGGCATAGGCAGGTTCCGGAACAATAATTTCATCACCCGGATCAAGGCAACTCATAAAAGCAAAAGTAACCGCTTCGCTGCCTCCCGATGTTATAATGATATCTTCAACCGAAACATCAATGTCAAATTTCTGGTAATATTTGACCAATTTTTTCCTGAACGAAAGAATACCCTCGCTGGGCGTGTATTCAAGGATGGTTCTGTCAATATTTTTAATTGCCGCGAGCGCTTCAGGAGGAGTAGGTAAATCGGGTTGTCCGATGTTTAAATGATATACCTTTATCCCTTTCGCTTTGGCCTTTTCGGCAAGCGGGCCCAACTTCCGAATTGGTGAGTCGGGCATTATCTTTCCCCTGTCTGAAACTGTCGGCATGTTATTAAAAATAGTTTTTAAAAAGTTAGCAAATATACAAGTATCAATTTGAAATCAATAATCTGATTAAAATTTCATTTTGAAATCTTATTAAAAAATTAACTTCCTAATTATTAAGTCTGTAAAAAGACCTTTTGTTTTTGTTGCAAATCATTAATTTTTATCATGTTTTAGTACATTGTTGCTGCCTATTTTTGAAATTCAAATACAATTAATATTTACTGAAATGATAATTGGAGTACCAAAGGAAATTAAGAATAACGAAAATCGTATTGCATTAACCCCGGCAGGTGCCGCCGAATTAGTTAAACACGGCCATGAGGTTTATGTTCAGGCCGGCGGAGGAAATGGAAGCGGGTTTCATGATGAAGATTATATCGCGGCCGGGGCCATAATTCTTCCTACAATTGAAGATGTTTACGGGATTGCTGAAATGATAATCAAAGTAAAAGAGCCTATTGAACCGGAATACAAACTGATAAAAAAAGGACAGATTTTATATACCTATTTTCATTTTGCCTCTTCGGAAGTATTGACCAATGCCATGATCGAAAATGGTTCAGTTTGTTTGGCTTATGAAACTGTTGAACTGGCAGATCGCTCGTTGCCTTTACTTGTACCAATGAGCGAGGTAGCCGGAAGAATGTCGGTTCAGGAAGGTGCAAAATATTTGGAAAAAACATACGGTGGTTACGGTGTTCTTCTGGGCGGTGTGCCAGGTGTATTGCCAGCAAAAGTTTTGATTATAGGTGGAGGAATTGTGGGGACCGAAGCAGCAAAAATGGCTGCCGGATTAGGTGCAGATGTAACCATAATGGATGTGTCGCTAAAACGCCTGCGCTATCTCGATGATATTATGCCGGCCAATGTAAAAACAATGATGAGTAACGAATTTAACATTCGTGAAATGGTGCAAACACACGATGTAATTATAGGTGCAGTGCTGATTCCCGGAGCAAAAGCTCCGCACCTTGTTACCCGCGATATGTTAAAAACCATGAAAGCCGGAACTGTTTTGGTGGATGTTGCTGTTGACCAGGGCGGTTGTTTTGAAACCACAGTTGCAACAACACATGCTGAGCCAACATTTACAATCGATGATGTTATTCATTATTGCGTTGCCAACATGCCGGGTGCGGTTCCGCGTACTTCAACTATTGCACTTACCAACGCGACCTTACCTTATGCCATTCAGATTGCGAACAAAGGGTGGAAGCAGGCTTGTGTTGATAGCGTACCGTTGCGAAAAGGATTAAATGTTGTAGATGGGAAAGTAGTGTACGAAGGAGTAGCTGAGGCGTTTAATCTCCCCTTTGAAAATGTGGAAAGTGTGCTTTAACAATAGATAATAATCGTAAATTTTAGGGGAAGCCCGCTGTCATCTGATGGTGGGCTTTTTTCTTTAGCAACCATTCCTTATATTTAGTTGTTGAAATAACTTATGAAAAATACCCGGGATAAATTATACGAAGTAATTTTTGAAGCCGATACAAAGGAAGGCAAAGTTTTTGATGTGGTTTTACTATTTGTAATTTTGTTGAGTATCGCACTGGTGATGCTTGAAAGCGTTCCCTTTGTAAGAGAAGATTACCGGAGTATACTTAGAATAATGGAGTGGACAATTACCATTATTTTTTCAATAGAATACATTCTTCGGGTTATTATTGTAAAAAAAGCATTCAAATATATCTTTAGTTTTTATGGGATTATTGATTTTTTATCTGTTATACCCACGTATTTAGGACTATTTCTTATTGGTACGCACAGTCTTGTTGTTATTCGTATATTGCGTTTACTTCGGGTTTTCAGGATTTTGAAGCTTACACGATACACGCATGCCGGACGAACTTTAGCCAGAGCAATGTGGGCCAGCCGCGAAAAAATTAGTGTTTTTATATTTTTTGTGGTGACCATTGTGGTGATTGTAGGAACAGTGATGTACCTGGTTGAAGGCGAACCACACGGTTTTACAAGTATTCCAAGAAGTATATACTGGGCAATTGTAACGCTTACAACTGTTGGTTATGGCGACATCAGCCCGCAAACTTCGCTGGGGCAATTTTTGGCCAGCGTGGTTATGATTTTGGGCTACGCAATTATTGCTGTTCCCACCGGAATTGTTACTGCCGAAATGATGAAATCGACAAGCGAAAGCAATACCCAGGTTTGCCCAAGTTGTTTGCACGATAAACACGACGATGATGCTGTTTTTTGTAAAAAGTGTGGAGCCCGCTTAAATCCCTGATTTTCGTTATAAAAGTTGACAACGTATCAATATTTGTGGATATTTAAATGTTAAAATAAGAAATCTCTTCTTTTCAAAACTTTATTTTTGCATCAAACAAAAAAAATGAGGCAGTATTTAGATTTATTGGAAACCATTCTTGAAAAAGGAAGTGAAAAAGGTGATCGTACAGGAACGGGTACCATAAGTAGATTTGGGCACCAGATGCGTTTTGATTTGAGCGAGGGATTCCCGGCGGTAACAACCAAAAAGCTGCATTTGAAATCGATTATTCATGAGTTGCTTTGGTTTTTGGCGGGCGATACAAATCTTAGATATCTTGCCCAAAATAATGTCCATATCTGGGACGACTGGCCGTACAGACGGTATAAAAACAGTCCGGACTTTCAGGAGGAATCGATTCGTGAATTTTCACAGAAAGTAGCGGAAGACGAAAAATTTGCCGCCGTTTGGGGCGAACTTGGTCCGGTTTACGGAAAACAGTGGCGCGACTTTTCCGGAATCGACCAGATTAAATGGGTGGTTGATGAAATTAAATATCTCCGGAAAAACAAAGAAAGTCCCAATGGAAGGCGCCTGATTGTTTCTGCCTGGAATCCGCCGGAAGTAGAAGAGATGGCAAAAGCCGGACTTCCTCCTTGTCATACCCTTTTTCAGTTTTATGTAAATAATGGAAAACTTTCATGCCAGCTTTACCAGCGCAGCGCCGATGTTTTTTTGGGTGTTCCGTTTAATATTGCTTCCTATGCATTGTTGACCATGATGATAGCACAGGTCACAGGCCTGGAAGCTGGCGATTTTGTGCATACATTTGGCGATGTGCATATTTATTCCAATCATATTGAGCAGGTGAAACTGCAACTCAGCCGTGAACCCTATCCCTTGCCGGCAATGAAAATTAATCCGGAGGTCAAAAGTATTTTTGATTTTAAATTTGAAGATTTTGAGTTGGTAGGATATTTGTCTCACCCGCACATAAAAGGGATTGTGGCCGTTTAGTTTTGTTGCAAAAGATAAATTCAAAGTTTGAGTAGTTTATCTCTGAAATTTAAGTGTTGAAGATTGTTAATTGAGCGATTTTAAATATGATCCATAAAAATATATCCATTATTGTTGCTATTGCCGAGAATTTCGCCATCGGTAAAAATAACGACTTGCTTTTTCATTTACCCAACGATTTAAAACGTTTTAAGGAAATTACTTCGGGGCACAGTTTAATTATGGGAAGAAACACTTTGCTTTCGTTGCCAAAGTGGCCTTTACCTAATCGGCGGCACATCGTAATTACTGACAAAGAAGATGACGTGTTTCCGGGCTGTGAAGTGGTTTTCTCTATCGAAGAGGCGATTGAAAAAGTAACAAATGAAAAGGAAGCTTTTATTATTGGCGGAGGAATGGTTTACCGTCAGTTTTATCCGGTGGCCGGGAAACTCTATTTAACGTTGGTGCATAAACCTTTTGATGCTGACGTATATTTTCCTGAAATTGACTATTTAGAATGGAAAGAAACTTCACGTGAAGATTTTTTTGATGAGAAGAATGATTTCAACTATTCCTATTTAAATCTGGAAAGAAAGGACATATAAAGAATTTTCTGGCCTGTTTGCGTTATTAAAAGAGATTTCAAAGTTTAAAACGTAAATTTTCTCTGTAAAAAATTATACATTTCTGCATTAATTTTTATTCCGATGAAAAGATTTTTTCTCACCCCGTTTTTAGTTCTGTTTTGTTTTGCAGCTCTTGCTCAGGATAAGTCGCTGCTTGAGTTGAAATATGAAGAAAATTATACCCCGACTTATAATGAAGTAATTGAAATGTACCAGCTTCTGGATAAAACTTATCCAAACGCATCGCTTTTGGAAAAAGGCAAAACAGATATTGGGAAGCCTTTACACCTTTTTGTTATCAATAGCGAGCCTGTTTTTGATCCGCAACGTATCAGGGAACAGGGAAAATCAGTTTTGTTGATTAATAACGGAATTCACCCGGGAGAGCCGGCGGGGATTGATGCCAGTTTGCAGTTTGCTGACGATATGCTTCGAAACAAAAATAAAATGCAAAAGTGGCTTGAAAACACAGTGATTATAATAATACCGGCCTACAATATTGGCGGCTTGTTAAACCGCAGTGCAACCAACCGGGCCAACCAGAGCACTCCTTATGAAACGGGTTTTCGGGGAAATGCAAAAAATCTCGATTTAAATCGTGACTTTACAAAAAACGATTCAGAAAATGCAAAGTCTTTTACCAAAATATTTCAGGAGTGGAATCCCGATGTTTTTCTGGATACACATACTACGAATGGTTCCGATCATCAGTACAGTGTAACCTGGATTCCTCCTTTCCCGGATTATTTTCCACCGGCACAGGAAAAATTCCTTCGCGAAAAAATGTTGCCGCAAATGTTTGAGAAAATGAAGAAAGGTGAGTACGCGTTAACACCTTATGTAAACTGGATGCATCGCGATCCTAAAAAAGGGATTCAAATGTGGCAGGATGCTCCCCGCTATTCTTCCGGTTTTGCAAGTCTTTTTAACAGTTATGGAATGATGACCGAAAATCATGTTTACAAGGTTTATTCCGACCGCGTAAAATCGTGTTACGAATTTATATGTAGCCTCGCAGAATTTACCTTTGAAAATTCTGAGGGAATAATTACAAGCCGGGAAACCGGGATTGAGGAATTGCTGTCGGCGGAAAACTATCCTTTAAGTTATGAAGTTGATACTACGAAATATAGTACAATTACTTTTAAAGGATATGAAGCAAGCGACGAAATCATTGATAAGGTAACCGGACTTCCACGTTTTGGTTATGATCGAACAAAACCCTATTCACATGAAATTCGGTATTATGATGTTTACAATACGGTAGAAGAAATTCAGATTCCTGAGTATTATATTTTACCACAGGGATGGAAAGAAGTGATAGAACGCCTGAAACTAAATGGAATTGAGTTCTATGCCATCTCGAAAGACATTTTTTTTGATGTGGAAGTTGATTATATTGATGACTTTGGTGGCCCGCCGCAACCTTATAACGGACATTATTTTCATAATAAGGTAACAACGCACAGCGAAATACAGAACTTGAAATATTACGCAGGTGATATTATTATTCCGGTTCGGCAAAAAAAGATAAAGTATATTCTGGAAATACTGGAACCCAAAGCGATGGATTCATTTTTCCGCTGGAATTTTTTTGATTCGGTTTTGGATCAGCGCGAATATTTTTCAACCTATGGTTTTGAAGAAAATGCATTAAAATATTTGGAGAGCCACCCGGATTTTAAAAGCAAATTTTTAGAAAAAAGGAATTCCGATCCTGAATTTGCTAAAGATCATCGTGCTCAGTTGGCCTATATTTACAACAATACCGAGTGGGCGGAGAAAACCTGCAAAAGATATCCTGCTGCAAAAATATTTAAGAAGTTTTCCGAAAACGAATTAAAAAGCTTCTAAAAGAAGTGAATATTCCAAAGTAGATTTTGGTCGTTCTGAACTCGTTTCAGAATCTTTGGCTTTAACAATAATCAGCCCCGGAAAATCCCGGGGAGCTTTTGAGCGGTTTTTTTTAAGAAAGTAGTTTTCCTAAATTGTCAAATTTTATATTGTAGTCTTCCATCGATCGTCTGATAACCTCGTAAGCTTCTTCAATGCCATAAGTTGCCGTAATTTCTGTATTACTGTCTTGGCCTGGCATATCTTTATAAGTTAAGAAGTAGTGTTCCAGTCGCTGAATTACAATTTTGGGTACTTCACTGATATTTTTCATGTGACCATAAACCGTGTCGTTATTGAGCACGGCAATGATCTTATCATCGGCCTGATTACCGTCAATCATTCTGAAACCTCCAATCGGGCGTGCATTTACAAGAAGATCGCCATGAGCCAGCGTTTTTTCGGTTAAAACACAAATATCAATCGGATCTCCGTCTCCTCTTATATCTTTTCTGCCTGTTTTCTGATTACAGTATTCACCTACTTTATCGCCACAATAAGTTTGAGGGATAAAACCATACAATGCCGGTACTACATTTGAGAATTTTTGAGGACGGTCAATACGGAGATATCCGCTTTCTTTGTCTATTTCGTATTTAACGGTATCTGTTGATACCACTTCAATAAAAGCGGTTAATTCTTCCGGTGCATCTTTCCCTATAAAAACTCCGTGCCAGGGGTGCGATTTATAACGAAGCCCCATCAATCTACCAATGGGGTCTGATAATTTATCTGCCATTCTGTTAATTTTTGTTTTACAGTGGAACCAAAATAACAGAAATTAGTTCATCCGGGAAGTTTAAATTTTTGAAAAAAAACGTTAAATAAGGTTTGCTTTCGCTTTATTACCGGCTTTATCTACAGCAGCAACACTTATCTCAGAACCCATATTTTCAAGCTCAAAAACAAAAGGTTTCTCTTTTAATACCTGTGGTTTATGTTCTACTTTCCCAGCCGTTTTTCCATCCACAGTTACTTCATAGTGAGATATCGGCTCATCGCCGGCATATGCCGTTTGCCAGGTAATTTTATTCCCTTCTTTTTGAAGATCACGTGGTGCTGACAGTCCTGATTTATCAACTACCTGAAAATAATTACTCCCCGGTTTAATTTTTAGTGCATGTTCTTCAATCTTTTTACGCTCGTCTGCCGGCATTCCACCCGGTGTAATTTGCGCAGCGTAAAAATTTTGTGTCAACTGGCATTTTACCGGATCATCGTCAATTTGGCCAATTCCAATAATTAGGGTGTGTACTCCCGGAGTCGTCAAGGAATATTCTATGAGAGGGCGACTGGGTAATTCCGGAGTTCCTATTTTTCGGAAAACATCGGCTGGAGTTTGCGACCAACGCGGTTCTTTGTGATACATCGCGGCATCGGCAAATACTTTCATGCCAATGATTCCCATTCCCTTGGCTTCCGCAACCGGGATGACATTGTTCTGCATGTTCATTTTGGTTTTGTCGTTTGCATTTATTGCGATGAGCATACCATCCAGAATTCCATATTTGTCGCGTTGAATCATATCTATCATTGCCGGAGGGTTGGCATGGCCTGAAAAACCAATATGTTTTATCAGCTTTTCATTTTTGGGATTCATCCCTGTCAGGTTTGTTCCGTCCCGTAAATCGCGCAGTGCAACCAAAGCTCCAAAATTTCCTTCAGGATCAAGTTCTGATTCCAGCCCTTTATATAAAACATCAACTTCTTCAACTGTTTGAAGTGTATGAACAAGTACCATGTCTAAATATGCTCCTTCGGGATAATTTCCATTATTGTCGCCAAAAATCTGGGTAAGTGAGCGTTTTACGTCATCTACAGCACAACGCACTTCTTTTCCATTTGACGAGTTCCGTACTTTATCCCGCGCTTCCCAACCAGGTTTTCCCCACCGCATCGCTGTTTTGCTGGTGAGCCATATGGATTTACGGAGTTCCTCGTTATATCCCTCTTCGCCGGGAATGAGGTTTAGTTGCTTAAAAGCTTTGTTGTAGTTTAGCTGGCTGCCTGCATATAGATTTGAAGTGTCAAAATAGTTAATGCCCATTTTAAAGGCTTTCAAAATAATCGGAACAGGATCAACATCTTCCGGAGTCCATTGTAATGAAGCCTGTCCTCCCAATGCAATAGTTGTAACATCGAAACCAAGGTTCCCGAACTTACGTTTCATTGGGGCCGGTAGATTATCAACGTTGCAACCTCCAAGTGATATTGCAGAAACAGCAGCCGTTGAAGCTGCGGAAACTTTAATAAAGTTTCTTCTTGAAATCGGATATTTTTTTTGATTAGCCATAGGTTTATTTTTTCTTTAAAATTACAAAATTTATTGAATATTAAAGAATTAGGAACTGAGGTAGTTTTCTAATTAACAAATCCCATCATCGCGTAAACCAGCGCAGCCTGCCAGTTAATGGCAATCTCGTTGTGGCTGTATGATTCCTGTTTATCTACCCAGTCGGTTGCGGAATGACCACCACCGACTATATAACCTGGCCACGGCTCATCTATATTGTCGGCTCCTGAACGGCGATCGTGCGGGTGCATGGGCGGGTCAATTCCTAAACCTGTGACATAAGATCGGTTGTAGAAATTATTTCCAAAAATATGATCTACGGCTGAAAGAGCGGTCTCGATATATTCTTTTTTTTGCTGAATTTTATTGGCCACCTGCAGATTAACAGTTTGTCGCGCAACAGTTCCGTTGCAACCCCAGTAATATCTTCCTCCCAATGGTCGGGAATAAACATCAACACCGGCTTTTTTAACCAGCGCATCGGCATTGGCAATGATGTTGCTTTTAATCGATTGTTCGGTATCTGCATTTTTTTCTTTTCTTTTTGAGAGGGCGTAGGTAAACATTCCCAGGTTCGAAACACTTCCCCAGTCCCAGTTTTCCTCAATTTTGAAATCCATTTCAGCAGCCCGATTTTCAAAATCCTTAAGGCAGCTTGGGTCACCAGTGGTTTCCCACATTTCGGCAGCGGCCCACAAACGATCATCCACATCGTTGGTTTGGTAACCTCCGGTTTGAAAATCACCCTGTTCAAAACGTTTGTGTTCGGTATTTTTAAGAAGAAAACGGTAGCTTACCCATGCCGCATCGAGGCATTTTTTTGCATATTCTGTATCGTACGGTTGAAAATACCGGGAAGCCATTGCCATAATTGCCACAAAATCGGCTGTGGCGGCTGAGCTCCATTCAGTAAAGTATCGTTTCTCTTTATCTTTATCGGGCATAATAAAGGCTGAAAAATTTGTCCGCGTGAGTTTGTGTGACACTTTACCTGATCCTTCCGGGTACTGCATTTTTAAAACCCAGTCGGTTTCCCATTTGAGTTCTTTTAAAAAATCGGGCAATCCGGGGGCAGTTTCAGGAATATTGAGGTTTATTTTTTCAATTTTAGCTTGAAAATGGTCCCAGGCCATAAAAAGAACACCCAGACTTACACCGGCATTTACAACATATTTTCCATAGTCGCCGGCATCGTGCCAGCCACCGGTACCGTCTCTTTGCGTGCCTTTCTTACTGATGTAATTTTCAAAGCCATCTTGCAAATGACACGCATTCTGGTGGTAGTGGATCCCGTTAAAATCTCCGTCAACTGCCATCCCGCAGCGCCACAAATAGAACGCCCGCATACTGGCTTGGGCTGCAAAATTGAAAATATCGTCAGCGATTTTAAATCTCACCGATTGACCAACACCCGGAACTTTCAGCATATATTCGCCGGGTTTGGTAAATGAGGAAAAATCTGCATGCCAAACATTTTGATCTACGTCTTTTTGATATTCCGGCCCCGTTGTTTTTCCTGAAAAAACTATTTTCCCGGTTTCATCAATAAGGTTAAATTCAGAACACACTTTGGTAATGGTTGCCGTTTTTTTGAGCTGAGGAAGAAATCCGAGCGAATTTAAATGAACTGCACCGTTTTGTGCGGCTGGTGTTATCGTATTTAAAAAGAATATTGCCGAAAGAATAAGGTATTTTTTCATCGTTGCCAGCTGGTTTAGATTTCGGATTTGAAATTACAAAATTTATTTATTGTTCGAATTACAAAAAGCAGTAATCTTTGAAATGGTGATAAATTTGAGGACAACGATTCTTTTCTGCCAATTTTCCTATCCTCCCCAGTTTTCCCGATCCAAACTGCGATAGTGAATGGCTTCCGAAAGATGATGTGCCTGTACATTTTTTTCACTTTCCAGGTCGGCGATGGTGCGGGCTACTTTTAAAATGCGGTCGTAGGCGCGGGCAGAAAGTCCCAGCCGGTCCATCGCATTTTTAATAAGTTCGTTACCGGCTTCATCCAACAATACAAATCTTCGTATCAGTTTTGAATTCATTTGGGCGTTGGCGTAAACTCCTTTGTGTTCAGCAAAACGTTCTTCCTGAATCTTTCTTGCCTGAAGTACTCTTTCGCGCACCTGTTCACTTGTTTCTGAAGATTCCATTTCCGACAGTTTTTTGAATGGAACCGGAACCACTTCAAGGTGGATATCAATTCTGTCGAGTAACGGGCCGGAAATTTTATTCAGGTATTTTTGAACGACCCCCGGTGCACAAACACAATCCTTTGAAGGGTGGTTATAATATCCGCAAGGGCATGGGTTCATAGAAGCAACCAGCATAAAGCTTGCCGGGTATTCCACCGAGAATTTTGCCCGTGAAATGGTAATATTCCGGTCTTCCAGTGGCTGTCGCATCACTTCCAGAACAGTACGTTTAAATTCAGGTAATTCATCCAGAAACAAAACTCCATTGTGCGAAAGTGAAATTTCTCCGGGCTGTGGATAATTGCCGCCACCGACTAAAGCAACATCACTGATGGTGTGGTGCGGACTGCGAAAAGGCCGCTGTGTCATCAATGAAGTCTCTTTATCAATTTTTCCTACCACTGAGTGGATTTTGGTAGTTTCCAGTGCTTCTTTCAAAGTAAAAGGTGGCAAAATGGTTGGAATTCGTTTTGCCAGCATGGTTTTTCCCGAACCCGGAGGGCCAACTAAAATTATATTGTGGCTTCCTGCCGCAGCTATTTCAAGTGCACGTTTTACATTTTCCTGACCTTTTACGTCCGAGAAATCGAGCGGGTTGTTGTTTACACGCGCATAAAATTCGGCCCGTGTATCTACAATGGTTTGTTCCAGCTCCCCTTCGTCGTTCAGAAAATCGATAACTTCTCTGATGTTTTCAGCGCCAAAAACTTTAAGTTTATCCACTACCGCTGCCTCGCGGGCATTTTGTTTTGGGAGGATAAAACCCTCAAACCCCTCGGCTCTCGCGTTTATTGCGATGGGTAAAACGCCTTTTACAGGTTGCAGGGTTCCGTCGAGTGAAAGTTCGCCCATTAAGATATAGCTGCTGAGCTTATCGGCATTTATTTGTTGCGATGCCGCTAAGATGCCGGCAGCAAGCGGCAAATCGTAAGCTGAACCTTCTTTACGGATATCGGCCGGAGCCATGTTGATGATAATTTTGTAACGCGGCCATTTGTACCCGTTTAGCCGGAGAGCCGACTCAATACGTTGCTGACTTTCTTTTACGGCATTGTCGGGCAATCCAACCAACATAAATTTTATACCTTTTGTTACATCAACTTCAATGGTAATGGTTGTGGCGTCGATTCCAAAGACTGCGCTTCCGAAGGTTTTTACTAACATAGAAACCGGGGATTTTTTGTTTCTCTTAAAAATAGAGAAATTAATTGAAAAGAAAAAGGACGTTATTGGATTGGTATTTTCCTCTCTTTTGGCTCAATAACAGGATGAACTCGATAAATTAGCATGAATTCATCGGGTAGAGTCGATAAATTAGCGTGAATTCATCGAATAGAGGATGAAAGAAAATATCAGGATGTGCTTTCCAGTCAGGATTTAAATCAGCTGCAACGACTTGTTTCCGGTTACAATTTTGTATTTATCGATGAGGCACAAAAAATCACAAATGTTGGTTTAAATTTAAAGATAATTCATGATAATATTCCGGATATAAAAATCATTGCAACAGGTTCTTCCTCATTTGAACTGGCCAATCGCGTTAGTGAGTCACTTACCGGAAGAACATGGACTTACACGCTTTATCCGATATCATTGGTAGAATGGAAAGAGTTGCTTAATCCTTTTGAAATGGATCAAAAAATTCCGGAATTTTTGTCTTTTGGAATGTATCCTGAAATATTCAGTTATAAGAATGATTTGGATAAAATGGATTATCTGAAAGAGCTTGTAAACTCGTTTCTGTACAGAGATTTGTTGGAATTAAATCAGCTCAAAAATTCTTCAAAAATATTTGATTTGCTAAAATTGCTGGCTTTTCAAATCGGTTCAACGGTATCATACAGTGAATTGGGGAAACAGCTGGGATTAAGCACGGATACTGTTATCTCGTATATTGATTTGCTTGAAAAGGTATTTGTAATTTTCAGATTGCCAGGTTTTAGCAGGAATTTGAGAAAAGAGGTGACCAGAAACAAAAAAGTTTTCTTTTACGATATCGGAGTCAGGAATGCGATTATTGAGAATTTTTCGAACCCTGAAAGCCGACCGGACATTGGAGCCCTTTGGGAAAATTTTATAATAGTAGAGCGATTGAAACGAAATGCATCCTAAAATCCGTAAGTCTACGATTTGATACAAATTTTCCGATGTAAAACCCTTCGAGTATCATTTATTTGTTGTAAATATTTGTTTAAATGTAGTTTTCATATTATGTTACTACAAATTTTCCTTGTCCCCCTTGTTTTAGCGCTATTTTCTTAAATCTGGGACAAATATTTTTCATATACTTCCCGAAAAGCATTTACATTTTTAAGATGGCCATATTACGCTATAATAAAGGAGACTGAAGTTTTAAGTTGGGATGCTCCCATAAAGACGTAATTTAATTTCCCTTCCGGTCCTGACCCATTTTGCAGGAATGCAGACAAACCTGAAAATGAACTTTTTTATTCTGAAGTTTGGCTTAAGATTTTTATAGCGTATAGAGAATTCATGTATAATGTAATCGTATAGGTTCCGTCCCATGGCTGCCATTATCAGGAATACGGTATTTTGTTCCATTTTCGAGAAAGGGAGTTTATTCCAACCGAAGTCGTTTTTTAGTACATCAAATTCACGCTCTTCTTTCCCCCTTTGGTTATAAAAAATAACCACCTCATCGTCAGTCTTATCAAAGTCGTTGGTTAGTATGGGGCTATAGTTGTAGGCTTCCCCTGTAAATAGGTTAAGTTGCCCGTCACGTCTTGCTTCTTTAGTTACGACTAAACGATATTCTTTTAGTAAATGCTTTTGTTTAAGTCTTCTTGCCGTATTTGTAAAAGGTGTAAACAGAACGCTACCCCGCAAATAAATACTGTCGTCCACTTTTATTTTTTTCCATTCGGTAATTTTATTTATTGCTTCACATACACGGTCATTAACGGTAGCCCGTATATAAAACTTGTCGACGTGCTTATTGACGGTATTGATTGTTACGAACCGGTATGATGCAGCATCTGCACGAAAGGATTTTATTTCGATTTGGTTATCCTTCAATAGCAGGAACATCCGTTCAAGTGTATCTTCTTGTAAATTATGAGGAGCGCAATTCCCATTACGATTTTCTACATAAACTACTTTATTTCCAATTAACCCAACTCCCGGGCAATAACCAAAATGCTTGGTATATGTTCTCTTGGCATCAGATTTTTGGGTGTAAACAAATGTGTTGTCATAATCTAATACGAGATTCTTTACTTTGAAAGCTTTAAGTCTCTTTAATAACTTGATATTTAAGGCATTCATTTTATCATTATAACTTAGCTCATTAACGACTTTGCTTCTCTTTTTCAGCACTTTGTCAACAGGGGTGGCAAGGTTTTTAAGTCTTTCCAGTAAACGGTCTGCACTAGGAACAGATAAAAAGGGATTATTGGAAAGGACAGGCCTTAAGTTAATTTCAACATCTTCGGCACAATCCCCTCCGCAAAAGAACAGTGCCCAATAGGTGAAGAAAATATCCTTCCATGAATATTGAGATTGATTAGCTAATGCTGGTAAATACTGGCGAAGTAAACTTTCAAGTCCGAGGTTTGTAAATTCTTCTAATACAAAGTTTAATCCACCAAAGGGTGATAATGCTTTACTTTTTAGTACTTTCATAATGGTATTATATAGCAACACCAAATTAGGTGATAGTACTAAAGCTGTAAAGTGTTCATTTGAATAGTTTTACAGCTTTTATTAACTAAAACTTACGGATTTTAGGTGCATATTTGCGCCATCATGTAAATACATACTTCTGGAGAACATATACTGGTGCTGAGCTTGATTTTGTTGAACAGGGAGATGGTAAACTTTTGGGTTACGAAATAAAATGGAAAAACAAAAAAGCAAAAGCTCCTAAAACATGGATGGACTCATATAATGAGTCTTATTTTAAATATATTAATCTTGAAAATTATCAGGATTTTTGTTGTATTTAATACAGCTTTTTTCTTTTTACCAAATATGAAAGCAAAACTTCCTGAAAATCTTTGTTGATGTCGGCTTCAGCCAAATCAATTTGATATTGACCACATTTTACTTTTAAGTCTTCGAAATATGTTTTTACAGTAGAAACGTAATGATTTTTTACTTCCCACGGATTCAATTTTATGGTGTGTCCGCTTTCTAAATCCACAAATTTATGCGGACGGTTATTGAAATCAAATTCTCTTTCCAATGTATGATCGGTAACATGAAAAAGAATCACCTCGTGTTTGTTGTAACGTAAATGTTGAAGGGCTGAAAAAAGTTCATCGGTTTTTTGATTGTCGAGCATGTCAGAGAAAATAATGACCAGCGAACGTTTATGAATATTTTCAGCGATTTGATGCAACACATCCGTTGTATTGGTATTTTTCCGAAGATTTGCGTTTTCCGGTTTTACCAGATTTGACAGTTTCCCATACATTAACTCTGCATTTACAGATGAAATACGGGGAGTGGTATGAAATTCAATTTCGTCAGAAAAAAGTGTTAATCCCACTGCATCGCGTTGTTTTCGCATCAGATAAATTAGTGCGGCTGCGGTGTAGACTGAAAAAGCCAGTTTATTTTGCAGATGTTTCTTTCCTTTTGAATAAGGGAAAAGCATAGATGACGAGGTGTCGATAACCAGTTGACAACGCAGGTTGGTTTCTTCTTCGTATTGTTTTACAAAAAGCTTGTCGGTACGTGCAAACAACTTCCAGTCGATGTGTTTGGTCGATTCTCCCTGGTTATATAAACGGTGTTCTGCAAATTCTACCGAAAATCCATGAAACGGACTTCGGTGCAATCCGGTAATAAAACCTTCAACCACCTCGTGCGCAATCAATGGCAGATTGTCGAACTGATGAAATTGTTCTATGTCGAAAATGTTTTTCAAAATAACATAAAAGAAAACTGTCATTTCGATGAAGTACAAAAAGAAATCTGTTTTACTATAAGCCGATTTCTTCCCTGATATCCGGGACTCCTCATTCGAAATGACAGCGAATCAAAATAAATATTTTACAATAGTGCGTCCAATTTTTGAGTAAATACCTGTTTTGGAGCGGCACCTACTTGTTTGTCAGCAACTTCTCCTCCTTTAACAAAAAGTACAGTCGGAATATTTCTGATACCGTATTTCATAGCAACGCCCGGATTGGAATCAACATCAACTTTTCCAATCACTGCCTTACCTTCATATTCACCAGACATTTCTTCAACAATGGGGGCAATCATTCGGCAAGGACCGCACCAAACCGCCCAAAAGTCAATCATAACTGGTTTTTCAGATTTTACTACCAAATCTTCAAAATTGGCATCGGTAATTTCTATGGCCATAATTCTACTATTTTAATGGTTATTATTTTTATTTGAGTTTACAAAATTAACTAATTAATTCTATATCCAATGTCCGGTATTTTTTCAAAAAACTTTAGGAAATTGTCGCTAAAATTAATTTTAGTATTTCTTGAAAACAGTTCTATCTGCATATTGTTTTCGGTGTCGTAAACATTAAATCTTAACAATGCTTTTCCTTTATTGTTTTTTGCAAGAAGTTCAATTTCCCCCACTGTTCGTTCATTCAAATGATGTAATGGCATGTTAATGGTTACGCTTTTAATGTAATTTTTTCGCACTTCGGAAAGTAATTCAATCTGCGATACCTTGAATTCATAATATTCGCTTCCAAATCTTTGTTTTACAGTACCTTTTACCATGATGAATAATCCTGATTTACAATAATTATGGAAGTTTACATAGTCTTGTCCGAAGAAAAACATTTCATAAGAATCTGTATAATCTGATAAGGTTAATGTACTGTAAGGATTTCCGTTTTTTGATGTTCCTTCCCTTGCAGCAGTTACCATACCACCAAAGATTAGGTCTCGGTTTTTGTATTTCTCAATATCGTTATTTAAATCTTTTAGGGCGACTTCGCGTGAGCAAAAATTCTCAAGTTCAAGCTTGTAATCGTCGAGGGGGTGGGAGCTTAGATAAATCCCGATGAGGTTTTTTTCTTTTTCCAGAAAAACAAGTTTTGGCCATTCATTTATTTGCGGAATATCGGGTTTCTTAATTACAGAAGCACTTCCCGTTCCGCCAAATAAACTTTGCTGCATGCTCTGGTTTTCACTTTGAATTCTGTTCCCGTATTTGATAAGTTTTTCGATAAAAGTGGTAGGATCATTTTCATCTTCTCCTGCAAAAAAGCTACTTCGTTTTATCCTGTCTAAGTTATCAAATGCCCCGGCTGTCGCAAGCCCTTCAAGATTCTTTTTATTTACGGTTTGCAGATTTACATTTTCGACAAAATCGTAAATGGTTTTAAACTCACCATTTTTTTCACGCGCGGTGATTATGTCTTTGGCAGCACCTGCTCCAACACCTTTGATGGCGCCCATTCCGAAACGAATATCCCCATCTTTGTTGGCAGTAAATTTTATAAAACTTTCGTTCACATCCGGCCCTAAAACATGCAATTTCATGCGGTTGCACTCGGTCATTAATTTGGTGATGTCCGTAATATTGTTGAGGTTCCGGCTCAAGTTGGCAGCCATAAATTCAGCCGGGAAATGTGCTTTCAAATAACCGGTTTGGTAAGCAATATAAGCATAACAAACTGAATGTGATTTGTTGAATGCGTAGGAAGCAAAAGCCTCCCAGTCTTTCCATATTTTTTCGATTACATCATCGGGTTTTTTCCCCTTCAACTTACATTCATCCACAAACTGAAAGTTGGCTTTACAACCTTCCTGAAACTTTACCTTAAGTTTATCCATTACCGCTTTTTGCTTTTTCCCCATAGCTTTACGCAGGGTGTCAGAGTCACCTCTGGTAAATCCGGCAAGCAAGCGTGAGAGTAACATCACCTGTTCCTGGAATACTGTAATACCATATGTATCGCTCAGGTATTTCTCCATCATTGGCAAGTCGTAGTCGACTTTTTGCCGACCGTGTTTCCTGGCAATGTAACTCGGAATGTATTCCATTGGACCCGGGCGATACAATGCATTCATCGCAACAAGATCTTCAAAACGGTTGGGTTTCAAATCGCGAAGATGTTTTTTCATTCCGTCCGATTCAAACTGGAAGATAGCAGTGGTTTCACCGTGGCTAAAAAGTTCGAAGGTTTTTTCATCATCCCACGGAATATTTTCAATATCTACCTCAATTCCTTTTGAAAGTTTAATATTTTCAAGGGCTTCCTTAATAATGGAAAGTGTTTTTAAGCCAAGAAAATCCATTTTTAACAGCCCAATGCTTTCTACGTACCTTCCGTCGTATTGAGTTGTAGGGAGTGTTTCCTCATCTTTTGTGGGCATTAACGGGATATGGTCGGTTAGCGGGTCGCGGCTGATTAGGATTCCGCAGGCGTGAACACCGGTTTGGCGAACCGAGCCTTCAAGTGTTTCAGCAAACTTAATGGTTTTTGCAACCAAAGGATTTGCCGAATTTTTTTCCTGTTTTAGGTCGTTGCTTTCTTTGAAAGCCTTTTCAAAGGTCATTTTCGGAGCCTCGGGAACAAGTTTCGCTAACCGATCCGCTTCGGGGAGAGGTAATTTCAAAACTCTGGCGACATCTCGGATAGCCAGTTTTGTGGCCATCGTTCCAAAGGTACATATGTGTGCTACCTTATCGTGTCCGTACTTTTTAGTAACGTATTCCAAAACCAACTGGCGCCCGTCATCATCAAAGTCAATATCCACATCAGGAAGTGAAATACGGTCGGGATTCAGAAAACGCTCGAAGAGAAGATCATACTTTATCGGGTCGATGTTGGTAATCCCGGTGGAATAGGAAACGGCAGCACCTGCAGCTGAACCACGTCCTGGCCCTACCAATACTCCCATTTCGCGAGCTGCATTTATAAAGTCTTGTGTAATAAGGAAATATCCGGGGTACCCCATTTGTTTAATGGTGTTTAACTCAAACTCCAAACGGGTTGTTACGTGTTCCGGCATAGGATCGCCGTATCTTTCTTTTGCACCTTCAAACGTAAGATGGCGCAGATACGCCGATTCCAGTTTAACTCTGATTACTTTTTCGTAGCCCCCCAGCCTGTTAAATGCGTTCTCTCCAAACTCTTCAATTAGTTTTTCTTCCGGGTATTCTTTTTTTAATTCATCTTCCGTACCAAATTCTTCGGGAATAGGAAAAATGGGCATAATAGGAGCCGAATCCAATTCAAACTCTTCTATTTTCCCAACAATATCAGCCGTATTGGCTAGTGCCTCGGGGATGTCGCCAAACAGCTCATTCATCTCTTCCTGAGTTTTGAACCATTCCTGTTTGGTGTAGCGCATCCTGTTTGGGTCGTCAACATCCTTTCCGGTATTTAAGCAGATCAGCAAATCATGTGCATCGGCGTCTTCAGCATTGGTGAAATGTACATCGTTTGTAGCAATTACTTTAACACCATATTTTTTTGCCAGTGGAAGGATGAGTTTGTTTACCTCCACCTGCCTGTCATATACATCTTCCCGTTGCTGAGGCATCTCTGCCGGGTGGCGCTGAAGTTCAAGATAGTAGTCTTCGCCAAAAATACTTTTAAACCACTGAATCGAATTTTCGGCATCAGCTATATGGTTGTTCATCAATAGGTTTGGAATTTCACCTCCCAAACACGAAGAAGAAATGATTAGTCCTTCCCGGTATTTTTCAAGTAATTGTTTATCTATTCGTGGCTTGTAGTAAAATCCATCGGTATTTGCTATCGATATTAATTTAACAAGGTTTCTGTATCCGGTTTTATTTTTGGCCAGAAGAATGAGGTGGTGTCCCGAACGGTCGATTTTGTCGTTTTTATCTTTTATCGTTCTTGATGCCACATATGTCTCACATCCCAAAATGGGTTTTATTCCCTGTTTTTTGCAATTTAAATGAAACTCCTTGACTCCAAACATTGTTCCGTGGTCGGTAAGAGCCAATGCCGTCATCCCGTTAGATTTTGCTTTACTTACCAGATCGTTAACACTGGCTGCGCCGTCTAATATTGAATATTGTGAGTGTACATGCAGATGTGTAAATGGAATCATTTTTCAAGCTCTTTTCTATTAATCCTTCAATTCCTTTTTGAACCTGTAAAGTTAAAGTTTTTGGGAAGTGGATTTGAGAGATGTTGATAAAAATTAGAAAATAAAAAAGCCCGAATTTCTTCAGGCTTATAATTCAATATTTTGTGCGATTTGTCTTCGGATGTATTCAAATTCTTCTGGAGAGAATTTGAGTTTTTTTGAAAAATTCAGGATATCAGCTTCGTTTTGCATAGGGGCCAAATGAATATGTGCATGTGGAACTTCGAGCCCTAAAACCAGTACTCCTACTTTTTCACAGGGAATGGTTTTTTTTAAACCAACAGCTACTTTTTTGGCAAACAATTGCAGTCCTGCGTATAATTCATCTTCAAGGTCAAAAAGATAGTCAACTTCTTTTTTAGGAATAACAAGTGTATGTCCTTTGGCCACTGGAGAGATATCCAGAAATGCAAAGAAGTTTTTATCTTCCGCTACTTTGTAGGAAGGAATTTCACCGTTTATTATTTTGGTAAAAATAGTTGCCATTTTAAATCGAAATTTCTACAATCTCAAAAGGGATAATACCGGAGGGAACTTTTATCTCAACTACATCGCCTACTTTTTTTCCAAGCAAACCTTTGGCAATAGGTGTACTAATCGAGATCTTCCCTTCTTTTAAGTTTGATTCACTATCCGGAACAAGAGTGTACTGCATTGTAGCGTTATTCTTTTTGTTCTTGATTTTTACTTTGTTCAGTATCTGAACCTGGGAAGTGTCAATTTTTGATTCATCAAGAATTCTCGCATTGGCAATTTTTGCCTGAATCTGTGAGATTTTTGCTTCCAACATTCCCTGGGCATCTTTTGCTGCGTCGTATTCGGCATTTTCGGAGATATCTCCTTTTTCAATTGCCTCTCCAATTTGTTTTGAAATTGCCGGGCGTTCAACATTTATTAAATGCTCCAGCTCTTTTTTGAGTTTATTGAGTCCTGCTTGTGTTAAATATGTTACCTGGGACATTATTAAATCCTCCTTTTCTTTCTTGTTACCACATAAAAAAAACAGAAAGAATCCCGGATTTCCAGAACTCTTCCTTTTGCAAAATTAAATTTTTTATTCTAATTAAAAATCTTCTGGCCTAAAAATTATTAAGAATGAATGTATTAAGTGTATTTTCTGTTTAATATCTCGCTGTAAATAACGGCTTTCCTTAATGAAAAAGTGTTCGAAATGTTTTCTTTTTTTTCTTCTTCCAGGTTCTGTTTAATTCCATTTTTAATGGATGAGGTTTTTTTTAAAACCGAATCCTTGCCCTCGTTTTCAGCTTTAAAAGTATATTGTTGATTCACAATGGGCTTTTCTTCAATTGTTTCCGGTTCATATTCCGTTTCTCCTGGTTTCGGGTTCGAAGGCTTATCACCAAAATCTTCCAAAACGTCCCAGAAGTTATCTGAAGAATTTTGTTCCTCTGTTCCGGATTCGGGCTGTGGCTGTTTCTTCTTTTTAATTTGGCCAATCGTACCAACAACAGCTACAATCAGCGTTAGTATTATAACAATTAAATCATCCATAAACTCAAAATTAATATAATAAATGGTTTACTTTGAAGTTTTAAGTAAAATTAAATAAAATGAAGCAGTTGTTTCGGAAAAGAGCAAAATATTTAGTCGTTGTCGTTGTAATGGTATTGTTTTCAATTTCATGCGACAAAGAGGATGATGGAATTATTCCGAACGTTTTGGTTCCATTCACGATTAATTTGAATATTTATAATGACTTAACAGTTCCCGGCAACTCGGTATTTTTTGCCAATGTCGGTTTTGGCGGAGTAATTGTGTACTGTGAGCTTCCGGGGACCTATTATGCTTTTGACGCAACGTGTTCCTATGAAGTGAGTAGTACCTGCAGGCTAAGGAATGAAGGTGTTTTAGGAACCTGTGAATGCTGCGACTCCCAGTTTATATTGATTGGGGGAGGATATCCGTCAGATGGGCCAGCTAGTCGTCCGTTGAGATCTTACCAGGTTTCTTATCTCGACAACACTACGCTCCGGGTTTACTAAAAATAAAAATGGGTTTCGGAAAAAATCCAAAACCCATCTATCTTTTTTTGATGAATTAAACTTAATATCTGTAATGTTCCGGCTTATAAGGGCCATCTTTTGAAACTCCCAAATATTTTGCCTGTTCTTCTGAAAGATTTGTCAGTTTTACTCCCAACTGTTCAAGGTGTAGCCGGGCTACTTCTTCGTCCAGTTTTTTAGACAAGCGATACACATCAATTTCGTAATCGTTCTGCCATAAATCAATCTGAGCAAGTGATTGATTGGTAAATGAATTACTCATCACAAATGAAGGATGGCCTGTTGCACAACCTAAGTTTACCAATCTTCCTTCGGCAAGCAGAAAAATACTATGTCCGTCTTCGTAGGTAAATTTATCTACTTGCGGTTTTATATTCAATTTCTGAACTCCGGGCCATTTTTCAAGTTTGGCTACCTGTATTTCGTTATCAAAGTGACCTATATTACAAACAATGGCCTGATCTTTCATTTTTGACATGTGGTCTGCTGTAATAACATCTTTGTTCCCGGTTGTGGTTACAAAAATGTTTCCTTCGTCAAGTGCATCTTCCATTGTTTTTACTTCAAAACCTTCCATCGCAGCCTGCAAGGCACAAATCGGGTCAATTTCTGTAACAACTACTCTTGCTCCGTATCCGCGCATAGATTTTGCACAACCCTTGCCAACATCGCCGTACCCTGCAACAACAACAACTTTACCGGCAATCATAACGTCGGTTGCTCTTTTAATACCGTCGGCCAGTGATTCACGGCAACCGTATAAATTGTCAAATTTTGATTTAGTAACCGAGTCGTTTACGTTAATTGCAGGGAAAAGCAATTTGCCTTCTTCTTTCATTTGATACAACCGATGAACACCGGTAGTTGTTTCCTCTGAAACTCCTTTTAAATCTTTAGCGGTATCCGTCCATCTCGATGGATTTTCATCAAGAATTTTTTTCAATGCTTTGTTTAATTCTGTTTCATCCTCACCGTCAACGGGAATATCTAAAATAGAAGCATTTTTTTCTGCTTCGTAACCCCGGTGAATCATTAAAGTAGCATCGCCACCGTCGTCTACAATCAGATTTGGTCCAAGACCGTTTCCAAAATCCAAAGCCTGATCTGTACACCACCAGTACTCTTCCAAAGTTTCCCCTTTCCATGCAAAAACCGGTATTCCGGCTTCAGCAATCGCAGCAGCAGCATGATCCTGTGTTGAAAAAATATTACAACTGGCCCATCTTACTTCAGCTCCCAGTTCTGCTAAAGTCTCAATTAATACAGCTGTTTGAATGGTCATGTGAAGACTTCCCATAATACGGGCTCCCTTAAGTGGTTTTGAAGGCCCAAATTTTTTACGAATCGACATTAGACCGGGCATCTCTTTTTCAGCAATCTCAATCTCTTTTCTACCAAATTCAGCCAACCCAATGTTGGCTACTTTATAGTTGAGTTTCTTTTTTACGGTTGTTACAGTCATTTTTAGAAATTCTTTTAGTTAAAAAAATTATTTGGAAATTAATTTCGTACAAAACTAAATATATTCAACATTCTACAAGAAGGAAAGTTTAAAAAAGGTTTTGCGAATGTTTTAGTTTCCCATGTCGGAAATGAATTTGACACGCATAAGTCGTATGTCTTCCTCAGAATATTCGTCTTCTCCCAACTCTTCAACAGCGGCTTCAATTGAGTCATTTTCTGCTTCTCTGAAATATTCGAACATTTCTTCCTGCCGGTCTTCATCAATAACATCGTCGATATAATAGTCGATATTTAAACGCGTTCCTGAATTAACGATGGCTTCAACTTCGGTTATAATATCATTTACTTCTACTCCTTTTGAATTGGCGATATCGTCAAACGAAATTTTTCTGTCAATACTTTGAATAATAAAAACTTTCATTTTTGATTTGTTCGCCACTGTTCTTACGATGAGGTCTTCCGGGCGCTCAATCTCGTTTTCGTCTACATATTGTTTTATTAATGCAACAAATTCTTTTCCGTACCTTTTTGCCTTGCCCTGGCCAACTCCCTGGATTTTTTGCAGTTCGTCGAGTGAAACCGGATACTGAATTGACATATCGGCCAGCGAGGGATCCTGAAATATTACAAACGGGGGCAGGCTATGCTTTTTTGCAATTTTTTTCCTAAGATCTTTCAACATTGAATATAACTGCGGATCTCCGCTAGTGGCCCCCGAAGGCGCACCTCCTGCATTTGCAGAATCATCCTCTTCCTCGTATTCATGGTTCTTAACCAGCATAAAACTGGTTGGATTTTTCAAAAATTCATGGCCTTTCTCCGTCACTTTTAGAAGCCCATAATTTTCAATGTCTTTATTAATTATTCCGGCAATCATCGATTGTCTGAAAACTGCATTCCAAAATCTTTCGTCGTGATCTTTCCCGGAACCAAAGGTTTCCAGAGTATAATGCTTAAATGATTTTATTGCTGCTGTTTTATTACCAATTAATATGTTGGCGATGTGTTCGCCTTTATATTTTTCGTTTACTTCAAGAATGACTTTTAAAGCTCTTGCGACTTCATCACCGGCTTCCACTTTTTCTTTTGGATTCAGACAGTTGTCACAGTTTCCGCAATTTTCGTTTTCATATTTTTCTCCAAAGTAATTCAGCAGAATAATTCTGCGGCAAATGGCAGATTCAGCATATGAAACTGTATCAAGCAAAAGCTGTTTCCCTATTTCCTGTTCAGCGACTGGTTTTCCATGCATAAATTTTTCAAGTTTCTGAATGTCCTTGTAACTGTAAAAAGTTATACATTTTCCTTCCCCTCCGTCGCGACCTGAACGACCAGTTTCCTGGTAATATCCTTCAAGACTTTTGGGAATATCGTAATGAATTACAAAACGAACATCGGGTTTGTCGATTCCCATTCCAAAAGCTATGGTTGCAACAATAACGTCAACTTCTTCCATCAAAAACTTGTCCTGGTTTCCTGAGCGTGTAGCAGCATCCATTCCTGCATGATAAGCCAAAGCTTTAATTCCGTTCACTTGCAGTGTTTCAGCAAGCTCTTCAACTCTTTTTCGGCTCAGACAATAAATAATCCCCGATTTTCCTTCGTTTTGTTTTATGAATTTTATGATTTGAGTTTCGGGTTTTATCTTTGGCCGGACTTCGTAATAAAGGTTTTCACGGTTAAATGATGCTTTAAACACCTCAGCATCCAAAATGCCAAGATTCTTTTGGATATCGTGTTGAACTTTCGCCGTAGCAGTTGCAGTTAATGCAACAATGGGTGATTTGCCAATTTCTTCGACAATTGGTTTTATTCTTCGATACTCTGGTCTGAAATCATGTCCCCACTCTGAAATACAGTGTGCCTCATCAATAGCGTAAAAAGAAATTTTTACTCTTTTTAAAAATTCTATATTTTCTTCTTTGGTTAAAGATTCCGGGGCGACATATAAAAGTTTTGTTTTACCATCCAGTACATCATTTTTAACTTCCTGGATTGCTGCTTTAGACAATGAAGAATTTAAAAAATGGGCTATGTTATCTTCCGACTGCATCCCCCGTATGGAATCCACCTGATTCTTCATTAGTGCTATTAATGGTGAAATTACAATTGCCGTTCCCTCCAATAAAAGGGCTGGTAATTGATATATCAGTGATTTTCCTCCCCCCGTTGGCATTAAAACAAATGTGTTATTGCCGGCAAGAACACTTTTAATTGCTTCTTCCTGTTGGCCTTTGAATCTGTCAAAGCCAAAATAGTGTCGTAATTTATCGGTTAATGAACTCTCCCTATTCATTTGTTTCTAATTTCCCTAAACCTGTAGTTCTCTTTCGTAAATTCTAAATTATTAAAAGTAAGAAAAATGGCAATAGGATTTAATAATTTTTATGAATTAATCACTATTCGTTAAAATAAAAATCAGGTTCGGAAATTACTAATATTAAGAAGTGTTTATATTTGTGGAGTTTTTGATAAAATGAACTGAAATGAGCGAAAGCGAAAACAGGGAAGAACAATCCACGAAAAAAAATAAAAAAAGTAAGAAAATCACGGAACAGGCGGAAATGTCGTTTCTTGATCATTTGGAAGAATTGCGCTGGCATATTATCCGTTCGGCTTTGGCGATAGTAGTCTTTGCAGTTGCAGCTTTTATATTAAAAGACTTTATTTTTAATACCGTAATTTTAAACCCGCGTACTCCAGACTTTTGGACAAACCGGATGCTCGCGAGGTTAGGCGATCTGGTTGGGTCAGAGGCTTTGAAGATTAATCAGAAGCCGCTTGAAATTATAAGTATCCAGATTGCCGGCCAGTTTATGACTCATATTTGGGTCTCGATAATTGCCGGAATGATATTATCCTCGCCGGTTATTTTTTATGAGTTTTGGCGTTTTATTAAGCCGGCTCTTTATGCCAACGAAAAAAAATACGCCAGCGGTGCTGTGTTTTTTACTACTGTATTGTTTCTGTTAGGGGTGTTGTTTGGTTATTTTTTAATTGTACCGCTCTCCATTCATTTTTTAGGATCTTACAATGTGAGTGGCGATGTGGCAAACCAGATTAATCTAAAATCATATATTGGATCTGTCACATCCATCTCTTTGGCAGCAGGTGTTGTTTTCCTGATTCCTATCTTCTCATTCTTTTTGAGCAAAGTGGGGATTTTAACACCTCAGTTTATGAAAACATATCGCAGGCATGCATACGTAATAATGCTTTTGTTATCAGCGATTATTACTCCCCCCGATATCTTTAGCCAGGTGATGGTGTGTTTTCCATTGGTCTTTCTTTATGAAATCGGGATTATTATTTCACGTCGTGTAGTTAAAAAACGTGAAAAAGAGTTGGATGAAATCTAATTCCGACTGAAAATTACGTTATTTGTTTGAATGATACTTCGAGCCGAAAATATTGTAAAAAAGTACAGAAAGCGTACCGTTGTAAAAGGAGTTAGCTTTGAGGTGAATCAAGGCGAAATTGTTGGTTTGCTTGGCCCGAATGGAGCAGGGAAAACCACTTCGTTTTATATGATTGTCGGATTAATACAACCTTTTTCAGGGAAAATTTTTATTGACAACGAAGATATTACGAAACTGCCTGTTTACAAAAGAGCTAAAAAAGGGATTGGTTATCTTGCACAGGAAGCCTCAGTATTCAGAAAATTGAGTATCGAGGATAATTTAAAGGCTGTTCTGGAAATGACCAATTACACCAAGGAATACCAGAAAGAAAAGTTGGAAACCCTGATTTCGGAGTTTGGTTTGCAGCACATCAGAAAAAGTAAAGGGGTGCAACTTTCAGGGGGTGAACGGCGCAGAACAGAGATTGCCCGGGCATTGGCAATCGATCCCAAGTTTATTCTCCTTGATGAACCTTTTGCTGGTGTTGACCCGATTGCCGTTGAAGATATTCAGGAAATTGTTACAAAACTAAAGGAACGAAATATTGGCGTTTTGATCACCGACCACAATGTGCACGAAACGCTGTCAATAACCGATCGCTCCTATCTGCTTTTTGAAGGCTCGATATTAAAGGCTGGAACTGCTGAAGACCTGGCTAATGATGAAGATGTACGTCGGGTTTATCTTGGTCAGAATTTTGAGCTTCGTTAATTTCTTAAGATTTCTGCATTTTTCTTTTGTTTTGATTTGCAGATTCAAAAAACATCATTTTCTTTGCATCGCTGTTTTGAAAAATACTTTTTAACGAAAAAAGCATTCAAAAAGCACAAAAAAATTCTTTGAAAATTTGGTGGATTACAAAAATGAAGTATTTTTGCAGTCCCAAAATTAAGGGAATATAAGGAAGGCCCGTTCGTCTAGGGGTTAGGACGCCAGGTTTTCATCCTGGTAGCAGGGGTTCGAATCCCCTACGGGCTACTAAAATTTAAAGGCATTAGAATAAAATGGCACATCACAAGTCAGCTTTAAAAAGAATAAGACAAGACGAAAAGAAGAGGGTACACAATAAGTACTATGCAAAAACAACGCGTAATGCTATAAAAGATCTTCGCAATGTTACTGATAAGGCAGAAGCAGAAAAAATGTATCCGAAAGTAGCTTCAATGATTGATAAACTGGCAAAAAAGAATATCATTCATAACAATAAAGCTGCAAATCTGAAATCAAAATTAGCTGTTCAGTTAAATCAGCTATAAAAGATATTGTTTAAAGAAAAAGCCTTCTATCGTTTGATAGAGGGCTTTTTTTTTGTCTGTTTTTTCCTTCTCCTTTTTTTCTTCTTTCAATTTGTTTATTTTTAGACAAACAACTCCAGACCTCATGAATACCTATAAGAAATTAAACATTAAGGAGTGGGCAGTGGAAGACCGCCCGCGTGAAAAGATGTTATCAAAAGGAGCACGTGCATTAAGCGATGCAGAATTAATTGCTATTTTGATTGGTTCGGGCAACCTCGATGAAACTGCAGTTGAACTTTCAAGACGAATATTAAGTTCGGTGGGAAATAATCTTTCAGATCTTGGACGAAAAGGCATCGATTATTTGAAAACTTTCAACGGAATTGGAGAAGCAAAAGCCGTAACAATAGTTGCTGCACTCGAACTGGGAAACCGGCGAAAAGATGCTGAAGTTTTCCTTAAAAACAAAATTACAGGAAGTAAAGATGCGGCAGAATACTTTCAACCTCTACTTGGTAGCCTAAATCATGAAGAGTTTTGGATTTTATTACTTGACAGGGGAAACAAAATCATCGATAGTTTTATGGTAAGCCAGGGAGGAATTTCGGGAACTGTAATTGATGTGCGGTTGATTTTAAAATCAGCTATCGAAAAACTGGCAAGTGCAATTATTCTTTGTCACAACCATCCATCGGGAACAATGCAAGCATCGGAGGCTGATTTGAAAATTACCCAAAAGATAAAAGATGCTGCAAAACTTATGGATATTTTGGTGTTAGATCATTTAATAATCGGGCAAAACAGTTATCTTAGTTTGGCCGACGAAGGTATTCTGTAAAACCAAAAATACTGCCATGATACTGTTTTATTCTGAAGAAATTAATCCGAGGATAGATTACATCGCCCGGTTAATATTTACACAAATTCTTGGGAATGAAGTTGTTTTCACTTCAAATTCGTCCAGTTTTCAAAAAAGTGATAAGCCTAAAATCAATTATTCTTACGAGAAATTTGACGATGAATTTTATATAAAACCCCATCGCTTATTGTATTGCAAAGCGATGATTAATCCTGATTTTAAGTCAGTGTGGTACGAAGGGGAGAAGTATTTTTTTGAAAGCTCAAAAGATTCAGACTTGCCTTTTGATCCTTTGGCTGCCTCATTTTATCTTGTGACGCGGCATGAAGAATACCTTGAAAAAGAGCGGGGAAAATATAATCGTTATCCGGCTGAAAGAAGTGTTCTTTCAAAATATGAACTGTTAAAAAAACCGGTGGTAAATATCTGGGCCCGGCTTCTGGCCAATAAGCTGAGCGAAAAATATCCCAAGCTTGTATTTAAGAAAACAAAATTTCAGTTTTATTCTACAATCGATATTGATAATGCATGGGCCTTTTTGCATAAAGGACTCTGGAGAAGTACCGGTGCCATTGCTAAATCTGTCTTCAAAGGAAAAGTTGGCGAGGCAAAAAGACGTTTTAGCGTTTGGTCGGGAGGCTCACCTGATCCCTACGATACTTATGAATATTTGGATTCTGTATTTAAAGGAAATGAAGACAAAATACGATTTTTCTTCCTTTTAGGAGATTATGCCCGCCATGACAAGAATTTGCCTTACAGAAACAAACATCTTCGTAACCTGGTTAAACAAACCAATAAAAAATACGCAGTGGGAATTCATCCTTCATTTTCATCGAGCAAGAAGAAAGGGAAAAAGAAACTCACTAAAGAAATTCAGCGGCTGGAACAGCTAACAGGCGAAAAAGTAGAAAAAAGCAGGCAACATTTTTTACGTCTGAAAATGCCCGCCACTTACAAGCGACTCTTAAAAAATGGTATTTTGGAAGACTACACCATGGGTTACTCTTCACATTCAGGGTTTCGGGCAGGAATTTGTACACCTTATTTTTTTTATGACTTAAAAAAAGAACGGGAAACAAAATTGCGTATCGTGCCGTTTCAGGTTATGGATGTTACTTTGCGCGATTATATGCAATTAAGTCCGGAAAAGGCAAAACAGGAAATTTTGGATTTGATGCAGGAAGTAAAAAATGTAGGAGGAACTTTTGTGAGCATCTGGCACAACGAAACGGTAAACGATTTGGAAGGCTGGAAAGGTTATCGCGAAGTTTTTGAAGAAATGAACAGAACAGGCTTTAAATGGGCGAATGAAGAATCAGCCACTTAGATACATAAAACACCAGAATATCGATTCCAAAAAATGGGACTCTTGTATTGCTAATTCTCAAAACCGGCAGGTGTATGCTACATCCTGGCATCTCGACCATGCTACTGAAATCTGGGACGCTCTCGTAATGGGCGATTATAAATTTGTAATGCCACTACCCATAAAATCAAAATGGGGAATTAAGTATGTATTTCAACCGTTGTTTTGTCAGCAACTTGGCATATACCCCTCGCCTCCGGAAGAGATTGCCAAACAATTTTATTTGGTGTTAACCCAAATTTTTAGATATGTTGATACACAAATAAATTCGCAAAATACTCCAATTCAGCACGAAAATAACATTGAGTTCACTCCGCGGCAAAATTATATTTTGCCAATGAATATGAGCTATGCAGGCCTGTTTTCTGCCTATTCAACCAATACCAAACGAAATTTAAAAAAAGCAGAAAAAAATAGTTTAAACTTTGTTTCTGGAATCAGCCTTGAGGATTATCTGGAATTTAAGTCAGAAAATCTGCAGGTAATACTTTCGAAGAAGGAGTTGGAGCGATTAAAAAGTATTATCGCTTTTGGCCAGTACAAAGGAACAGGTAAAATTTACGGAGTTTATACTTCGGGGAACGAATTGTGTGCGGCCGTTTATTTTTGCAGATATGAAAACCGGGTAACATACATGAATGCAGCTTCAGATAAAAGAGGCAAAGAATTGGGAGCGATGGCTTTTTTGATCGATAAATTTATTCAGCAAAATGCGGGGAAGAATCTGGTTCTGGATTTTGAAGGCTCCATGATTCCCGGAGTCGCTCGTTTTTATAAAGGGTTTGGTGCCTACCCTGAAACCTATTTTCAACTTAAATATAATCGTTTACCTTTGCCCTTGAGGTGGTTAAAACGAATATAAATGAATAAATTTCCACGGTTTGTCAGTCAGCAAGTGAGTCGTCTTTTTCCGGTAAATTCACTTTTTAAAATAACCACTCCTGTTTTTCTTCCTTTTTATCATGTGGTTAGCGACCATAAACTTCCTCACATTCAGAATTATCCGTATCGAGATACAGCGCAATTTGAAAGGGAACTCGATTTTTATTTGAAGTATTTTAGGCCCGTTTCGTTGGAGTATCTGGTTGAGAACAGAGCTTTAAGAGAAAATGTTTTCCATTTAAGCTTTGACGACGGACTAAAAGAATGTGCAGAAGTTGTTGCGCCAATTCTGCTGAAAAAAGGAATTCCGGCAACTTTTTTTGTAAATACGGCTTTTGTCGACAATAAAATGCTTTTTCACAAATACAAAGCCAGCCTGGTTTTGAATAAACTGAAAAAGAAACCAAATCAGGAAGCTGAGAAGTTGCTTAATGAGGCAGGTCTTTCGGTTGATAATATTTTGAGTATTTCAATTTTGCAGGCTCCGGTTTTGGATAAGGTTGCGGAAATCATTTCTGTCCATTTTGACAATTTTTTGAAAATAGAAACTCCGTATTTAACACACAGCCAGGTTTTAGGGTTACAGAAAGATGGTTTCTCAATTGGCGCGCACAGTTGTAACCACCCGGAGTTTTGGAAAATTACAGAAGATGAACAACTGGAACAGGTACAAACAAGTATGGCGTGGATAAACGAAAATTTACAACCTAAAGTTAAGGCTTTTGCATTTCCTTTTACCGACGATGGTGTGCCTGCAGCACTTCTGGACAAAATAGAGCAAGAAAATATTTGCGATATTACATTTGGCACTGCCGGTTTAAAATACGATACTTTTCATTTTCACTTTCAAAGATATCCGGTGGAAACAGAAGGAGATTTTATTCAAAATATTAAAGCCGAGTGGGTATATTTTCTTCTGCGAAAATGGATAGGCAAAGCAAGGGTAAAACATTGATGCTTGAAATAAAAAAAATACGACTGTTTGAGCTGGAAGATTTTGTAAAGAGCAAAATATTTCAGGAATTTAATGTTGTTCCGATCACTTCTTTCCGGGCGAAATCGTATTTGCGAAATCCAGTGGCAGAATCCGATGACGTGGTTTTATATCTTGGGTTGGTTAAAAATCAACTTGTGGCTTTTCGCAGTTTATTTGCCGGCGTTACTTTTGTCAATAATAATCCGATTCGTTTTGCCTGGTGCAGCGGAAGTTGGGTAAGCCCTGATTATAGGAGAAAAGGATTCTCGCAACGACTTTTAGCTGAAGCTTATGCCGACTGGAAAGGCATGTTGATGCTTACCAATTATTCGCCTGAAACAGAAAGACTATTTATAAAAACAGGCTGGTTTCGTCCCGTTCATCGATTTGAAGGAGTCCGGTGTTATTTATACCCAAAGACCGGAAAGCTGCTTGCCGCTTCAAATAAAAATAAATTTACCGGGTTATTTTTATTGGCAGTTGATTTTTTGATACGGCTTTTTTCCTCTTTTAAAGCACGTTTCTATAAGCCAAAAATCGATTCCCGTTTTCGGTTTGAAGAACTTCAGTTTCCCGATGTTGAGTGTTTTGAAAGGATTCGGGAGAGCAAAGGCACATATCTGTTTAACCGGGGAGAAGAACATTTGAAATGGATTTTTGAATATCCGTGGATTTCTGACTGCAACAAAGGATTCCGGGAGATATATCCTTTCTCATCGTTTTCAAGTGAATTTTATTACCGAACCGTAAAAATTTTTCATTTAAACAGATTTGTTGGATTTTTTATTTTTTCGGTTCGGGAAGGTCATTTGAAAACACTTTACTTTCAAATTAATAAGGAATTAGAGGGAGAAATCGCCAGCTATTTAAAAAAGTACTGCGTTGACAATAAGATTGAGATGGCAACCATTTATAATTCAGAGATTGCAGGGGCTTTATTTAAGCAAAAATTCCCATTTTTGCGCATGAAAAAAATGGGACAAAAAATTTACAGCACATTTCCAGTTTCCGGTGACCTTCAATTTCAGGATGGTGACGGAGATGTGTTCTTTACTTAATTTTTAAAAAATGGAAATAAAAGTTTTAGGCAACAATCATTCGGTTTTAGATCAATACCTGGCTGAAATCAGGGATGAATCAATTCAAAAAGATCCACTTCGTTTTCGTGAGAATTTGTATCGTATAGGAGAAATTTTTGCTTACGAAATAAGCAAAACATTTGATTTTGAGGTATCGCAGGTTACTACTCCTTTGGGAGTTGCAGATGTTCCTAAAATTCAAAAACAGCCGGTGCTGGCAACTATTCTTCGGGCCGGGCTGGCAATGCACAACGGGTTGCTTCGTATTCTCGACCGTGCAGAAAATTGTTTTATTTCTGCATTCCGAAAATATACTGCTGATGGTAAATTTGAAATTGAGTTTGAATACATGGCTTCACCTTCACTTGATGATAAGGTTGTTATTCTTTCCGATCCTATGCTTGCTTCGGGCAAATCGATGGAAATTGGTTATGAAGCACTTTTTAGTAAAGGCAAACCTTCGCATATTCACCTGGTTGCAATAATTGCAAGTAAGCAGGGGGTTGAGTATGTGAAAAAGAATATTAAAGCTGAAAATGTTACGCTTTGGCTGGGTGCCGTTGACAATGAAATGACCGCAAAATCGTATATCGTACCCGGGCTTGGCGACGCGGGTGATTTGGCTTACGGTGAAAAGATTGACTCAAAATAAAATAAAAAACCCGGAATTCTCCGGGTTTCTTGTGTTGTTAATTATTAAGGTATTTAGAAATAAACTTCTACATTTACGCTGTCTCTGTCGAAACCTTTGTCTTTCAGAATTTCCATTGCATCAAAAATCATGTCGCTGTTACCACACAGGTAAAAAGCGGTGTTTTTGTCAAACTCAGCTTGTTTAATGTAATCCGTAACACGTCCGTTAAAGTCACCATCTTTGTCGCGCGAAGTACACAAAAAATACCGGTCTTCGCCATAGTGATTTTTTTCGTAAGCTTCTTCCATGTGTCGAACCCCGTGAATTAACCGGTAATCGAGGTTAGGGTAGCTTTTTACCATACTGTGAAACGGTGCAATTCCGGTTCCGCTTGCAATAAATACATGTTTATGTGTAACTTGTTTTTTTGTATCCAATCCAAATTTCCCAAATGGCCCGTGTACTTCTACCATGTCACCTTTTTTCAGATGTTTTAACTTTGGCGAAAAATATCCGCCTTCCACCTCCTTAACCAAAATTTCCAGGTTTTGGCCTTCTTCAGCACTGTAAATAGAATATTCGCGACTTTGATAGTCGCCTTCTATCGAAAGTGAAATATGTTGGCCGGCAATAAATTTAAACCTGCTTTTAGGCAGTGTTACAACAAAAGTGTTTTCTGTTAAATTTCTAATTTCGAGTACCTTGTAATAGTTCGTGTTAATCTCTACTTCCGGTTTCATTTGTATTGTCATGGTATCTAATTTCTACTAATTTTTTGTGCAAATATAATTCTAAAAAATAATTAAAGACACTTTTGTGTCTTTTTTGACCGATGTTTATAGAGTGTTAACCGATTTTTAACAGAATTGTTCGATTTGTATTTATATTTTCACGTTTCGTTTGAAACAATTATTTCGAACACAAGTCATTATCAAAGCCAAGTAAAAACAAAGACATGAAAACATTGATTACTTATTCAACATCGCACGGCTGCACCGAAAATACAGCCATGGAATTAAAAGAGCATTTAGGAGGAGAAGTCCAACTTGCTAACTTAAAGGATAATCCCAATCCTGAATTGGAAAAATTCGATCGGATAATTATAGGAGGTTCGATCCACGCTGGGCAAATTCAAAAGAGGGTTAAGGATTTTTGCGCAAAAAATATGGACGAACTAAAAACCAAAGAGTTGGGGCTTTTTATCTGTTGTATGGAAGAGGGTGAAAGTGCACAAAAACAGTTGCGTACCGCGTTCCCGGAAGAACTTCATGAAGTGGCAAAATCAACTGCTATATTTGGCGGTGAGTTTGATTTTGAAAAAATGAACTTCTTTGAAAAAATGGTTGTTAAAAAGGTTGCCAAAGTAAAAGCAAGTACTTCGAAAATAGATCACCAGGCAATTCATAAATTTTCAAAACGAATGGATAAAATATTTAATCCCTTCTTATTTTTAGTTTAGAAATTGAGATAAAAATCTTTTGTCAGGTTTTTATATGTTGTTGAGAAATTTTTTCCGCCTTTTTCAAAAATGGTTAAACCATCTTTCTTTATTTCAGCATAACTTTTACTGAATTCCATTAGAAAACGGTTTGCCTCCTTATCCGGAGTTGGTTTAACTTCGGTAAGCCGGATTAAATGTAAGCCCTTTTGGTTTGCTTTCTCAATCAGTTTTTTTGCCTGGCTGACGGGGAGAATCACCGCCAGTTTCCCGGTGTCTTTTAATCGTTTATCCGAACCACTTAAAAGTTCATCAAAGGAAAGAAGGTCGTTGTGTTTGGCAATGGCGAGCTTGTTATCTTTTGATTTTTTATCGTTGGTGAAAAAAGGCGGATTGGATATGATGAGGTCAAAATTAAAGTCTGCTGTTTTTGCAAAATCCTGGAATGAAGTATGTTTTATCTGAATCCGCTGAGGCCACGGTGAATTTTTACAGTTTTGCCCGGCTTCTTCAGCGGCGTTTTTTTCAATTTCAATTCCGGTAATTTGCGCTAACGTTCGTTGTGCCAGCATGAGGGCAATTACCCCGGTTCCGGTTCCGATATCCAGAATTTTTTGTTCGTTTTGAACATCAATCCAGGCTCCGAGCAAAACTCCGTCGGTGCCTACCTTCATGGCTGCTTTTTCCTGGATTACTAAAAATTGTTTAAACCAAAAATAGTTATTTCTGCCCATAATTTTTTGTAAAGAAGCAAGGTCAATAAAATTTTCGAATTTTTCAAAAGCTCCCAACCCGAAAAGCGCAAAATCATATTTTATTGAGTCGGCAGGGTAAAATTTTCGAAGTGTTTGGGTAACTTCTTCCACTGCTTTCCAATCATTCGATTTGCGGTGTAAAATACCCAGTTTCCGGGCAACATTTCCGGTGTGAACATCCAGCGGGAGCATTAATTCTGAAGCAGGAATTCCATTCCAGATTCCGAAAACCACGGCGCGATTGTCGTTTCTTATCATCCACCGTAAAAACATGTAGGTACGGGTAATTAAGGTAGTTAAATTATTATTTTACAAATTTCTTATTTTTAGCACTTTAAATATAGATTTATGGAAATTGATTTAAAACAATATCTGGAAGAAAAAGTCAAACAATATAACACACCCGATTTTATTGAACTAGACCCAATCCAAATACCACATTCGTTCTCGCTAAAAGAAGACATCGAAATTTCAGGTTTCCTGGCTGCAACAATTGCTTGGGGAAATCGAAAAATGATTATTCGCAATGCAAAACGAATGATGGAATTAATGAGTAATTCACCGTTTGATTTTATAATCAATCATGAAGAACGACATTTAAAAAAAATTGATGGTTTCGTGCATCGTACTTTTAACAACATCGATTTTTTAACTTACATAGCAGCTTTACAATATTTATACAAAAATCTGGACGGTTTAGAAGGTATTTTCAACAAATACAAAACTGAAGATTCATTACAACCAGCTATCCATCAATTTAAAAATGCCTTTTTTGCAATACCTCACTTAAAACGTACGGAAAAACACTTACCAGATCCATACAAAGGTTCTGCTGCCAAAAGAATCAATATGTTTTTGAGGTGGATGATTCGAAAAGATGACGCAGGTGTTGACTTTGGTATATGGAAAGATATTTCACCTTCAATTCTCTCATGTCCTTTAGATGTTCATTCAGGCCGGGTAGCAAGAACGTTTGGATTACTAAACAGAAAACAGGATGACGCTAAAGCCGTAATTGAACTTGATAAAAACTTACGAGACTTAGATGAAGATGATCCGGTTAAATACGATTTCGCATTGTTTGGAATAGGAGTAAACGATGTAAGATAAAAACGATGAAACAAAGACGCAATGTGATGTCTTTCAGCGCAATCGTTATTTGGTGCTTTTTATTAGGTGATATTCAATTATAACTTATTAAATGATTATTACTTGATTGTTGACCAATATAATTACCTCACCATTAATTTTTCTTTAGACACGACTAACTCTGGATCAGAAGAGTATAGGTTCGAGCCCTATCAGGTTGACTGAAAATCTATGTGTTACAAAATATTTTGTTACTCAATTTTTTTACGCCAGCTTTTGCACCAGCTTATCGGTTGAGTTTACTCCTTTTTTAAACTCTCACCAACTGTGTATTTATACTCTTTTGTAAAGTTCTTTGTAAAACGAAACATTTCAAGCAACAAATCATATGTTGCTTTGTATACTGGTAAATCATTGTAATTAACCTATTAATTTTGATGCTAATCAATTTAAAAATAGACGCTTCACAAGTATATTATCAAATAAATCAAATAGTCAAATAAACCTAATCCCTGACACAACGAACTGAGAAGCCGTAGTCCTTGTAGTTGCAGTAACGGCGTACGTCGCTGAAAGTGTAGGTCAGAGTCCGGTACCACGCGTTATACGTATCGCCCTCAGTAGCACTCCACCAGGAACCGAGGTCGCCAATGTTGTAGATATTTCCATGGCTGGTACGGTAGCCGCCCGGAAGAGCCGAAAAACCATAATCATCGGTTCCATTGCCATTATTATTCCAACCACTTGTTGCTTTTAATTTAGTGCCTTCATCGGTTCCGCGATAGCCGGTATCATCGGCTTCGCTTTGGCTCATGCCTAAAAACATCTCCAGCTGTTTCCACTCGTCATCAGTAGGTACATGCCAACCTTCAGGGCAAGCTGCTAATGCAGCGTCCCAAGTATATAACCTACCATATGTTTCCACATTACTTTCATTATTATTGTAAGCCCAGCAACCATCTACTACATCGTATGCGAGGTTTTCGGCCATCCATTCTTTACCATTAATGATTACTGTTCTGTATGTTTTTGTCTCTCCGCCTCTGGTGTCGACAAGTTCTCCATATTCTATTTCACCACTAGTATTGCCCGTATTATCAATCTCAAACTCATAATAATCAGAAATACGAGCCCTGCTCCCCGAGTTTAAATACCCCATTGAAATCGTGATACTTCCACTTCGTTCTGGTAGATCAGCTTCTGAATCCCATACAAAAGTGTGAGTTCCCGGCTCCACTCCATTAATATATCCACCATCAAATTCTCCGGCAGAGAAATCTTTCAAGCTTGGATTGTCAACTCCTGATAAGGTTACAAAAAGGTCATTTGCATTTCCATCCGCATCAGAAATAGTGTATTCAATTTGAATATCTCCGCCTGAGATACCAGCAGGAACAGTTATTGTTGCTGTTGGTGGATTATTGTCAGGTGTTACTGTTATGTTAATATTAGTTTCTGTTGTGTTTCCATCACTATCGGTTGCTGTTACTGTAAATTCATACGAACCAGCATCCAATATTAGCGTTGTTCCATTGTCGAAGTAATTGGTCTCATTTCCATCCTGAAAACTCCACTGAATTTGAGTATCAGCTAATGTGCCATCTTCTTCATCAATCGCATTACATTGAAATTCTATTTCATCGTAAACCGAGTATGTAGAATTATTTTCAGGGGATGTAATTTCAATTTCTGGTTTATTGATGCTCTCAAAATCATCAGGAATACCATTTTGATTATCATCTCCAATAAAAACGGTTGTAATTTCATCTAACTCGTAGGTCTCAGAGATTCCCCATAATGTTTCTGTGTGCTTGAGAAACTTTCCAGTAGAGCTAAGTTCCCAATCTCCAACACTAAAACCAATACTGGCTACAAGATTCTTTCCATCCAAACTTTCTCCAGTGTTCACGAATGTTGTTTCATCAAAGATTCCCCTAAAAATTGTACCATTCGCTAAAAGGTAATAAAAATCATCCATTGAAGGAATACATAGATGCCCCAACAGCTCAACGTCATCTTCGCTATAAATTAAATCATCAATAATTCCATTTGTTTTATAAACAAACATTGAGTTTGAACATTGTGTAGAATACAATTCAGTTAGACGAATCAATATCTCAGTTTCTGCCAGTCTGTAATATATACCAGGCCATTTTTTTTGACCAAGTTCATATGTAATTCTTACCGTTAATCCACCACCAAAAGGATTATTTTGAATTAGTTGTTCTGCATTAACGATATTCGGCCAACTTCTTTCAGGACTCATTAAAATCAATGGAATTTTTGAGAAAAATGTCAAATGACCACCAGCAGCTAAAATACCGTTTGATGTACCCAAATCAGCATATATACATTTCTCATCAGCACTATAATTTGAGAAATGGGCTGTAGATGCTGTTACAAAATTGTTTGTGACTGCTTCATTTCCAATTTCAATCGTTTGATTGTTGTCTTCATCCCAATAATAGACAGTAATACTATCCTTATTCAAATGATCATCATAAGGTAAAGTTATTTGTACCGGTTTTTCAAATTCTAAGCCATCAGGTTTAAAATTAACAAAGGTTCTATCATCTTGATATGGATTTGTACTTGCTTCAACTTCAATGTTTACATTCTTATCGAGTGCTCCTTCAGGAATTGTTACAGTTACACCATTTAAAGGAGATGAACTTTCTGTAATTGTCACTTCGCCCCCAGCTTTCCCAATCTCACCACTCCCGTTATCATAAACCATATAATCTGTATTGGGTGTTTTTTCTGGTTCTGATGGTGCAGGTTCATCTTTTTCACAAGTAATAAAGAGTAATGATATTAAAATCAGAATTGACAGGGGGTACAGCAACGGTTTTTTCATAGTAGAAGCACAGTTTATGTTTGGGCTTCAAACTTGCACCAACGATTCGTTTGTGTATCGAGATAAAGTTCTACAACCAACTTATTTGAGTATCTTTTAGTTACATAAAACTAAAAAAATATCAGCTTAGAATCAGTCTAAATTAACGACATAACCCACCCGACATCACCTTTTAATACTAGCAAATGTTCGCAATATTTGCTTTAAAACTAATATAGGGATGTTCATAAGTATCAAAACCTATTGACAATAAATACGATAGGTTTTGTTATTTTTAAGAAAAACCCCGAAAAAGGCCTGAATCGCCAAAAATCGGGGTAATTTTCAAAATCCTTAATTGTGAAAGTACAAAGAATTTATGAAACGCCCCTTGAAATTAATTTTAATTCACCACGTCAGGAATTTTCTCTTTACTGGAAATCATTTTTAACATCTGAAATTGGTAAACTCTATGTCTCCTTACCCTGGGATGATTTAGTCCGGCATTTTAAAATCAAAGAAAATAAGAAAGGACCTTCCCGTTTTTTTAGTCCCGGGGGAATGATTGCATTGATGTTCCTTAAGTCTTATGTGGGGTGTTCAGACCGAAAACTAATTGAGCACTTAAACGGCAATATCCACTTTCAGCTTTTTTGTGACATCTGGCTACAAGGTGAAAGGCTTACCAATTATAAAATTGTCAGCCAGATACGTACTTTTTTGTCATCAAGGTTAGCTATTAGTGAAGCTCAAAAAATATTGGCAAAACATTGGAAACCCTTTATTGAACATCCCAACATTATGCTTACCGATGCAACATGTTACGAAACTTCGATGCGTTACCCAACCAATATAAAACTACTGTGGGAAAGTGTAGACTGGTGTTACGGTCAATTGAAATTAAGCTGTAAGTATTTAAAGATACGAACACCCCGAACCAAATATCTCAAGCAAAAAGAAAGGTATAGTCACTACAGCCGAAAGCGCAGGAAATCGAAAAAGCAGCGTAGAATACTTACCCGGAGCCTGCTGCACTTACTGGGGAAATTATTGTTTTTACTGGAAGAAACCCAGCAGAACTATCTTTATGAATTTACCATGCCAGCCAGATATTATCGCCAAATCAAAATAATTACCACGGTATTATCTCAACAACAAGAAATTTTTGATACAGGTAAAAGTGTACCCGACCGTATAGTCAGCCTTTCAAAAGCTTATATCCGGCCAATTGTACGAGGAAAAGAAGTTAAACCTGTTGAATTTGGAGCCAAGGTAAATATGATACAATTTGGAGGGATTAATTTTATCGAGCACATAAGCTTCAGCGCTTTTCATGAGGGGATAAGGCTTAAGCAATCTGTGCGTTACGGTCGCCAGCTGGTAGGTAAACCAACACACCTTTCGGGCGATGATATTTATGCCACCAATGCCAACCGCACCTGGTGCAGGAAAGAGAATATCATCCATGGGTTTAAACGAAAAGGAAGGGCAGGAAAACATGAACAGCACCGGAAAATACTTCATTCTGTACTTCGTAAAGAAAGAGCCACGCGAATGGAAGGAAGCTTTGGAACAGAAAAAGAACACTACGGCTTAAAGAAAATAAGGGCCATGACCCGGAAAAATGAAGAACTCTGGATTTTCTTTGGTGTACATACAGCAAATGCAGTTAGGATAGCCCGAAAAATGGCGCTCCAAAAACAAGCTGCCTAAAATCAAATCAATTTATTCAAAATCTTTAGGCAAATGGGAAAACTATGCCCAATTCCGGCCTTTTTTCGTCATAAAATCAATCGACACAAAAAAAAGAGATTCTTTTATCAAAATCGGGAAAAAATATCAAGGAGATTTTACCCGATTTTGTCCGAAGACCTTTACTGCTGAAGGTGCCTAATCTAAACTAATTCTACTCACATACACTGCACTTAGTGTTTTCATTTATTTTCAACAAGTTGAATATGGCTTTTACACATTCGGTTCAATAATTCTGTAATACCTGTTTATATCTTTCTGTCTTTGTAAATGCCTGATAAATATTCGGTCTATCATCTGTTGATCGGTCCAGGTTTGTGACAACTTGAAGCCTATCCATTCTTTTATGTCATATGCCGACAACAAAGGCAAATCACCAAAGCAGAGCAATTTCTCCTTTAGAAAGAAACATGCCACCATGATGTTTAAAGCAACCTGGTGCTGCTACCGCTCATTTCCGGGTTTGGAACTGGTCCATCCCGATTATACTTTTGCTTTCTTTGATTGAATGCTCCACAAAAAACCTTTGTGCCTATATATAAGCAATTGCCTTTTCGGTATACTGCTACAGGTTAGCATTTGTCAGGGAATATTTTACTGCCAGTTTAACTTTGATTAATTTAATTACTACCTAAATTACTTGACTGAACATATTCAGCCGTTTTCCCGACGCTCCTTTCTTAACATTCGAAACATGTTTCCGGGTGCGTTCTCCTTCCAATTCAAAAAAAGCAGAGTAAAAATATTCAAGAGCCGACTTTCCCGAATTCTCATTTTGAAACCCTTTTTCAAAAACGGACTGAAGTCCATCATGATTTATATAAATATTTTGTAATGAGCGGATAAAGTAAATACAATCCAAGCCATTAAACGTGCGATGTACAAACTTCTCCAGCTTTTTGCGGTCCTCAGCCGATGAGTTTAAAATAAATTCATGTGGTTGAAATTCCATCAGTGACATTAATTTCGTTGCGTTTTTTATGATTGCAGGACGACTGCCCCATGCAATGGTTGCAGTTAAAAAGCCGGCGATTTCAATGTCTTCTTTTTCTGAAAAACTTTTGGGAACCTGAATGGGATCGGTTTCAATAAAAAAAGGCTGATTGTATTTGTTTGCTTTTTCGTCCAGAAAATCTTTCAAATCATCCAAATGCATCACAAAACTCATTCTGTCACACCATCTTTAATATGAATTATTTTGTCTGAACGTTCAGCAAAATTATCATCGTGGGTAACAATAATAAAAGTTTGTCCAAAATCATCGCGGAGTTTAAAAAGCAGGTCATGCAATTCATCGCGGTTTGTTGAGTCGAGATTGCCGGAGGGCTCATCAGCCAATACCGCTGAAGGATTATTTACAAGAGCGCGGGCTACTGCAACACGTTGTTTCTCACCACCTGACAGCTCAGATGGTTTGTGTTCCATTCTTTCCGAAAGGCCCAGATAATTGAGTAACTCTTTTGCCCGCTTTTCTGCCTTCGATTTTGAAGTTTTTGCTATAAAAGCCGGTATGCAAACATTTTCCAATGCTGTAAACTCAGGCAGCAAATGATGAAATTGAAATACAAAACCTATTTCTTTATTTCGGAAACCGGCAAGTTCCTTTTCTGAAAAAGCGGATACTTTTTTATCATTGTAATAAATCTCTCCGCTATCAGGATTGCTTAGAGTTCCTAAAATTTGAAGTAAAGTAGTTTTTCCTGCACCACTTGCACCAACAACAGAATATATTTTGCTTTCGGGAATTTCAAGATTAATTCCTTTTAAAACATTGAGGTTTCCAAACGATTTTTTTATGTCGACAGCTTTTATCAACTTCCGGAGTTTATTTTAAAACATTAAATATAGAGGATTATTATTTCCCGTACCACATAAATAGCATATAAGAGGACTAAAAATATTCCTGAGATTTTTCCGACTCTCCATTTGCTAAAAAGTAAAAGAAAGAGCAACAATATTACCGAAGAAAAGAGTATAATTGTGGAATACAGCAGATTTCCATCGCCGGCACCAACTTTGCCGCCATGAATAAACATGTAAATGGCAAACGGTAACCCCAGACCAACCAAAATATCAAAAATATTTGATCCAATGGCATTACTTACTGCCATGTCGCCACGTCCCTGTTTGGCAACAATCATTGATGAAAACAGGTCGGGAATGGATGTTCCGATGGCCAAAACTGTTAGGGCGATAATTCCCTCGGGGATATTGAAATGATGGGAAATAAGAACAGCCAATTCAACCAAAACCCAACTTAATCCGGCAATAATTATTATTGATTGCAGAAATACCAGATAATAATATTTTTTTTCGGGGAAAAGTTTGCCTAAAAACTGATCAAAAACATCAATAATCCCCCTCTTTTTCTTTTCTTCTGTTTTTGTTTCATCAAAAGGAAGGTCGGTGTATGGGAGGAATCTTTTCCAGTAGATAGCTGCAATTACATATATTATGTAAACAGCGAGTAGAATTCCGGCCTCAGCTAAAGAAAATGAACCATCCCAAATAAACAGCAGGAGTAATGAAACTGAAATCGTATAAAAAATCAGGTCGCGGATTACCGGCTGCCAGGTTAGTTTTGCTTTTCGAACTATTGCCGATGCACCAACAATAACAAGTAAATTAAAAATGGCACTACCTACAATACTTCCAACGCCAATTGCCTCATGCTCACCGGGTTTGAATATCGCAAACAACGCTACGAATAGTTCGGGTGCACTTGAGCCTACAGCCATAAGTGTAGCTCCTGCAGCATCGCTTGATAGTTTGAGATCTTTTGAAATCCGATCTAATGAATGAATAAAAAACTGATCAACTATCCGGGCAAGTAGAATAAAACAAACCAATAAACCCAGGATATAAGCAAGGACCATAATTTTCTATTTTGAAAAAGAGGCTGAAAAGAGGCTAATCTTCAAACCGTTCTTTGACGTTATCTTTAATTTCTTTTGTGTCTTTTTCAACATCCGAAACGGCAGAGTCGATATCTTTTTTCAGATCTGATGTTTGTTCATCAAAATCTTTTTTTAGTTCCTGTGTTTTTTTATCAACCGTTCTTTTTACATCATTAATATCTTTTTTTATATCTGATGTATGTTCGTCAAATTCGCGTTTTATTTCGTTGGTGGCCTTTTTAAATTCCCGCATACCCTTGCCAAGGGTTTTTGCTATATCCGGGATCGCTTTTGAGCCAAAAAAAAGTAAGGCCAGCAACATCACCAGAACAATTTCCCCACCACTTATGAATAATATATAATTAGCCATCATTATTATTTTAACGCACAAATATACAAATTGGAGTTATCAATATTACCAGTTTCTAAAAAAAAGTAATAGCCCTGCAAGTTGCAAGGCTATCACTTTAAATTGAATAAATACTTTTATTTTTTACGTTTTGCAGCAACTTTTGCAATACGCTTCTGAGTATCAAACGCAATAGGAGTTGCGATAAAAATTGATGAGTAAGTACCAACTACCACACCAACAAGCAATGCAAACGTAAAGCCTCTGATTGTTTCCCCACCAAAGAGGAAAATGGCAAGCAATACTACAAATGTTGACAGCGATGTACTAAATGTACGACGTAGCGTACTATTGAGTGCACTGTCAGTATTTTCTTCTCTTTGCCTTTTCGGATGTAAATGTAGATATTCCCTTATGCGGTCGAATACTACCACCGTGTCGTTTATAGAATACCCCAGCACCGTAAGAATCGCCGCTATAAATGCCTGGTCAATTTCAAGTGAGAATGGCAGAACACCATACGCCAGCGAGAAAATACCAAGCACGATTAAAGAGTCGTGAGCCAGTGCAGCAACTGCACCCAAACCGTACTGCCAGTTGTTAAATCGAATAAGGATGTAAATAAATATAATGATCAATGAAAAACCAATGGCAATGGCCGACTCTTTTCGGATATCATCTGAAATGGTAGGTCCGACTTTTTGTGAACTCATTTGATACTCATCAGTGAACTGTTCCAGTGTTACATTTTTATCAATAAAACCACCGTTTTGAAGTCCTACCATTAACATTTCTTCAACTTCATTGTCAATGTTTTCGCTGTTGTCTTCAATTTTATATTCAGTTGTAATTCTAACCTGGTTGTTTTCTCCGTAAACTTTTACTTCCGGAGCTTCTCCGTAAACATCAGCCAAAGCCTGTTGTACATCTGCTACCTGAACATCCTGTTCGAAGCGAACTACATATGTACGGCCGCCTTTAAAATCGATTCCGTAGTTTAATCCGCGAACTGCCAGTGAGCCAACAGACAGAACGATCAAAGCTCCTGAGATAATATAAAATGTTCTTCTTTTTTCAAGGAATTTTATTGCGGTACTCCGAAGCCAGTTGTCGGTAAGAGTGGATGTAAACAGAATTTTTTTGTTTCTTCCCAGTCGCCATTCGAAAATCAGGCGGGTGATAAAAATTGCTGAAAACAGAGAAGTAAGAATACCAATAATAAGGGTTGTTGCAAAACCTTTTATCGGACCGCTGCCAAACAAGTACAGTACAATACCTGTTAAAAGTGTGGTAACCTGTCCGTCGATAATTGCAGAGTAAGCATTTTTATATCCGTCAGAAATGGCGAGTTTTATCCCTTTCCCTGAGCGAATTTCTTCCTGTACTCTTTCGTAAATAAGTACGTTGGCATCAACCGACATACCAATGGTAAGTACAATACCTGCAATACCGGGCAGCGTTAGTACAGCTCCCAATGAAGCAAGAATACCAATGATAAAGAACATGTTTGCTATCAATGCAATATTAGCAACAAGTCCTGCATTTTTACTGTAAAAGAATAACATGTAAGCCAATACAAGAATAAATGCAATCATAAAAGAAAAGAACCCACTGTTAATCGCTTCCTGTCCGAGAGAAGGTCCAACAATTTCTTCCTGAATAATTCTTGCCGGAGCAGGCATTTTTCCTGATTTCAGAATGTTCGCAAGGTCTTTTGCTTCATCAATACTTTCCAAACCGGTAATACTCGATCTTCCACCCGAAATTTCGTTTATTACATTTGGCGCTGAGCGTACATAATCATCAAGAACGATTGCGATGGATTTACCAATGTTCTCTTTGGTCATTCTTTGCCAGGTTTTTGAACCTTCGGCATTCATGCTCATGGCAACCTCAGGGTTTGAGCCCATTTGGTCATAGTCCTGGCGTGCATCAGTAATTACCTCTCCGGTTAACGGAGCGCGTCCATCTCTGGTGGTTACCTTTAAAGCAGCCAAACGATAAAAATTTCCAGCTTCGTCAACCGAATTTGCCGCCCAGCGGAAAAACATATTTCTTGGAAAAATGTTTCTAATTTGCTGCATTTGCAAATACTCGTTAATCTTTGCAGTATCTCTCGCTTGTGCCATTCCAACCCACGGCCCCTGAAGCAGCTGTCCTGCCTGATCGGTACTGGGATTTAGCAATGCAAAAAGAGGATATTCCTTTTTGAAATCCGCCAGATTGTCCAGTGCAGCAGTTGTATCACTCTCGGCACCTGCTTCAAGCTCTGAAAGAAGTGAACTTTCTTCGGCGGAAGTTGTGTCTGCTTCTGTTGCAACGGCAGCTTCATCAGAAACTTCGTCTGCATCGGTTTCGTCACCGAGTCCCATTTCTTTTATTTTTTCATTTGCCTGTAAGAGGTATGGGTAAGCCTCCTGGTTGTCATAAGTTTCCCAAAACTCAAGGGTTGCAGTTCCCTGTAACAGGTTACGTACCCTATTTTGATCACTTACACCGGGCAGTTCTACCAAAATACGCTCTTTGGTTTGCAATCGCTGAATATTTGGTTGAGCAACTCCAAAACGGTCGATACGCGTGCGAAGAATATTAAATGCGTTATCAATTGCAGCTGACGTTTCTTCATGAATAACGTCCAAAACTTCTGCATTGGTTGAATTAAAATTTATACGATCTCTTAGCTCGAGTGTGTTAAAGATGGATGCCAATTTTGCATTCGGATCAATTTCTTCAAAAGCCTGTCCAAAAAGATCAACAAAATCGGTCTGGCTATTTTCCTGAAGTTCTTTGGCACGTGCTATTGCTGCATTAAATGTTGAATCGTTGCTGTAATTTGACATGGCACGAATCAAATCTTCCATCTCAACCTCCAGCGTTACGTTCATCCCACCTTTGAGGTCAAGACCCAGGTTCATTTCCAGTTCCTTAACATCTTTGTAGGTAAATTTTTTCAGCCCCAAAAAGTTATATACAACTTCCCCCGAAATTGAGTCGAGGTAGAAGTACTCCTGATCGGGATCTCCCTGTGCGTATTCCACGGCTGCTTTTTCAACTTGTTTGGCTTTCCAGGTAAATGTTAACTGGTACACACAAACTGCGGCCAACAGAATTGCAAATGTTAAAATTGCACCTTTGTTTTGCATTTGATTTTAGATTTTAATGTTTAAAATTTTACTATTGTCTTTTTAATGAATTTCAATTTCTCTCGGAATGAGATTTTGGGATCAGATGGATCCTTTCCAAAAATAAATATTTGGAAATTAGGCTATAAGCGGAATATCATCATCGGGCAATGAGAAATGATAGCTCCGGAAAAGAAGAAAACAGCAAGTTAAAAATAAAGGCTTACTCTCGATTCCGGCCTCCTTTTTCATCATCTGGTAGCTTCTTAACTGATGATATTTTTGAAGTAATTTGTTATGCGAATGCTGAAGAATTCTCTGATCTGGAATTCTCTGGTCGAACGATTTTACCGTTGTTGAACTGCTTTGCGAAAATAAATAAATGGTTCCGTGTTCGCTTGCAGCATGTCCGGAATCTTCCGCAATATTATTCAACTCAACGGGATTTTTTTCAAAATAATTATCGAGAAAAATGGCAAGTCCTGTTAAAGCCGCGAAGATCAACAGCTTTGCTGCCATTTTTTTTGATATTTTTATTTTGATTACCACTGCATTTTTTTAAGCGGAGCAAATATACCGAAATAGTTCAGGTTTGCAAAAACGAAGTAATTAAATTTGAGGTGTTTCCAATATTAATGAAGCTTATGCAACACATTTTTGTTTACGGCTCACTTCTTTTTCCTGAATTGGTAAGAAAACTTACGGGTAAAAGATTTAATTCAGTTCCTGCAACGGTAAAAGGATTTAAAAGATTTGCCGTGAAAGGTTGTGATTATCCGGCTATTGTTCCCTGTAACGATTGTGCGGTTCAGGGACTTCTGCTGCTCGATGTTGATGAAGAGTCAGTTCACGTTTTAACTCTTTATGAAGGAGAGGAGTATTCAAAAAAGGAGGTCGATGTGTTTGCAGGAGAATTAAAGTACAAAGCAATTGCTTTTGTTTGGGAAAGTGATCTTTGCTACCTCGAAGATTTCGACTGGGATCAAAATGCATTCCGACAGCAGTCTCTTCAGAATTATGTCGCCAATATTGCGCCAAATACTGAGCGAGAATCCGGAAATTCAGATGTTTAGCTGGAGGACTCGTCGTTTGTAATCGATAACAGCTTTATATTTTACCAGAAAATCACCTCCGATTAATCCACTGATTTCGAGGTTTGTTGCCCTGCAATACAGCTGATTGATATGAGAGAGGTCGATCAAAGCAACTTTTAAATCTTCGACTTTAAATTTTCCCAAATGAAAAGATTTTAGTGTACCTATTGTTGTTATCAATGGTTTCTCTCCAATGCCGGCCGAGTGAATTTCCTCCGATTTTTCATCTGTAAAATTGTAGTATTCTTTTAGTGTTTTGTCAAAAACAGTTTTTGAGGCTCCGGTATCGATTGCCCAGTAACCGGTAGTACCGTCTTTAAATCTCCCGTTGGCAATGATATGGAAATTACCTTCTTCCAGTTCAATCACCTGCAGTGGAATTTTAATTTTCATCTGGCGAAAATATATAAAAAACGGCTGACTCAGAGAATCAGCCGTTTTATATTTTGAGAAGAATCTTATTTACAAAATATTCATTCCGTCAAGAACTTCCATTACGCCTTTTACCGCATTTGAAGAACTAACAAGTAACTCTTTTTCGCTTTCGTTCAACGCAACTTCAATAATTTCTTCAACCCCGTTTTTACCGAGTTTAACCGGTGCACCAACAAACATGTCGTTTAAGCCGTATTCACCTTCCAGCTTCACACAGCAAGGGAAAATACGTTTTTGGTCCATAACGATGGCTTCTACCATTTGCGCAGCTGCTGATCCTGGAGCATACCAGGCCGAGGTTCCCATAAGATTTACCAATTCGCCACCGCCTTTTTTTGTTCTCTCAACGATAGCATTTAATTTTTCTTCGTCAATCAACTCAGTAACAGGGATACCTGAAACAGTAGTATAACGAGGGAGCGGAACCATTGTGTCACCATGTCCACCCATTAAAAGTGCCTGGATATCTCTTGGAGATACGTCCAAGGCTTCGGCAAGAAAAGCACGGTAACGTGCAGTGTCCAGAATTCCAGCCATTCCCATTACTTCTGTTTTTGGTTTTTTGGCTGTAACATAAGCAGCATAGGTCATTACGTCCAGGGGATTGGAAACAATAATGATTTTTGCCTTTGGTGAGTATTTCACAACATTTTCAGTCACGCTTTTAACAATTCCTGCGTTGATAGAAATCAAATCGTCTCGGCTCATTCCGGGTTTTCTCGGAACGCCGGATGTAATTACTACAACTTCTGAATCGGCGGTTTTTGAATAATCACTTGTAGATCCAACTAATCTGGAATCATAATAATTAATGGGAGCAGTTTGCCACAAATCCAAAGCTTTTCCTTCTGAAACACCTTCTTTGATGTCGAGCAAAACAACTTCCTGAACAATATTTTTTTCGGCAACAATTTGTGCACAGGTTGCACCAACATTACCAGCTCCTACTACTGTTACTTTCATTTTGATAATGAGTTTTTTATGATTTAAACAAGACTATAATATAAACAATTTTTTCAAAATATTTTTGAGAAGTGCAAAGATAATTGATTTTACGAATGTTTGAAACTATTATTCAAAGCGAATCCCGGTTTAACATTTTAGTAAAATCCCGCTTATTTATCTTTTTTCAGGTGCAGTTAATTTAGCCAGTAGGTAATTTTTAAAACCAATGCCCGGTTTCGGGAGTTCCAGCTTCCGGGAATATAATTATCGGTATAAACGATGTAAATATCAGAAACAGGTTGGTAGCGCCACTGCAAACGCGAATTGATATTCATATTGTCAATCTGTTCGTTGTATTGCACAAATGTCGACCAGTACAGTTTTTCGGTAAATGTTACATCAAGCTTTGGACCTACGAGCCATAATTTGGCATGCTCAAAGGGTTGCGGCAAATTTATATCAGTGTAATTAAAATTTAAAGACAGGTTTATATAAGGTTGATATCTGTATCCAAATCGCCCGGAAATATATTGGATATCCCCATTGTAGAAAGTTCCTTTGGCCGCTTCTGCCGCCCAGTTAAACATGGTTTTTCGCGTAGAGGTGTAACTCACTATGGCATGCCCGAAATTATATTCTGTTCCTGCAGGCAGATAATTTGCGCTAATATGCGTAGGGTCAAAATCTCTTTGGAGTTTGATAAAAACGCTGTTGTATCCTATTTTAATGTTGGATCGATCCTGAAATTCAAACTGGTATGTGGCCGCATTTTCCTGGTCTATCCGGTTAAAATCCGGGTCGAAATAGAAATTTGTTTCCAGTGTAAGTCCGTGGCTCACAATTTGTTTGTTGGGAACAAACAAATATGTTATTTCGGGGCTGATGTGGTGGTAGCCTGTGCGTGTAATATATCCTGTTTCAGCATTGAAATTTTCACCTACTGAGCGTTGGCCAATTATTGCCTGAATATTTTTTGTACTATAACTTAACAAGGCTCCCTGAGAATATTGATCTCCCGGATTGTCCGGTTGGAGAGACCGATGGTAATAGAACTTTCCTGACCAAATATTGTTGGCACTTGCCAGGTTATAATCTACACCCACTACACGGTTAAACATTGAAGTGTCAACAGGTTGATCGATGTATTCTTTATTCACCAAAATAACACCGACATTTGAACGTGCAAAGACTTTCTTTTGTATCGACGCTACGGTAAAATTCCTTGCCAAAAAATTACTTGTTTTTTGGGTGGTCATATTCATAAAACCAATTCGCCAGTCATTACCAATTTTTCCGCTAAGTCTTGCACCTGCTAAAACAGGAGCATCCAGTCCAATTCGTCTTGAGAAGAAAGGTGTTGCAGTTTTCGAGCCGAAGTCGGCAAAAAGGTCGCTGTTTTCCAGGAAGAATTGTCGTTTCTCGGGGAAGTACAATTCAAACCTGTCAATATTGGTTACTTGTTCATCAACTTCAACCTGTGCAAAATCGGGGTTGTAGGTTAGATCAAGATTCATCGATGTTGAAAGACCGACTTTTGCATCAAAACCAAAATCTTTTTTCCAGACATTTCCTGTGCCGGCTTCGTAATCGTTTGAAAAGCTTCCAAACAGATAAGGAATCAATGAAAACATGATCTTTGATTTTGGAAGAGGATCGGCAAATTTTAATACTCCAGCGTAAGCAAGACTCGAAGTGGGGAATTGTCGGGGGACCGGTGCCCATGCCGATTTTTCGTTGGTTTTTAAATCGAGCCGGCTAAAATTGGCGTTCCACATTTTTGTTCCCGAAGGATAACGGATGGATTTAAACGGGATTTTCATTTCACCAATCCATTTGTTTTCGTAGTGTTTTACTTTTGATTCCCATTTACAATCCCAGTTGAGGTTGCTGCCGGCACCTCCGTGCATCACACCATCCCACTTGGCTCCCGATGCAGAAAGCCCAAAGGTAAAACCGTTTGTCTGGTCAAGAAAAGTATCGAAAAATACAAGAAAGTTATCATTGTTTCCAAAGACAAAATCGCGCCGGAACGATTCCATAATTCTTTTCCCCTGAACCGTATCGTAAAAGGTGAATGCCAGGTAAAAAGCTTTATCGTCGTAGGTCATTAAAACTTCTGACGGCTGAATGGCAAGACCCGTGTCGATGGGTAAAACTTTGTGAAAGTCATCTGCTTTTTGAGCCGCCATCCAGTCGGGTTCATCAATTACCCCGTCGATAGTAATAGCCGATTGCGCCTTTTTTATGTTCAAAACGTAATCTTTGTTGAATGTATTTAAGATTGTATCTTTTTGGGTTTGGGCAAAAACATTGACAATACATGCCAGAAAGAAAACCAGCAACAACAGTTTTTTCATTTCTGAGTTTTTATTTTAGTTGGTTAAAGAAAGCAAATATATTCATTTTGTCAGATAAACAAACAAAGAATACAATGATTTGGAGGACAGGCGGATATTTTTGATATTAGTGAAACACTGTCTTAGTTTTTGGGTTGAACCAGCCGGTATTCCTCATCGTATAATTTTAATTGCCGGGCTTTCCAAACAGCTCCTTCCAGGAAAACAGGGTGGGGTTGTGCAACATCCCAGTCTCCCAGCTTTTTTAACATCGATTTTGTTTGGTCCAGATGGTCTAAAGCTACATTGTTTTGCTCTGAAATGTCTGTTGATAAATCAAAAAGCAGGGGCAACCTGTCGGGCAGCCGCACCAGTTTCCAGTTTCCTTCACGGATAGCAGCACTAATTGTAAAACGCCAGTTAAACGAATCGTGAGGTTTTGTATCCATTTCGCCGGTTAAAAACGGAATTAGGTTCACGCCTTCCAATTTTATATCGCTTGTCACTTCTCCTCCGGCCAGCTCAAAAAGTGTACGGGCAATATCGATTGAGATTACCGGATCGTTGAAAGTTTTACCTGCGGGAAGTTTTTCTTTCCATTTCATAATAAACGGCACATGAATTCCACCTTCAAGTAAAATTCCTTTTTGTCCGTTAAAAGGTGCATTAACAGATGCATTTTGGTCGCAAGGGCCGCCATTATCACTTAGGAAAACGATTAATGTATTTTCTTCCAGTCCCTCACTTTCAAGGGTTTTCATAATTCTGCCAACGTTTACATCAAGTCGGTGAACCATTGCACAATAAGTCCGGCGTTTTTTATCTTTTATGTGTTTGAATAACTCCAGATCTTCTTTCGTTGCCTGCATTGGCGCATGCGGGGCATTAAACGATGCAAACAAAAAAAACGGCTCATTTTTATGACGTTTGATAAAATCGATACATTCGTCACCTTTGTCGTCGGTAATGTAGGTAATTGGCTGAGGTGTTTTATAGTTGCATTCAATGGGGCATTTATAACCTTTGCCGTCGGCTTCGGCAACAAAATAATCGTGGCCGCCACCGGTGTAGCCCCATATTTCATCAAAACCACGTTTTAAAGGATGAAAGTAAGGCTCCGCTCCCAAATGCCATTTCCCGATTAACCCGCTTACATAACCCTGTTTTTTTAATCTTGCGGCAATTGTTGTTTCGGTAAGCGGCAGGCCGTTGTATTTTTCATCAAATCCGGGTTGAACTTCTGCCAGATTATTGTCATGGCCAAAATGCACCTGGTTTCTGCCGGTTAATAATCCAGCTCTAGAAGGGCTGCAAACCGGTGCTGAAACATATCCGTTTGTAAAATTTACTCCATTCTCCGCCAATCTGTCGATGTTGGGAGTATGGATTTGCTTGCTGCCATTCAGGCTTAAATCACCAAAACCCAAATCGTCGGCAAGTATCACAATAAAATTTGGCTTTTCTTTCACCTGCGCGATTGTATTCTCTGAAAAAGATAAGAAGGAAATAATGGCCAGAAGTATAGAAATATGTTTCATAAAAAACAATTTTTTGGGATTAATGTAAATATTTGAATTTTGTACTTTCCTCTGTTGTAAGTGTAAGAATTTTACTCAACTGAACAGGAATATCCGTCTCAAGCGCGTCAATTCCCAGTTTTAATAAATCTTCGTAATCTTTTTTGAGTGATTCTATATCTTTTACTTCTCCTTTTGAAATTAGAAGATCGAGGTTGCGCGAGGTTCCCATGATACAAATTGCTCCACGTTTGTGGATCATATCAATTACCTCTTTTTTTTCCGGTTGCTGGTGCCCGACAAATGCAATAATATTACTCCACGGAATCTCAGTATTGTCAAATTCCAGAACTTTTTCCGGACTACCTATAAAAACCTGCATCATTATATTTTTATTCAGGTTATAACAGGTTTTTGCATCTTTGAAAGAGTATGCTGATACAATTGTATAAGCTTCAGCGTTATTTTTTTCGACTATCTCGAGTCGTTTTTTAATTGAAACATCTTTTTTATCCAAGAGTAAAATGGCTTTTCCCTTTGCCCATTGCAGGGCTTCATTTAGGGTTGGAATACCATAGTTGGTAACATTGCCGTTGAGATCTTTTAGTTTTAGCCGGTTTAACTCGCTAAATGTAAAATCTGAAATTTTTCCTTTGCCGGTTGTAGTCCGTTCAAGGCTTGGATCATGCAATAATATAACAACACTGTCTTTGGTATATCTCGGGTCAACCTCGAGAATTGAAGGCGTATGGTTTATCGTATTCTCAAATGTTGCAATACAATTTTCAGGCATATTGTTTTCAGGGCCGCCTCTGTGGGCGCTAATCAAATGAAAGTTGTCTCCCTGGTAGCTCAAAAATTGTTGCAGCTCGTCAAATGTTTCCAGGTAAATGTGGTTGTGCTTTGTATTTTGAGATTTTGCTTCTGAATTCAAAAATATACCGGAAACACAGAGTATCAGGATTTGGATAAGTTTTAATCTGTTATTTGGTTTCTTTTGCATAAGAAAATCAACATTTTAGTTGCTCGCGGATTTATATTCCGGATTTAACTCTTCCGGAACGGGTGCATTTATCTCGTTTCGCCAGTCTTTTAGCAGCTTAAACAATTCATCTCTTTTGGCAGGATTTGATTCCGCCAGATTATTTTTTTCACTGATATCATTTTCGAGATCATATAATTCAACGTCGTTGTTTTCAAAATACTGAATAAGTTTCCAGTTGCCTAAACGAACAGCAGATCCCGGTCGGGTGCGGAAGAGCGGATCCTGGGTTGTTGTATCGTTTTTGACATACGCTTCAAGATAAATCGGGAAATGCCAGAAAAGTGGTCGTTCTTCCGGTGTCTTGTTTTGGGTTAAAACAGGCAGGAGACTTTTCCCATCAAGGATTTTGTTTTCGGGTTTTACAATCCCCGCAACATCCAGGATTGTAGGATAAAAATCGAGGTTTGTTACCGGAGCATCCGATTTACTGCCCGGTTTAACTTTGCCAAACCAGCTCATAAACAGGGGTTCCCTGATTCCCCCTTCGTAGTAAGAACCTTTTCCTGAGCGCAAAGGCCATTGTTTGGTAATTCCGTAGTGTCCTCCATTATCGGAAGTAAAAAGAATAAATGTATTTTTTAGTTTATCTGAATTTTTAAGTTCACTGATTAATCTCCCGATTTGAGCATCGATATTCTCAACCATTGTAGCATATTCCTCATTGTTTTGTCCGTTCCATTCCGCTTTGTTTTTATACTTGGGAAGTAATTCAGTAGCAGGCTGAATCGGTGTGTGCACGGCATACGATGCATAGTACAGAAAGAAAGGTGTATCTGTATTTTTTATGAATTCGAGGGTTTTATCCATTATTAAATCAGAAAGATAATAATCGTCCTTTGGTGCTTCCAGTGAAGGAACATTTTTATAGGGTGGATAGTAACTTCCCGGATTACCTGCATGGCTGCCTCCAATATTTATATCAAACCCGAAGTTAATTGGATTGTCTGAAAGGTGCCATTTCCCGGCATGACAGGTTTTGTATCCCGCTTGTTGCAAAAGCCGGGGGAAGAGTAAATTGTCTTCCGGCATGTATGCGTTGTTAACGACCGGAATTAATTTTCGGTCGCTGCTTTTTCCTCTTTCCGAACTTGCAACGGTGTATATACCGTGTCTCGGGGTCCACTGGCCACTCATCATACAGGCACGGCTTGGAGCACAGTTAGATGCTGAGGCATAAGCATTTGTGAAAATCATTCCACTGGCTGCCAGCGCATCGATATTTGGGGTTTCATAGTATTCCGAGCCCATAAAACCTACATCTCGCCAACCCATATCATCAATATTTATTAAAATGATGTTGGGTTTTGATTCAGACTTTTCCGGCGTTCTATTACAACTAAACAGAAAAAATAAAATCAGAAGGCTTGGAGTAAAATGAAATATTTTTGTAAACGCTCTCATTTTTATTGAAAACTTCTGATGGATATTGTTTTCACGGTGCAACACTTTAAGCCGCACCGTGAATGGTATATTATTTCAATTCCAGTTGTTGAATATTTTTAAAATCAGCTCCCCTGATTTGTTTAAATGTTTCAACCATTTCCTGTAATTTCTCAGGGTTTTCTTTTGCCTGGTTTTTCTGCTCACCAATGTCGCTGGAAAGGTCGTACAATTGAAATTCAGATGAGTTACCCAGCTCAATATTCACTGAATTGTTTTTTGCAGGGCCTTCGTACGGTGGAATCATTGCCCAGTTTCCTTTGCGCAAAGCTGTTCTTGAAGTAGCTTCCAAAACCAACTCCTCACGCCCTTCTTCAGATTTGCCCATAAACACATCGAGTAAATTTTTACTGTCTTCGGTTTTGTTATCGCTACCAACCAGTTCAGCCAGCGACGACAGAATATCAATCTGGCTTACCATTGCGTCTGAAACGCCGGGTGTAACTTTACCATTCCAGTATACAACAAACGGAACTCTTGTTCCAGCTTCAAACAAACTGTATTTGCCTCCACGCAGAGGTCCCCATGGAGTATGATTTCCTAATTTCTCAACTGCATCATCATAATACCCGTCATTCAGAACCGGGCCGTTGTCGCTTGAAAAAATAATAAGTGTGTTATCAAGGATTCCTTCGCTCTGAAGTGTTTGGATAAATTCACCAATACACCAGTCGGCTTCCACAATTGCATCTCCTCGTGGCCCCATGCCCGATAAACCAACAAATCTTTCGTTCGGAGTTCTTGGTACATGAGGTTGCTGAAGCGCGTAATAGAGAAAAAACGGGCCATCTTTATGTTGCTGAACGTATTGTTTTGCTTTTTCAAGAAAAGTATCGGCCATATCTTCATCGATCCATTTCGCTTTTTCTCCCCCTTTCATAAAACCGATTCTTGGAATTCCGTTTACTATGCTGTTGTTGTGACCATGATGCCATTTCATTTTAAGAAGTTCCGGGTTATCTTTTCCGGTAGGTTCTCCTTCAAAGTTTTTCTGGTAGTTAACCTGGATTGGATCATCTTCCTCCAGTCCAACCACATTGCCATCTTCAATATATACCGTTGGAACCCTGTCTTGTGTGGCAGCCATTATATATGAGTAATCAAAACCAACCTGGTTGGGTCCGGGGGCAATGGTTTCGTTCCAGTCCACATTCCCACTTCCCAAACCCAAATGCCATTTCCCAACAACTCCGGTGTAATAGCCTTTTTCTTTTAGCATTTTCGGAATTGTCAATTGTTCGGTACCTATGAGAAGAGGAGCTGTTCCGGGAAGGATTTTGGCATTTTCATTTCGCCAAGGATATTGCCCGGTTAACAGTGCATACCTGCTGGGGCTGCAGGTTGCCGATGAGGCATAACCGGTGGTAAACCGCACTCCACCATTCGCCAGTTTATCCATATTGGGTGTGTGAATTTCGGTTGCGCCATAAGCGCCAACATCACCATACCCAAGATCATCCATGTAAATAATAACGATATTAGGCAATTTTTCCGGCTCGTTTTGTTCTTTTTTTGAACTGTTCTGGCAACCGAAAACACCAAGTGCCAGTAAAACGATAAAAATTGAAAACACTTTGTAGGATTTGGTTATGACTCTCATTTTCATTTAAAATATTGTTTAAAATAAGTTCGACTTAAGTCTCTCGGAGATGATTCAATGAGCAAGTTTATAAATTTTTTGTTAACCAACAAGAAGGAATACGCCTGACAGGGGCTTAACTTCTTCTGAAATTAATTTTGATTCTTTTCCCCGCCTTTTTCCATTGTAAATATCAAGAACTTTTACCTTTCCACTTAACTCAAGTTTTTCAAGAGATATTTCAATTTTTCCGGTTTTTTCCGCATCACGATTAAGTAAAAGAACGGCTCTTTTTCCATCCTTTAGTTTTTTTACCCAAACTTCTGCATTCCCTTCTTTTTGAATTCGCCGGCCTTGTTCTGTCGGATCCTGATTGACAGCAATGGCAATTTCGTTTGTAATGATCTCTTTTTCTTCCGGTGTCATATTTCGGGGATCGTTTCCAAGTATTAACGGAGAAGACATAATACACCACAGAGCAAAGTGTACTTTTTGTTCATCAATTGTTAATCCTTGTTCTCCTGTAGCCAACATATCGGGGTCATTCCAGTAGCCATTTCCGGCAAATTGAGCTGATTCATTATTTGTTTGTGAAACAACCATCACACTTAACGGAATACCATCGAAAACAGCTCCTTTTGAAACACGGGCTTTAATGTCGCCGGTAGTCCGGGCCATCTGACCAACTTCGGGATACCAGTCGCGCCACGTATAAGCACTGATACTTAAAACGATGTCTCTGCCTGATTTTGCCAGAAGATTTTGCCACTTCTTATAGGTTTGTTTCAAAAGTTCTTCGTTCCACCCATCGGCATGTTTACATTTGTCGAGTTTGATAAAGTCTAAACCCCAGTCAACAAATTGCTGGATTTGAACTTCTTCATTTCCAAAACCTCCCACTGCATCGCCGCCACAGTCGTGTGTGCCTGGAACAGTGTGCAGCCCAAATTTTAACCCTCTTGAATGGGCATAATCGGCTAAAACTTTTATTCCGTGTGGAAACCTGTCGGGATGCGGCAAAAGCTCCCCCTTTTCGGTAAGTTTTACATCTCTCCATCCGCCATCGATTACAAAATACTCGTATCCTGCGTCCAATAAACCTTCTTCAACAACGGCATCTATACATTCTCTGATTACATCTTCGTTGATGCCATATTTACCAAACCAGTTCCAACTGTTCCATCCCATAGGGGGAGTTGGTGCAAGCAATTTTTCATTCTGTGAAAATGCCTGATGACTCAAAATGATAAGAATAAAAAAAACGATTTTTTTCATGATAATATTTCAAAAAAAGCAGTCATTTTAGTCTGTGATTTAAAGGTTTGTTGGTTTAGGTGGTACCTTTTTTCTGCGACTAAAATGACTGCGTTAAAAGACTAGTCCAGTAATCCCGGGTTGATATTGGTTTCAGACTCCGGGATTGGCCAAACTTCGTCTTCTCCAATTCTGAATGCTTTATTATCTACCCACCACCTGCTATGTCCGGTAGGATCTTCCACTTTACCAGTATTTTCGGCATCGGGAAATGAAGCTCCCCAGAAGTCGCCTTGCATGGTTTCGCCTAGTATGCCCCAACGGAGGAGATCCCAGTAGCGAACTCCTTCAAGTGCCAGTTCTATTCTTCTTTCTTTTCTAAGCATCGGGCGAAGCAGTTCCGGGTTTGTTTCTGTTATTGCGGGCATTTGTACCGATTCCCTGCCTCGGGTTTTGTTAATGGTCATATCCAGTAAATCCTGTGTAATTGGGTTTCCTGCCTCGAGTTCTGCTTCAAGGTAGCTTAGTAAAACTTCAGCATAACGAATTATAGGCAGGTTACCTCCATAACCGGTTCTTAAATCTCCGGAAAAATTTTCATCGAAAAATTTGCGTAACCCATAGCCCGTCCTTGTTGCCTGTTTTGAGTAAGTCAGCTGGTCTACTGAGGAACTGTGATCCGGGTGGCAATCATATACATTTCCTCCAAAAATACAACCGTCGTAAAGGAAAGTAGCGGCAAAACGAGGATCACGATTTTCTGCCATATTATGCGAATTAAAACGTGGATCATCATACGAGAACGGAGTTCCGTCGGTAAAGTCGTACTGGCTGGCCAAACTCTCCAATGGATTTACAATGTGCCATCCACCTTTATTTGCAGGAAGTGCATGTTGTGGTAAGGCGTTTCCGGCCAATCCTTCATAATACTGAACACAAAAAATATTTTCAGCACTGGTTTCATTTGTCGTGTTAAAAATACTTGCATAGTCCGGATCAATAATATTATCGCCAAAATCGATTATTTGCTTGTAAGTTGTGGCTGCATCAGAATATCTACCTTCTGAAAGATATATTCTTCCTAAAAATGCCAATGCAGCTTGCTTTGATGCTCTGCCAAATTCAGATGCTGTCATATCTTTGTAGCGAGGAAGATCTGCAGCAGCTTCGCTAAATTCGGTAATTACAAAATTTATAATTTCAGATTTCGGGTTTTTTGTCACGATATTTGCTTCGTCAGGTGTTAAGGTATTTTTTACCAGTGGGACGGAACCCCAAAACTGAGAAAGGTAAAAATACTGGCATGCACGGATAAATCTGGCTTCGGCAATCATTCTGCTTTTAGTGGTTTCATCCATTTCAACACGACCGATATTTTCCAGAAAATCGTTGGCTATGGCAATTCGGATATATGAACCTTCCCAATAGGTTCTGATAACAGCATTATTTGCCAGTAATGTTCCGTTGGTTAAACGGTTTTGGTTGGCGTTTTTACCCCTTCTGTCAAAAGCATTGTCTGTTGCATGTTCAAAAAATACCAGTCCGCAATAGGTCCACCAATCGCTTGGATTTACCTGTGTTCCATAGTTTATATTCCCTCTGTAAACACCGGCCAGCCCAATCATGGCATTGGCTTCGTTTGTCCAAAAGTTTTCTTTGTCAAACTGGTCCTTAGGATACTGTTCCAGCTCGTCGCTGCATGAGCTTATTCCTACCAATATTGAAATAAGTAAAAAGCTCGTAAGTGTATTTTTAATTCTTTTATATGTTTTCATTTTAATATTTTTTCAATGATTAATGGATTAAAATTTAACATTTACACCCAGAGTAAAAGTGGCCAAAATGGGATAAAAACTACCGTTGGTATTAATTTCCGGATCCCAACCCTGACGATAATTGTTGAAAGAATATAAATTTTCGGCACTAAAGTATACTCTGAGGTTGTCGATACGTGATGCTTCAAGTATACGTGATGGCAATGTATATCCTACCTGTAAATTTTTTATTCTTAAATACGAGGCATCTATTGTCCAGAAATCAGAAAGAACGGTATTTGGCGTTCCACTGTTTGTTATGATTTCCAATCTTGGATAATCCGGATATTGTACCGGATTTTCCGGGTCAAACCTGCCATCCATTTGCCATTGCTGAATGGAGCCGAGATTCATAAAAGCATAACCTACATAATATTCCAAACGTCCTTTTACACCTGCAACTCCTTGCAGGAATGCAGAAAAATCAAACTGTTTATATTGAGCTGCCAAATTAAGCGAAAAGGTATATTTAGGAATTCTGGAACCTATAAACGTCCTGTCGTAGGTTGCATCAACCACCCCATCCGGTACTCCGTCGGGGCCACTAATATCTTTGTAACGAATGTCGCCAGGCTCCGGATTTGGTGTAACTTTTGATTGGTCAGCCCATTCCGTAATATCTTCATCTGATATAAATACACCATCAGACTTGTATCCGTAATACATTTGCATCGGATATCCGATAAAAAGGTTGCTTCCGTTTCCAATTAAGCCGTTGGGTTGTTCAACATTGCCTAAGCCAAGCGTTGCAACTTCGTTATTTATTATTGAGAAATTTCCGTTTATCTGGTAGTTGAACTGTCCAAGTGTATTATTGTGTCCCAGTTCAAACTCCCATCCGGTATTTTTTACTTCACCAGTGTTGGTTTCACTAATACCAACACCTAATATTGAACTGACACTAGATGAAGGCTTGTAAAGAATATCGTATGTAAAACGGTCGAAATATGTTACGTTAAGCGTAAGTTTGTTGTCAAAAAAGCCTGATTCAAATCCAAAATCTTTTGTTTCTGTTGTTTCCCAGTGTATCGTTGGATCTTTATATGTTCTGTAAGCCGCGCCGTTGGCAATGCTGCTTCCAAAAGGATAGTTTCTTCCTGTTGCAAGCGTTGACTGGTAGGGATAGTTCCCGATATTTTGGTTTCCAAGAATACCCCAGGAAGCTTTTAATTTCAGGTTTGAAACCCATGGTGCAGCTTCTTTAAAGAAATTTTCTTCGGTAACACGCCAGCCAACTGCTAAAGACGGGAATGTTCCGTACTTTTGATTTTCTGGGAAGCGGGAAGAACCATCGTGACGAACAGTAGCCTCAAATAAATATTTATGATTGTAGTGATATTTAAACCTACCAAAAAGGGATTGAATAGCCCACTCAATGTCATTTCCATAAACCTCCTGATTGTCAACTCCTCCCATACTCATTACGGTATAGTCATTGCTAGGAAAGTTTATTCTTGAACCACTGAAATTTTCGGATTTTTGATCTTCGAAAGAATATCCGGCGAGAGCTTTTAAATAGTGACCTTTTATCTCTTTTGAATACTCTGCGAAGAACTGCATCGTTTTGAAAACCACATTGTTTTTATATTGGTCAAGCGTTGCCAAGGGAAGCGTTACATCTGCATTCAGGACCTGTGACGCACGGTAATGTCTACTTTCATTTAGTGTGAAGTTGTAACCACCAACTGCGCTTAAAATCAGTTCATTAACAGGCGTCCAGTCAAGGCGTCCATTTACACTGGCTTTTGTGGTTGGCCGGGTATAATATCCTTTTGATGCAAGCCATGAAACCGGTGTTCCACCACTCTCCGGCCCAATCCCAAAATCGCCGTTGGATGCCTGACCCAGGTAAACTGCAGGATAACGTACCGCGGTTTGTATTATACCTTCTACACCTGAAGTATTCTTATTCGCTGTAGTTGTTGGTTCATTTGCTTCTTCTGTTGAACCGGCTACTCTTGTAGTCAATTTCAGCTTTTCTCCAAGATCGCTTTCCAGGTTTAATCTGAAATTGTATCTTTCGTAATCGTTGTGTATTACCAGTCCCTGTTCATTCAGGTATCCCACAGAAAGAAAATATCGGTTTGACTTTTGGCCTCCGGTAATTGAAATATCGTGCCCGGTCTGAACGCCATTTCTTGAAAAAGTTTCATTCAAAAAGTCTGTATTTGGGTAATTGTCAGGGTCGCTTTGCGATTTGTATTTTGCAATGTCTTCCGCAGAATATGTTTCAGTACCGTTTGCAATATTGAACATTTCAGCATATTCCCAGGATGTAGCAAAATCAGGAAATTCGGTGGCTTTTGAAACACCATAGTATCCGTTGTAACTTACGCTGATTTTACCCTCTTTTCCTTTTTTAGTAGTAATAAGAATTACACCGTTGGCAGAGCGTGCACCATAAATGGCTGCTGATGAAGCATCTTTTAGTACAGATATTGATTCTATATCATTTGGATTGATTTCGTCCATTGAACCCGGAATACCGTCAACTAAAATTAATGCTGAAGGTGTTGCACCAAAGGAGCCTACACCACGAACCCTTATTTCTCCATCGTTAAAACCTGGCTTCCCGGAACGTTGGATAACCGTTACCCCCGACATTTGCCCTGTAATGGCGTTGGACAAACTTGATACCGGACGGTTTTCCAGAGTTTCAGAAGTGACCTGTGAAACTGAGCCAATTACATTTACCCTTCGTTCTGTGCCATAACCAATGGCTACCACCTCTTCAATACCAATTGAACTCACCTGCAAGGTAACGTTGATCGCTGTTTGGTTCTCAACAACTATTTCCTGGGCTTCCATACCCACAAAAGAAAAAACCAGGGTCGCTCCCTGAGGTACATTGTTTACTGAATACACCCCATCGGCATTTGTAACGGTTCCCTGGGTGGTTCCTTTAACCATTACTGTTACACCGGGAAGAGGCATGTTTGAATTATCTGTTACTTTCCCGCTGATTTCTTTTTCCTGGGGAGCATTTCCTTTTGAATTGGCATCACCTGCAGAAAGTACGATTTGTCGGTCTACAATAGTGTACCTAATGTTTGTTTCATCAAAAAGAATGTCCAAAACTTCGTCAATCTTTTTGTTTTTAAGACTAATACTCACTTCACGGTCGACCTCTACAATTTTACTGTTGTACAGAAAATAAAATTCCGATTGGTCCTCAATGTTGGAAAGTACCTCCTGTACCGTAGTATTTTCCATGTTAAGGTTTAGTTTTGTTACCTGAGAATAACTGTTAAAAGCTAAACTTTGTGCAGTTGCAAGCAGCAGGACAAAAAAAGTAAGCCTCATACTTCTAAATGTTTTGCTGACCCAAAGATTTTTTAAATCGGGCCAATGGTTACCACAAATTTTTTTCATAAGTTTACTTTGCTTTAGAATTAATAATTTTAAATGTTGCCTTTTCTTTCGGCCAAGAGAGAGAAGACAAAAATGTAAAGGGAGGCAGGCCAATGCTTCCCTTTGTTCTTTTATTTTTGAATTATTTCAATTTCCATTTTGCTAAAGGTTTGATCATTTTTCTTATGTCTTTTTATGATTTTGTATTCAATCGGGGCAGATATTTTTAATAAATCGAGAATTTGATTTAACGATTCATCTTCAAATGTTCCGGTGTAAACATAGTTTGTTAAATCATTTCCAGTCAGTTTGATATCTACGTTAAACCAACGGTTTAATCTTCTTACAACCTGTGGCATCGGATCATTTCTGAACATTAAAATACCATCCTTCCAGGATATGTATTTGTCTACATCCACATTTTCGATGGAAATCCGATCCTGGTTAACTATATAACTTGCTTTTTCTCCCGGTTGTAAACAAATAATATTTTCCCTTGATTCATCGTATTTTCCTGAAAATAAATTTACACTTCCTGAAACCAGAACAATTTCTGTCAAATTTTCATTTGAATAGTTGGACGCTTTAAATTGAGTTCCTGTTACCTCAATGTTAATTTTTCCCGTTTTGACAATAAATGGCTTTTTTTTGTTTTCAGCAACCTCAAAATACGCTTCTCCCTGTAACGTTACGTTACGCAAATTGTCGCTAAAAGTAGCCGGAAAACTAAGGCTCGTTTTTGAATTCAGATAAACTTTTGTACCATCAGGAAGGATATATTCAGAACGCATTCCTGCCGGTGAGGTTACTGTAAATAACCGGTCGTCTTTTACCGCTGAAGTGTCTTGTTTTTTGAAGGCAAAATATAATGTTGAGATTATTAACGGAAGAATCAGAATTGCCGCTATTCTTTGAATGATTATGAGAATGTTTTTGTTTTGTCGCTTTATTTTGGCATTTACTTGTTGCAAAGCCTTTTCAGAATCGTATTTTTTCATGGTTTGGAGAAGTGTAATTCCTTGCCAGGCTTTCTCCGATTCTTTAAATATTTTTTGATTCTTGTCAGAAGATTCTTTCCAGACTTCTACCTTTAATTTGTCTTCTTCAGATAGATTCCCGTCGAAATATAAAGGCAGTATTTCTTCTATTTCAGACTTGTTCATTCAGCTTACATTAAAGGGGATATTCCCTCGGTTTTGAAAATTAGACGCTTCAGGAGTACGATACACATACTAATTCTCAGATTTATTTTAAAAGAAAGTATATCAGAAAAATAGGAAGGAACGGTTTTAGTTTGCAGCGTAAATTTTTCAGAGCATTACTAATCTGAAGCTCAACGGTTCGTTTCGAGATTTCAAGTTTATCCGCGATTTCCTGGTTTTTTAACCCTTCAAAACGACTTAACACAAAAATTTCTCTGCAGCGGGGCGGTAACTTTTGTAAACAATCTTCGATAACACGGGTTAACTCCGATTCGGCAAACCAATATGTTGATAAATTTTCGGCAAGATCTGTTGAGTTTGCAAGTACATTTATTTTTTTTGCCTTCGTTTTTTCGCGTTTTATAAAATCTAAAGAACGGTTTTTAACGGAGGTAAAAAGATAATTTTTTAGTGAAGAGGAAATTGTAAATTGTTCATTTTTTGTCCAAAGCGTTACAAATAAATCCTGGACAATGTCTTCTGCAGCTTCCCCATTACCTGTTATTTTCTCAGAAAAAGCACATAAACCACTATAGTAATAGTGAAAAATAAAATCGAAAACAATTTTATTTTGAGATTTAATACCATTTATGAGAAAAGATTCATCCAAAGCATTAGGTTTAGCCGCCAAAAATAGTGATTTATGTTTTTAAAAAAAGCATGTTATAAATTAAAAAGCCCTGACGTCTATCGCCAGGGCACAAAAAACAATGTTCAAGCATGATAGTCCGGAGAAGTGTTTCTCCGCCATCTAATAAGGTTACAATTCAATTGGAATTCCGTTATAAAAGTCAAGTATTTTTGTTCTGAAAATATACTCATATCTGGCCTGCAGCAATTCCGACTGGGCTACTGTCAGGTTATTTTTGCTTTGATTATATTCAACCGAGTTTACCATTCCGACATTAAATTTTTCTTCGGTATACCTGAAAGCTTCTTCTGTTGATTTCACCGCTTTTTCACTGGAAACATAGCGGTTTAGCGCTGCTAACGCGTTGGTATAAGCCTGCTCAATATCTTTTCTTAATACGTTTCTGGCCGATTGTAAACGGTATTCATAATCGGCAACCTGTAGTTTGGCATTTGAGATACCGTTTTTTATCTGGAATTTATTAAAAATCGGGATGCTAAGATTTAATCCCATGCCATACCTGCTGTTTGATTTTAACTGATCGTTGAAGGATTTCTGTGGTAGATCCGAGTTCATAATCTCATAATACTGGTTGTTGTAATTGAGCCCCAGGCTTAGAGAAGGATAACGGTTGCCTTTTGCAATCTCAAGTTGTTTGCGGGCACTTTCCACACGCAGTTGTGATGCTTTAATTTCAGGCCTTACATTAATGGCATTTTTAAAAACATCGTAGGAATTTGCCATGGTAACATTGGCTTTAATTTCAGGCAATTTGGGAACTTCAACCTTGAAACTTTCCGATATGGGAAGTTCCAGCAACTGATAAAGTGTAAGGTAGGCCAGTTGGACACTGTTCTCACGGTTTACCAAAGTCAATTCTTCCTGTGCCAGTTGTGCTTCAATTTCGAGCAATGCTCCGCGGGCCAGACTTCCTGCATTAACCAATTGTTGTGTGCGATTAATTTGTTGCTGAGTAACTTCAATTTGGGCGTTGGAAACCTCGACCAGTTCTTCAGCAAAAAGAATCTCCAGATATGAGGCAGCAATATTCAGAACTAAATCATCTTTTGCTTTTTCAAAGTCCTGCATTGTAGCCTGGAAATCCAGTTCATACTGGTCGATGGTATTTTGAAGCGTTAGTCCATTAAACAGCGTAAGGTTTGATGATAAATATCCACTTAACTGAGTTGAGTTTACACTTTCATAAACATTATCGGCATTTAGTGAACGCCCAAAGCTGTAGTTGTTTGATAAATTTGCATTGAGGTTGGGAAGACGGTCTGATTTTGCCTGACTAACCTGGTTCTGGTAATACTGGTTATTTAGTTTTTGTTGCTGTATCTGGATGTTGTTTTCCAATGCATAGTCGATACATTTTTGCAACGACCATGAGCTTTGTGCAAAAGTTGTTGTCGAAAAACTTAATAATAGTCCTAAAAATAAGGCAAAAAGATTCTTCATTTTATTTTGTTTTTTGTTTAAAAGCGAATTTACATAAAGCCAAATTAAAACCCTAAATTAACCTTGAGAGGAGTCGTTTTCTTTGAGCTTTTTAGGGTCTATTTTTTCACCTTTTACTTTGTCTTCAGGTTTTAAACCTTCTGTAATTTCAATATTTATACCATCAGATAATCCGGTTTGTACGAACCGTTTTTCAAAATGCTGTTCTTCTCCTGTTTGAATTTCAACATATGACGAGTCATCTTCGAACATCAACATTCCTTCAGGGATAACCAAAACATTGTCTTTTCTGTCGAGAACAATGTTGGCATTTGCACTGTATCCCGCCCTGATAAACTGTCCTTCTTTTAGGTGAACGTCAGCTTTAATTTCAAACTGGATGGCGCCATTTTCCTCTATTCCTTTGGGTGAAATATATTCTAAAACGGCCTCAAATTTTTCTTTGTCAATCGCTCCTATTTCCAACTCAATGGGCATTCCTTCTTTAATTTTACCAACTTCAGTTTCGTCAACTTTTCCTTCAAAAATAATGTCGCTCATGTCGGCAACTGATGCAATGGTTGTCCCGTCGTTAAAGGTGTTGGCCTGAATAACAGAGTTTCCCACTTCAACCGGAACATCCAGCACCATACCATCAATAGTTGAACGCACAAGGGTATTAGTAGCACTTTGTGCCTTTTTTGTTACACCGTTTTTAATTAATTCGAGGTTATTTTCTGCAGCCGACATTTCCTCTTTTGCCGAATCGTAGCCTACTTTTGAGTTTTTGAATTCTTCGTAAGAGATAACATTCTTGTCAAAAAGTTTCTGCTGGCGTTCGTAATCAACCTGAGCATCTTCAAAATTTATTTTTGCTCTGTTTAAGCGTGTTTCGGCAGCGTTTAAGGTCACCATGTCAGGGATAATCTTAATCCGGGCAATGGTTTGGCCTTTTTGAATACGGTCTCCCGCTTCCACAAAAAGTTCGTCGATAATTCCTGAAACCTGTGGTTTGATTTCAATTTCTTTCCTGGGCACCACAGAGCCTGTTGCAACGGTTTTCATAATTACGTCGCTTATAAATGGATTTTTTGTCTCAAAAACTTCCGGTTTCTTTTTTGATTTGTTGTAGAGAAAAAATAATGTTCCGCCAAATGCAGCAACCAAAATTACTATTCCCAAAATTCTAAATACCTTTTTCATGACTTTTTGCTTTTTGTTTTCTGTTATTTTTTGTTTTATCCTTAATCCTCAATTTTTGTCTGTTTTAAATTCCTTCGTCGCGAAGCGCATCAATGGTTTTAATTTTAACTGCGCGGCGAGCCGGAATTAATCCGGCCCCAATTCCGGAAATGACCAAAACAGTCAGCGCCGACACCGCCATGTGGAAACTAATCTCGGGACGGCGGAAGAAAAGTTCGTCACCCCCCGAATCAAGTGCCATGTTCAGGAGTTCCAGAATTCCAACACCAAGTGCAAGACCGATATAACCGGCAATTACCGTGAGAAAAACACTTTCGGCAACAATGTGCATAATCACTTTACCGGGTGTTGCACCAATAGCCCGTTGGATTCCGATTTCCTGTGTACGTTCTTTAATAATTACCAGCATTATATTACTAACACCTATAATTCCCGCGAACAAAGTTCCGGTCCCGACAATCCAGGTTAGGATTTGTATTCCGTTAAACAATCCCATGTATTTAATCCACTCCACTTCGATATTGAACGAGCCAATTGCCTGAACGTCGTCGGGCGCAATATGGTGTCTTTCCTTTAGAAGTTCTTTTAGCCGCATTTCAACTTTGCTTACCGGAACTCCTGGAGTAGAAGTAATGGAGAAAAAGTGAACCACATCGCCGTAATTGTAGGTTTGTTGCATCGTGGTAAAAGGAATCATAATATTTTCCTCTTTTCGGTTTCCATTAAAATTGACGCGTGTCTCGGGATGAACGACTCCGACAACCTGATAATATACACCATTAATTTTCAGGTATTCTCCAATTGGATCTTCGTTTTTGTCGAACATCACTTCAACAACCCGTTCTCCAATAATACAGACTTTTCTTTTTTGCAGGATGTCAATTTGATTTAACATTCTTCCTTTTAAAACAGTCCATGAGTCGATTTCAAAAAATTCCGGGTAATCACCTGATATATTAAAAGCGCTGGTTTTTTTCCCGCGAATGGTATTATCGCCGCTATTTGAATTTGAGCCAAAGAGTTTTGGAGCCAGGTATTCAATGTCGTTAACATTTGCTTTGATATACTCAATATCTGTATTTTTATAATTCCATCTTCTTCCACGCTGAAATCCTTCGTATGGTTTGCTTGTCGGTTCTGTCCAGAAAAAGGCAGAGTTTGATGCAAATGCCTTTATTCCATCCATCACACCATTTTCCAATGCTTTTCCGGCACCCGACATGATAATCAGCATGAAGATTCCCCAGAATACACCAAAAGCTGTCATAAAACTTCGCATCCGGTTTTTTTTCAGGGCGCTTAATATTTCCTTCCAAAGATCTAAATCAAACATGGTAAAGCCTCCCCCTTTCCCCTCCAAAGGAGGGGTGATTATTTGATTCGATAATTATAGTTGTTTTCATTTTATTGTAGTTTTAGCCTTTCCCATAGCCCTCTCCTCTGGGGAGGGTCTGGGAAGGGCCTTCTTTTCTATTCGTCACGTAAAGCCTCAATCGGTTTAATTCTGGAAGCACGTTTTGCAGGTATAAAACCAGCAAGTGTCCCGGCAAAAACCAGTAACATCGTTGCTGCCATGGCCACATTCAGGTTCACAGTCGGGTTGCGGAACAAGGTGTCTCCGTTTCCTCCGTTGGTAGCAGCCGAGGCTGCATATTGCTGTTCAACAAAAAAGTTTACCCCCTCCATTAATCCGGTTCCCAAAACAAGCCCGATATAACCGGCAATGGTGGTGATCAGAATTGACTCCAGCAAAATAAGTCCGACAACTGAAGCCGGGCTGGCGCCAATGGCTTTTCGAATTCCAATTTCTTTGGTTCGCTCTTTTACAACTATCAGCATAATATTACTTACGCCAACCACTCCTGCTATCAGGGTACCGATTCCAATAATCCAGATAAATATTTTAATGGCCTGGAATATTTTCATGGTTTCGATAACATTTTCCAGTTTATTGTAGGAGCCTAATGCAGATTCGTCGGTGGAATCAAATTTATGTTTGCGGGCCAGTGTCTCTCTCACACGGGTTTCAATGGCCTGGCTTTCTTCAATGGTTTTTGCGTCGACGGTTAAAGCAAAATTGTGTAGACGGTTGGACCCATTAAAAACCTTTTGCCCCGTTGATACCGGAATGTATGCATTCCGGTGACGGGTACCTCCACCTTCCATGCAAATTCCAACAACTTTAAACGGAATATTGTTAATACGAACATATTCTCCTATAGCGTCTTTGTCTTTAAAAAGCGCATCGTAGATATCTTTTCCCAGAACGACTGATTTACGGGCTTGTTTTAAATCTACTTCATTGACAAACCGACCTTTTATAATTTCAATTGATTCAACTTCTTTTAGATCCGGATGACAAGTGATGGCAGTGTATTCGCCATATTCGTTTCCATACGAAAATGTATTCCCTCCGATATAATATCGGCCTGAGGTGTATTCAATTCCGGGCAAATCTTTTATTATATCGTAGTCGTTGTTGGTAAGCCTGATTTGTCTTCCCTCTTTCATTCCCTGATAAGGGATACTGGTTTTTCCGCTCCATAACCACATGGCATTGATCGCGTCGCGTTTGAAATTCTCGGAAACCCCGTTGCTCAGCCCGTTCCCGGAGCCCAGCAAAATCATGAGCATAAAAATTCCCCAGGCAACACTAAAACCGGTGAGGAAAGTCCTCATTTTATTTTTTTTGATGGTAGCAAGTATCTCTTGCCATTTGTCGATATCAAACATTTTGGTTTAACTTAAAAGTTTAATGTTGAAAGGTTTTTCTGTTAATTGCACATAAAAGTTGCAATTGTTCGCTATTTTCAGGCTGTTTCAAGTGCCTTTGTGTACTGCTCCTGGAAGTGTTTTAAATCGCCGTTTTTAATAATTTCAGCAATTTTACCGTCTTTTAAGCGAATAATTTTTTGAGTCATTGCAGCGATATCGTGCTCGTGTGTAACCAAAATTACAGTAATTCCTTCATTGTTTATATCTTTCAGAATTTCCATTACTTCATAGGAAGTACTTGTGTCGAGCGCTCCTGTTGGTTCATCCGCGAAAATAATTTTAGGCTGCGAGATCAACGACCGGGCAATGGCCACTCTCTGTTTTTGGCCTCCTGAAAGTTCATTTGGCATGTGTTCCGCCCAGGGAAGAAGCCCCAGTTTATCAAGATATTCCAAGGCGATCTTGTTTCTTTTTTTTCGGTTTACTCCCTGGTAATATAAAGGAAGTGCAACGTTTTCCATTGCATTCTTAAACGAAATCAGGTTAAACGACTGAAAAACAAAACCAACCAGTTCATTTCTTAATTTGGCCGCATGTTTTTCCGACATGTTTTTAACCAGGTTACCGTTTAAATAATACGAACCGTCATCATAGTTGTCTAAAATACCAAGGATGTTCAGTAGGGTTGATTTTCCTGAACCTGAAGAACCCATAATGGAAACAAACTCTCCCTGTTTGATTTCCAAATCAATGCCTTTTAAAACATGCAGTGAATTGCTACCGGTGGCGTACGATTTGTGAACGTTGTTAAGACTAATCATGGCTTTTAAATTGTTTTCTTTTTGTTTTCTGTTTTCGAAAACCAAAATATGACTTTGATTTTCGGTCTAAATTTGATGAAATTGCAGAGAAACGACTTCATTTTTTCGATAAACACCGTCAATTTTTAGCTGAAAATGTTTTTTGTGTGAATAACTCGTTTAACGTCAGTATGACGCCTGATTTGGAAATAAGTTACATGTGCCGCAAATTTTCAAATCAGGTTTTGCTTAGGGAATTGTATTTTTAAAAGCCTTAACTTCACGCTAAAAAAAAGATGAAATTACTGTTTGTTTTTTTCTGGGCATTTTTGTTTTTATTTCCTGTTTTGAAAACTGATGCTCAATTCCAGTGGCCTGATGGTGCAAAAGCTGCCGTTTGTTTTACTTACGACGATGGTTTGGACTGCCATTTGGATGTAGCTGTTCCCCAACTGGATGAATTTGAATTAAAAGGAACTTTTTACTGTACCGGAAATTCAACCTCGCTGTTTAATCGAATGGAAGAGTGGCGTGAAATTGTTCGTAAGGGGCATGAATTGGGTAATCACACGCTTTTTCACCCCTGCGACGGGAATAAAGGTGATTGGGTAAAACCCGAATACGATTTGAATAATTATACGCCCGACCAAATTATCGCAGAGTTAAAAACGGCAAATACTTTACTTAAAGCCATCGATGGAAAGGAGAAGAGAACCTATGGATACACTTGCAGCAATACGGTAGCCGGAGGAGAAGATTTTACAGATGACATTCAAAGTTTATTTATCGGGGCCCGTTGCGATGGTCCCATTCCCGAAACAATGAAAGGTTATGATGTTTATAAAACACCAAGTTTTGCTGTAGTAGATTTATCAGCTGACGAAATGATTGAGGCAGTTGAAAGTGCCCGTAAAAAAGGAACCATTGTCGTTTTTATGTTTCACAGTGTTGGTGGCGGTTATCTAAATGTAGATGCCGGCGAACATCGTAAATTGCTGGAGTATATCGCAGAAAATAAAGATGATTATTATAATGCTACTTTTGGAGAAGTGATGGAATATATAAAAAGCCGACCTTAGCGGTTTTTATACCTCCAAGTTTGAAAACTCTTTTGTGACTTTGTATGAGTATTCCGGATATTCGTACATTGGCATCCGCGGTTCGGTCTGACCGATGGAGTAACCATAAATGCGTTCATAGTCTTTTCGTTTTTCGCCCATTGCTTCCAACTGGTCAAGATATTCTTCAATCGATTTTGATTCAATTACAATAACCTTTCCTATTTTGTCGATAATCGGGCTGTGGTTTCGTGTCCTGTCATGGTCAAACTCCAAAATGCGTCTTCCGTAACGGGTAATTCCAATGGTTCTGAAAGTAAGACTTTTCCCTACCCCCGGCAGGTTTAAAATATTTCTGTCGGTTGCTAAAAAAGGAAGATCGTTAACGGTCCGTATTTTTTCAATATTATTTCGGATGTTTTTTGGAGCGGCCATGAGTTTTTGAGCGAATTCCATTTCGTCTTCAGGAATCCTTCCAATAACTTTTTCTTCCATTTCTTCCTGTACTGCCCTGGCATTGGGTGCAAAATTGGAACTGTTTTCTTTAAAGCCTTTCACTGTAAAAGTATAATAAGCAAGTACGCCTACATCGTTTAGTACTTTTCGGAGTTTAGCAGAATGCCCTCTTCTGGAAGCCGCTGCAGTAAAAACAAGCTGATTGGTAACTGCCCACCCTGAATTAAGCAGAATCTGAATTGCTCTTCTGGCTTCGGGCGTAACCTCCATGGGTGACTCAAAGTGAGTTTGAATGACAAATTGTTTAATGCCTATTTTTGAAGCTTTGGTTTTAAAATCTGAAAGAATATTACCAAGTTCAGGAGTTATTCGTTGAGGCAAATAAACCGGCAGGCGGGTGCCAATTCTTACTCTTACAATTTCTGCATATTTTTTATTCTGAGCACGTAAAATATTCTTATTCTTTTTTCGGAGGGCCATTTTGTAAATTTCATTCAGAATATGCTTCAAACTTTTGTCGTTGCTCATTAGTGCATCACCTCCGGTAAGCAAAATATCGCGTAGTTGGGCATCGTCTTTAAAATAGTCGAGCAGTTTCGGAAGTCTTTCTTTCCAGCTTTCGTTGGGTTTGAGTTTTTCCAAATCGAAGTTAAACCTCCCGCGCTGAAAATCGTACATCCGCTGGCAACTTGCACAAAGTCCGCCGCAGGCGCGCCCCACCGTATCGGGAATAAAAATGGCTACCTCCGGGTAGCGGCGGTGTATATTATGTGAAGGAAGGATCCAGCCCGCTGCATTCGGTTTGCCGGGTTCGGTTTTATCCTCTTTTTCCCAGGCGACAATTTCACCAAACTCCTCAACCAATTGCTGACTGTAAACTACATAACAACGGATCGCTAAATCGGCGCCAACAGCAAACTCAGGTGTTTGTACATTTAGCAACGATAAGTAATAAGGATTTACAAAAAAAGGGATTCCCTTTTCTTTTGCATTATACAGGATTTGCATGGTATCCGGGTCAAGCGAATAATCAAGCATCTCATTTAGTAGCTCAGGTGAGCGCACAGCAAATTTTAAATGAAATCTGCTTTCGTTCCACCATTCCTCCATTTTTTCTTCCTTTTCTTGTTGAGAAATTCCGGTTTCAAAAAAATATTGTTTGCTTCTAATTTCTTTATTCTCAATTTTTTTGAGTAAAATTTGTAAGATTCTTTTTTTATTCTGAATTCGAAGATCAATAATCTTTTTGTCTATACCCGAGGGATATCTCTCCATCCATTCTATTATCTGATGATTTTGTGGCGGTATCCACGGGAGAGAACTGTTTAGCTGCCTGAACAATTGAAGCATGTCTTTAAAAAAGCCGGGTTTGGCACCACCAACACCAAAATTTGTTGCCAGCCAAAGCATTTTTATAGGATTGGTAATGGCAACTTCACCGTGTATATTTTGGTCGGGATATTCTTCGCCGGCATGGTCAATGTAATCCAAAATCCTGATGGCAGCGTAATCTTCCCAGAATAGTTGTTCAAACAGTTCCGGATTATTTTTTTGGCTATGATAAAAATCTTCAGCAGCGGGGTTTCTTTTTAGTTTGGGGAAAATCCAGTTTTTTATTGCCCCAAGTGCATCTTCTTCCGTGTTTGCATTTAGTAATATTTTTTCCAGTACCGGATTTTCATCCAAAAGTTTTCGAAGAATTTTATGTGCATGGACGGAGATAGCGATTTTGTCCAACTTGTTGATCGATTCCATGACTAAAGTTTTTTGAGAGAGAGACGGTTATGTTTTAATATACAAAAAATGATGCAGATTTCAAAGATAAATCTTGCCAAATGACACTTGTGGTGGCAAATAGAATAACATTTCTTTTATAGAATTGAAACAATTTCGAGGTGTTTATTGTAGCTAATTCAAATAGATTATCTTTGCGCTGATTTTTAATACATTGAGTTTTGAATTAGAATCTGTTAAAGGGGAAACAGACAACATTGTGAAAAGGTAAAAAATGGTACATAAATCAGGTTTTGTAAATATTGTTGGAAATCCGAATGTTGGTAAGTCAACCATAATGAATGCGTTGGTGGGAGAAAAGTTGTCGATTATTACACAAAAGATGCAGACTACCCGGCACCGGATCAAAGGAATAGTAAGTGGAGAGGACTTTCAGATTGTATATTCCGATACTCCCGGAATACTGAAACCCAATTACAAATTGCAGGAAACCATGATGAAATTTGTGGATACTGCGCTGATTGATGCCGACGTGATTTTATTTGTAACTGATGTTCAGGAGAAAATGGGAAAAAACCCTGAGTACATCGAAAAGGTTCGAAAATCAAATATGCCGGTAATTGTCCTGATTAATAAAATTGACTTGTCAAATCAGGACGAAGTGGTAAAACTTTATGATTATTGGGCTGAAACTTTCCCGGGGGCTGATGTTTTCCCAATTTCAGCAAAAGAGAAGTTTAATATTAAGCCTATTTTCGACCGGATTCTGGAATTACTTCCTGAAAGTCCTCCTTTTTTTCCGAAAGATGAATTAACCGATAGAAATGAGCGGTTTTTCTTACAGGAAATTATCCGTGAAAAAATATTGCTGAATTACCAGAAAGAGATTCCTTATTCGGTGGAGATTGAGGTGGAAGAGTTTAAGGAAACGGATAAAATTATTAATGTGAGGGCGGTAATTTATGTCTCGCGCGAAAGTCAAAAAGGAATTGTTATCGGGCACCAGGGAAAGATGATAAAGAAAGTGGGTTCGGAAGCAAGGCAAGATGCCGAGGAATTTTTTAACAAGAAGATATTTTTGGAACTTTATGTGAAAGTTGCAAAAGACTGGCGTGAAAAAGACGGACAATTAAAGAAGTTCGGATACGATGCATTCTAATTGTGAATAAAGCACAAAATTGTTTCGTAACGAGATTTCAGAAATTATTGTTTTTTTTGGCTCCGGCTTTTTAGGGGAGCAAATACACCAGTCAAAAAACGGGCACAGACCCTTAAAATTAAACAAAAAATGAGCAGCAAAATAGTAGCTATAGTAGGAAGGCCAAATGTAGGTAAATCAACCTTGTTTAATCGGATTACAGAGTCGAGAAAGGCCATTGTTGATGAGGTGTCGGGAGTTACCCGCGACCGGAATTACGGCAAAGGCCAGTGGAACGGTGTTGATTTTTCCATAATCGACACAGGTGGTTATGTGGTAAATTCCGATGACGTTTTTGAAGCAGAAATCAATAAACAGGTTCACTTGGCGATTGATGAGGCCGATGTTATTTTGTTTTTGGTTGATGTGGAGGCCGGGATAACGGATTTGGATGACGCTGTTGCTGCTATTCTGAGAAGAACCAAAAAGGAAGTAATACTCGCTGTAAACAAAGTAGATAATAACCAGCGAATTATAGATGCTCAGGAATTTTATTCGCTTGGCTTAGGAGAACTGTATTGTATTTCTTCGATGACCGGAAGTGGAACCGGTGATTTACTTGACCACCTGGTTGCAAGTTTTCCTGTGAAAGAAGAGACAGAAGAAGAAACAGAATTGCCTCATCTTTCGGTTGTTGGCCGGCCAAATGTCGGAAAATCTTCATTTATTAATGCACTGATTGGCATTGAGCGAAATATTGTTACCGATGTAGCTGGTACAACGCGCGACTCAATTCATACGCATTACAACAAATTTGGCCACGATTTTATGATCGTGGATACTGCAGGGTTGCGAAAGAAAGGAAAAGTGCATGAAGATTTGGAGTTTTATTCGGTTTTGCGTTCGGTGCGAACCATCGAAAATTCGGATGTTTGTTTGCTGATGATCGATGCCACCCGTGGCGTGGAAGCGCAGGATATGAATATTTTTAACCTGATCGTAAAAAACAAAAAAGGTGTAGTCGTTCTGGTGAATAAATGGGATTTGATAGATAAAAATACCAACTCAACTAAAAAATTAGCCGCCGAAATTAAGGAACGACTGGCTCCGTTTAACGATGTGCCAATTATTTTTATTTCAGCGAAGACAAAACAACGGGTTCACAGAGCGTTGGAAACTGCAATTGAAGTTTTTGAAAATCGCAAAAAGAGAATTAAAACTTCAGAATTGAACGAAATACTTTTGGAAGCAGTAGAAGCTTATCCACCGCCTTCAGTAAAAGGTAAGTTTATAAAGATTAAATATGTAACTCAATTGCCTTCGCCAACTCCGGCTTTTGCTCTTTTTGCAAATTTGCCGCAATACATTAAAGATCCTTACCGAAGATATATTGAGAACCAGATTCGCGATCATTTTGATTTTACCGGAGTACCGATTCAGGTTTTCTTCAGACAGAAATAAATAAAAATGCGGTTTAATATAATGCATATTAAACCGCATTTTTTATCTTGTTTATTCCTGGATTAGTTGGCTGGTTTTTCAAAAACGCTGTCAGCAATATCAGGATTAAATTTAATATCTTCCATTATAATTTCTGCGTCACCCATTGGAGTTGTTGAGATGATCCTGGTAGCCATTTTTATTCCGTCAAAATCTTTATATTCCACCATTTTCTGGGTTACATTCACTTCTTGTCCCATTGAAATGGCTCTTGCTTTTACCTGGCTGAGCAAATATTTATCAGCATCAATATAATAGTTTTTTATATTCCCGTTTTTATCGGTCAGTTTCAGGTTATACACCTCTGTGCCATCAATATTTTCTTTACCTACCAACTCAACTTTGTGGCCTTTTTTCTCATAGTTATATAGTTCTCCGTCAATATCAGCTTGTGCCATTGCCTGTTCGAGCTCTGCTCCGCTTAATTCCTGTGGCTCGTTGCTAACCCATGGGGCGACAACCCAGCCTTTTTCTCCGTTAAAAGCCTGAATCATTTTTTGCCCCGCCATATCCATTTCCATTCTGAATTTATCGGGTCTTTTCATTTTCATTTCCATGGGGATTTCCATCCCCATCTGGTTGACTTTCGCTTTTACTGCATATGTTTCCACTTTGGTAAGCTTATCCTGACCTATGGCTTTAAAGTGTTTGTCTAGAATTTCTTTTAAGTTTTGTGCCTGGATAACACTCACCGAAGAAGCCAAAAAGAAAACAATGAGTGTAAAAATTGATTTTTTCATTTTAATGTTATTAATATAGTTTGATTTTATGAATTAGTAAAGCTAACGAAATATTAGTTACAAATATGGGATTATTAATTGGCTCAAAAATATATTTCGGCAACTATATTTTCAAAAGAAACTCCCTTTTCAATCAATAAATCGCGAATTTCGACAACCATAATTGCTTTCCCGCAGATGTAGTATTTTTGTTTTGGAAAATGACTTTGTTCAGCCAGATAGCGGGTGACTCTTCCAGGGTAAACATCACAAGAGGATTCGCGTGAACAACAGCGGACATAATTCTCACCAAGTGCCCAGTCCAACTCATCTTCAAAATAAAATTGATTCAGGTAACTTACCCCGTGAATGAGCCTTTTATTTTCAAACAAACCCGATTGAAACATACTGTAAAACGGTGCGATTCCTGTGCCGGTAGCAATACACCAGGCAGGGGCTTTTGATCCCAGAAAACTTCCGTAAGGTTTTGAAACCAGAATCTTATCACCGGGAATGTAAGCAGCAAGTTTTGGTGTCAGAAAACCATCGTCTTTAATATTAAAAAGAATCTTTATCTCGTTTTCATGATTTCCGCTGCAAATGCTGTAAATACGCGGTGGTGTTTTTGTGTCGATTCCAATTTTTACTACTTGCCCCGGGATAAAATCAACATCACGATCAAAAGAAATCAAATGAACGCCTGGCGAGATTTCTTCATTCCCGTTTAGGGTATATTCTTTTAGTTTATCGGGAGCTTTTTGTTGTCTGGCCTGCATTTTTTAGTTTTTCGTTTATAAATTCCGAAACGAAAAAGTAACAATCAGATTTTCTTCCGGATTAAGCAGCATATTTTTAACCCCGTAATATATATTCAACGTTTTAGCCTGTGAAATTTCGTCAGAATTTCCACTGATTGTTAAAGGAGTGATTTGACCTGCTTTTAAGATGACATGTTCAGGTGCATCAAAACCAACTCCGGGTTGTACCAGCTCCAGTTCATAATCAACCTCTGATTTATTTGTTATTTCAATTCGCCTGCTTGCGCCATTCTGTATTTTTAGCGGGTTGTCTTTAAATGCAAGTGAAGCAAAAAATAATGGCTCCAGAATTTCAGATTTCCCTATCAAAGTCTTGTCATAATACACTGCAGTTCTTTGGCTAAATAATGCTTCCTTAATACCTCCGGTGGTTTTGCTCTTTGCAAATACAAGTGTCATGGGTCTGTGCCCGGTGGACAAATCATACGACATTCTGATAGGGTCATGAACATCAGAGTTGCAGAGCATGGTAAGGTTTTTTTCATTTGCCCACTCTAAAGCTTCGGGGTAATATTCACTGCTGTTATAAACTTCGATGCCATGTAGTAAGCCATTGTCGAGTAATTCGGTATGTTCTTCCCACCAAAGGGTTGAGTCTGGTTGCTGCGCCTTCCAGCCGGGATGATTCCAGAAAATAAATGCGCCTTGTTCGCGTGCTTCTTTTATTGCATCCATAACATCGTCCCGTTCAAGTAAATTGGCGTTTCGGATAAATAATGCATTTAAATGTCCCGGCGGCATACTGCGTGTTATCTCTGCTGCGCGTATTAAAACAACATTTTTTTGTTGAGCCAGCGGTTCTGCAATTTCAAACGAACGATTGTGATCTGCAACCACATCTTTGGAATGGGGCCTGTATTCAATGTGATCGGAGATAGCAATTGCATCAAGACCTTCTTCCCACGCTTCCTCTACTCTTACTGTTGGCCAAACTGTTCCGTCAGAAAAAACGGTGTGTATATGAAAATCACATTTTAAAGTCTGATAGCCAGGGATATCAGGAATGTTTATTATTTTTCTTGATTGCCCGGAAACAATTCCCGTAAAGAATATAAAAAACCATAGTATAATTTGTTTTTTAGTGCACATAATTTCAATTCTTAAGTGGTTGAATGAATGAGTAAATATCTGCTATTTTGTTCAAGTTTGAAATATATCCAGTATTAAAAATTTATGAATTGTAAACGAATCGCTAAATTTAACAAAAAGGCCACAATCTTTTTAATTTTTTTAAAAAGATTCTTTTGTAATAAAAATTTTATTCCGATCTTCGCAAGCGAAATTATATGGAACACCTATTTAAAAATACCGGAGGACAAAGTCAGGCGGTTGAATTGAAAAAGATCAGCCACAAGAAACAAATCTTAAGAGCTATTTATTTCGACGGCTCTTTATCCAACTCAGAACTCTCTAAAATTGTGAAACTGAGTACTCCAAAGATTAACAGTTTGCTCATTGAGTTAATCGACGACGGATTGGTAAAAGATCTTGGTCGCGGAGATTCGAGTGGTGGCCGGCGGCCCAATATTTATGGTCTTGTTGAAGATGGTTTTTATGTAGTTGGAATTACAATAAATATTAAACGAACCATAATTTCCATTTTTAATGCCAGCAACGAGGAAGTAAGTGGTCCGCATTATTTCCCGATTAAAGTTCATTCCGACATTGGTATTTTTAATGAAGTAAATAAGGCGCTGGAAAAAGTTGTAAATGAAAGTAATATTTTGAGGGAGAAGATACTGGTGGCGGGTATTGAATTACCGGGGCTGATAAATGAGAAAAAAGGAGTGAACAAGACTTATTTCCCCCATATTCCGGATTTGTACGAAGAATTGCACAAAATTTTTGGTATCCCGGTATATTTTAATCACGATTCAAAATTAAGGACTTTTGCTGAACAACATTTTGGCCTGGCAAAAAATAAAAAGAATGTTTTGATGCTTCAGGCTGACTGGGGACTGGGTTTGGGAATAATTGTAAGTGGTAAATTATACAACGGCAAATCGGGTTTCTCCGGAGAATTTGGACACCTTCCGATTGTAGATAACGGAGAACTCTGTAGCTGCGGGAAAAAAGGGTGTTTGGAAACCATAGCCTCGGCAACTGCAATTGCGCGGATGGCTAAACAAGGAATTAAAGACGGAAACTCATCTTTAATATTGGAGCTGGTAGATGGAGAAACTGACAAAATAGAAATTTCAAATGTAATTCAGGCGGCTAATTCAGGCGATCAGTTTGCTATTTCGCTTTTTACTGATGTGGGTTACTGGCTTGGAAGAGGAATGGTATACCTGATTCAAATATTTAATCCCGAACTCATTATTGTTAGCGGCAAGGTTGCAGAAGCCAGTCAGTTTATTCTGGCTCCCATCCAACAGGCAATTCAAACGTTTAGCAATCGCGATATAAGCAATGATACCGAGATAAAATTTTCAGAATTAGGCGCAAAAGCAGGAACAATGGGAGCTGCTGCTTATGCATTGGAGAAAATATCTTTTTCAAAATAATAAAATGATGGAATTAAATTTTTCAAAAGTTGAAGAGGCATTTTTTAAAGAGGCAGGATTGGGAAAAATTACCACTCGGATTCCATATATCCCGGTTGATAGTTTTCCAAAACTAGGGCTGCTTTCTGCCATGAGTTTTTTGGAGTGGGTGAGTGAAAATCCGGATGGAGTTGTAAGTTTACCAACAGGGAAGACTGCCCAGCACTTTTTGAATTATACAAAACTAATTCTTGAAAATTGGGGTAATAAAAAAACAAAGGATGCACTTGTAAAATATGGGTTGGGAGCAACTAAAAAACCTGTTTTGAAAGACTTGCAGTTTGTTCAAATGGGTGAGTTTTACCCCATAAGTTCGGATCAGCATAACAGTTTATGTAACTACGCCGGGAAGTATTACATTGAAGGGTTTGGCCTGGATAGAAAGAATGCACTGTTAATAAATTCCGATGAGATTGAATTGGCCCAAAATAAACATTTTAGCGAAATTTTTCCGGATTATAGCATTGACTTAACCCTGCGATACAGGGAGGCAAAAACGCAAATGGAACAGTTGCAGCAGGAGTCGATTTTTAAAATTGACAATTGGTGCACGAATTATGAAAACCAAATAAGGGAAAAAGGTGGGATCGGATTTTTTCTTGGTGGAATCGGACCAGATGGGAATATTGCATTTAATACCCGTGGCTCCGATCATTTTTCCTCCACGCGTTTAAAAGAAACCAATTTTGAAACGCAGGCGATAACTGCAGCTGATTTGGGCGGAATAGAGGTTTCGCGCAAACGTTTGGTGATTACCATCGGCTTAGGCACGCTCCGGTTTAATCCTGAAAATAAAGCTATAATTTATGCGGCAGGAGAGGCTATTGCCGATACAATAAAAGATTCTTTGGAACGAGAGCCAGTAGTAAATTATCCGGCATCTTCTCTGCAAAAATTAAAAAACAGCCGTTTCTATCTTACCGAAAGTGCTACTGTAAAACTGGAAGATAGCATTGAATGTTTTTATAACTGCGGGCCATGGACGCATAAAAAGACGGAACGAGCTGTTATCGAACTTTGCAGGAAGATAAACAAGTTTGGAGGTAAATTGACCCTTGAAGATTTAAAAGCCGATAAATATTGCAGCCAGATTCCGGATTTGAATGAGAATACTGTTCAGAGTGTTATTGACTCTATTTTAGTCAAACTCGAACGTGGAATGCATAAAGAAGTCAACCAGGTATATTATCACACCGGCCCGCACCACGATGATATTATGCTGGGAATTATGCCAGTAACAAATCGTCAATCGCGTGATGCCAGCAACGAGATGCATTTTGCCGTGGCTACTTCCGGCTTTAATGCGGTAACCAATCATTTCCTGAAAGATTTGCTTGTTGATACACGTGATTTGATAAATCAGGGAAAAATAGAAATGATCAATTTTCCCGATTTTTTTGATTCAGGCTACAAATTTAAGTGGGACAAGGATATTTACCATTATCTGGATAATATTGCAGCACAGAATGGTGATGAAAAAAGACGTGGAGTTTGTCACCGTGCGGTTCGTGCATTGGTTTCAATCTGGGATATAAAAGATGAGAAAGGCCTGAAACAGGTAATAAAAGAAATTATTGAATCGCTTGAGAGTACATACGACGGTGGAAACAATCCTCCTGAAATCCAGAAGTTAAAGGGGATGATTCGGGAGCTTGAAGAGGAATTGGTGTGGGCACACTACGGGATATCTGTAAAAAACGTTCATCACTGGAGACTTGGTTTTTACCAAAGAGGCGGGTCTTCGAGTCAGCCCGATAAAGAGCGCGATGTTTTGCCGATTCTTGAAGAATTCAGGAAATACAAGCCAACCGTAATAAGTTTAACAATGGATCCGCAGGGAAGTGGACCAGATACACATTACAAAGTATTACAGGCAATTGCAAGGGCAGTTGAAGAATGGAACAAGGAAGAAGATTTAAGTAACTTGCGGATTATTGGCTACCGTAATGTTTGGTTTAAATATAATCCGTGGGATGTAGAGGTTCTTGTGCCTGTTTCTTTAAATGCTTTAGCCACACTGGACAAGTCGTTTTCAGAGTGTTATGTTACGCAGGTAAACGCATCGTTTCCAAGTTACCAACTCGATGGAAAATTTAGCGATGTCGCGCAACGTGTTTGGGTGGAGCAACACAAGCAAATTCAGTTTTTATTGGGAAAGAACTTTTTTTATCAAAATGACTCAGCATTGTTAAGAGCAACACACGGGATGATATATTTGCATGAATTAAATGTTGAACAGTTTCTTGAAGAGGCATTTTCTCTTGAAAAATCAATGGAAGGAATTTTTTAAAATCAGTAAACCGAAATGAAATTAGTTATTCAAAAAAATTATGAGGAGTTAAGCAAGTGGACTGCTGACTATATTGCAAAAAGAATAAACGAGTATCAACCCAACGAAAAAAGACCCTTTGTATTGGGTCTTCCAACCGGCTCCACTCCTGTGGGTACATACCAAGAATTAATTCGGTTAAATAAAGCCGGAATCGTTTCATTTGCCCATGTAATTACATTTAATATGGATGAGTATGTTGGCCTGCCAGAGGAGCATGCTGAAAGTTACCATACTTTTATGTTCGAAAATTTCTTTAATCATATTGATATAGAAAAAGAGAACATTCATATTTTGAACGGAAATGCTAAAGATGTGTTAAAGGAATGTTCTGATTACGAGGAAAAAATAAAAGCAGTTGGAGGTATTCATTTATTTCTTGGAGGAATGGGAGCTGACGGCCACCTGGCTTTTAATATTCCCGGTTCTCCGTTGACATCGCGAACAAGATTGGTCGATTTAAACTATGATACCGTTGTTGCCAATTCGCGTTTTTTTGATAATGACATTACAAAAGTTCCCAAACAAGCTCTTACTGTGGGGGTTCAAACTGTTATGGATGCCAAAGAGGTTTTGATTGTTGTAAACGGTTATAAAAAAGCCAGGGCGCTGCAAAAAGTAGTTGAAGAGGGTATAAATCATATGTGGACATTATCGACACTGCAAATGCATCCGGGCGGCATTGTTGTTTGCGATGAAGAAGCGACAATGGAATTAAAAGTAGGTACCGTAAAATATTTTCGCGATTCGTTTGCATAAAACAAAAACTGCCTTTCTTCCAGGAAAGACAGTTTTAAGGGATAATCCCGAATTGATGTGTTTTAAACACACTCCGAAAATACATTTTCTTTTAATTTGAAACAAGAAATATTGTCTCTTTGAATGTGTTTTTAAATATTCATAATCTTTTTAAATAATTTTTTGGTTTCTTATGGAGACGGCTTGTTCGTGTCCATCTTTTTTATTGGCTTTATAACAACTTCTTCCTTGCAGGAGGGGCAAATATAAATTTCACAACCCGTGCAGGCAAAGCAGTTGCTGCAACTTCGGAGAACATCCAAATTTGAAAATTCAAAGCCACATTTACTGCAACTGTAAAATTTTTCCTTTTTTGCACGGCCAATCATTTGCGGAGAAATTTAAACAAACGCAATAGTCCAAAAATAATAACAAGTGTAAAAATTATGGCTGCACCGGAAGGAATATTCAGGAAATAGGAAATAAACAAACCGGAAATAGTTCCGGTAAATGCAAAAACCGACGACAGAATAAGTAGTTTTTTAAAGTTATTTGTAAATAAATTGGCTGTTGCCTGCGGGATGGTTAATAAAGACAAGATTAAAATAATCCCTACAACGCGAATATTTAGTACAACAGTTAAGGCGATAAGTGTAATGGTTAAATAGTTGAATAGGGCGACCGGAAGGCCTGCTGCACGTGCAAACTCTTCATCAAAAGCAACAAAAAGTATTTTGCTGAAAAGTAATGAAAAAAAGAGGATGATAATGACGTTCAGAATAAACATCCACCATAGTTCTGAAACAGTAACAGTCAGAATATTTCCAAAAAGATAACTCATTAAATTGGGAGTATATCCCGGAGTGAGAAAAACAAAAATAATTCCCAGCGCCATTCCCAGCGACCACCAAATAGCAATTGATGAATCTTCCCTGATTTCTGCTACTTTGGTAAAAAATTGAATTCCTAATGCTGCAAGAACAGCAAAAAGCACTGCGCCAAGCAAAGGATTAAATCCTACCAAAAATGCAAGGCCGATTCCTCCAAATGAAGCATGTGTAATTCCTCCGCTGATAAAAACAATACGACGGGAAACAATATAGCTGCCGATTACTCCACATGAAATGCTGGCAAAAACTGCGGCTAAAAAAGCTTTTTGAAAAAAATCGTAGTTAAATAGCTCAATTACAGAATTCATTTTTAATGGTGGTGTTTTAAAATGGTGTGTGGAATATCGCCGTGCGAAATAATTTGAATGGGGCAGTTGTATCCGTCAAGTTGCTCCTGTGTGATGTTGTTGCTTAAGTGATAATGTAAATCGCCGTTTACACACGCAATGGTTTTTACATAACTTGAAATAGTTCCTAAATCGTGCGAAACCAGAATGATAGCAATTTCTTTATTTAACTGAATTAAACGGTTATATAATTCACCTTCGAAACGGTTGTCAACAAATGTGTCGGGTTCATCAAGAATAAGAATTTTAGGTTCGCTTATTAGTGCCCGACACAAAAAAACACGTTGCATTTGTCCACCGGAAAGCTCTCCGATAGCTTTGTGCCGAATATTTGAAATGCCTGTTTCATCGAGCAACCGGTTTATTTTCTGTTTCAGATCTGAAGACGAAAGTTCCTTTTGTTTCATTAAGAAACCCGAACGAACGACATCAAATACAGTAATAGGGAATTTCCTGTCGATGTGTCTAACCTGTGGTAAATATCCAATGGGTTTTTTCTTTCCTGCAATATCTTTTCGGAATGTAATTTTTCCCCCTGATGGTTTTAACAATCCCAAAACAGCTTTCAGAAGTGTTGTTTTTCCCCCACCGTTTGGGCCGATAACACCTATAAAATCTTTCTCAAATATATCAAGATTTACATTCTCAAGAACAGGTGTGTTATCATAACCAACTGTCAGGTTCTCTATTTTTATAAGTGGTTCCATCAAAAATTGTCAACAAGGATTTGGGTAATTTCCATCAAATTATCAGACCAGGCCGGGTCAAGCGGGCTTATCTGAATTATTTCACCACCAATTTCTTCGGCAAAAACACGCGCATGCTCGCGATCAAACTCACTTTGAATATAAATTACCTTTATGTTTTCTTTTTTTGCCAAATCAACCACTTCTTTCAGATGTTGCGGCGTTGGCTCTTTTCCACCCGATTCCAGAGAATACTGCTCCAGTCCGTAATCTCTCGCGTAATAAGAAAGACTCGGGTGAAAAACAATTACCTTTTTGCCCTGATAGTCTTTTAGTGAGTTCTTTATTTTGATGTTGAGCTGATCGATTTCCTTTACAAATTTTAAATAGTTTACCTTGTATTCTGGTCCTTTTTCAGGATTTAATATGGTCAGTTCATCGGCAATTCGTTCAGCCATCTTTTTTACCAGAGCAGGAGACAGCCAAATGTGCGGATCTACGCCGTTCATATGCACATGGTCACCGTGTTGTTCGGTTTCGTCAGCTATCAGATCCAATCCTTCCGAAAGATCGACTACCTTCATATTTTTGTTGGCTTGCTCTATTTTGTCTTTCCACGAATATTCAAATCCGATGTAACCCATCCTAAACCAAATGGCTGAATTTGCGATTTCTTTCAGTTGAGAAGGAAGCAGTGTATATGCAGCAGGACTGGCACCTGGAGGTATGAGCACGTTGACCTCAAAATCGTCGCCGGCAATTCTTTTAACAAAAGTTTTTTCAGGTAAAATACTAACTGTAATTACATTTTTACCTTCAGCTTCGTTACTTTTTTTCTTACTTGAACTACACGAAAATAAAAGTACTGCGGTTGTAAATATTAAGATTAGTTTCTTCATTTTTTTTCTAATTCAAAATTTTGTTGAATTGTAAACAACAAAATACAAATTTAGTTCTAACATCCGGATTCCTTTATTATTTGACTTTCATTTTTTTAACCTTAATTTTTTCTTTTGGCGGGACCGGATCGTAGCCGTGCGTTCCCCATGGATGGCATTTTGAGATACGTTTTGTTGCTAAAATAAATCCCTTAAACGGGCCATGGATTTTCAGGGCCTGCACTGCGTATTCAGAACATGTTGGAACGTGACGGCATGAAGCTGGTGTTAAAGGAGAAATTCCATATTTATATAGATACACAGGTAGCAGCAAAATCCAGCTTAGCGTTTTCTGTAATATGTTTCCAATTTTTCTCATTTTTCTGAATCTACAAATTTACAAATTAAATATTAGCCTAATTTGGTTAAATAACATCTCTCTTTTATGTTTTTATTGTTGGTGGAAACAATGATTAATTCTATTTTTACGCGATTCGATAGAGGGATTCGAAAAAATCTCAAATAATTATTATCAACTTAAAGAATAAACTAATGAGTTCTCAAGACAAAAATTATGTATTACCCATTATTATGATGATCCTGTTATTCGGGATGATCGCATTTGTTACAAACTTGGCAGCACCAATGGGGGTTGTACTAAAAAGCCAGTTTGGCGCATCTAATTTTCAAGGTATGTTGGGAAACGCGGCGAATTTTATTGCTTACGCAGTAATGGGAATTCCCGGAGGTCTTCTCCTGCAGCGAATTGGTTACAAAAAAACTGCCTTAATTGCTATTGCGGTTGGCTTTATTGGCGTTGGAATTCAATATTTGTCCGGGCATGCAAGTGAAACTTCTGCATTTACGGTATATTTGATCGGTGCATTTGTAGCAGGTTTTTCAATGACACTTTTAAATACTGTTGTAAACCCAATGTTGAATACTTTAGGTGGCGGTGGAAACAAAGGAAACCAGTTGATTCAGGTTGGAGGTTCTTTTAACTCAGTTATGGCTACTTTTACACCTGCTTTTGTAGGTATTTTAATTGGTGAGGCAGTCAGTGCACGTATTACTGATGTGTTCCCGGTAATGTATATCGCTTTGGGAGTCTTTGCTCTTGTATTCTTTGTTTTGTTAGCAGTTAGAATTCCGGAACCAAGCATTGAGTTCGCTTCAGAACCAATAAAAAATTTAATGTCAGGTGCATTACAATTCCGTCATTTTATTTTTGGTGCCATCGGTATTTTTGTATATGTAGGTGTTGAAGTAGGCGTACCCGGAACTATGATGCTTTGGTTAACTGATCCATCGGTAGGAATAGGTGCAGGCATTGCAGGTTCTGTTGCCGGAACTTATTGGTTGTTAATGTTGGCCGGCCGCTTGGTTGGTGCATCAATAGGAAGCAAAGTGTCGAGTAAAATGATGTTAACTGTTGCTTCATTTGTTGGTTTGGTTTTGGTTCTTGCTGCCATTTTATTCCCATCATCAACTATGGTCAATATGCCTGTATTTAAAGCAGCAGGAAGTTCATTATCGTTTGGATTTGCTGAAGTTCCGATCAATGCCATGTTCCTTGTACTGGTAGGTTTATGTACCTCAATTATGTGGGGAGGTATTTTCAACCTTGCTGTAGAAGGATTAGGTAAATATGTTGCAGCTGCTTCAGGTATTTTTATGACACTCGTTGTAGGTGGCGGACTACTTCCGTTGGTACAAAATGCCATTGCCGACAGTTTTGGCTTCCAGCCTTCATACTGGGTTCCTCTACTCGGTCTTGCTTATCTCTTGTTCTACGCTTTGGTTGGTAGTAAAAATGTAAACACCGACATCAAAGTTGATTAAGCAAAAACTCTGAATCGAATGAAAAAAGTTTCAATTGGAATAGATATTGGCGGGACGAATACTGCAATTGGTATTGTAGATCAGGATGGAAATGTTATGGTTAAAGATAGTATTGCAACTCCAGATCATGGAGATTTCAAACGATATATTTCTGACCTTTCCATAGCTATTAACAGCCTGGTAGAAAAATTGAAAATCATTAATTCTGAAATTGAAATTTTAGGGATTGGAATTGGTGCACCAAGTGGTAATTATTACAGTGGAGCAATTGAACATGCAGCAAATCTTTCTTTTAAGGGAATTGTAAATATTGTAAAATTTCTTCGTACTCATTTCCCCGATTTGGGGGCAATTGTATTAACAAACGATGCAAATGCCGCCGCCGTTGGAGAGATGATTTACGGAGGTGCAAAGGGCATGAAAAATTTCGTGATGTACACGCTGGGAACAGGTGTAGGGAGCGGAATGGTTGTAAATGGTGACGTAGTTTATGGGCACGATGGTTTTGCCGGAGAATGTGGACATACAACGCTTGTTCCTGATGGCCGGCCGTGTGGATGCGGAGGTTTAGGACATTTAGAAGCGTATTGTTCTGCATCGGGAATGAAAAGGACTGCTTTTGAATTGTTGCTTAAATACAATGCAAATGATAGCTTATTGGCGGATAAATCATACAAAGAACTCGATTCGAAAATGATTTACGATGCTGCAATGAAAGGCGATAAAATTGCATTGGAAGTGTTTGAAAAAACCGGTGACTGGCTTGGCCTGGGTTTTTCCGATACTGTGCATTATTTGAGCCCGGAAGCAATATTTCTTTTTGGTGGCCCAACTGCTGCGGGAGATTTAATTTTTAAACCGACAAAGGCGAGCATGGAGAAATATTTGCTCCCGATGTACAAAGACAAAGTTAAAATTCTGCCATCAGAACTAAAACCTGGCGACGCTGCAATTGTTGGGGCGAGCGCAATGGTTTGGAAAGAACTTGAAAAATAATCCATTTTTAATTATAAAAAGAGAGCGGACATCGAGTTCGCTCTTTTTTGTTTTTAGCTGTTGAAATGTATTTCCTTCAAAACAAAAATTCTAAGAAAAGAGCTATTTATTTACCAGTTAAATTTGATTATTTGATTTAAATAGGGATGTAAGCTTAAAGGAACAGGACTAGTCCCTGCCACACTTTCTATAATTCGTTTTTCTTCGTCGGAATAATTTTTCTTTGGGAAGTAAAAATCAACAATTACCTCTGCAACACGACGCGGTTCGGAAGCCATAATTTTTGTAACATCAACAGTGGTGCCTTTCAGATCGATATTGTTGTCTCGTGCTTTTATTCCCATTATTGTCATAATGCAACTTCCTAAAGCAGTTGCCAGAAGATCGGTGGGCGAAAAATATTCTCCTTTACCTCGATTATCGGTTGGCGCGTCGGTAATGACTGTATTTCCACTTTGCAGATGTATGTTTTCTGTGCGAAGTTCACCTAAATATACTGTCTTTATTGTTGCCATGTTTTTATCTGACTGAATGAAGTATTCCAGTTTATTTTTGCCTGGATTAAATATACAATTAAATTCTTTCTATTGTGTTTTAAAAGTTCGTGTTTAATTTTTAAATCTGTTTGATTTCATTTCAATTTAATATATTTTCGTAACACGAATTTGAAGTTTGATAACACTATGTCGGTAAGAAGATTTGGAGTATCATTGGATGAAGAATTACTGGAAGCATTGGATAGTTATGTTTCCGACAACCGGTTTGCCAACCGCTCGCAGGCCATAAGACACCTAATCGAAAAAGATCTGGTGGAAGAAAAGTGGAAATGCGATAACATTGTAGCCGGAGCAATAACACTCGTTTTCAGTCATCAGAAAAATGATATACTTAAAAAATCTTCCGAAATTCAATATAAATATAGAGAGGTGATACTGTCTTCTCAGGGATTCTATTTAAACGAACAAAACTATCTTGAAATCATTGCCGTAAAAGGTCCTTCTCATAAACTAACAGAGGTTTCTGAAGAGTTAATAAGTATCAAGGGAATTCAGCACGGAAAATTAGTAATGAGTAAAGCACAATAATTTTTTTACCCATATAGTAACACGAATTTACAAGAAAGTAGCACGAATAAATGAAAACAAAAACCATCCTTCACCTTGTCCTTACCGTAACACTTTTATTTAGTTTTAAATCGTACGCCCAACTTTCGATAACAAAAGATACAATTCAAATTGACGAAATTGTGGTGACCGGAACACCTGTGAAAGTAAACCGTAGCAGTGTACCAATGGCTGTTTCAGTTGTAAATCGGGCGCAAATTGAAGATACTGATGAGTCTGCTCTTCTTCCGGTATTAAACGGGAAGGTTCCCGGGCTTTTTGTTACGGAACGTGGAATAACCGGTTTTGGTGTCGCAACTGGTTCTGCCGGGCAGATTTCGATTCGTGGGATTGGCGGAAACCCAACTACCGGTGTGTTAATGTTAATTGACGGACATCCCCAATTCATGGGAATTATGGGACACCCGCTTCCCGATTCATATGTTTCTTCCGATGTGGAAAGAGTGGAAGTAATCCGCGGGCCTGCTTCCATTTTATATGGTTCCAATGCCATGGGAGGAGTGATTAACATTATCACCAAAAAACAAAACAAAGAAGGGATTCATGGAAATGCACGAGTTTCATATGGTTCATATAATACACTTAAGTACATGGGAGCTTTGGGATTCAAAAAGCATAAATTTAATGCATTTGTTTCCGTCAACCACGATCAAACTGATGGGCATCGGGAACACTCTGATTTTAACATTACCAACGGGTATACCAAGTTAGCGTATAAGGTTAATGAGCATCTCAACGTATCTACAGATTTTAGCCTTGCTAACTTTGATGCTGCTGATCCGGGCCCGGATACATTAAACGCTGTTTTTGGAGAAACAATCGATATTGCCCGGGGGTACTGGGCTTTTGCGGTTCAGAATGAATTTGAAAAACTATCGGGTTCGTTTAAGCTTTTTTACAATTTTGGAGAACATGATATTACAGACGGTTTTCATTCAAAAGACCATAATTTTGGATTGAAGTTTTTTGAATCGTTACATCTTTTTGAAGGAAATAATATTACGCTTGGTGTTGATTATATAAATTATGGCGGAATGGCAGAAAATATAACAGCAATGAATGGGGCAGGTCTTGTATTTGCCGACACTACACTTAATGAGTTGGGGTTATATGGTTTTATCCAGCAAAGCTTTTGGAACAAATTAACACTAAATGCCGGCTTAAGATTTCAGAATCATAGTATTTACGGAGATGAGTGGATTCCTTCGGTTGGATTCGCATATAAATTTGACGAAACAATGTCGTGGAAGGGAAACATTTCAAAAGGATTCAGAAGTCCTACACTTAAAGAATTGTTTATGTGGGGACCGCAAAATTCTGATTTAGAGCCGGAGTCTATTCTAAATTATGAAACTGGTATTTTAAAAACATTTTTGAATAACAAAGTTAGTGCCGAGTTGACTTTTTTTGCAGTTAACGGCGACAATTTGATTACTTCGGTACCGGTAAACGGCACACCGAAATATATGAATTCAGGTGAAATCTCGAATAAAGGAATTGAGTTTGCAATGAATGCTGAAGTGCTTGAAAATTTGCTTTTAAATACAACGTACAGTTACATAAATATGAAAAATCCGGTTTATGCCACACCGGAGCACCAGTTTTATTTTAGTATGCATTACAGTCCTGATGCATTTCAGTTAATGGCAAGTATTCAGCAAGTCGGTAATCTCGATAATGACCCGCTTGCGGTTGTAAATAAAGAGAGCTACACACTGCTAAAAGCTAAGGCAATTTATAACCTTACAAAAGGTTTGAAACTATACGTAAGCGGCGAGAATCTACTGGACCAGACTTACCAGGTGAACCGATATTATACCATGCCAGGTACAACATTTTTTGCCGGTATTAATTATAGCTTTTGAAAAATACAATTTATCACCGAAATGTAAGAGGAGCAGAAATGTTCCTTTTTTTTATTTCTTTTTTTGAAATTGACAGAACAATCAACTGATTTTTATTAACTTAAACACACTAATTATATAACAACTAAACCTATGGAAATAAATACCCGCCGTGAATTTATATCAAAAAGCACTGCTGCAGTAGCAGGGGTTTCTGTTGGCCTGCATGCTTTCGGTTCTGAAAAAAGTTCCCGTATTTTTGGAGCAAATGATAAAATAAGGGTTGGTTTTATTGGAGTCGGAAACCGTGGCTCACAGCTTCTCGAACGTTTTATGTTGAATGATGACGTTGAGGTTGCTGCGTTGTGCGATGTTTACGAACCATATTTAAAACGAGACAGAAGTAAGGTTTCCAAACGTTTTTTAGAGATGGATCGTATTCCGCAAATGGGGGAGAAGCTTCCTGAAAACTTGAAGCTTTTCTCCGACTACCGAAGAATGTATGAAGAGAAGGATATTGACGCTGTTTGTATTGCCACACCCGATCATTGGCATGCACTTCAATGTATTCATGCCTGTGAAGCAGGTTTTGATGTTTATGTGGAAAAGCCGCTTACAATTGTTCTAACAGAAGGACGGGCGATGGTAAATGCGCAAAAAAAAGCGGGTAACATCGTTCAGGTTGGGCTTAACAGGCGCGGTAATTCTATTTACCGGAAGTTGGCAAAAGATATTCAAAATGAAAAGATAGGTAAAATTCTTTCAGCAAATGCATTCCGAATTAGCAATATGTTTCCCAATGGCATTGGAAATAAAATGCCTGAACAGCCCCCGCAGGATTTTAACTGGGATATGTGGCTTGGCCCCCGTGCTGTTCGCCCGTTCCAGTACAATATAGCTCCCTACTATTTTAGGTGGTGGAGCGATTTTTCTTCGCAAATGGGAAACTGGGGAGTGCATTATATGGATGTTATACGCTGGATGATCGGGGTAGAAGCGCCATCAGCAGTTAGCACACATGGCGGAAAATATGTTTTAACCGATGATCGTGACATCCCGGATACTATGGATGTAATTTTTGAGTTCGACAAAGGATTAATTATCAAATTTAGTATCTACGAAGGTACTTCAGGAAATGGTATTCCCGGAGGTGAAGTTGAATTACGCGGGACAAAGGGAACTTTGGTTGCTGATGAAAAAAGTTATGAAATAAAAGCTTCCCGAAGGGGGCAATTTCAAAACTGGAATGAGTTAATTGAGTCTGAAAAATCTGATGTATCCAATGAAGACAGCACTGTAAAACTTATCAGAAACTTCCTCGATAGTGTAAAGTCGAGAGAGACTCCATGGTGTACACTTGAAGATGGTCACCGCTCTACTTCGTTTGCGCATTTAGCAAACATAGCTTTAAAAACCGGAAAACGCCTGGAGTGGGATCCTGCGAAAGAAGAATTTACCAATTCGGATGCGGCAAACCAGTTATTGAGTTATGAATACCGAAAACCATGGAAATTATAAAACAGGACATTTTTTAATTTGAAAAGAAGAACTATGAATTCCAGACGAAATTTTATTAAAACTTCAGCATTGGCTGCCTCCTTTGTTTCATTCTCAGATAAATTACTTGCATCTGAATTATTTTCAGCAAATACAAAACACTCAATTCATATTTTTACAAAATGTCTTCAATTTATGGATTATAATGAAATGGCTGAACTGGTTGCCCGGATTGGTTTCGATGGAGCGGATCTGGCCGTTCGGCCAGGAGGTCAGGTGTTGCCTGAAAATGTTAAAACTGATTTGCCAAAGGTTGTAAAAATACTGAGAGAGAAAGGTAGCGATACAAAAATGATTGTGACAAATATAGACGATCCGGACGATCCGCTGGCTATTGATATTATACAAACAATGTCTGACCTGGGTATAAAATATTATCGGATGGGGTATTTGGCTTTCAATAGTGATAAATCTATCCCCGAAAACCTTGATATTCATAAACGGACGTTTGAAAAACTGGAAAAACTCAATCGTAAATACGGAGTTCACGGCGATTATCAAAACCACTCAGGTACACGGGTTGGTGGGCCTGTTTGGGATTTGTTCCATTTGTTAAAAGATAGAGATCCGGAATTTATCGGTGTTCAATACGATGTGCGACATGCCACCGTTGAAGGAGGTGTGTCCTGGCCGTTAGGAATGAAACTTTTGGCTCCCTGGATAAGAACCACCGATATAAAAGATTTTATTTGGCGAAAAGATAAAAGCGGGAAATGGGGGCTTGAAAACGTACAGTTAGGGAAAGGAATGGTTGATTTCGAAAAGTATTTTGAACTCTATAAAACGTTAGAAATTACAGCTCCGGTTTCTATACATTATGAATACGATTTAGGAGGAGCAGAACATGGCAGGAAAGACACGACAATGGAGATTGAAGAGATTGCTTTAAAGCTAAAGGAAGACCTTTTATTTCTGAAAAATATGTTTGAAAAATACGGTTTGTGATGAAAAGCTGGACACGCAGAGATTTTGTCAGGGCAACAGGTTTAGCCGGAGGTTTAACTTCGATAATTCCAACCAATGCAAAGAATATGATTCAGACGTCCGAAAAAATAAAGATTATACAAACAGGTTCCGATTTTGAACGAGAACCATTAATCAGGCCTTTTGGATTCAAAGGTGGTTACATGTCAGAAATCTGGCAAACCATAGCGTGGTTAAAGTCTGATTCAGGCTTCAGTACAACGGGGCTGTGTTCTCAAAGTGTTCTTTGGTCGGATGCCAGTGTCTTTAGCAGCTATTCAGAGGGTGGGGGAAATGCTTTAATGTATGCAATGACTGAATATGCCTTAAAGTTGATAAAAGAAATTCCTTTTACATCTCCAGTAGATTTGCTCGATAAAATTCTTGATAAGGTTTACGAGTACGGGAAAAAGATTACAGATAATCCCCATCTCAGAAAAACATTTGCATTAAATGCACTGGTTGCCATTGATATTGCAGCCTGGAAAATTTATGCATCAGAAAATGGATTAACAACATTTGATGAAATAATTCCTGCTGAATATAAATCCGCACTTTCGTACCGTCATTCATCCGTTGCTAGTATTCCACTTATGGCATACACAATTCCTGTTTCAGAAATAAAACAGGCTGCTGATGACGGATATTTTTTTATGAAAATAAAAATTGGCCAGCCGGGCACTCAAAAGGAAATGTTAGAAAAAGACATGGCCCGGTTAAGCGAGATTCATAGTGCGATTGGTAACTACAGAACAGAACATACAAAAGATGGAAAACTACCCTATTATTTCGATGCAAACGGAAGGTATATGGAGAAAGACACGTTAATGAAGTTGATAGACCATACAAAAAAAATAGGAGCTTTTGAGCAGATTGCAATTATTGAAGAGCCTTTCCCGGAACATGCAGAAATTGACGTTTCAGATATTCCTGTTCGTCTTGCCGCCGACGAAAGCGCACATACCGATAAAGATGCCCGAGTTCGTATCCAGATGGGATACAGTGCAATTGCATTAAAAGCTATAGCAAAAACGTTAAGCATGACATTAAAAATTGCACATGTTGCCAAACAGGAACACGTGCCATGTTTTTGTGCAGACTTAACTGTGAACCCTATTTTAGTTGATTGGAATAAGAATGTGGCCGCGCGGCTCGATCCGTTTCCCGGACTTGGCACAGGATTGCTGGAAACAAACGGGCACCAGAATTATGAGAATTGGACCAAGATGGAAAGTTACCATCCTTTTCCTGGCTCGGATTGGAGAAAAACAAAAGCCGGCATTTTCCATTTAGATGAAGAATTTTATTTAAAAGCCGGTGGTGTCCTGGCTGATTCTGAGCACTACCTCAGGAAATTTGAAAAGGTATGATTTTTTATGAGAATTACCTGTTTTGGAGGTCGTTTCGGAACGATGTACGAACACATCGAAATCCAATATAAGATTTGGCTGTATCCTGGTATTCATAAGTCCGTGTTGATGTTCGAATAAAATAAGCCATGTCTTTCCATGAGCCACCTCTGATAACTTTTCGTTTCATTATAGGCGGATCGTCCGGTTTTGCGTCGTATTGCAAATCAGGATTTAAGTCACTTACTACGTCATAAGCTCCTTCATAAAAAGCTGTACTCGTCCACTCTGCCACGTTTCCGGCCATATCATATAGTCCGAATGGATTGGGGTCAAATTCTCCCACTTTCATAGCTGTTGTTGTGGTCGGACTGTCTGCGACATAGTTTCCCCGCAAGGGTTTAAAATTGGCAACAAAACAACCTTTTTGATTCCGTGTATAGTAACTTCCCCAAGGATACATGGTATTAAGCAATCCTCCCCGGGCTGCCATTTCCCATTCACTTTCGGTAGGCAGTCTGTAGTCGTGGGCGGGTGTTTCTTTAAAACGAGAATTGTATTCTGTTTTTAAATTGGTCCGCCACTGACAAAAAGCTTTAGCTTGTTTCCATGTTACTCCAACCACAGGGTAATCGTCGAAACCTACATGGGAAAAATATTTCATCGTGAACGGTTCGTTGTATGTATAAGCAAAATCTCTTACCCAGCACAAAGTATCAGGATAAATCGGAACAATCTCATGCATCAAAAAACTACTCCGATTTTCAATCGGAACCACCTCTCCGTTTGGTCTCATTACCGCGCCATTATATCTCTGATTCTTGAAATCGTAGTTATTTATTCTTTTTGCAGCTTGTTTGTAGTCTACCCAGTAATATTCATAAATGAGTTTTCTGGAGTCAATTTCTTTTTTGTACGCAAAACGCTCCTCTTCAGGAATATAAAGCTCTTCCATTGCCATCTGGTAGTCGGGATCTTTCCAGTCTATTTCCTCATTCCAGTTAAGTATCGGATTCTCAAGTGGAACCCCATAAAAATCTTCTGAGATAAGGAAATCGGGATCAGCATCTCCCAGCAATCTTCTGGCTATTGAATCCCGCACCCAATACACAAATTGACGGTATTCGTTATTGGTAATTTCGGTATTATCCATCCAAAAAGCTTCCTGCGATACTACGCGTGTTGGTGTCCCGATGGGCATAATTTCATCGTCGGAAGGTCCCATCCTGAATTTATCGCGTTGTATATACGCCATTCCAAATGGGCTGGGTTCAAACCATTCACCGCTGACTTTTTCTTCTCCGGGAAGATAGAGATTGGATTTTTGACATGAATAAAAAAGCATTCCTAAAATTGGAATTATATATAGAATTGCTTTTTTCATCCGATTTTTTACCCTTATAATTTTATATTAGTTAACGCAAAACAGCATGTTTAATTATACGCTTTTGCGAATAAAAAAGCCTTATGAAAACATAAGGCTTTCAGAATGTTTTATATTTTCTAATATTCCCAAAGATCCTGCTCAAAATTGAAAATCTCATTTTCAATTCTTTTTGATTCAAGCATTGCTTCCTTCCCGGTTAGATAATCATTGATTCCACGGTTATTATAAACGTTTGATTCCTTGGTAATATAACTGTTGAAGTATCTTTTTATAAAAAGATCATCGAAAGACATTTGGCTTGCATCATTATTTGGATTCAGAACTAAATTGCTTGCGAGCAGATCTCTAACTTCGGGGTAGTATACCCAAAAAATCTGCTGGCGCTGTACTTCTCCGGAGGCGTCATTTTCACGAACGTATTCGCGGATCGGACAAAGTCCAACGATACGTACATTTAGAGTAGAGCTTTGTTTATCAAAGTACCATTCCTCTTTAACCATGTACTGTTTTATTTCATTTGGACGTATTTCTCCTTCAATAGTGACTTTCTCCATCTCTCCGGTGTCAAAATTTCGTCTTTCAATTGTAGAAGCTTCTGCACCAAATGATTCCTCCACCTGTTCGTAGGTCATAGGTATTTTGAAGTCATCATCCTGTCTCGCGTCGTATGGTGTAATTTGTCCGTTTTTAATTCCTTCGAGAAGGAGTGTAATCAAATTCACCTTACCTCCCATTTCATTAGTTGGATAGTACAATGGCAGATTCATCTTCTCACGCAAATCGATAATGCGCCACACTTTTTTTGACCAAAAAACATCGGCTTCGCGAACGCCTGGCAATGGCATTGGTTTTTTCTGAAAAACATCGGTACGTTTGTATGCACCGTTTACAATTTGTGCGTTAGATTGTTTCTCAGCCAAAGCAAGCGTAAACACTAGTATTCCTATATAAACAACTAACTTTTTCATAGCTTAAATAATTTTAAAGGAAATTGAATTGAGATCCCTTGATTCACCGTTTTCTCCAACTGCCTTAATATTTGTAATATGAACCCAACTTTGTGGGTTTAACCTTTTGAATTCATTTAATTGTTCCTGTGTAAAACGATTTGAACTTGATGGATATCGGTTTGTGTATCCCCCGGCACCAGTAGTTTCGACAGTAAACTCGGTAACTGTATATCTAAATTCAAAATCAAAATCAATTAATTCGGCCATAACTCCCTGCTGAACAACAAGTTCTTCTTTTCGAATGTCGCCACTTGAACGGCCGGCAATTTGGGCTACCGGATCAGGAACAGATTTTACCCTCCAGTCAGATGTTCCAACCAATCTTCGTGTTCCACCAATATTCGCGTATACAGTAACTTTTGTACGTCTTCCCATTTCATCCAAATCAGTGGGTTCAATAACGTATGCATCACCATTTTTACTGACCCTACCGTTAGTCATAGTAACCTCGAGGTTTTCTTTTGGAATTCCGCTGCCTCCAATATCAAATGGATTTTCAAGCCCGCGGTAAAATACGTTCATTTTTGTAGCTGACATAGTAACACTCGGAGCTGTAACCTGATATTCCTGTTCAAAACGGTAATTTTGAATTACGCCCGCAGGTGTTTTATATTTTATTAACCCACCCCAGCTAAATTCACCAACTTCGGTTGCATTTACTGTATAAGTAGCTTTTCCGTCAACCACCGGCACTTGTCTGCCATTGATAAATATTTCAGGTTGCTGAGTTGTGTCTTCTGCGGCCAGAAAAACTTCAGCTGCATATTTGTCTCCTTGCAAAACTACATTTGAAGTTGGAATAACCTGAGCTGCCAGTTTATTAAATTTGAATGAACCAGCATCAATTTGTGCATAAAGGTATTTGATGAGGTTGGCCTCGGAGTTTTTTACGTCGATTTGAATTTTGGAAAGTAAAGTTAAAACTGCAACAATTGGTTTATCCTCAAAGTGTTCAGATTCCCATGATTTGCTTTCTCCTCCTTCCGCTAAATCGACAGGAGGATCTGCGGTTTCCAGCTCCTGAAGAATTGTTTCTCTCAATTCTTCATCATCTTCCGAAAGCATTCCAACCAATGTTTCCCTGTAATTTTCGATTTCAAATTTTAATTCTTCGCCTTTTTTTTGGGTTATCATCATTTCAGAAGGAACATTCAAATCCTGTTCATTTTTTAACTGTAGCGTATCTCCACTTTCTGTATAAAGATAAAAACCATCAACAGAGTATGGATTTTCTTCGTTAACCTGTTCACTCCCTGAAGCTTTTACCAATTCCTCTTTTAACTGAGAAATGTATGAAATTAAGGCTTTTGTATCATCTCGAATGACATCGGCCTTGTTTTTCCACTCCTCTGTTTTTGTTGGATTTTCGATAAATGCTTGCTCAAAAGACGAATAAACCTGGGCATTTTGCATATCTACAGCTTTCATTGTCTGCATCAGGCTTGAATCCACAACCTTAAATGCCTCCAATACTTCTGCGGCTACATTTAATGCCAACATTGCCGTTAGGACAATGTACATCATGTTTATCATTTTTTGCCTCGGGGTTTCCGGACAATTTTTTGCACCCATAACTGAATCTTCAAATTATTTTTTATAACTCATTGCTCCCAGCATGTTGCCATAAATTGTATTCAAGGCCTCCAGGTTCTTATTCAATTGTTCTGCGTTATCTTTATATTTTTTTAATTCATCAACAGAAGATGCCAGAATCTCATTCATTTGAGTTAGATCGTTATTGAACTTTTGGCTCGCAACCATTTGAGATTTAGTGTCGGTTAACTGCGCCTCAAAATTTTTGTTCAGTTCATTAATATTTTGATTTAGTTTCTGGAGATTGCCGGAATACTGTTTTGAACCTTCTCCAATGGTATTTAACCCACTGGTAATGGAACTAGATGCCATTTCAAATGAGTTTGCCAGGTTTTTTCCTGCATCGGCAAGTTGAGACGAGAACTGTTCGCCGGTTCGTTGCATAACAGATATTGCACTTTTCCCTGATTCTGACAACTGTTTTGCTGTATTAACGTAGGATTCCGCAAGATTTCCTACCGATCTGTTTATGGTCTCGTTGGCTTTGTTGTTAATTTCCGCAAATGTACCCATTGATTCAGACGCCGAACCGATGTTTTTAACATATAGGTCGGTTGCCAGGGTAGCCGCTGAGATATCGCTGATTCCTCTTGCAGTATTACTTAACTCATTTAAACCTTTTCCCACTTTGTCCAACAGCTCAGGAGTAAGCTCTGAACTTGAAAACAATTCATCAATACCTTTCTTATTTCTTGGACTTATTTCGTCCATATCCATAATTTCATAATCCTCTCTTAATTCAGGATAAACCTTGCTCCATTCAGGCATTTCCAAAGGTGGTTCGAAAGCTGATAAAAAGAAAATAAATGCTTCCGTTATCAAGCCGATAGTCAGAAAAAGTCCGGAATGATTCCAGTGCTGGAGTTTAAAAAGTGCTCCAAGCATAACTATGGATGCTCCCCATCCGTAAACGTATCCCATGAATGTTTTCCAACGCTTAGTCTTAAAAATTTCTCCCAGGTTCATATCTTTAGATATAGGTTAATATTTTTTAGTTGAATTCGTCTCCGAAAGTTGAACGTACACATCGGAATCCTATAAAAGATTTCGTCGTATCCTGATATTCGTAAGTTCTTGTTGATACTTGAATATAATGTGCAATATCTTTCCACGATCCTCCACGAATTACTTTTCTCTTCATAACAGGGGGATCATCAGGTCTTGCATTATATGTGAACGAAGGATTTATATCGCTAAAATATTGGTATCCGGCTTCATCGTATGCTGTTTCTGTCCATTCGGCTACATTCCCTGACATATCATAAAGGCCGTATTCATTCGGTTCATAACTGCCTACTTTCATTGCCCCGATTCCACCATCCTCAACATAATTTCCACGAAGCGGCTTAAAATTGGCCAGGAATACACCTTCTTCATCCCTCGCATAATATCCGCCCCAGGGATACATAGAATATGTTTTTCCGCCCCTGGCAGCATACTCCCATTCAACTTCAGAAGGCAAACGGTAGGCCTGCAGTTCTGGTTCTCCTCTTGAGTTTAAGTAGGTGGTTTGAATTTTTGTTCTCCAACTGCAAAACGCACGTGCCTGTTCCCAGGTTACACCTACAACAGGGTATTCAGCAAATCCCGGATGCCAGAAATACCGGGTAGCCCATGGTTCGTTAAACGAATATGTAAAGTCTCTAATCCAGCACAGTGTGTCCGGATAAATATAGGCTTCATCCTGCATGATGAATGAAGAACGGTTTTCAATAGGAACCAGTTCTCCTTCAGCATTATAAACATTTCCTTCATAGCGCTGATTTTCAAAGTTATAACTATTTGAGCGTTTGGCTGCCTGTTGAATGTCGATCCACCAATATTCATAAAGCAACTTTCTTGTGTCTATTTCCTTTCTTCCAAAAAATCTTTCATTTTCAGGTATATAAAGGTCTTGCATCGCCATTTGCATATCGGGATCTTCCCAATCAATTCTTTCTCTCCAGTTTATTCCCGGAGGGTCAATGGGATTTCCTTCCCTATCTTCTGTGATTAAAAATTCGGGGTACTGATCTCCTAACATTCTACGTGCAATTGAATCTTTTACCCAATTGGTAAATTGCCTGTATTCAGAATTTGTAATTTCGGTATCATCCATCCAAAATGCCTCCTGAGATACTGTTTTAGTTGGGAGCATTGTTTTACTGGGATCCTGATCGCTTGGACCTATATTGAAACTGCCCCTTCTGACATACACCATACCGTGAGGTTGAGATTCACTCCACTTGCCCCTGTTTTGTACTCCAACCAATTCACCATTTCCCCCGGATTGGTTACAACTTGTAAATGTTAAAATGCTCAAAAGTACAATTCCGAAATAAAGAAGTTTTTTCATAGCACAATAAAAAAATGGCTTTTTCTATAAAAATCTTATACTCTTATATTTTTGGTTTCGGTTTTTCTCTAAATCAATAGAATACGTCACAAAAAACTCGTGTGATGCAAAACCGTAATATCCTATCGCTGATGTTACCAGATCGAAAGAATATCCTATTTTTAGTCCGTTCAGCATTTCCAAACCCATTAACAACGAAACTGCGTCGTTTAAACGGTAAGAAATCCCTCCCCAAAATTTTTCATCATAAACAATTCTGCCTGTTACATCAAACTGCCACCCGGCCAGGTCGGTTTTTAACAAAGCAGTGGGTTGCAATTCAAATAACGGGTCAGCTAATTTTATATTGTATCCTCCCATTAAATAATAATGTCTTGCAAGGAAGGTAGTTGCCTGATCTGAAAATTTAATTTCAGCCTGGTTTAGGTGTGTTGCCGATACTCCAAGAAAATAATTATTGGATGAAAGGTAAAGTCCAAATCCCATATCCAGCGCCATTTGGCTAACTTCCCCCTGCGGAATAGCAGGGTCAGAACTTGGATCAGTATAAATATCAGACGAAAGTCCGCTATTTTCGCCCGTACTCCATTCCCCGTTATATCCTTTAGTCATTAATCCCATTGATAGTCCTATTCCCAATTCACCAAAATTAACCGTCGTCTTGTAAGCGTAGCTAAAGTTTACCGAAGTATTTTTTTCGTAACCAAGCTGATCGCTTATAATATTTAAACCTATTCCGCCTTCCGAACCAAATGGCTTTATTGCTGCGTCCATACTAAAAACCAGCGTTTTGGGAGCACCTTTAAAACCCTCCCACTGATATCGGTTTAACAAAAGTCCACTTATCGCATTCTCTGCTCCGGCATAACCCGGATTAACTCCCAATTTATAGTACATATAATTGGTGTATTGCGGATCTTGCTGACTATAAGACGCTAAATTTAACACAAATACTAAAAATAAAAAAGAAATTATTTTTTTCATCCGTTTTAACTGCATCTTACGTTTCTTTTTCAAACCGGTTTAAAGAAATAAAAAATTGTTTTCTGTAACAAACTTTTACCATTTGGTATGCAAAGAACGTTAACAATTTGGTATTATTTTGACAATTCATCTATTTTTTGAACAAACTTTAACCAATTCTCTGGTATTTCATCACCCGATGCTTCATCATATTCTTTCTTTGAACAGGCAATTAAGTGTTTATTTCCTTTTGTAGATTGAATCTCAAACCACCACCGCGCCGTTTCTGTACATTTGTAAAATACAATTGGCTCGTCAATCTCTTTTACTTCTACTTTGTACATCTGCAGATTTTCAGGTATTTCCTTTTCTTTTTGTACTCTGTTAAGAAATCCTTCCAGAAAATACCAGATAATCTGAGCCGAAAGTTTAAGTGATATCCCGTTATTATCTTTATCCCAATCGGTTTCAAAAATACCAAAAACTTTCAATTTATTACTCAGGCCTGCATATTTTGCCAACTGGCAGGCTTCTTCACTATATAATCCGTTCGGGTTTTTAATCCGATTTCCACCAATTTCAGAATACTTTAACACATTGGTATCAAACGAAAGAACATCTGTATTGCGAAAAACAGGTTCTGCATTTATGGAATCCTCGTGCAAAAGTCCAAGTCTCACATGCGTGCCAAACCCTTTTGTTTTGGAAAAAAGCTCTTTGGGAACAAGGTGTGTTTGATATCCGACAAGATTAAATTGAAAAATTTGCGGATTTTTTTGAAAAATCCTGGTTAAAAAATTGGTGGCTGAAAAGGTTTCCCTGCCTTTCTTTATATCAAGTAACGAATCAACAGATGTAAGAGAAAAAAAGGTTTCACTTTTAAATGCTTCACAAATTCCAACTGTTACATCTTGGCTGCCACCAATTAATAAAGCCACGATGTTTAATTCAGTAAAATATTCGATAATATCGCGTACCGCGAGAAAAGCTCCTTTTTGACTTTTTGTTTTTTTTAGTTGGCCAAAGTCAACAATGTTTAACTTTCTGTCAATTGTTGAAAGCTGGTATAGCTCTTCTCTGATTTTTTCTGTTGGATTTGTTTTACTGCTTTTCCATGTTCCATTATAAAAGGGGACGCTAAATACAGCCACTTCAATTTTGTGAATATTGGCCGGTGTTACTTTCTGAGTTGATTTTTCAATGGTTTGGCCCACTGAGTATTTCCAGCTGTCTTTGAATTTGCCGGAGTACTTCGAAAAATCAATCGGTTCAAAATATTGTCGTACGTCCATGAGTCAGGCAAAAAGCAGATGTTATTATTTGCTTTATTTTTTTATTTTTTTCGACCACGTTTTGATTTTGGCTCCGGAGCATTGTTGATTATATTCATACAATCCTCCAGGGTTAATTCCTCAGCATTTGTTTTTTTGGGAATTTTATAATTTTTCTTTTTGAACGAAATATATGGTCCCCATCTTCCATTCAGAACTCTTAAATCCGGTTCCTCTTCAAACACTTTAATCACAGCTTTTCTGTCCTTTTCCCGTTTAGCTTCTATCAGCTCGATGGCTCTGTCAAGTTTAACTGAAAAAGGATCATCTTCTTTTCCGAGGGATACAAATTTATTGTCATGCCGCACATATGGTCCAAAACGACCAATGGCAACAGTAACTTTTTTATTTTCATATTCTCCCAATTCGCGCGGGAGTTTAAATAATTCCAGTGCTTCTTCCAAAGTTATTGTTTCGAGGTGTTGTCCGGTTCGTAAACTGGCGAATTGCGGTTTTTCACCTTCTCCGTCGGTTGATGCCTGCCCCAATTGAGCAACCGGGCCAAAGCGGCCAATTTTTACTGAAACTTCTTTTTCTGTTTTTGGGTCAATTCCCAATATACGTTCTCCCTTGGACCGCTCAGAGTTTTTTAAAGCGTCTTCAACATTCTCATGAAATGGCTGATAGAAGGCATCAATCATCTCGTTCCAAATCTTTTTTCCCTCTGCAATGTCGTCAAATTCTTTTTCCACTTTTGCGGTGAAATTATAATCCATAATTTGCTGGAAGTTGTCAATCAGGAAGTCGTTTACCACCATTCCGACATCAGTTGGAAAAAGTTTTGATTTTTCGGCACCTGTTATCTCAGTTTTTGTTTTTTCGGAAATATTTTGCTTCCTCAGTGTTAAAACGTCGTAGCTGCGTTCTACTCCAGGTCGATCTTCTTTAACTACGTAATTTCTGTTCTGAATGGTTGTGATGGTTGGCGCATAGGTAGAAGGACGCCCAATGCCTAGTTCTTCCAGTCGTTTTACTAGAGAAGCTTCCGTAAAACGCGGAGGTCTCTGCGAAAAACGTTGCGTGGCAACAGCCGAAGACATTTCAAGGGAATCATTTATTTTTACAGGAGGTATAATTACGTCGCCACTTCCGTTACTTCCATTGTCATCATCTGTCGATTCAATGTAAACTCTGAGAAATCCATCAAAAATCAAAACTTCACCTGTGGCAACAAACTTTTCACTGGTATTCGATATGGAAATGGTAACTGTTGTTTTTTCGAGTTCTGCATCTGCCATTTGCGAAGCAATTGTTCGTTTCCAAATCAAATCATACAAACGTTTTTCCTGACCCGAACCGTCAACAGTTTCATTATCCATATAAGTCGGGCGGATGGCTTCGTGCGCTTCCTGTGCACCTTTTGTTTTTGTTTTGTAGTTTCTGATTTTTACGTACTTGTCGCCGTGTAACTCCTGTATTTTTTGTTTTGAAGTATTGATGGCAAGTCCCGACAGGTTTACCGAATCGGTACGCATATATGTAATCTTTCCACTTTCGTATAAACGCTGAGCTACAGCCATGGTTTGCGAAACTGAAAATCCGAGCTTCCGGCTGGCCTCCTGCTGCAGAGTTGATGTTGTAAATGGTTTTGCCGGAGATCTTTTCCCTGGTCGTTTTACTACATCAGCAACCGAAAAATTAGCGCTTTTGCATTTTTCAAGGAAAGCAAAAGCTTCTTCCCTCTTGTCAAATCGTTTGGAAAGCTCTGATTTTAATTCAGTCTGTTTCCCATCTTTATCTTCCACAAGAAAATAACCGTTGACCCGGAAAGAGGACTCACTTTTAAAATTGATGATTTCCCTTTCCCGTTCTACAATCAAACGAACGGCAACCGACTGCACTCTTCCTGCTGATAATGATGGTTTAACTTTTTTCCATAAAACGGGTGAGACTTCAAAACCAACAATCCGATCAAGTACGCGACGCGCTTGTTGTGCATTTACAAGATTTTCATCGATTGAGCGCGGATTTTCAACCGCATTCAAAATCGCGTCTTTTGTAATCTCGTGAAAAACAATTCGTTTTGTGTTTTCTGGTTTGAGTTTTAAAACCTCTTTCAGATGCCAGGCAATTGCTTCCCCTTCGCGGTCTTCATCGGAAGCTAACCACACCATTTCGGCATCTTTCGACAACTTTCGAAGTTCGGTGACAACTTTCTTTTTATCGGGGGTAATAATATATTTTGGGTGATACTTTTTTTCAATGTCAATCCCAAAATCTTTCTTTTCCAAATCACGTACATGTCCCATACTCGAGGTTACAAAATATCCATCCCCCAGAAATTTTTCTATGGTTTTTGCTTTGGCCGGCGACTCAACAATAACAAGGTTTTTGTGCATATGCTTAACTCTTCCTTTCAAAAAATTTCTGCAAATTAAAGAAAATCAAACGCTAAGTTCAAAATTTAATAGCTTAATTTTTTTTAATTCTATATTATTGATAATGATGATTTTATTTTTCAGAAGCCAAAATAATGATATTAATCTGTTCGTTTAAACAATTGCTGCGTAGGCAGAATCATATATATTTGCTATGCGAATTTAATTGTAAAATTTATGTCAGAAAAGAAAAAAAAATATACAAAATATATTATTGCTTTCTGGTCGGTTATAGGTTTGGGGATACTTGGAGTTTTTCTTTTGTTTTTTATGATTGCAAAAGGGAAGCTGGGTTTTATGCCCAGTTTTGAAGAACTCGAGAACCCGCAAAACAATTTAGCTTCAGAAATTTATTCGGCAGACGGGAAAGTACTTGACAAGTATTTTATCAGGGAAAATCGTACATATGTGGATTATGAGAATTTGCCTGAAGATTTGATTGATGCTTTAATCGCTACAGAGGATGTTCGTTTTTACAATCACTCCGGGATTGATTTACGCGGCTTGGTGCGTGTTGTAAAAGGAATCGTTACACGCAATACCAGTTCGGGAGGTGGAAGTACATTGAGTCAGCAGCTGGCAAAAATGTTATTTCCCCGCGATGCAATGGAAAATGGCCTGCAACTGGCGCTTCGTAAATTTAAGGAATGGGTAATTGCTGTTAAACTTGAGCGCAGTTATACAAAAGAGGAAATTATTTTAATGTATCTGAACAAATACGACTATTTAAACAATGCGGTTGGGATAAAAACCGCAGCTCAGGTATATTTTAGTGTTCAGCCCGATTCGTTGCAACTGCATCAGTCTGCGATGTTGGTTGGGATGGCAAAAAATTCATCGCTTTATAATCCGGTACGCCGCCCCGAATTGGTTTTACAAAGAAGAAATGTTGTTCTGAATCAAATGTTTAAATACGGATACATTTCTAAAGAAGTAAGGGATTCTGTAAAACAACTAGCGCTCGATTTGGATTATCACAAAGTAGATTATAAAAGTGGAGCAGCACCTTATTTCAGGGAATATTTGCGTTTAACGATGACGGCCAAAAAACCTGTACGCGAAAATTACGCATCGTGGCAAGGTCAGAAATTTATTGAAGATCTGGATGAATGGGAAAATAATCCGCTATTTGGATGGTGTAATAAAAATGTAAAACCCAATGGTGAAAACTATGATCTGTATAATGACGGGTTAAAAATTTATGCAACCATCGATTCAAGGATGCAAAAGTATGCCGTTGAGGCCATTGAGCAACACCTTCGTTACGATCTTCAACCACTGTTTGACGGGAGTATGCAAGACCTGAATAATCCGCCTTTTGCAAACAATATGACGGCCGGGGAGACTGAAGATTTACTTGACAGAAGTATCAGGCAAAGCGAACGTTACCGGGTTCTTCGTTTGCAGGGAATGAATTTCAAAGAAATAAAAGAGAATTTCAAAAAGCCGGTTGAAATGACCGTTTTTTCATGGCAGGGAGAGAGGGATACGGTAATGACTCCTTTGGATTCAATTAAATACTATTTGCGCTATTTCCGATCTTCATTTATGGCTACCGATACAGAAACGGGAGCTGTGCGAGCTTATGTGGGCGGGCCAAATTACAAGTATTTTATGTATGACATGGTAAAAGACGGAAAACGCCAGGTGGGTTCTACTGTAAAGCCGTTTTTATACACTCTTGCCATGCAAAACGGCTTAACGCCTTGTACCAAGGTTCCTTATGTTAGTCAACAGTTTCAAATGCCCGATGGTACCATTTATGAACCCAAAGACTCTGATGTGGATGAAGAAAAAGATGGTCAGTTGGTTACATTGAAATGGGGGCTGGCAAATTCGAAAAACCGCATTTCGGCGTGGGTGTTAAAACAGTTTAGTCCGCAGGCTGTGGTTGAAGTTATGAAACGACTTGGTGTTTACAGTCCGATTGACCCTGTTCCTTCTATGTTCCTCGGAACTTCCGACATTACGCTTTACGAAATGGTGGGAGCTTTTACTACCTATGCAAATCTGGGCGTTTTTATAAAACCCTATTTTGTTACCCGTATTGAAGATAAACACGGAAATGTAATTGCAACATTTCAACCTGAAAAACATGAGGCCATTGATGAACAAACTGCTTACCTGATGTTGAATTTGATGCAGAGCGTAATAAATGATGGAACGGGTGTTCGGTTACGATTTTCAAATCTTTGGCGTGATAGAGTGACGAAGGAATATGGTGACTTCGCTGTGCCGATTGCCGGTAAAACAGGGACAACACAGAACCACTCCGATGGCTGGTTTATTGGGGTGACCCCAAAACTGGCCGGAGGTGTCTGGACAGGTGCCGATCTGCGAAGCATTCATTTCCGTTCCCTTGGAAGCGGACAGGGAGCAAATATGGCACTTCCAATCTGGGGGTATTTTTACAAAAAAGTTTTAGCCGACCCTACCCTGGGAATTACAGAAGAACAGGAATTTAAAAAGCCACTTAATTTTACAATTGATCTCGATTGCGATGAAGAGGAAGATTCAAATTCTCCGACCGACTTTAATGATTTCTTTTAGGTTCTTGCACATAGAATCTCCGAGGAGGGGAGTCGGGTGATAATATCTTAATTTTTTCTCTATTCCTATTTTTGATCAGCCGAAAACTGAAAAAAAATCAGTTGTTATAACAATGTTTTCCAGAATTTGAGATAACATTTAACGAGCGTTATTTCGTATTTTTACCGTCGGATAAAATAATTTTAAAAGATGGAAAACAGGACAACGGTAAATTATTATTACAAAATTAAAGTTCTTTTATCCCCCGAAGATTTTAACACAGTAGAAGAAGGATTGGATTATGCTCCCAATAATAGCCTTGAAGCTTTTTACCACATTATTGTTGCAGGATATTCTGCAGAATTTGCGCTGGCAAACTATAGAAATCTGTACGAATATGTGACTGAAAAATCAATTACTTATTCCAACGCACTCGTAAGTTATGCCTTTTATCCGGGGATGGATGCAGGGATGTATGTTACAAAAACGCAATGGTACGAGTTGAATTGAATATGAATGGATTCAGAAATTATTATTTCTGATTTTTTCAAACTGCAATTCTTCAAACGATTTTCCTTCCCTGGTTTTTGCAGGATAACCAAGAGTTACAATACTCAGTACCTTAAAATTCTCAGGAAGATTTGTCATCTTCTTTATGTATTCTTCAGAAGAAATCTCGTTTGTATACATCCGGTTGCGAATTTGAATCCAACAACTTCCCAATCCAAGCGACTGGCCCGTTAGTTGAAGCAAAATGGATGCGATGGAGCAGTCTTCAATCCAAACATCGTTTTTGGTTTCATCTGCACAAATAATGACTGCAAGAGGTGCTGTTGCCAGTGGAGTTACTCCGTGTGGCTTACATCCTTTTAACTTTTGGATTTTATCCAGGTCGTCAACAAAAATAAATTCCCACGGATTTATGTTTTTAGAAGAAGGAGAGCGCAATATTGCCTCTTTCAGAATCTCAATTTTTTCTGATTCAATTTTTTTAGTGCTATAATTTCGTATACTTCTGCGGTTTCTTAGAATTTCTATCATGTGGTTTATTTTCGATTTTTTCAGGTAAAAGAAGAGAAAATTATTCGAAGTTTAGTATTTATTCTTCTACTGATGTCTATTGATGAATAAAATTTCATAACTTCAGCACCATCAATTGAATCATAAAAAATGAAAAGAAAAAGTCACTTCCTTCTATTAATTACAATTGTGTTTTTTGCATGCGAGAATAAATATTACTCGGTTGATAATTTTCCCGAAGTTGAAAAAATTGATGCACATTATCATATTTATACAAATAATAACAGTTCGCTGGAACAGGCCGCGAATGATAATTTTAAATTGTTTGCAATAAATACCTATTCCGGGGGATGTGAACGGGTTGTAACTGCCCATCAGTGGTTAAAAGAGCTTGGAGAAGAAAAACCGGATGAGTTTGCATACTCAGCAACCTTTTGTTTGGATGGCTGGGATGACTCGGCTTGGGTTGATAATACCATTTCCTGGATAGAGCAATGTGTTGCTGATGGCGCCAATTCGGTAAAAGTGTGGAAAAATATTGGCATGGAATACCGCGATAAAGACAGCGCGCTTATTATGATTGACGACCCGAAATTTGATCCGATTTTTGAATATCTGGCTAAAAATAATATTCCGCTTGTGGGGCATTTAGGTGAACCCAAAAATTGCTGGCTGCCAGCTGATGAAATGACCACAAAAAACGACAGCGGTTATTTCTCACGTCACCCCGAGTATCATATGTATTTGCACCCGGAGTTCCCTTCATATGAAGAGCAAATGGCTGCCCGTGACAGAATGCTGGAGAAAAATCCGGATTTGGTTTTTATAGGTTGTCATCTGGCCAGTTTGGAATGGAGTGTGGATACGTTGGCTGAGTTCCTTGATCGATTCCCGAATGCTTCGGTTGATATGGCAGCGAGATTGGGGCAGGTTTTTTACCAAACCAGAGACGACCGCGACAAGGTGAGGAAATTTTTTGTCGACTACCAGGACAGACTAATGTATGGAACCGATGTGATTGATAGCGGACAGGAAAAAGAAGCGTTTCAGGAAGAACTACACCAAACCTGGTTACTCGACTGGGAGTTTCTGGTGACCGATAAAACAATGAGTAGTTCTTTAATCGATGGTGATTTTCAGGGGCTCAAACTTCCCAAAGAGGTTATAAATAAAATATATTCCGAAAATTTCAAGAAGTGGTATAAAACTTTTTGAATGAACCCTTTTATTCTTTTTGGGCTTTTACTGAATAAACCATTGGTATTTTGTCTTCCATACCTTTTATTTTAAACTTTCTGTCCCCGGTTTTTACTGTGTTTTCAAAACAATTGTAGGGTGAGTAGTTGTATTCTTTAAAATCTTTAAGTTTCATGCCTGTTTTTACAAGTGCATCAATAACCGTGCTTAAGCCATGGTTCCAGCACATCGATTTTTCTTTGATCTCAACACCTCCATCAGTATAGGTTCCTTCCAATTCTTCTATAATCGGATTTGAATCCATGTAGTTAAATTCAATCTGTTTGAAATCGTAACTAAACATCCAAACCACGGGGTGAAACTCTGCCATTATAAATTCTCCTCCCGGTTTTAGAAAATGGTGAATCGTTTCTGCCCACTTTTTCATATCGGGCAGCCAGCCAACCACACCGTAAGAAGTGAAGACAATATCAAATTTTTCATTCAGAAGTTCAGGAGGCTTATACACATCGCTTTGAATAAACCTGGTTTTTGTTCCTGTAAGCTTATTGAGTTGTTTTGCTTTCTCAATTGCTTTTTCAGAAAAATCTACTCCCGTGGAAAAAGCTCCACGTCTTGAAAGTGAAATAGTATCCATCCCAAAATGACATTGCAGGTGCAAAACTTTCTTTTCCTTTAGATTCCCAAGCAGCTCGATTTCTATCGGATTTAAAGAATCTTTGCCTGCAATAAAGGACTTAACATCATAAAAGTCAGAGTTAAAATGGGTTTCAGTTCTTTTATCCCAGAGCTTCCTATTGATGTCAGTGTAATTCATTTTGATTTGGTTTTGTTTCTTGCGAAATAAAAGCATTAGTCTTAGCTATGAGATACCTTTTATCTCAAATCGTATCGTAAAATTTAAAGCTGTTTCTTTGGCTCATCAACGTTCCGCAATAGCGTTGTTGTAGATTATTTCATGTTGCTTCGTTCAAGTAATGCATCTACAGTTGGTTCCTTCCCCCGGAATTTTTTATACAGGGTCATCGGATGTTCAGTGCCGCCTTTTTCTAAAATATTTTTACGGAAAGAAGCCGCTACTTCTTTATTAAATAATCCATTTTCTTTAAAAACACTAAAGGCATCTGCATCCAGCACTTCGGCCCATTTGTAGCCGTAATATCCGGCGGCGTATCCTCCGGCAAACAAATGCCCAAACTGCGTACTCATACAAGTACCTTCAATAGAAGGAAAAATCTGGGTTTTCTTCCAGGCCTCTTCTTCGAAATCTTTAACATTCCCATCAAAAGGTTCTTTCAGTGTATGCCATGCCATATCAAGATAGCCAAAACTTAATTGCCGAACAGAAAGATAACCTGCCAGAAAGTTTTGAGAAGCTTTGATTTTTTCCACCAGTTTTTCAGGAATTTTATCACCGGTTTTGTAATGAACGGCAAAACGATCAAGAAAATCTTTTTCTACCGCCCAATTTTCCAATATTTGCGAAGGAAGCTCCACAAAATCGCGGAAAACATTTGTGCCTGATAGTCCCGAAAAAGTACATTTTGTTAACATTCCGTGAAGTGCATGGCCAAACTCGTGCATAAAGGTTTCCACTTCTCTGAAAGTTAGCAACGCCGGCTTCGTTTCTGTCGGACGTGTAAAGTTCATTACAATTACGATGTGTGGTCGTGAATCCTGTTCGCCTTCTTTCCATTGTCCTTTAAAATCGTTCATCCATGCACCGCCCTGTTTCCCTTTACGCGGATGAAAATCAGCATATAACACCGAAAGAAACTCTCCGTTGGCATCGTAAACTTCATAGGGGATTACTTCATCGTGGTACACCGGAATTTCATTATTTGGTTTAAAAGTTATTCCATACAGTTCGGTTGCCAATCCAAAAACTCCGTCGATCACCCGGTTGAGTTCGAAATAGGGTTTTAGCTTTTCATCATCCAAATCGAATTTTTTAACTTTTAATTTTTCGCTGTAATAGGTCCAGTCCCAGGGCATGATTTCTTCTTCAAAGCCAATGACTTTCGCATATTCTTCTACTTCTTGCTTCTCATTTTTAGCCACTTTAAAGGAGGCAGTATACAAATCTTCCAGAAGTTTGTATACTCCTTCGGCATTCATTGCCATCCGGCGTTCCAATACATAATCGGCATAATTTTTATATCCCAAAAGCTGAGCCATTTCCAGACGCAGGCGAACCATTTTTTTTACATTTTCCTGATTGTCGAGTTCATCGCCTTTAAACGATTTTGACATGTAAGCCAAAAACATTTCTTTTCGTAACCCGCGGTTATCCGCATATTTCATAAATGGAAGGTAGCTGGGTGCAGTAATATCAAAAATCCAGCCTTCTTTTTCTTTCTCTTTTGCTTTTTCGGCCGCTGCCTCCAGCGCACTTTCAGGAAGACCTGTCAGCTTGGTGTCGTCTGTAATGTGCAGTTCGTATTTATTGGTTTCCTTAAGTACGTTTTGGTGAAACTTAAGCGAAAGAACCGATAACTCAGTGCTGATTTTACGGAACTTTTCCTTTTGTTCTTCAGAAAGATTCGCGCCGCTCCGAACAAAGTTTTGATAGGTGTTTTCAAGTAAGGTTTCCTCTTCAACCGTCAAATTCAGGTTTTCTTTTTGTCCATAAACCGATTTAATACGTTCAAAAAGTTCGGGATTGAGCGTAATATCATTTTGAAATTTGGTTAAGAGAGGGGAAACCTCCTCTGCAATTTTTTGGAGTTCGTCGTTGGTTTCTGCATTTAAAAGATTAAAAAATACGCCGGCAGTCCGACTTAATAAACGTCCTGCGCTATCAAGAGCTGCAACAGTATTTTCAAAAGAAGGTAGTTCTTCAGTTTCAAAAATGGCTTTTATTTCAGCTTCTCCTTTTTTTATTGAACTTTGAAAAGCAGGTAAAAAATGTTCATCTTTTATTTTTCCAAATGGCGCTGTTTCGTGTGGAGTGTTAAATGTTTCCAGAAGGGGATTGTTTTGTATTGTATTGTTTTCCTGACTCATAATTTGCTTTGATTTTTCAACAATGATTAAATTTTCAAGGCCTTAATAATATTCCTTTCATTACAAAAATAACGGGATATTGTTCAATTCGCATGTCGCAGACAATTTCACTTTTTTTTCTTCTTCTTTTTCTCAACCGACCATCCAAATTTTCCAATTTTTTTTCCAAGTCCAAAATAATGCCCGTGGCTGTATACCAATGGACTTGCTTTTGAGAAACTAAATGCATTTTTGTCGTTCAGAAAAGCATCATCAACGGAAACACTTACAACTTCGGCAATAAACATGTGGTGTGTACCAAGCTCCACAATGTTTTTTACTTTGCATTCAATATTCACGGGAGATTCTTCAATAATTGGAGCCTTAACCACTTTGGCCGGAGCAGGAGTGAGGTTCATTTCTTTCCATTTGTTGTACTTCTGACCTGAACGACAGCCGCACCAGTCTGTTGCCCTGGCAAGCTTTTCGGTAGTGAGGTTAATAACAAATTCTCCCGTTCGTTTAATTATTTCGTATGAATGCCTGCCCGGCCGGACTGAGATGCTGCACATGGGCGGATCGCTGTTAATGGTGCCGGTCCAGGCAATGGTAATAATATTGTATTCTTCTTCTTTTTCGCCGCAACTTACCATCACTGCGGGAAGCGGATAAATTATGGTTCCAGGTTTCCAGTACGTTTTTGCCATTGGTTTTATTTTTCGTTTAACGACAAAAATATAAAATCGACGTGAGGATAAAAACCGGGAGCCACGCAACCCAAAGTGATTTTATTTTATCTTTTCAGAACAAAAAGAAATACGTTTAATGAAATACAGTAAAAATTACTTCTTGATAATGCTGATTCCTTTGTTATTTACTTTCTGCTCCAAGTCAGATGATGAGTTTGGGGAACACGGCAGTATTACAATTGAGTTTGGCAGCGTTTGTGGCTGGTGCGTAGGTGAAGAGAAAATAATTGTTTCCTCTGTGAAAACAGATTATTATAAAAATATTCCCTGCGGCGAAAATAAAGGAACAATTAATAAAACAGACGCAATAACTTCTGATGAGTGGGAGGAAATTTTTTCTTCTTTTGATTATAACGATTTTCTTGAGCTTGAATATGATGAGTGTAATGTTTGTGCCGACGGCTGCGATGAATTTATTATTATCATAAAAAATGAATCATCTCACGAAATCAGATATACTCCTTCCAAAGAAATTGAAGGTTTAGAAGAATTAAGACAACTCTTAAATAATAAATTGGAAGAATTAAAAAATTCCGATTAATCTTCAGGATCCTGCCAGTCACCGTTTTCGCGAATCAACAGTTCCAGCTCCTCTACAGCATCTTCATATGGAATATTTCTTTTTATAGGTTTTAATCCTTTGTAAAGATTCACCCGGTTGTTTCCGGCACCTACAAAACCATAATCGGAATCTCCCATTTCACCGGGGCCGTTTACAACACAACCCATAATTCCAATTTTGAGGTGATCAAGATGTTTAAAATGTGCTTTTATTTTTAATGTAGTTTCGTGCAAATTAAATAATGTGCGGCCGCATCCCGGGCAGGAAATAAATTCTGTTTTTGTTGTTCTCATTCTGCTTGCCTGCAGAATGCCAAAGCTAAGGTCTTTCAATTCGGTAAAAGTAATAATATCACTATCATTTGATACACAAATACCATCGCCATACCCATCCAGAAAAAGTCCGCCAAAATCAACAGAAGCTTTTATTTGAAGGTCTTCCAGGGTTTCTTCGTTGTACCTTCGGTAAAGAATTACCGGAACCTTCCATATATGCGTTTCCAGGCTCATAAAGAAAGCCCTTAATTCTGCCATCGGGTTTTTATTAAAGCTCTCCAGTATAAGTACAGTTTTTCTGGTTTGTTTCAGTTTGGTAATAATTTCAGGATGTCTGTCCATAAAACGGTCGAATTCCATTTTATTGGTACGGATAAACTTCATTCTTCCCCAGCGAGTACTTTCAAAAAGATATTCTTCGAGCGTAATAATCGGGTATTCTTCCCCGTGAATATCCAGAATTTTATTTCCGGAAAGAAAATAATCAGGAATCAATTTTCCCCTAATCGGAATCATCTCCTGTAAACTGCGATCTCCTAAATCGGCAACAACCACCGGAAGTTCTTCACCTCCCATATTTAATACAGGGCGGGTTGATCGTCTTTCGTATTCAAACGGATTTGGCTGAGCAATTAAAGGAGCAGTTATCGCTTCATGATTTTCATAGCTTCTTACATGATTGACAAGTTTTAAAGCCACGGGAATTTCCCTCACCGGTCTTTCGGTTAAAGATACACGAACGGTGTCACCAATCCCGTCTGCAAGTAAAGCTCCAATTCCGACTGCCGATTTTATTCGCCCGTCTTCGCCTTCTCCGGCTTCGGTAACGCCAAGATGCAATGGGTATTTTAAGTCTTCCAGCCGCATTTTGTAATTTAACAAACGTACGGTATACACCATTACGCGGGTGTTGCTCGACTTGATGGAGATAACTACATCGTTAAAATCTACCTTTTTACAAATACGCAGAAACTCCATAACTGACTCAACCATTCCGGAAGGAGTATCTCCAAAGCGGCTCATTACTCTGTCAGAGAGCGAACCGTGATTCGTTCCAATTCTTAAAGCGGTATTGTTTTCCTTAAGGATTTTTAAAAACGGGATAAACTGATCCTCAATTTTATGAAGTTCCTGTTTATATTCTTCGTCTGAATAAATTTTATTGATGAACTGCGCACGTTTATCGTAAAAATTTCCAGGGTTAATCCTTACTTTAGAGATACTTTTAGCCGCAATTTCGGCGAGCCGCGGATTAAAATGAATATCCGCAATTAGCGGAGTTTTATATCCTCTTTCTGCAAGTTTGTTTTTTATATTTTTCAGGTTTCCTGCATCGGCTATACTTTTAACCGTTACGCGCACATAATCTGCTCCTGCTTTTATTAAGCGAATAATTTGTTCAACGATCGCTTCGGTGTCCGATGTGTCGGTATCGGTCATCGTTTGAATTCGGATAGGATTATTTCCACCTACAGGAACGCCTCCGATATTTACGTCCCATGTTTTTTGTCTCTCGTAGCGGGTTAAATCCTTTATATAATTGAAATTACGATCTTTCATCTACCAAAATCTGTTTTGCTGAACTGCAAATTTAAACTAATGCTTTCAAAATAAAAAGAATCAACTATTTTTGTTTTCATTTATAAATGTATGACAGTAGAAACGAGCAACATAACAAAATTATTTGGAAAGCAAAAAGCGCTCGATAATGTCAGTATTTCGGTTAAACAGGGAGAACTTATTGGTTTTCTGGGGCCAAATGGCGCTGGAAAGTCGACTCTGATGAAAATTGTAAATGGTTATTTACCTGCTGACTCCGGAGAAGTTTTTGTGAATGGGCAGAGAGTTACACCGCAAAATCTTGAGATTAGACGGAATATTGGTTATCTTCCTGAAAACAACCCGCTTTATACCGATCTTTATATTAAGGAGTTTTTGGAGATTACTGCTGGTTTTTATCGGATTCCCAACAAAAAAAAGCGGGTGGACGAGATGATTGAACTAACCGGATTAGGTGAAGAGCAACACAAAAAAATACGGGCTCTTTCAAAAGGATACCGCCAGCGTGTAGGATTGGCGCAGGCATTGATTCATAATCCTTCTGTTTTAATTCTCGACGAACCCACAACCGGATTGGACCCTAATCAGCTGGAAGAAATCCGGGGATTAATTCGGGATATCAGCAAAGAAAAAACGGTTATTTTTTCTTCGCATATTATGCAGGAGGTGGAAGCGGTCTGCAACCGTGTTATCATCATAAATAAAGGCAGGATTGTTGCGAATGGCAGCATAGCTGAAATTAAAAGCGGTAACCTGAGTCAGGGGCAGATTGTTCTTGCTGAGTTTAATAAAAAGGCCGATGAAGCTAAGCTGGCCGCTGTTCGGGGAGTTAAAAACCTGCAGGCTGAAGAAAATTTTTGGATAATTGAATCGGATGGCGAGCAGGATATCCGCCCGCTTCTTTTTCAATTTGCTGTTGAGAATAAATTAGTGTTGCTGACGCTGCAGGAAAAACAGCAGAATTTGGAAAACGTATTTCATCAGTTAACGCAAAATCAGAATTAAGTCTTCTGCAATATTGTTTGCGGAGGTATTAATTATTCCTGCAATTTTAACGCATTGTCATGAATCATGAAATTTCGGTTATACTTCCGTTTTTTAATGCTGAAAATACATTGAAAAGGGCCATTGAAAGTATCCTTAACCAAAGATATCCTGATTTTGAATTGCTGCTGGTTGATAATCTTTCAAGCGATGGAAGCATACAAATTGCCCAAAAATTTGCATCTGAAGATAAACGAATCAGGCTTTTGAAAGAATCCAAGCCCGGAGTTGCAAATGCCATGAATTGCGGACTTCAAAATTCTCGTGGCAGCGTTATTGCCCGAATGGATGCCGATGACGTTTCTTTCCCAAATCGGTTGGAAAAGCAACTGCAATTTTTGAGAGAAAATCCTGATATTGGACTGGTTGGCTCAACAGTAAGATATTTTCCGCACAATAAAAACACGGTGGGGTTTAAACGTTTTGTCAGTTGGGTAAATTCGTTTTGTTCTCCTGTACAAATTGAGTTAAACCGTTTTGTGGAGATTCCTGTTGTCAATCCGACTATCATGTTTCGAAGAGAAATTTTTGAAAAGTATGGTGGATGTATTCACGGTGATTTCCCGGAAGATTATGAAATGCAACTTCGTTATCTGGAGGCGGGAATTAAAATGGAAAAAATAGAAGAGCCACTGCTGGAGTGGCACGATTATTCCACTCGTTTGACTCGCACTGATGAACGATATTCAACAGATGCTTTTTTCAAAGTTAAGGCAAGATATTTCAAAAAGTGGTCAGAAAAAAATAATCCTTTTCATCCTGTAATTTGGGTGTGGGGAGCCGGAAGGAAAACACGCCAGCGTGCTAAACTTTTGGAAAAAGAAGGGTTGAGTTTAGAAGGTTTTATTGATGTTGTAAAATCAAAAACTTCCGTGAAAAAAGTTCTGCATTTTGAGGAAATTCCCAACTCCGGAAAAATGTTTGTTGTTTCAATGGTTACAAATCCCGGTGCAGGTCAGCAAATCAAGGAATTTCTGAAAAAAAGAAATTATATTGAAGGCGAAGATTTTATTTTGATGGGGTAATTTTATAAGCTATCGAAATATTTTACCACCTCTCCGGTTTGAGTATCAATGTATACCGCAATCGTATACCCTGCATAAGGTATTTCAACAGTATAAACAATCCAACAATCTCTGATTTCGAATTGATTGTCATTTTTTATTTTTAATAACAAAGAATAAGAGCTATAATTTTCTTTTGATTCCCAAATATCTCTTCCGGTTTGTTTCAGAATTTCTCTGTATGCAATACCCAGAGCGTCACCTTCGCTATAAATTTTGTCTTTCGGAACTACTATTTTTGAGACCCAGTTTCCCTGAATTTTTATTGAACTTTTATTAATGTCGAAATCGAAAGATATTTCAACTCCATCAAGAATTTTTTCATCAAATTGATTTTCTGTTAAATAGAATTTGTATCTAATATCTCTCATGAAGTCTTCAAAGTATCCTTTTTCTTTTGCATTTTCCATGCCTTCATAAAAAGAGCGTATTCCGACTTTGGTGGCTCTGGGAATAGAATTGGAGGCAAGAATCTGAATTTGATTCTCATAGTCAAAGGTCATTTCTTCAGGGATTCCCAAAAACTCATGGTACATGGATACCAAAGTATCTATTTTATTTGTTACTAAGTCTTTTGTAATTGAATCAACATTTGTTAATGGAATCTCACCTTCTGCAAATCCATATTCATTCAAAATCAAACCCTCATAAATATTTATTTTCTGAAATTTATCGTTTTGTGTATCCCAATCAGCCTGCGATAAAGGTTTATAGGTTGTCGGATAATTTGCATCAGGAAGAGGTTTGGGCCCGGATTCTTCCTGGCAGCCAAAGAAAATTAGTCCTGAAAGAACCAGAACAAAAAGATTTATTTTTGGATTCATAGAGCGCGTGGTTTAAAAGATTAATCAATCAAATGTAATTAATATTAATATCGAGAAATGGAAGAAAGGGTTGTTTTTAAGCATTATTTATTCGGATCGCAAAAAATATATTTTCTTGCTGTGTTGAGTTATTGTGGTTGTTTTTAGATAGTTGCATTTTGTTTGTTTGAATTTTTTTAAAAATGTCATTTAAAAAGATTCTAAATAACTTTTTTATTAAAAATAACTGTCGTATTTTTGCTAACGCTACGTGGAAAGATTTGAGATTGATTGCAACCACTGAAAAAAATGCTAAAGCAATCGTGCTTTTTTTCAATTTTTCAATCAACACATCCCGGAGCCCAAATAGTAAATTGTTTAACAAAGCTGATATGTTCAGTAAAAAAACTAGGGATTTATGAGTTATTTATTTACAAGTGAGTCGGTTTCAGAAGGTCATCCTGACAAAGTTTCCGACCAGATTTCAGATGCAATGTTGGATCAGTTTTTATCATTCGACCCGGATTCGAAGGTAGCTGTTGAAACACTGGTAACCACCGGACAGGTTGTGGTTGCGGGCGAGGTAAAATCGCAAACTTATGTCGATGTGCAGGAAGTTGCACGCGGAGTAATTAACAAAATTGGTTACACCAAAGGAGAGTATCGTTTTGAAGGTGATTCCTGCGGTGTTCTGGTGGCTATTCACGAACAAAGCCCCGACATCAACCGGGGAGTTGACAAAGAGGATAAAAAAAACCAGGGAGCAGGCGATCAGGGGATGATGTTTGGTTATGCCTGCAAGGATACCGATAATTACATGCCGCTTCCGTTGGAACTGTCGCACTTGATTTTGCAGGAACTGGCGGTTATTCGCAGAGAAGAAAAAGAGATGACTTATCTCCGACCGGATTCAAAATCGCAGGTAACCATTGAATACACTGACGATAACGAACCGGTAAAAGTTCATACGATTGTAGTTTCAACTCAACACGATGAGTTTGACACAGATGAACCAATGCTGGCAAAAATCAGGGAAGATGTAATTAACATTTTGATTCCCCGTGTAAAAGCCAAGTTACCCGAACGTGTTCAGGCCTTGTTTGGCGACGATATTATTTATCATGTCAATCCAACCGGAAAATTTGTAATAGGTGGTCCGCATGGAGATACCGGTTTAACCGGACGAAAAATTATAGTTGATACGTATGGTGGGCGGGGAGCTCACGGCGGTGGTGCTTTTTCCGGTAAAGACCCGTCAAAAGTTGACCGCTCAGCGGCGTATGCATCGCGTCATATTGCAAAAAATTTAGTGGCTGCCGGAGTTGCCGATGAAATTCTGGTACAATTGGCCTATGCAATTGGTGTTGCTCAACCTGTAGGAGTTTATGTAAATACCTACGGGAGAAAAAATATTTCACTTTCTGACGGTGAAATTGCTGAAAAAGTGAAAACAATTTTCGATCTTCGGCCTGCTGCAATTGAAGAAAGGCTTAAGTTGCGTAACCCGATTTATTCGGAAACAGCGGCCTATGGTCATATGGGGAGGGTTCCCACAGTGGTGAAAAAAACGTTTGAGTCGCCCTATAACGGGAAAGTTGAACTGGAAGTAGAGCTTTTTACATGGGAAAAGCTTGATTTTGTTGATGCTATTAAAGAAGCTTTCGGGATTTAATTCCGGGGGTAGTATTAGTAATACGCTCTAAGGCGGTCTGTCGGTTGACGGATCGCCTTTTTTATAAAAAAGGCCTGTTTAATGTAACTTCTTTTTTCTTCAATCGAATAAATAAATGAAAACAACAGTTCAACTTAAAGCCAAAAGTCATGGAAGAAAAACTGGTTACAATTGTGGTGTTGCCGTATTCCAAAGCGCATATTTTAAAAACGCGGTTGGAGGCAAAAAAAATAGACTGTGTTCTTGAAAATCTGAATTGGGTGGGAGGTACAATTTCGTATTCAACAAGTGTAAAAGTGTTGGAAAAAGATGTGCCGAAAGCTATGCCTGTTCTGGATAATTTGCTTGGAACAAAAGCTACTTCACCTGAACCAGTGCAGGATAAAAAGGAAAGGCACATTTTAGTTCCCATTGATTTTTCTCTCAATTCTGAAAAAGCCGGTAAGATGGCTTATAATATTGCCAGTCATCTGGGAATTAAAATCGTGTTTCTGCATTGTTATATCAATCCCTTGATTCATTCCATTCCGTTTAGTGATGTGTATGCCTACGATCCTACTTTGCTGGTGAAAATGGAATATGCGGAAAAAGATGCCAATAAACAATTTGAGCAATTTATTGACAAGCTCTCAAAATCGCTTGGAAAGGAAAAGTGGAATGAGGTTGCTTCGGAGTTTATCATTAAGTCGGGTTATCCGGATGAAGATATTCTTGCATATGCAGAAAAACATCAGTCGCAATTGATTGTAATGGGACGTGGCGGAACTTCTGAGGTTGAAGAAACAGTAGGCAGTGTGGCTGTTGATGTTATCTACAATGCGCGTGTTCCGGTTTTGGTTGTTCCCGAAGACTCAAAAACAAAAGAATTGAAGGATTTGTCAAAAGTTTTGTATGCTACCAATTTTGATGAAAAAGATTTTGTGGTGGTTGACAAGTTGTTGGAATTACTCAAACCTTTTGATGTAAAACTGCTTTGTGCCCATGTAGGTCAGCCCAAAGGGAATGGATGGGATTTGGCGCGATTGGAGGGAATGAAAGATATTCTTCAGAAAAAGTATGAAAAGAAGGACTTTGAGTGTAGACTGCTTATGGGGAATGATGTTTTGGGGGCACTGCAAAAAATAATTGATGAAGAAAAAGTTGATATTTTATCACTGACTACACACAAAAGAAATATGATTTCGAGGTTATTTAATCCGAGTTTTGCACGCAAAATGGTTTTTCACACGAAAACACCGCTTTTGGTTTTTCATGCTTAGTTTTTAGGAGAAAAATCTTTTTTCAGAAAAGAGGCTGTCTGTTTTATGGATTCAGCAATTGGTGTGTATTGGAAATCGAGCTTTTTAGTAATTTTTGTACCGTCGAATTTGTTTACATCGTTGGAGTTGGAAACCGATTCACGGGTTATCATCGAAGGTTTGCGCGTAAGCCAGCCCCAAAAAGTAGCAGCTCTCCAAACAACGCTCAAAAAATTGTCTGACGTAAAATATTTTGGTCGCGGTTTCTCCAGTGTATCCGCAATTTGCGAGAAAAATTCACGGTAACTAATATTGTCGGCATTAAGGATGTACCGTTGATTTTTGCAGTTTTCAAAATTTTTAGCGTCCATCAGCCGGAGCATTGCCTGAATCACATCTTTTACATCTACAAATCCTGTAACGCCGCGCGTGTAAAAAGGCATCCCATCCCAAACGGTTTTGAAAAGCCTGGCGCTTCCTGCGTCCCATTTTGCCGGACCTAAAATAATGGAAGGGTTTAGAATTACAGCATCCAGTCCTTCTTCCATTCCCCGCCAGATTTCATTTTCCGAGAAAAATTTACTTTCGGAATATCCTGAAACTTTTTTCGAAGGAATCCAGTTGGTTTCTTCTGTAACCAAATCACCGTTTTGCAATCGTCCAAGACCGGCAATGGAACTCACATGGCAGATTCTTTCTACTCCATTTTCAATAGCCGCATTTACCAGGTTGGCTGTTCCTTCCACATTATTCGAAATCATATTTTTGCGCTCCCCGGAGCGAAAAGAAACAATCGCGGCGCAGTGGTAGATTTCTGTAACTCCTTCGAGGATTTTTTCCAGTGCAAAATAATCCAGAATATCACCATCAACCCACTCGATTTGGCCAAATTGTTCCTGGGGTTTTTCAGAATAGTAGGAAAAAGTTTTCTGAACCTGTTTCAAATTGCTGGTTTCCCGCTTTAATGCTTTTACTTTTTGTCCGGCACTTACCAATTCGTAAAGTAAATGCGAGCCCACCAAACCTGTTCCTCCGGTTACAAAAATCATATATAAAATTTTTAACAAAGATAAAATTTAAAAGCTTTAACCTTTTTTGTTTTCTTTCAATGACAGAGAATTGTTATTTTTATATTCTTAGTATTTGAATTATGGGAGCTGATTTTGCAATAAAATTTGAAACAAAGGAAGAATCGAACCAAAGAAGACAAGATGAAGCATTGAGGCGTACTCCTCACGAACGGCTTATGTTTTTTCTTGAGATGATGCAGGAAATGCAGTTTTTTGCATCGTCTCAAGAACATCCAAATAGAGCCAAAAACAATTTTATAATAGAATAATATGTTATTGAGCTTTCCTGAACGAGTTAAGGAATTTCTAAAAAATGCATCCCGAAATAAGGTGAGGATGATTCTTGTTGGTGGTGGAGCTGTCAATTTTTACGGTTATCAGCGTCATTCCGCAGATATCGATTTTTGGGTTGATTCGTCAGGTGATAATTTTGAAAACCTTTTAAGAACGCTGAAAGATATGGGGTTTTCGATTGAGCAATTGCCTGAAAAAGTTAAAACAGGCGAACAAAATATTTCTATAAAAATTAGTCCTGTTTTTGAGCTGGAATTAATTACAAAATTTGATCCGGGGAGGTCATTTGAAGAAGCATATGTTGAAAGCCAGGAAGTAGATAAAAACGGAATGAAATACAGGGTTTTAAATTTTGATGATTTAATTCGAAGCAAAATAACATCTGAAAGAGCTAAAGACAAATTAGACATTCAGGAACTACAACGAATTCGACAAAATAGGAAGAAAGAAAATTAACTATTCCAAGGCGTAATTGCTTTTGCCCCGAATTCTTTCGCCGATAATTTTTCAATCTTAACTTTTATAAGCCCCACATTTTTTACGGCGGGCGCGTTAAATTTAAATTCGCGGTCGCTGTATTGAGCCATTAACATTTTTAGCAACTCATATTTTTCATCAAAGTCATCCACAAATGCTGCTTCACCTTCTACCAAAACCGATTCCGATTTTACGCGGTAGCTGCATCCCACTTGTACATCTTGCCAGGCAAGTTCTTCTCCCAGCGTCCAGTTGATGCATACTTTCGGGTTTTTCTTCAGCGTCTCCCACATTCTTCCGGTTTGTGCCGAGTGTAAAATTACCCAATCGCCGTTTAACGCAAAATTCATTGGTAAAACATAAGGTGCATTTTCTTCTGCCATGGCCAGGTAGCACGTTTTACACGCTTTTATAATTTCGTTTATTTTTCCCCGGTCTTCGATAAGATATGTTCGCATAAATTTTTGGTTTATATGATGGTTCGGTTACCCAGCTGGTCCGACAAATGTTTTTCCACCCGTTTCAGGTTCATGTATTTTGATTGTTCTTCAATAATTCTGTCAAAGTCATTTTGTTTTGCCGCCGCATCAATTTCTTTTTCTATCGCTTCCAGCATAATTCCGATTTTGCGCAACTTGTATTCATGTACAATTCTGGGGATGAGTATATCCAGAATGTCTTCCTCTTTTTCGGTGTAAGCACCGGCTTTTGTCCACCGTTTACTTTCAATAAACTTTTCAGAAAGCAGGTCGGTGGCAAGTTTACTTACTTCTCCGTTGGGATGATAAATGAAGTATTTCCACGGGTCAAATTTTTCGTTGGCCAGGTTTTCTTTTACCTCATTGAAAATGGTCTGAAACAGCTGTTGTTCTGAAACAAGATCGTCATTTTCAAGTTCTTCGATCATAAATTCACCAACCGTCACAATTTCTGTTTCATTTGGATTTTCTCCCTCAATTTCAAAAAGTGGTGAACCACAATGTTTCAAAAGAAAACGCAGGAATTCGAGCTCTTCCACTAAAAAATCAGAGGTTTTCTGTATGGGCTGCGGTTCCGGTTTTGGATCTGGTTTTCTCGTTTTTTCGCGAAGTTCCTTTTTGCGGAAATCATCCGTTTGTTTGCTTTTTTGTTTTCTGACTTCGGTGTACAGAACTTCTTCGTTTACACTCAGTAGTTTGCTGCATTCTTTGATATAAACCGAGCGGGTTATGGAGTCAGGAATTACTGATATCGAACGAATAACATCTGTAATTAACCGCGCTTTTGCCACCGGGTCGTTTTCGGTTGTTTTGAGCAGAAGACGTGTTTTGAACTGGATAAAATCGGTTTCGTTTTCCCGGATATAATTTGTAAATCCACTGGCTCCCATTTTTTTAGCAAATGAATCAGGGTCTTCACCATCGGGGAGAAGCAACACTTTAACATTCATACCTTCCTCCAGTACGAGGTCGATCCCGCGTAACGAAGCTTTTATTCCTGCCTCATCGCCATCGTAAATTATGGTGATATTGGGCGAAAAGCGCTTCATCAATCTGATTTGGTCGGGAGTTAGCGCAGTTCCCGAAGAGGCCACTACATTTTCAATTCCGGCCTGGTGCATCGAAAGTACATCGGTGTAACCTTCCACCAGGTAACACTTTTCATTTTTGGTGATCGAACGTTTTGCCTGATATATTCCGTATAAAACTTTGCTTTTGTGGTAAATTTCTGATTCAGGAGAATTGAGATATTTCGCTGTTTTTTTATCTTCCTTCAGAATTCTTCCTCCAAAAGCAATCACACGTCCGGCGAGATTATGTATAGGAAATATGACTCTGCCGGCGAAACGATCGCGCTGCCAGTCGTCGCGGACAATGGTGAGTCCTGTTTTTTCAAGGAAATCGATTTTATAGCCCTGTTTTTGCGCAGCCTCTGTAAACGGGGTTTTTCCGTCAGGGGCAAAACCTACTTCAAATTTTTTCAGCACATCGTCGCGAAAACTACGTTCGCGGAAATAACTTAATCCGATGGTTCTGCCTTCGTTTTCATTCCATAAATAACGTGTGAAGAATTTTTGTGCAAAAGAGGAAACAATCATCAAACTTTCGCGTTCGTCTTTGAGCTGTTTCTGTTCTTCGGTTTCCTCTTCTTCTGTAACTTCTATATTGTATTTTTTTGCCAGCCATTTTAAGGCCTCAGGGTAAGTAAGGTTTTCATGTTCCATGATAAAATTCACAGAGTTCCCACCCTTACCACAACCAAAACATTTAAAAATCCCTTTAGCCGGAGAAACCGTAAACGAGGGTGTCTTCTCATTGTGAAACGGGCATAAACCAAGCATGTTAACACCTCTTTTGCGGAGCGTCACAAAATCGGAGACAACATCACTGATTTCAGCAGCATCTAAAATACGTTCTATGGTCGCATGATCTATCACGGCTACAAATGTAGAGAATTCAGGACAAGATTTCAGAAAAAGATACTGGTCGAAACAATATTTAGGAAGAAAATAATTTTACTGTAGGGGAAGAAAATCGGGTTGAGATTATTAAATCAGGGAATTGGCTGCAAAATAATTCTTCATCTTTTATCGCAATAAGACAATTCTTTTTGTTTTGAGTATGAAAATTTTCTTTTTTATAATAATCTTTATGAACTGAAACCGATTGCTGATAATTTTATTGATTTTGAGAAAATTATTCAGTACCAAAATACCTAAGTAATGAAATATGTAATCTTTTTTTTCCTTTTGTTGGCCGGCATTAATCTGGCTAATGGTCAGGCAAAGAATCTGCCGGATGATGTGATTATAACTTCAGAGAAGGGTAAAATTAGCGTCAGAACAGATGAAACCGGGAAGTTATATATCAACGTTTCTCCCCAGGATGCAGAAAGGTTTAAGAAAAATGGAGTGGTTCGTTACAGCGATTTTGGCGCAAAAGGCGATGGGAAAACCGATGATATTGATGCTATCGCTGCTACTCATGCTTATGCCAATCAGAACCAGCTTTTAGTAAAAGCTGATGAAAGTGCTACATATTATATTAGCGGGAAGGCTCGTACTGCAGTAATCCGAACGGATACGGATTTTAATACGGCTTCTTTTATTATTGACGACACCGACGTAGAAAATAGGAATGCACAGGTTTTTCTGGTAAATTCCGACAAACAAACGTTCATGCCGGAAGGGATAACGTCTTTAAAAAGAAACCAGGAGAAGATAGATGTTACTTTTCCCGGAACTTGTTTGCTTACAGTTACAGATTCTAATGTGAGACGATACATCCGTTTTGGGCCAAATCAAAACAACGGGGCTCCACAGACCGATATTTTTATCGTTGACCGAAATGGCAATGTAGATATGGATGCTCCAATTATTTGGGATTTTGATGAAATAACAGCGATTAAGGCACTTCCAATTGACGAGAATACGCTTATAATTACCGGCGGGAAGTTTACAACCATTGCCAATCAGGCAGAATCGAAATATACGTATTATAGTCGGGGAATAGGTATCAGACGATCCAATGTGCTTGTGGATGGGCTGGAACACCACGTCATTGGCGAAAAAGATCATGGTGCACCTTATGGCGGATTTATCAATGTTGGCGACTGTGCCTATGTAACCGTTCGAAACACAACGCTTACGGGACACAAAACTTACCGGACTATTGGTTCGGCTGGCGTTCCTGTTTCAATGGGGACTTATGATATTTCTCTCGGCCGCTCTCTCAATATTTCGTTTGTGAACTGTAATCAAACAAACGATATTAATGACCGAACTTACTGGGGAATTATGGGCTCCAACTACTGCAAAAATATTGTATTGGATAGTTGTGTTTTTTCGCGATTCGATGCTCACATGGGTGTTGCCAATGCTACGGTGCGGAACTCCACCCTGGGACACATGGGAATTAATGCCATTGGCAGCGGAACTTTTACAGTGGAGAACTCTACCATACGTGGAAGCCGGCTTATCAACCTGCGCTCAGATTACGGCAGTACCTGGCGGGGCGAGTTTATTATTCGCAATTGTGTTTTTGTACCTGCCAATGGAAAACCGACTATAGCAAGTTTAATCAGCGGCTCCTATTCCGGGCAGCATGATTTTGGTTACACCTGTTACATGCCGGAAAGAATTGTTATCGAGAATCTTCATATAGATGACTCGAATCACCCGCAAGACTATAAGGGGCCGGCTATTTTTGCAAACTTCAATTCAGAAATGACCAATGATTCCTATGTGGAGAAGTTTCCTTATGTAAAAACGAAAGAAGTTATCCTTAAAAATGTAACTACGGTAAGCGGCAAAGCGTTAAGGCTTAGTGATAATTTGTTTATGTTTAAGGATGTTAAGGTATCTGTAGAATAATTATTATCGGTATCCTGATTCGATTAAAATAAGCAAAATCAAAAAAAAGCTGAATATTTTTTTGATTCAAAACCAATTTTCCCTTTATGAAAAAGAAACTGGTTATACTTTCTGGAGCAGGCATGAGTCAGGAAAGCGGATTAAAAACTTTTCGCGACATGGGTGGCTTATGGGAACAATACGATGTAACGGAAGTTGCCAGCCCCGAGGCCTGGTTACGAACACCGGAACTGGTATTACGGTTTTATAACGAACGCCGGAAGCAACTTTGGGAGGCAAAACCCAATGGCGGGCACATCGGAATTGCTGATTTGGAAAATGAATTTGATGTTGAAATTGTCACTCAAAATGTAGATGATTTGCATGAACAGGCCGGAAGTAAAAAGGTGTTGCATTTGCATGGCGAGTTGAGAAAAGCGCGCAGCACTATCGATCCTGATTTGGTTTATACGCTTGATAACTGGGAACTAAAACTTGGCGATAAATGCGAAAAGGGAAGTCAACTCCGGCCTCACATTGTTTGGTTTGGCGAGGCAGTTCCTGCATTAAACGATGCACTTCCGATTGTTCAGCATGCCGATATTTTAGTTGTAATCGGTACATCGCTGGTGGTTTATCCTGCAGCCGGGCTGGTAAATTATGCTAAACCGGAAATTCCTATCTTTGTTATTGATCCGGGGCGGCCGCAGTTGTTTTCCAAAAATGTAACTTACATTCAGGAAAAAGCGGGCAAAGGAGTGGAGATTTTGAAATCAGAACTTGAAAAATGGAAATAAAATGACAAGAAGACTTTTATTACCGGCACTATTTATTTTAATCGTAAATATGGCTTTGGCGCAACGTTTTCAGGGAGGAATTCTGGCCGGTTATAACGCAACCCAGGTTGAAGGTGATTCATATAAAGGATATCATAAGCCCGGTATTTTGGCGGGAGCATTTGTCCAAACCGATATTGCTCCAGCAGTTTTTGCCGGACTGGAAATAAAATATTCGCAAAAAGGAGCCCGTAATAGAATAAACCCCAAAGATGAAGAACCAGACAAATATATTATGCGGCTGGGGTATATCGATATTCCCGTCTTTGTCGGATTCAGGGCCAGCGACAGAAGTGCAGTTGTAGGAGGAATTTCCGCGGGATATCTTGTTCATGCCAAAGAATTTGACGAGTACGGTGAGTTTGTGCGGGAAGACCAAAATGCATTCAATGACTTCGACTTACAGCCTTTTGTGGGTTTTCAGTTTGATATGCTTGATCGCTTAAAACTGGATTTACGTATAGCTTATTCAGTGTTGCCTATCCGCGGATTGCCGGGTGAAGACGCTACAAATTATTATTGGCTGAACAATCAGTTTAACAATGTTATCTCGCTGGCATTTTATTATCGGCTGGACAGATAAAGGCAATAAATAATACTTTTGTTTTAAGATGCTGCTTATCGTTGTTAATAAATTATTTTTTTCAAAGCAGTGATTTCATAACGAATTCTTAAATTTCGTAGGTTGAAATACCTTACAATTTTTGTAACTTGTCAGGTAAATTTAAAGCTACGCCATGAATTTTCAATTAAGTTCCTCCGAAACCAGAATATCAATTCTTATTGTGGGAGTTATTCTGTTTTTTTATTTGTACTATTATACAGCACACTCCGGCTTTTTAGTTCGTTTTGTGGAAAGAAGATATAAGAATCAGTCGCAAAAGGAACTTTACCGTTTTTTTATACAAAAACTCACAGGTTTTGCTTTTCTGGGATTACTACCCGGAATTCTGTATTATTTTTTTATCGATCATTCCGTGGACAAATATGGATTCAGCTTATCACTGCTGCGGTCAAACATCAGTATTATTCTGCTATTGGCCGGGATAATTATTGCAATTTTGTTTTTAACGCAAAAAGTCAACCCCGAACGAAACTCGCTTCAAATCAAATTAAAGGAATGGACAATTTCAATGTTTGTTTTTAATGCCGTGGGCTGGACATTGTATTTGGTTGGTTATGAATTTTTGTTCCGGGGAATTCTTTTAAATGCATGTTTTAACGATTTTGGATTTTGGCCGGCCATTGCAATTAATGTTGTGATCTATTCGGCAATTCATATGGTGAACGGAAAAGACCAGGCCATTGGTGCTTTGGTATTTGGAGCCATTGCCTGCTACTTTACGTTGACAAAAGGGACGCTGTTAATTCCTGTTTTTATGCATATCTCGTTGAGTGTATTTTCCGATTATTTTTCAATCCGGCTTAATCCTAACCTCAGTTTTGTAAAATCAGAAACAATTGATATCCCTTCGAGATAAAAATCAGGATTTAAATTTCAAACTAAGAAATATCAACCATAATTCGATTAAATGTGAAATGTTTTATTACCGGAGCCACCGGATTTATAGGAAACCGATTGCTTGAGGAGCTTTTGAAAAATGAGAATGAAGTGCATTTACTGGCTCGTTCACCCGAAAAACTGGAAATTCCAAAAAACGGGGTCACGGTTTTTAAAGGCGATTTGTTTTCAACCGACGTTTTAGAAAAAGCAATAACAGGTTGCGATGTAGTCTATCATTTGGCTGCTTATGCCAATCTCTGGTCGAAGGACAAGACCCTCGCTTACAAAACCAATTATACGGGAACCCAAAATGTTTTGGAGGCTGCGTTCAGAAATAATATTAAAAAGGTTGTTTATACTTCCAGTGCGGCTACACTTCCACAATCAAAAAAAATGGAAGAGGTGGACGAAACCGCGTCTTTGCCGGATACTTATCTAACGGACTATGAAACAACAAAACGACAGGCCGAAAATTTATGTATGGAATATTTTAAAAAAGGTCTTGATGTTGTTATCGTTAATCCACCGCGTTTGTATGGTCCGGGATTTCTGAATAAAAGCAATTCTGTTACCATTATGATAAAAAAATATCTGAAAGGAAGCTGGCGTTTTATTCCGGGTGATGGCTCCCAGCTGGGAAGTTATGTGTTTATTGAAGACGTGATAAGAGGTCATATTCAGGCAATGAAAAAAGGAATTCCCGGCAAGAAATATATTTTGGGAGGAGAGAATGTTTCATACAACGATTTTTTCAAAATACTTTCTGAATTGACAGGAAAAAAAAGGGTGATGTTTCATATCCCGTTTTCGTTTATGCTCGGTATTTCAAAGTTTGAGCTTTTTATGGCTGAAACCTTTGGGAAACCGCCACTGATTACTCCACCCTGGGTGAAACGTTATTTGCAACACCGGCCTTTAAACAGTAAAAAGGCAATTCGCGAACTGGATTACCAGATTACGCCCCTTAGAGAAGGAATGTTAAAAACAATTGCTTGGTTAAAAACGGGTTTGTATGAGTGAAGAACAGCCGAAATATTATACATTAATTACAGGTGCCAGTTCCGGAATTGGCAGGGCAATTGCCACGGAATGCGCAAAAAAAGGGTTTAATTTGTTTTTGGTCTCACTCCCCGATAGCAAACTTGATGAGACAATAGCTGAAATAAAAGCGCATTTTGCTGTTGACGTAAAATCACTGGGTATTGATTTAACTCAGACTGCTTCGCCGCAAAAGGTTTTTGATTTTTCACAGGAAAATGAAATAATAATCAATAATCTGGTGAATAATGCCGGAGTTGGCTTTGAGGGAGAGTTTGAAAATAGTGCTCCGGAGCTTGTGGATAAAATGCTCCTGCTAAATATTAGAAGTACAACATTACTGACTTTGTTGTTTCTCCCTGAAATGAAAAAGATCGAACGCGCGCATATTTTGAATATCAGTAGTTTTGCGTCGTTTGTTGCCTTGCCAAACAAGAGTGTTTATGCTGCTACAAAAACATATATTTTGTTTTTAACCCGTGCACTCAACCGCGAACTGAAAAACACCAGTGTTTTGCTTACATCTGTTCATCCAAGCGGAGTGACGTCAGAGCATACGAAGAAAAATATTCGGAAACTGTCGGCATTAACACGTATAACAACCTTGACTCCCGAAGAAGTTGCTCAAACGGCAGTGAGAAACATGCTTAACGGGAAGAAGTTTGTTGTCCCGGGCGGGGCAACAAAATTTTATTATCTGCTTGGTTCTGTTTTGCCGCAGGGATTATTACTACGTATTGTTGGCCGGATTTTTTCAAAAACTTCCTAAACGCCATAGATACTTTGTTTGGAAAAGAACCGGATAAAGCTTTCAAAAAGATAAATGATATCAAAAAAAACCGGATTAAAGACAAGTTTTATCCGGTATTTTTTGTTTGATTAATCCTGAGTATTTATTCTTCTACATAAGGATAATTTTCAATATCGGCCTCAGTAAACGGCAGCCACGAAAGTGTACTTTCTTCGTTTACCATTTTGTCGTGCATAAATGCATTGTTTCCGTAAGTTAATGTTTTGGCATCGAACCCAAACAAACGAAGGTACGCTGTTGCAAATCCGGAGTTGTGTCCGGTATTACAGTAAATCACTACTTGCTTATCTGTGGGGATGGTTTGCATTTCATCGACAATTCCAAGTGTCCCGCCCGGTTTGTAACGGATTGCTCCCGGAACATGCCCCGACTCATATTTATCGCGTCGGTCGTAATTTATAGTATAGTAATTTTCGGGCTGTTCAAATAATTCATCGGCATAAGCAAGCGCGATGGATAATCCCTGTGCAAACAAAGAGTCCAGCCTGGATTGCAGTATTTCCTCACCCGTAGTTTTTCCCGTATTCAATTGCGGGAAATCTCCGGTTTGTGCTTTTTCGTTTGTTGTAGTTTCCAGTTTATCTTCATATTCGGAAGAAATTGCATCAAGCCACGAACCTTCAGCAAAGTCTTTGTTCCAGCCACTCATTCCCCAGCGCATAGCATAAACGTTGTTATACCCTGCAAGCCTTAAAAGCGATGTTGCATAACTTGAACCCTGGCCGGCGTAACAAACCATAACAATTTTATCAAACGCTGAAGGATCAATATCTTTTTTGAAATATTCCTGCAAATTCTCAAATTCGACATTTACAGCGTTTTTTATGTGTCCGTTTACAAAAATTTCGGGCAGACGAATATCTACAATCAGGATACTACTATCCAGTTCCTCATAAACCGAAGAAGGATCTATTAACGACGGAATATCACGACTATTTGCATAATCCCCCATTTCTACAAGTCGATCAAGCAACTTTTTTGCATCCGGATTTATTTTGACTTTTGCTTCGGGAGCAGCCTGAAGGTTTGTCTGTTCACCTGTTTTTTTTTGTTGATTGCCGGAGCAGGAAAACATACTCAGCATTAACAAAAGCAGGAAAATCTTTGAAATAAATTTTAGTTGAACCATATTTTTTGGGTAAGAAATGATTAGCTGTTGCTTTCAACCGGATTCATGTCTTTGTCGTAACGAAGTGTTTCAATTCTTCGCCCATTATCATCGTATTTGTATTCAACAATGGCGACACCGTTGTTTGGGTTATTTACAATATTTTTGTCTTCATTTAACGAAATACTTTTGACCAGGGCTCCGTGTTCGTTGTATTCGTTTTTGGTTACAGGAACACTTTTCCCGCCTAAATATTCATCGTCCTGATCGTACATATTTACTTCTACAACATACCCGTTTTCATCGACTACATTTTTACGCTTTGCCCAACCCCAGTACAAATTTGATAGCTGCCCTACAGTATTGTGAACCGAAAAAGTAAGCAGGTCGCCACTTTCGCTGTTTTCAAACAGAAAATAAGAAACACCAACATCACCACAGTTCTCCGCGGTACAGTCGTATAAAGTATCAGCCTCGTAGTTTGCCATTCGTGTTACATAGCCGTTATTGTCGTAGCTAAAGCGAAGCTCGTAGAACGGACAAAACGGATTCATAATGACCTCTTCGCCTGCTAAATTGTAACGCAACTCCTGAATCATTCCGTTACCGAGTTTTGCCCATTTGTAGTTATGGATATTATTTCGGTTATCCACCGGTTCTCCGTTTTCATCCAAAAAACGCATGGCAATCCTTGTTCCATTGTCATCAAGGGTATATTCAAAAACAGATGCTCCACCGTTTTGGGTTGGCTCCCCGTTCTCGTCATAAAAATGTTTTATTTGTTTATTGCCTTCGTAGGTATAGGTTACCTTAGCTGCTCTTAAGCCGGAATATCCGAGTGAGACACCGCCTCTGTTGTATTCAATTGAAACCAGCTGGTCATCGTCATTCCAGGTAAATTTGTAATTGTTTATTTTTTTTGCCTCGTCAGCAGAAATAGGGTGTGTCCCCTGCTCCAAGTCCCAGGGAGTTTCACTAAACTGGAGATGCCTGTAATATTTCACATTTGCCTCCTCACTTTGCTGCGAAGGCTTTTGGTTGCATGAACTCAAGCCGATAACAGCAACCATAATCAAAATCAGATGTGTAAATTTCATTATTGTAAGTTTTAATTGATGAATCGTATTATTTACAGTCATTTAACACATACAAACGATTAATTGTTTATGTTTTTGGGATTACAGAAAATGCGGGGAAATTATTTTTATGCGTTTACCATCCAAATGGAAAAAATGTCCAGATAATGCCAGAATGATTGTAAAACATCTTCCGGTAAATTACGTTTCCCGAGTGCTGTTTTATAACAATTGAGCCAAACTTCCCGTGCTTCAGCTGTAATTTTATGGGGCAGGTGCCGTTTGTACAGCATGGGTTTTCCCCGGTGTTTTGTAAAATACATTGGCCCGCCACATACCTGAATAAAAAAATCGGATGAATTTTTTTTTGCTTTCTCAAGACCTGCTTTATCCTGGGGGAAAAGGTCTTTTATTGAACTTTTTGCAAGAAGATCATAATGCTCGAATACCAATTCGCGAATTCCTTCCTCGCCTAACATGGAAAACATTTTTGAAGAAGGCAGTTGAACATCAGGACGGTTACCCGGAGTATATTTTGAAATGATAAATTCCATTTGTATTAAAATTTCACTTTTAAAACAAATGGAAAGCTAAGAGGTTGAACGATTTTGAATAAATGTAAACTTATGGCTTTTTTATTGAAGTGTAAGTTGTTTATTTACTTTGTGTTGGGGCGATTTTAGGGAAGTGTGTTTTTATGGTCTTCAAAGGCTCTCCCGGAAAGGTAAGCGGCAAATGGTCTTTAGCTTTTCAGGCGGAACCCTGCGGGAATCATTTAAATAAATTTCCCGATATTTACCGTAAGGTTCCAGCCCTTTTGATTCCAGCTCTTTCATCAGTTTTTCCACTGTTTCGCCCACCTGGTTATAAGGCCCGATATGCAAAAGCTGAACAGCCTTTTCTTCTTTTATTTTTTTGAGTTGTAAATCTTTTGTAAAATCATTTGTTTTTCCCTTTTTTATCAATTCATTTTTGGCGTGTTCAATGTGTGGGGGAGTTATGTAACCTGCCTGCATCAGCAACAATGTCCAGCGCCAGTCATTCGGGCGATTGACATCAAAACCATCACAGTCATTCATATACCAGAAGGTCTCCATTGGGGGAATTACAAAGTCAAAATATTCGGGTGGTTGAAAGTCCGGATTCTTAAACATGAATTTTAATGTGTAAGCAACACCGTAAAGTGCGCCGATTTTTTGTTCAAATCCGGTGTTTTTCTCCGGATGTCCTTTCCCTTCAATTGTTAGGTAATTTAACTCAGGTGAAACAATATACGATACTTTTTTATCTGATTGACGGAACAGTTCTTTGTATTCTTTTTTGAAATCTATTTTTTTCATGTTGAATATTTTAAAATTGTTGTTGCTGTGTTTACTGAACAGGGATGTATATTTCGGTACGTAACTTTTCGGGTTTTGTATTTTCGGGGGCGTTTAAATATTTTTCAAAACTGTGAACATTTCTTAATTCTTTTCCGCTTTCTGATAGCCATTTTCCAAAAATATAGGCGTAGGTGTTTTCCAGTTTTTCATAGGGGCCTTTGTGAGTAAACACGGCATATTCACCTCCCGGAATTTCCTGCACTCCTATTTCTCCTTCCGGAGCGATGTTTTTGGAAATCGCAACACAAGCATCGTATCTGAGTTTTTCTGCTTCTGTAATTTTAGGATCGTCATGACTGATTCCGATAAATTCAGTTTTAAAACCAAACAGTTTTTTTGTTTTGGCAAATTCACAAACAGTTTTCCAGGCTTTTTCTGCGCTTAAGTTATAATTTCCAATTGCCCGGGCATAAACGACTGTTTTGGGTTTTACCGTTTTAATTTTTGGTTGTAAGCTTTTTAGGTTTTCCATGGCGTTGAATTTTATTTTTGAGTGTTCCGACTTCAGCGTGAGTTCATTGTTTTTCCGGTACTCGACAGGGGAAATGCCGTATCTTTTTTTAAAAGCTTTGTTAAACGACGACGGTGTTTCGTACCCCACGTTGTAGGCAATGTTGTTTACGGGTTCGTTGGAATACAACAGAAGACTAATTGCGGTTTCCAGCCGAAGGCGCTGAATGTATGCTCCAAGCGGCTCTCCGAGATAAGCTTTCATAATCCGGTGGAAATGATACGGGGAATAATTTCCTATTTCCGCTAATTTGGAAACATCCAGGGTTTCATCCAAATGATTATTTATGTGATGAATAACTTTGTTAATTCGTTCAAAATAATAATCCCGGGTTTTGGTTTTTACATTCATTGCTCTGCTTGTTACGGTTCAAAAATAGAGCAATATTATAAAACAGCGTTTTCCATTCTTGCTAATAATTAAAAATCAGATATCGGCAAAAGCGAGTGTGGCAATGGCCACCTTTACACCTTTAATTTTGAGCAGTTGGAAAGCACAGGCTTCGAGTGTTGAACCGGTTGTTACCACGTCGTCAATCAATAAAATCTGCTTTTTTTCAAATTCCTGAGGGTTTTTTATTCCAAAAATACCCTCTACATTTTGCCAGCGTTCAAAACGGTTTTTCCTTGTTTGTGTCGAAGTAAATATTTTTCTGTATAAGTTTTGGGTTGAAACTGGAATTCCCATTGATTTTGAAATCCCCCGGGCTATCCATTCGCTTTGGTTATAGCCACGCGATTTATATTTTTTGGGATGCAACGGAACCGGAACAACAGAATCAACATTACAAAAGTTTTCCGATTCCTTTAAAATAAATCCAAACCGCTGGCCTATTTCAAATCCCAGTTCTTTCATCCCCTTATATTTTATAAAATGAATGAGTTTTTGATATCTGCTGCCTTTCTTGTAGGAAAAATAGGAAGTGGCTGAATGGATTTGCACTCTTCCCCAAAAAAGCTGGGCTACTTTGTTTTCAACGTTGAGGTGAAAGTTTGTTACCGGTAAATCCTGCCAGCAATCAAAGCATAAAAATCTTTCGCCGCCGGCCAGCCGATTTTCACAGGTTATACAAAGCGATGGGAAAAATAACTCAAGTAGATCGTCTATATTTTGGGCTAACTGTTTCATTTTGAAAAGATACAAAGAATTTTATTCCCACGGTCGGGACTTTTCCTAAAAAGTATTTTTGTTGTTTAACAAATCTGTAACAGTCAATTAATTGAATTGTAAACTAAAATAAAATTAAAAGCCCTAATTTGCGGTTGTTTTTAAATACTTCAATAGATTAGATTATTGAAAATATTTTCCCACCTCTCTAATTCTTTCTTGAAATTGTTCCCGGGTTGTCTTATCACAAGGCAACCTTTTTTCTTTTTTATGTCCGGAAGAAGTTTAGTTTAATTTTTGCAAACTTCTGTGTGTTCATTTTATTTTTTTGTAGGTGATTTTCGCATATTTGTCGTCTTTATTTTAATAAAGTTTTTTTTTGACCTGGTTGGAAGGGAATTTTATGCTTCAAAATATTAAATATTCAATAGAAATTGTAATATTGCCTGCGTTAATTTATTAAATTTGCGGCTTGCAATAACCGGGAACCAGAGTTACTAAACCAATTAAAAAATGCTCAAAAGATTAGGCTCATATTTACGAAAGAAAATCCTTCTAATAATTTTTATAGGATTTGTATTAGGGATAATAATAAGTTTATTGTCTCTGAAAGTTATAGAAGAAACATCTACAAATGAATCATGTGAAGTTTGTCACGTTCATCCGCATGTTTTTGATTCATGGAAATTGTCTGTTCATTATGATACACGTGTTGGAATTCATATTGGATGTGTCGATTGTCACCTTCCGCCAAAAGGAGAAGGGTATTTACCCGAAAAAATGAAAGCTTTCGCCAGAGACGCTTATGGTTATGTTTTTAAAGATAGCGCAGATTTTAACTGGGAAGAAAAATCAACTTTGGAATATGCAAAAAAGCATGTTTTCAAAGAATCATGTGTTCATTGCCACGAAAATTTGTTCCCGCTTACATTAACCAAGGAAGGACAGGATGCACATTTATATTATTCGCAGAACGAAGAGGAGCTAAGGTGTATTAACTGCCACTTACATGTTGGACATTACGATCCCAATGCTTTGCATGCAAAAAATGTTGAGTTTGGAAGTACAGGTAATGAAAACCTGGAAATTTTTGCAGAAGCTGCAAATGTTACCACACACGAAGATTTTACAGAAACTGTTCCGGGAACAACACTTTCATTTAATATGAAGGCGATTCCGGGTGGAACATTTAAGATTGGTAGCCCGGAAGGAGAAGAGCTTCGCGGGCCCGATGAAGGCCCACAAAGGGAAGTTAAAGTTAGTCCTTTCTTTATGGCCGAGATAGAGGTAAGCTGGGATGAGTATCTGACTTTCTACAGTGCTACGGCAGCGGAAGGCAGATCTACAGATACCGAAGGAACACGCACCCAACAGGATGTTGATGCAATCTCAGGACCGACTCCTCCGTACGGACAACCCGACCAGAACTGGGGTTTGGGAGATCGTCCGGCAATTACAATGAGTTATCATTCTGCTGAGACTTATTGTAAATGGTTGTCTCAGGTAACCGGTAAAACTTACCGCTTACCAACCGAAGCAGAGTGGGAATATGCAGCCCGTGGCGGTACCGAAACTCCATTCTTCTTTGAAGGGGAGCCAAAAGATTTTGCAGAAAAAGGATTTATCGGTAGCCTTTTCGGTAAAACCAGTGACGTAATCAATAATTATGTAGTTTTTGATGGTAACAGCCAGGCTAAAACTGAGGAACCCGGTTCAGTGGAAACAAATCCGTTTGGATTGAAAAATATGCTGGGCAACGCAGCTGAATATTGTTTGGATTGGTACGCAGAAGATGCTTACGAAAAGCTACAGGATGGCGCTTTGGATCCAAGAGGACCAGCGTCAGGAGAGGAACATGTAATACGGGGTGGATATTTTAACAGTGAAATTGGTGATGTCAGGAGTGCAGCCCGGGATTATACAAAATCTGAAGCGTGGTTAAAAACCGATCCTCAAATGCCAAAAAGTATTTGGTGGTTGTCCGACTGCAATTACATAAGTTTTAGAGTTGTTTGCGAATTTGATGAAAAAACCGGAAAAAATTAATAATTTTAGAATCCTAAATTCAACTAAAACATTTTATTATGAGTAACAATAATTTTTCAAGAAGAAAATTTTTAACCGGAGCAGCAGCTGTGGGTGCAGCCGGTGCAATGGGAGTTGGAACTTTTACATCATGCGCTACCGGTGGTGGTACAGCAGCCGCCGGAGGTAGTTACGACTGGGTTCCAAGAGATTATAATTTCCCACCAATGCTGGATCAGGTTCCGGAAGGAAAAGTACTTAAAGCAGGAGTTATTGGTTGTGGTGGACGTGGTTCAGGTGCAGCTGTTAACTTTTTGGAAGCTGGTGGAACAACTGTAGAAGTAACAGCTTTGGGTGATGTTTTTAAAGACAGACTTGACAGTTGTAATGAAAAAATTAAAAATGCCGGAAGAGACGCAGTACCTGAAGAAAACTGTTTTATTGGATTTGATGCTTATGAAAAAGTAATTGATTCAGGTGTTGACATCGTTATTTTGGCAACTCCTCCAAAATTTCGTCCTGAACAGTTTGAAGCTGCTGTAAAAGCACGCAAACACGTATTTATGGAAAAGCCTGTGGCTGTTGATCCTGTTGGGATACGTCAGGTTTTGGCCGCTGCAAAGATGGCCGAGAGCCAGGGTTTGGTAGTTGTTGCAGGGACACAGCGTCGTCACGAACACTCATACATCAATCTTTATAAAGAATTAACCAATAATGCGATTGGTAAAATAACCGGAGGTGAAGTTTACTGGAATGGTGGTAAATTATGGCATCGTGATAATAATCCGGATTGGAGCGAAATGGAATGGATGATTCGCGACTGGGTTAACTGGTGCTGGCTTTCAGGTGACCATATCGTAGAACAGCATGTTCATAATATTGATGTTGCTAACTGGTACATAGGTAAACATCCGGTAAAAGCACTTGGTTTTGGTTCGCGTCAGCGCAGGGTGACAGGCGACCAGTATGACAACTTTGCTGTTGATTATATTTACGATGACGGTATGCACATTCTTAGTACCTGCCGCCAGATTAATGGCTGTTCAAACGGAGTTTACGAAATTTTCCACGGAACAAAAGCGATTGCAACAACTGATGGACATAATCCAAAAATTGTTGATGCAACCGGCGCTGAATTATTTGTTGCTGAGGGATCAGAAACAAGCCCGTATGTACAGGAACATAAAAACCTGATTACCTGTATACGTCAAAGTATTCCGTTTAACGAAGCAGAAAATGTTGCTACTTCAGTAATGGTTGCTATTATGGGACGTGTTTCGGCTTACACCGGAAAAGAAGTTACATTTGACGAAATGATGAATTCAGATATGAAACTTGGCCCGGATACTTATGTAATGGGTGATATTGGTTATATGAAAGACGCCGAAGTTCCTGTTCCAGGAACCCTGGAAAGAGGTTAAAGTTTAAACTTGATAAACAGACTGTAGTACATAAAATATTCCCCGGTGAATGAAAGTTCTACTGGGGATTTTTATTCCTTCCCTGGTTGAAGGTATAATCAATCAATTTGGGAGTTGAGCCTTCTGTTACTTGGCAGAGGGCTCTTTTATTTTATCAATTCGTCAAGAAAAACGGATTAATTAATTTTCCCGTTAAGCTATGTTGCATATAAAATGTACTTTTGTGCTTTATTATTTCTGAAGACATGTTTTAAGAATATTAAAGATTATGGAAAGACAAAAAATTAAGAACATCCTGCTAAATGGGGAAACAGGCAAACAAGTACTTGTGAAAGGTTGGGTACGAACCAAAAGAGGTAGTAAAAATGTAAATTTTATTGCTTTAAACGATGGCTCTACAATTCATAACCTGCAAATAGTAGCTGATGTTAATAATTTTGACGATGAAATCCTGCGTGAAATTAATACAGGAGCATCGCTTTCCGTAATGGGTAAATTGGAGGAATCAGCCGGGAGTGGACAAAAAGTGGAATTAATAGCAGAAACGATCGAGCTTCTGGGAAAAGCAGATCCCGAAAAATTTCCAATTCAACCCAAAAAACATTCACTCGAATTTTTGCGCGAAAATGCACACCTGCGTTTTCGTACAAACACTTTTGGAGCCGTTTTTCGTGTTCGGCATGCGATGGCATTTGCTATTCATAAATATTTTAATGAAAAAGGATTTTATTATCTGCACACTCCGATCGTCACAGCCAGCGATGCTGAAGGAGCCGGTCAGATGTTTCGGGTATCAACTCTTGATGCGAAAAACCCGCCACTAACAGATAAAGGAAGTGTTGACTATTCGCAGGATTTTTTCGGACGACCAACCAATCTTACCGTTTCCGGTCAGCTGGAAGGTGAGCTAGGTGCAACGGCTTTAGGTGAAATTTATACATTCGGACCAACATTCAGGGCGGAAAATTCAAACACAACCCGCCACCTTGCCGAGTTCTGGATGATTGAACCGGAAATGGCATTCTACGACTTAAAAGATAACATGGATTTGGCAGAAGAATTTTTGAAATCTTTAATTAAATATGCACTTGAAAATTGTATGGACGACCTGCAGTTTTTGGGTAATCGTTTAAAGGAAGAGGAAAAAAATAAACCTCAGGATCAGCGTTCGATGGATTTAATCGAAAAGCTGGAGTTTGTTCTGAACAACGATTTTGTCAGAATTACCTATACTGAGGCCATTGAAATCCTGAAAAATTCAAAGCCTTATAAAAAGAAAAAATTTCAGTTCCCTGTTGATTGGGGAGTTGACTTACAAAGTGAACACGAGCGTTACCTCGTAGAAAAACACTTTAAATGTCCGGTAATTTTAACCGACTATCCAAAGGAAATTAAAGCCTTTTATATGAAACAAAATGCCGATGGTAAAACCGTGGGGGCCATGGATGTTTTGTTCCCGCAAATTGGAGAAATAATTGGTGGTTCTCAGCGAGAGGAAAGCCTTGAGAAACTTGAAGCACGAATGAAGGAAATGAATATCCCTGCTGAAGAAATGTGGTGGTATCTTGACACACGAAGGTTTGGATCGGTAATTCACAGTGGTTTTGGCCTTGGGTTTGAAAGGTTTATCCAATTTGTTACCGGAATGGGAAATATTCGTGATGTAATCGCTTTCCCCCGGACGCCAAAAAATGCCGAGTTCTGATGTGATTTATAAATCGCAGCATAAAAAAAAATGCTAAATTTACAGGGTTAATATTTGGGATATGGAGCAAAGACTGTCATTACAACAAAAGCTGCTCCAGAAGCTTTCTCCCCAGCAAATTCAGGTGATTAAGCTTTTGGAAATCCCTACTATGCAACTCGAGCAACGTATAAAAAAAGAACTGGAAGAAAATCCGGTATTGGAGCTCGAGTCGGATAATCCTGAATTTGAAGACGATGGTGAAGCGCAGGAGTTGAAGTCGGAAAAAGATACGGACGATGAAGAGTTTTCATTTGACGATTATTTGAATGACGAAGATGAAATTCCTTCATATAAACTTTCCGCCAATAATTATTCAAAAGATGAAAAGTATGTAGACATCCCTTTTTCGGTGGGGACTACCTTTCATGAAAATTTATACGACCAGTTGCGACTCGTTAATCTTTCTGAAGAGCAACAGCAATTGGCAGAATACATTATTGGGAATATTGACGATGACGGTTACTTAAGACGTGATTTGCTTGCTATTAGCGACGATCTGGCTTTTAACATGAATATGGAAGTGTCGGAGGAGGAGTTGCTGAAGATTTTGAAGGTAATCCATGAGTTGGATCCCGCTGGTGTGGGAGCGCGTGATTTAAAGGAATGTTTGTTGATTCAGTTAAACCGGAAAAAAGGAAAAGAGCTGGATTTGGCAAAAACCATTGTTAAAGATTTTTTTACTGAATTTACAAAAAAGCATTACGATAAAATCCAGAAAAAGCTTGAGCTAAGTGACGAGGAATTGAAACAAGGAATAGACCAGGTTTTAAAACTGAACCCAAAGCCGGGAAGTTCATACAGCAATCCGCTAAACAGGACAAATCAGCACATTATCCCCGATTTTATTCTTGAAAATACCGATGGAGAGTTGAGTCTTTCGTTAAACCAGAGGAATGTGCCTGAGTTAAAAATTAATGATACCTATTTGGGGATGTTGCGTTCGTTGAGTGAAAAAGGCAAAAACAACAAAAGCCAGAAAGATGCTTTGATGTTTGTAAAGCAGAAAGTTGATTCAGCCAAATGGTTTATCGATGCCATTAGACAGCGGCACCACACTTTGCTTTTAACCATGTCCGAGATTATAAACTTACAGAAGGAATATTTTCAGGAAGGGGAGGAGACCAAATTAAAACCGATGATTCTGAAAGATATCGCTGAACGGACGGGCTTAGATATCTCAACTATTTCAAGGGTTTCAAACAGCAAGTACATTCAGACCAATTTTGGTATTTTCCCTTTGAAATACTTTTTTTCAGAAGGACTTCAGAAGGATGACGGAGAAGAAGTATCGACCCGGGAAATTAAAAAGATATTACAGGACTGTATCGAGAATGAGGATAAACGTAAGCCACTCACAGACGAAAAGCTGGCCCAGATTTTAAAAGAGAAATCATACAATATTGCCAGACGGACAGTTGCCAAATACCGGGAGCAACTGGATATTCCTGTCGCACGACTCCGAAAAGAACTTTAGAATGACCGAAAAAATAGCAAAAATTTTATCTGTAGTTTTTCATCCTGTTTTGGTTCCAACGATGGGCTTTCTGCTTTTGTTAAATTCAGGCTTCTATTTTTCCATGATTTCCTGGGAAGCAAAAAGGTTTATCCTGCTTGTTCTGATTTTTACGACTGGTGTTTTACCGCTGTTGACAGTGGCAATTATGGCGTTGAACCCAAAGTTTGATTTGTCGATGGATAATGTGAGAGACAGAATCGTATTGTTTTTATTTTCTTCGGTATTCTATTATTTGGGATACCTTATAATGAACCGGATGAAAGCGTTTCCTGTTTTTAAGGTGTTTTTAATTGCATCCGTTTTGGTGATAATTTTATTGCTGGTTATTTCATTTAAATGGAAAATAAGCAGTCATATGGCAGCAATAGGCGGAACAAGCGGAGCCTTGTTTGCACTTTCGTTTCGTTCAGGAGTTAACCCTGTTTGGCCCGTTATAGCTGTGTTACTTGTTGCCGGAGCAGTAGGCACTGCAAGAATGTTATTAAAAAAACACGATTTGTGGCAGGTTATAGCCGGTTATGCTGTGGGATTTACTGTTTTGTATCTCTCGATTTACTTTGTGTAAAGCAAGCTTATTCCACAAATTTGTATCCTATCCCTTTTAAAGTTTTAATATGGTCGTTGCCAATTTTCTCGCGCAACTTACGGATATGGACATCTATGGTACGATCGCCTACAACAACATTATCGCCCCAAACCGAATAATAGATTTCTTCCCGGGTAAATACTTTTCCGGGTTTTGAAACAAGCAAAGAAAGCAATTCAAATTCTTTTCTGGGGAGAATCATCTCTTCATCATCCATACGAATAAGATATCTTTCTTTATCAATTAACAAATTTCCAATTGTAATTGTATTTGAATCCTGCACTGTAGCTGGTTGTTCTTTTGTTTCTCCGGTTCTTTTTAATAATGCTTTTACCCTGCTTACCAATACTTTTGGGCGTACAGGTTTAGTGATATAATCGTCAGCTCCTGCTTCAAATCCGGCAATTTGCGAATAGTCTTCACCGCGGGCTGTTAAAAATGCAATTACAGTATTTTTTAATGCGGGTATTTTTCTGATTTCTTCGCATGCTGCAATACCATCCATTTCAGGCATCATAACATCGAGAATAATTAAATGAGGAGTTGTTTTCTCTGCAACTTTTATCGCTTCCACGCCATTTTTAGCTGTGTAAACTTTATAACCTTCTTTTTCAAGATTGTAACTTATAAATTCCAGAATATCAACTTCGTCGTCAACGAGAAGGATTTTGAATGTATTGTCACTCATAACAGAGATAGTTTTATTTAAATTTGCAAAAGTAGTTGCTTATTGTTAAAGCGTTGTTAAAAATACAACAAAATAGAATTACGGCAAAGTTAGGTTATTATTTGGCTTTTTCAAGTGTAAAAGTAAAAGTGGTCCCTTCGTCCAGTACACTCTGAACATTAATCGTTTGGTTATGGGCTTCAATGATGTGTTTCACAATTGACAACCCCAAACCTGTACCACCCTGTTCACGGGATCTTGATTTGTCGACCCGGTAAAATCGTTCAAATATACGAGGAAGGTCCTTCTTGTCTATTCCAATACCATCGTCCGAGACTTCAACAACAATTTTTTCATCAAAGTCATAAAAGCCAACTTTTACATTTCCTTTTCTTTTTCCGTATTTTATTGCATTGGTAACGAGGTTCGACAGTACCTCAATGATTCTCTTTTTGTCAGCCGAAACCATGATTGGCTTATCCTGCTTTTTAGCAAATTCGAGAGCCATTTTTCGCTCTTTGGCAAGCATGTGTTCCATTTCAAATACTTCTTCGGTTGTTTTCACGATGTCGAAAACAGAATACTGGGGTTTTAGCTCGCCCGTTTCAAGTTTGGTAATCGATTCTAAATCTTCGACAATAGAAACCATTCGGTCAATACTCTTTTCCGACCGGGTTAAATACAGTTTATTAATTTTTGGATCTTCAAGACCTCCTTCAAGAAGCGTTAATATATACCCCTGAATATTGAATATAGGGGTTTTTAGTTCGTGCGAAACATTTCCTACAAATTCTTTGCGGTAGCGTTCCAAATCACGAAGTCTTTCGATTTCCTGCACCTGATTTTGTGCCCATTCCTCAACATCGTGTTCAACCTCCGCGATTTCAACAAATCCAAGTTTTTTCCTTTTGGCTGCTTTCCCTTTCTCGGGAAAGTAATTGATAATTTTGTAGATAGGTTTTATTTTATCTGAAATGAACTTATTTAAAATAAACTGAATCAAAAAATAAGTGATGAGAAAAAAAATGGAAGACGCGATTGCCAGAAATAAAAAAAATGAGTTAGTTTTAGACGTGAAAATTCCGATAATAAAAACAAATATTGTTAAAATTAAGGAAATGACCAGAGCTACTTGTCTTGAAGAGAATTTATTCATTTTTGATATTTTTAGGGATACAAAATTAGAAAAATATTGTTACACGTTGATTAATAGTAATTTCATGGTTAGTTAATGTTAATTTAATATTTTGATGGTGTTTAAATTATTACTTAGCTTCTATATTTGCCCGCCGATAATAAAAACTAAATAATGGAAAATTTTTACCTAATTCTTGTTGTTATCCTCTTTGCATTAGCAATTTCCGATTTAATTGTTGGTGTAAGTAACGATGCTGTAAATTTTTTGAATTCTGCTCTTGGCTCAAAAGCCGCGCCAAAATGGGTAATATTTCTTTTAGCCAGCTTGGGGGTTCTTGTGGGGGCCACTTTCTCAAACGGAATGATGGAAGTTGCCCGTAAAGGGATTTTTCATCCTGACATGTTTTTCTTTTCCGAAATAATGGTCATTTTTCTGGCAGTTATGATAACGGATGTTATTCTGCTGGACATGTTCAACACTTTCGGAATGCCTACGTCTACAACTGTTTCTATCGTTTTTGAACTTCTTGGTTCAGCGGTAGCGGTATCAGTTGTAAAGATTAAAGCAATGGGTGGAACCATGCTGGATTTATCAAATTACATAAATTCCGATAAGGCACTTGCCATTATAACAGGCATCCTCTTATCGGTGTTGATAGCGTTTACAGTTGGAGCAGTAGTACAATATCTTACGCGACTGATCTTTTCTTTTCGCTATTCAAAACCGTTAAAATATTTAGGTTCTGCTTTTGGCGGATTAGCTATTACTGCAATTACTTATTTTATTTTGATTAAAGGAATTAGGGGATCAGCCTATTCTGAATACCAAATGAGTAACGGTGAAATAATGAGCGATTGGGTAAAGCACCATACTTTAACTATTCTGTTATATAGTTTTCTTGGCTGGACTGTTGTGCTGCAAGTCTTACGTTTATTATTCAAACTGGATATTTTAAAACTGATTGTACTTATCGGAACTTTTGCTTTGGCTATGGCTTTTGCCGGCAACGATCTGGTAAACTTTATCGGAGTGCCGGTTGCAGGGTTTAAATCATTCCAGGCATGGGTTGCCTCAGGAGGTTTGTCCCCCGAAACATTTACAATGGAAATGCTCAGGGATAAAAGCAGTACCCCTGTATTTATGTTGTTGATTTCGGGATTGGTTATGGTAGTAACCCTGATTACTTCCAAAAAAGCAAGGGCTGTAACCGAAACGGAAATTAATTTGGGAAGACAGTCTGAAGGAATGGAACGCTTTGGATCCTCTTTGATTGCACGTTTGATGGTACGCAGTTCTTTAAATTTTAACAATTCCATTCAAAAAGTACTGCCGGGGACAGTCAGAAATACGTTAAAAGAACGTTTTACTCCAATCTCCCTTGGTGCAGCTGATGATCCGGAAACACCTGCGTTTGATAAAATAAGGGCGTCGGTTAATTTGGTTGTTGCCAGTATTCTGATTGCGATTGGTACTTCATTAAAATTACCTTTGTCAACCACTTATGTAACATTTATGGTTGCTATGGGTACATCTCTTTCCGACAGGGCATGGGACAGAGAAAGTGCAGTTTACAGGATATCAGGTGTTTTTGCCGTAATTGGAGGATGGTTTCTAACCGCTATTATCGCATTCACTGTTTCGTGTTTGATAGCATTGTTAATCTCGCTGGGTGGAAAAGTCATGATATTTGTTTTCATTGCAATTGCTATTTTTATGGTTGTTCGGACACACATCATGTTTAAAAAACGTTCGGTAGAAAAATCGACAGATGAGGAAGAAGTATTCAGCGAAAAAGATGAGGTTGATAAAGTAATTGCAAAATGTAATAAACAGGTGGTAAATTCTATTCTTTCAGCAAGTAAAGCTTACTCAGTTAGTGTAGATAGTTTCCTGAAAGAGGATAGAGGGCATTTGAAGGATGGTCTGGAGTTAAAAGATGAATTGAATCGAAAATCAAAGAAACAAAAAAGTAAAGTTTTAAATACTTTGTCGAAGATTGAAGATAATGTCGATTCCGGGCATTTTTATGTTCAGGTGGTAGATTATCAACGTGAAGTAGCCCATTCGTTGAATTTTACTGTAGAACCATTATATGAGCATATCGATAATAACCATAAACCGTTTACAAAAGAGCAATCCAAAGAAATGCGAGACCTCGTTGTTCATATCGATGAGTTTATGAATTTTATGCTCCATATTGTAAAAGAAAACAAGTTTGAAGAAATTGATTCTCTTATTGTAGAAAGAGATAAGATAGTTGAACTATTGGTGGATTTAGAGAAAGCGCAAATAAAGAGAATTAAAGGTAAACTTGTTAATTCAAGAAACTCAATATTGTATTTTAATACGTTAACAGAAACCAAAAATATGCTTTTACATTATATTAATTTGATAAAAGCATATCGGGATTTTATAACATTAACTAAAAAGCAAACAAAGTAAAAAGGAATACAAACAACAAAGCCATTCAATTTTGAATGGCTTTGTTGTTTTAGGTCAGTAGTTTTGCAGCAGAGGAAAGAAAGGATACAAATTAACCTGTCTTTATTGGGTGTAGCGGCACGAAATAATCATGGTGATTGGTGAGATTCAAGTGAACTTTTCCCGGATAAAACAGCCTTCTGGTAGCTGTATGAGACTGATTATTAATCAACTATTAATAGAAACTTAATCGCTTGTATTTTCTTTCGATTGATTTCAATTGTATCTTTCCGATAGAAACATACACAAAATGAAATCAAACTGCAGATTATTGTATAAATCGAACAATACCCATTTGCAAACATCCTTGCCTGTATATTTTTACGGACTACCTGATGGTAATATTTATCTGATTTATGCCCGGTTTTATGAAATAAATTTTAATAAGTCGGGACTGGAGTTTGTTTTTGCAGTGCTCGAAAACTACTACTATGATTTTGAAACAGAAAAAGTAGTTGCGTTAAAAAGTATGGACAAAAATCTGTCTTCATTCAGAAAAGAGGTCGAATCCAAAGAACCTCAGTTAAGAATTGTCAAATCCTATCGAAATATTAAGTCGTTTGTTGAAGCTCAGAGATTCCTTGGGAAAAAAGCAGACGAAATGGTTAATATTTTGTTGTAAGTTAACAAACAGAGGTAAGTGGCGTTTGCAGCAAATGCGGCGTTTATATCCGGCAGCTTTTCAGCGCTAATTAATGAATAGCATTTGTGAGTTGCTCAATACCTGAATCAGTAAATGACGAACTTCCAACCCCAATATTAAGGTGTAATTATAATTTAATTGATGTTAAATAAAATCGTAGTAAGCGAAAGGTATATTTGAGACAATGAAAAATCTGGACAAATGGAACAGAGCGTCAGGTTAATCCACAAAACATGCACATCTTACCTGGCAACCATTTTGCCGGTAAATTTTTACGGACTTCCTGACGGGCACATTTATTTAATTTATTCTCGTTTTTATGAGATAAGCTTTCAACGTTCAGGACTTGAGTTTGTGTTTGCAAAACACGAAGAGTTTACATACGACTTTGCAGGCCAGCGGTTGTTTTTTATTAATTCTGAAGGACAAAAACGTCTGGCTTTTTATGAAATGGTAGACAAACCTAATCCGCATATAAAGATCATAAAGATTCTTAGAAACCTAAGTTCTTATAATGAAGCGCAAAAAGTATTAATTGAAACAGCTTCTGCAATGATTGAATCAGTGACACCAGATAATCAAGAGGAAACGGATTAATTGTTTTTAAGTGGAACAGATCCTGAATGCGACAGCGCTTCTTGAGCCAACGGGTTTTATTCCTTAAAGCTTAGCTTCTTTTTACAAAGATTATTTCAGCTTCATACTTCTTAGTTATATTATGAGGTAGTTGATCTGGATATTAAAAGGCAATTGGAGAATGATATTTGATAAAAAGAAAGAACGATAGCTTTGATAACATTTGCTTCAAATTCGAGTTCTCAATAAGTTTTTCAGCGAAAATATTGCTGCTCCCGAATGCGAGCTTATTTGTCTGTAACGTAGTGATATAATTAAATCTTTTTAATTTTTAATTAATTCTTTTTTAACCAGTGTTCATCGGCTTTGGCATATTTTCGTTTGATTAACAAATCAAATTTTTATTCTATGAAAAGATTTCTACTTTCTTTATTATTAATGTCTTTCACTTTTTCTTTCACTTTTTCGCAAAGTTTAAAGTTTGAAAGATATATTCAGAAAACCGACACTATTATTGATGAAAATATAGTGGTTGATGTTTCATCTGACGATGCAGAACAAGAGAACGATGAAATGGATGATTTGGAAGATGATGACCTGGATGTTGGATATGAATACGCACCGGATGAAATAAATATTGTTCATATTGGGCTGAGATTTCGTGATATTGGTATTCCGGCGGGAGCAACAATTGATTCGGCATTTGTTTATGTCCATTCTCACGAAGCGAAATCTGCCGAAGATGTTGCCAATACCACAATAACCGGAGACAATAATCCGAACCCCGGAACATTTTCAATGGACTCGTTAATAACAGATCGTTCAAGAACCAACGCTTCTGTAAGTTGGGTAATTGCAGAGGAATGGGGCTTATACACGGAACATCGTACTCCTGATATAAGCGCAATTATTCAGGAAATTATTGACTTACCCGAATGGCAAGCCTATAATTCACTTGCATTAATTCTGGAAGGCGAAAACCAGGGAGTAACCGGAGAAGAAATAGAAAATGCCCGGGAAATAGAGTCTTTTGAAAATATAGCCGATCCTGAAGATGGAGGCGACGGGCAAAATCACCCGGAAAGAAGACCCAAATTGGTGATATATTATACTCTTGAAAATCAGGTGTTCGAGAGATATATCCAAAAAACGGATACTATTATTGATGAAAATATTGTGGTTGATGTTTCATCTGATGACGCAGAACAGGAAAATAATGAAATGGATGACCTGGAAGATGACGATCTGGATATCGGTTACGAATATGCTCCGGATGAAATAAACATTGTCCACATTGGTTTAAGGTTTCGCGACATAGATATTCCGGCCGGTTTTACTGTTGATTCAGCGTTTGTTTATGTCCATTCTCACGAAGCAAAATCCGCCGACGATGTTGCCAATATCACAATAACAGGTGAGAATAATCCAAATCCGGGAACATTTACAATGGATTCGCTGATAACCGATCGCCCGAGAACCACTGCTTCTGTACGTTGGGTAATTGCAGAGGAATGGGGACTATATACAGAACACCGTACTCCTGATATTGGCACTATTATTCAGGAAATAATTGATCTGCCCGGGTGGGAAGCAGGCAACTCCCTTGCTTTGATATGGGAAGGTGAAAATCAAGGTGTAACGGGAGAAGAAATAGAAAATGCCAGGGAAATAGAGTCTTTTGAGAATATCGCCGACCCGGAAGATGGAGGAGACGGGCAAAATCATCCGGAAAGAAGACCAAGATTAGTAGTTTATTACAGCTCTGTCGCAACAAATACTGCGCAAAAGCAAATAATTGGTTTCGAATCTGACTTTAAGGTTTATCCCAACCCCGTTGTGAGTGGAAGTATAAATCTGGAATTTGACGATGACAAATTTAACACGGTAAAAATGTATGATCTCACCGGCAAACTTGTGAAATCGATACAGCTTGAATCCACAGTTGAAAAAATTGATGTTTCTGACCTGAGTAAAGGAATTTTCTTTATTCAGGCATCAAATGGCAAAGAGATATCAGTTACAAAAAAGATAATCGTCGATTAGTTTTTTTTAGATAACAATAAAAATACCCTGATGAAATTTTTCTCAGGGTGTTTTTGAAAGTATAAATACAGCATTTCCAAATATTGGCACTATGTATCGTTTTTTTATTGTGTTTTTTTGGGGTATTGTTTTTTCGCTAAACAGCTCGGCTCAGGATTATACTGTAAGGGGGACGGTAAAAGATAAGGAAACCAACGAACCGTTGCCGGGAGCCGGAATTCTGATAGAAAGTACTACCAAAGGAACTATTACAAATTTAGAAGGAGAATTTGAGATTAAAAATATCGCTCAAAGCAAGGCGACACTTGTAATATCTTATCTTGGTTACCAAACTCAGTCTATTTCTTGTGAGTTTAGTTCCGATAAGCCAAAGATACTCGAAGTTATGCTTGAATCGGGGAGTGAGCAGTTGGGTGAAGTGAATGTAACAGGCACAGCGAGAGGAATTGTAAAAGCTATGTTAGAACAGAAATTAGCTGAAAATATCAAAAATATAGTCTCCTCCGAGCAAATAGCTCAATTCCCGGACATGAACGCGGCAGAAGTAATACAAAGAATCCCTGGTATTACTCTTCAGCGCGATCAGGGAGAAGGCCGTTTTGTCCAGTTGCGCGGAACCCCGCCTGAACTTACTAATTTTAATATTAATGGTGAACAAATTCCCTCTCCTGAAGGAGATGTGAGGTATGTTGGTTTAGATGTTATTGCAGCAGACCAGATTGAATTTGTTGAGATTACCAAAGTACTGACTCCAGATATGGATGCCGATGGAATTGGCGGAAATGTGAACATCATTACAAAAAAAGCTCTCGACACAAAACCGGATATTTCTGTAGCAATTTCCGGTGGATATAATAACCTCAGAGAAAGAGAAAATTATCAAATTCAGTTTTCATATGGAGCGAGATATGGGAAATTTGGCTTTCATATTAACAGCAGTTATTTTCAAAATAACCTTGGCTCCGATAATATGGAATTCGACTATATAAAAGGACCATTTTGGGGAAGTCAGGATCTGGGTGTTGATAACTACAAAGTTCAATATAAAAAAATGGAACTTCGTCATTACGATATTACCAGAACAAGAATTGGAATGAGCTCTACGATGGATTATATTTTCAACAAAAATTCATCTGTTTATTTAAGAGGGATGTACAACAGTTTTAGTGATGATGAGTTGCGCAGAAGAAAAAACTACAATGTTTCTGATGCGGTAACAGAGACACTTTACCGCGATTGCAGTATCGATCATGACATCAGAGACCGGAACAAAATTCAGGAAATTTATAGTTTAAATCTGGGTGGAACCCACAAGCTAGGCTCAATTAAATTGGATTATGAAACTGCTTATGCCTATTCTCAGGAAAAAGAGCCCGATCGCCTGGAGGCGACTTTTGATAGTCCCGGCCATGGGGTGCGTATGAAATTTGATTTAACTGACCCCAACTGGCCGAGAATAAGCTACCCGGTTGAAGGAGATGAAGAATTGGTGTACAACTACGAAGAGTATGAGTTTGATGGAATGACACTGGAAGATAATCTTATCAAAGACATAAATATTACCGCAAAAATTAATTTTGAAATTCCATACCAGTCAGGAAGTTTCAAATTTGGAGCGAAGGTGCGTTTGAAAGATAAAAAGCGGGATGACAATTCCAAAGTTTATTCAGGCTATCCCTACCATTCGCTGGTTAACCCGTATCCGGGAGAGGTAACAGAACTAACTTTATTGGGAGTAAGCGATGGTTTTCGCGAGTCTGATTTGCTAGGTAAAGGATATGTAATTGAAGCCATGCCGGCGCCTCAAAAAATGCGCGATTTTTATGAATATAATTCACACTTGTTTGTTTACGATAAAACCGATACCCGACAGGAAACCTTTGGTTCAGATTATACGGCTTCCGAAAATATTTATGCATTTTATGGAATGTTCAAACATAATTTTGATAAACTGATGTTGCTGGGGGGAGTACGTTTCGAAAAAACAGATATCGATTACGCAGGGCGTAACGTGGTAACCGACGGCAGTAAATTTGTACGTTTAGATACTTTAAATGATCAACGCACGCACGAATTCTGGCTGCCACAGTTTCAGGTAAAATACAGCATAAACAAAAATACCAATTTCAGGGCAGCGGTAACCCGAACTTATTCCAGACCAAATTTTAAGGATGTATTGCCGTATAGAGAGGAGAAAGACAATGATGAGTTTACCTTTGGAAATCCGGATTTAAAATATCCCGGAGCAACAAATTTTGACTTGTTGGGCGAAACTTACTTCGGGGAACAGGGCCTGTTTTCAGGTGGCCTCTTTTATAAGCAGATTGACGATTTTGTATTTTATTTTACCCGATTTGCTCATCAAAGCGACGCCAGTACCGGCACATCGCTTGATAAAATCACAATCGCGGCGAATGGCCTGGATGCCCATGTCTACGGGGCTGAATTGCAATTGCAGTCAAAATTGTATTTTTTGGATAATTTTCTGTCTGATTTTGGTGTTTTTGCAAATTATACTTATACGTTTTCGGAAGCTTATATTCACACACGGTATCCTGCCAATTACAGCGATGCACTGGTTATTTTTGGAGAAGATGACCTGAGTGCTTTTTTTGATGTCAACGGCGAGAAGGAAAAAATTACACTTCCCGGCCAGGCAAAGCATACCGCTAACATAGCCTTATTCTACGAAAGGCCTGATTTTTATGCAAAAATAACCGCAAATTATCATGACGCTTTTTTGCAGGAGTTGGGCGCCGACAGTGATTTGGACGAATATTACGACAAGGCCTGGCATTTTGATTTTACAACAAATGTTTCTATTACGGAAAATTTACAATTATCGGTTGATGTAATTAATTTTACAAATGTTCCACAGAAGTTTTACCTGGGAACTCCGGATAAACTTATGAAACAGGAATACTATTCCTGGTGGGGGAAAATCGGACTAAAACTGAACTTTTAATATAGTAGAATAATTAGTGTACGCGAAAATTGCTGCCCGGTTTGCGAGGTGTTTTAATAGATGTAAAAGAGTTTATTGATAATTTTATAAATGAAATTCAGAATGAAGATTAAAGAAGCTATTTTTTTTATTGCTCTTATTGAACTCGTTATCCTGATTATGGTACTCTTCTCATGTGGCCGTCCGAGCGAGGGTTCACGAAAAGCGGGCGAACATATCACTTCGCTTGTATCGGCATCTGTTGAAACATTTCCGGTTCCTCAAAAAAAGAATGAGGATTCCGCCGATGATCCGGCGATTTGGGTTAATTCAAAATACCCTGAAAAATCAATCATTATTGGCACCGATAAAAAAGGGGGGATGGCAACCTATAATTTGAATGGTGAAGAATTGCATTATTATTTTACAGGTAATATGAATAACTGTGATTTACGATATGGCTTTAAAATAAATGGCGATACTGTAGACATCATAGCCGCCAGCAACCGATCGCACCATTCGGTTTCGTTATTTAGAATTCATGCCAATGGAATGCTGGATACTTTGCATTCCAGGGTTATTTATTCGAAGATGGTGGACGAAGTGTATGGTCTGGCAATGTATAAGAGTAAAAAAACAGGCAAATTTTATGTTTTTGTTAACAGCAAAGCCGGAGAGGTTGAACAGTGGGAACTGTTTGATGATCATAAAAGGGTTGACGCAAAGCTGGTGCGTTCTTTTTCATTAGGTGCTCAAACCGAGGGGATGATAGCAGATGATAAAACCGGAATTCTTTACATTGGAAAGGAAGAAGCCGGAATCTGGAAATATGATGCTGAACCCGAAGGAGGTTCAGAAGGAACATTTGTTGAAAACAGTTCGGAGAAAAATACCAATATAAAATACGACATTGAAGGACTTGCTATTTTCGATAGCGGAAACGGAAATGGTTATTTGCTTGCTTCATCGCAGGGCAATTATTCGTTTGCTGTTTTCGAACGACAGGCGAACAATAAATATCTAGGTAGCTTTCGGATTACAGACGGAAGTATAGATGGAGTAGAAGAAACCGATGGAATTGAAATTACATCGGCTCCCCTTGGCCCTCATTTTCCAAAAGGAATTCTGGTCGTTCAGGACGGGTTTAATTACGACGGTCGAAAAAAGAAAAGCCAGAATTTTAAGCTTGTTTCCTGGGAAATGGTTGAACAGGTAATTCATGATTTTTAGTTTTCCCCTTTCTCAGGAAATGTTTGACAGTCATTGAACAAGTATCAGTAATGTAATTATTTTTAACGTAACACTTATGTAATCGTAAGTTAACACCAATTCTGCAAATTTGATTAAAATAATTAGTTGTAGTGTTTTGAAAACTAGAGAACTGGAGGTTTCGGTTATTTCAGATTTACATCTGGCTACACACGGTAGCAAGCCCAAAAAAGTGCTAAAATACCTTAAGTCAATTCAGCCAAAGTTGCTGGTGCTGAATGGAGACATTATCGATTCCTGGCGTTTTAGTCGGAATTATTTTCCAAAGCCACAATTAAAAGTTGTCCGTCAGTTAATTAAAATGATGGAAAAAGGAGTTCAGATTATTTATGTTTCCGGAAACCACGATGAGTTTTTGCGTAAAATGATTCCTACACAGTTAGGAAACCTTAAAATTGTAAACCAATATATTTTTGAATCAGGAGATACAAAGACCTGGATTTTTCATGGTGATATTTTTGATAAAATTATTCATAAAACAAAGTGGCTTGCCAAATTGGGGGCAGCGTTTTATGGTTTTGTTTCGATCATAAATAATGAAACCAATAGAATATTAAAGTTTTTTGGGAAACAGGAAATTCAGTTTTACAACGGAATCAGGAAACGATGGATAAAAAATGATCATCTGTCGGGGTTTGAGCAGCAGGTAGCACATCTTGCCTTACTAAAAGGATATCACACGGTAATCTGTGGTCATACTCATGTTCCGACAGAAAAGCATATAGTTGTGAATGGTAAACGACTGCAATATATAAATTGTGGCGATTGGGTAGAAAATTTTACCGCTGCTGAATTTTATCACGATAAGTGGCATTTGTTTCACTACAATGGTTTTGACGATGAATCTCAATCCGACGAGCAGGATTTTCCGGAGCCACAGCAGATTTATATGTCGCTTGTTAAAGAATTAGGCGCATGATGATGGAATACCTGAAAATATATCGTGGATTTAATTCGTATGCCAATGCCCGGAAGTTTTTGAATCAGCTGGCAGCTGAAATGGTTTCCCGGCTCTACCTGGAGGTGTTTTAATTTTTTGACCCGTATTTTACATTGAGTATCATGTATCTGTTTGTTTTAATGTTATGAAACATAATCACTTGGGCAGCCAGTTTTAATCTGTTTGCCGAAATTTAGGGTAAAATTCAGGATTGCGGAAACCCTGATGATAAATGTTAGCGAGGTACCCGGCAGCCGGATTAGGGTGGCGGGAAAAGATTCCCAAATACCGGCGTACCCCCAATTTTAAAACCTAAATTTTTAATTATGGAGAACAGATTCTCTTTTTTTCTTACCGATGAAGAAAAAGAACAGGTGAAGGAAGCTATCCAGGTGTTGGTTAGCGTTCTTGAACCAAAGTTGATGACCCTGACGCCCGAAGAGCGTAAAGAACTACCCAAAATGGGTGATAAAACCGTGGCTTTTGTTGAAAAAGCCGTGGAATATGCAGAACAATATCCATCGTATATACCTGCTTTTATCGATGTGTCGGAAACCCGGTCAGACTTTGAGGCGGTAAAAGCTATTCGTTTATATTATACACAGTTGCAGCGACTCACCGATACGCTCGACGACAGTATGCTTCTTGCAGGAAGCGAAGCGTATATTTCGTCGCTGTCGGTATATAAGGTGCTTAAAAATGCTGCAGGTATGGGGCAACCCGGCGCCGAAGAAGCTGTTGCCGAACTTGCCGCAAGGTTCCCGAGAGGGAAACGTACTACCGTTACAGAATAGATAATCCCTAAGCTTTTCCTTCCGCAACTCCTGGATTTTAACTGCAACATTACTACAATCCACTTTATTTGTTTTTGGTTTCAGAATGAAAACCTGGTTTTGTACCGGAACGTTTATTCATAAACTTCCGAAAACCTGCCAAAATACGGCAAAAATCTGCCAGCCCGTGAGAATATTCATGTAAAAAGGAAGAATATGCAAGTTTAATTTTAGGCTTTTCTTCAAAAAAGTGCCCATAAGCTCCATAAAAGGGAGAACTTTTCCCTGTTTTGCCGGGCTTTTCCTGAAAAAAGCCGGCAAATCTTTCCAAAATGGCAGCCTTCCGATGGTTTGAACACGGGTAAAGGTATTATTAACACAAAAATATAAGTTCTGTTATCTGATTTTTCACATTAGAAAAATATATCATTATTAGTAATACTCATTTCTTCTACATTAGCTCCCCCGCTATCATGCGATATGACGAGAAAATTCAAGTGAAGGCGAACTAATTATACATCAGCGCAGGCAGATATATTCAACAGATAAATCAATTAACCCAATAACAAGGCTCGCTTTGCTCACTCATCCCTGACACAACGGATATAAAATCCACTATTATAATGGCCGCCTCCAACCAGACCCAAATATGTAGCTGAAGTATATAATTCGCAAAGTCTGGGGTCGACCCAATTATCTTCAACAACACTCCACCAGCGAGCATAAGATCCATCCCAGCCAAAATCAGTACCACCATTGTAACCGCTTCCCGCCGGAAGACCTGAGAAACCACTGCTGTTATTCGATGACATATCGTATCCAGGAGTCCCGGCCTTTGTTGAACTAATCCAGAGAGATGTATCGGCCAGCGATTTTGCAATGTCATCTCCGCTTCCTCCGTAACCAAAACCATTATCGGTAAGATAATCTTTTAGTTCGGTCCACTCTGAATCGTCAGGAATGTGCCAGCCTTTTGGACATAATTTGGACCTATAAAAAGGTGTGTAATCTATATAAAAGTATAATGCCCCAAAGTCCGAAGCATACGTAACCGAATCGTTTTTATACCAGGAATAGAAATAGCTGTTAATTGCTGTACTGTCATTAAAAGTTGTGGTTCTCAGGTTTTCGGCCATCCAACCCTGTTCACCTATTTTTACCCATTTGTAGGTATTTCCTTCAACATCCGTAACTGTCCCTATCAAACCGGCATCACTTAATTCCTGTTCGGTAACCCCGTTTTTCTCTAAGGTTCCAACCCCAACCCCTGCCTTCGAATTAATAAGTTCTGAAATTGTAACTCCTAAATCCAGCAAAGTATCTACACTTCCCCCGGCTTTTACTATTTCAGTTATGCTTCCTCCGGCACTTAACAGCTCGGCTTCGCTTACCCCGGCATTAAATAAAGCGGAAACACTTTTTCCTGCTTCGTATAAGTTGCTGACAGGTATATCTGCATTGAGCAGTATTTCAATAGAGTTTTCTGTTAATATTAAATATTTTAACACCATATCACAGCTGGCACAGTCGGCACCGGCCAACAGGTTATCTACGTACGATTTTGTGGTGGCATCGCCTGCATCGGTTGGTGTGGCAATATTTTTAATTTGTTTTGTGCCTCCGTCGTTGCCTTCGGTTAATACGGAAGACAGGTTCTGTATTTCGTTGGTGATTGACCCGTCAACCTCTGTATCCAGCTTATTGTTCCAGTTGCTAATATCGGAAGTTGATATTCCGCTTGCTACCGATTTACTGTAAACCGGATCGGTTTCATCGTCGGTGGTAAAATGAGTGAGGTCGGTAATCTGGCTTTCGGTAATCGAAATTCCTGTTGATTTATCCCATGCAGAGTAAACAGGGTCGCTTTCGCTGCTTATAAATCCACTTACATCGGGCAGTTCGCTGCGAATTTTGGTTGTAGCCTCTGTTAAGTCGGTTTTTGTAGCCAAAGAGCTTAAATCCTGGTCGCCCGTATTTATACCTGATAAGTTAGCCAAATTACCTATATCAGTGGCAGTTATATTGGCAGCCTGACTGTTTGTAAAAACCGGGTCGGTTTCGGCAGAAGTGCCCGTAACACTCTCAGCTGTTTTTGCGTGCAGGGCATAAGGCACACTTAACAATTGGCTTGTGCCAATAATGGTGTAGTTCGTTCCACCTTCAATATCGGTTTCGGTTTTTATAAAATACGGCCCGTTTGCCCAGTCGATGCCTGCAAAATCGCCGCTTACAAGAGTTCCGTTTCCAATTTCAACACTCACCAAACCGTTGGCATTGGTAGTTGGTGTTTGCGTTTCGGCATAAACCACGGTGCCATCGGCCGAACCTTGCAAAATACTTATTTGCATGCCAATGCTTTGGTTGTTTACCAACTTATCGTTGCTGTCGCGAATTACAGCCTGGTAGCTCATTTTTTCGGGCGATTGAGCACCTGCCTGCTGTGGCAGGAATACGCTTACCGTTACCAATAAGGCTGCTAAAATGGTAGATATTTTTTTCATCTTACTACTCCTTATTTCTTTATGATTTTAAATGTTTTTACTTCTTCATTTTTTTGGATGACTCTCACTAAATAGCTGGCCGGAACCAGGTTTCCCATAAAAATGCTTGTCTGGCTGCCGCTTATTTTTTCATTTTGAATAAGCTTGCCGTTCATATCGAACAGCAGGTACGATAAATCTGAAACATCGAACTCACTGATACTTAATGTCAGATAATCGGTGGTTGGATTAGGATAGGCCGAAACCAGGAGCTTGATTTCTTTAGCACCATCAATACCGGTTAAAACCGAAATTTCGTAGGCTTGCTGTACTCCTTCGGCAACCGAACCGTTTGTTCCGGTATGTGTTTGATACACCATTTGCCCATAGGAATAACTTACCGAGCCACCACTGCCCGATGCATTGCCGCCGGAGGTGTTCACACTTTCCTGTGCCTGTAGTCCTGTTAGTCCAAGTCCAAACAAGAGAACGGCACTTAATTGTAATCGTTTGTGTCGCATTTGTGTCCTCCTTTCTTAATGGTAGATATTCATTCTATTTTGTCTGTTTTGTTAATTTCTCAAGTTTGTCGTTGAGTCCGCTTCAATGAACGCCAACGGCAGTCTGTATAAAATCGTTGGGGAGTTCGGAACCACTTCACTATCAAGGTACAATAAACGTTGATGCGAGAGACTCCGTATGCATAAGAACTTAAAACACAATTCCTTATACCGCTTATTGGCGTTTCGTTGATTATTGTTATACTATATTTCTTTTCCTTTGTAAACTAATTGTTCCCTTGAACCAAATACCAATCAATCCACGAATTCAATTGGTTTACAGAATTTGGTTTTAATAATATTTCATTTTCTTTATTGAGCAGATAAATTGTTGGTGTGGCAAATACATGATAATCTTTTACCGATTGACTCTCCCATTTTTTGTAATCGCAAATGCAGATAAATGGAAACGGTTTGATGAAGTTCGTAAAAGTTTGTTTGTTTTCATCCAGCGATACAAAAACAACTTCTACGCCTTGTTTTTTCCATATAGCATAGTTTTTGCTTATTTCCTGTAACTCCTTTGGACATTGTGGACACCAACTTGCACCAAAAACAACGACCTTGTAAGAGCTTTTTATTTCAGAAAGTTTTTTCGGTTTGTTTTGGTCTGTGTATGCCGGAGCAGAGAAACTAGTCGGGAAAACAATGTCTGGTGCAATATTACCTTTTTTCATGGCACGGTAGCTCTCTAATTGCGAGGCAAAATCATCGTTTATGGTACACGATTTTTCGTTGAGCAGTTTTGATGCAAGGTATTCCGATGCGGAGAATAAACTGCGCTGTTCCAAAAACTTAAACAAATGTTCGGTAATTTCATTCAGTTTTTGCTCGTTCGATAAAAGGTTTGTAAGCAAAATATCTATGGATTTATTCATTTCAATGTAAACCGAATCTAAACTTCGACCACTATTTTCTATTAACCAAAAATGGCTTTCGATGGCATCTTTCAGCAAACCGCTTTTGTAAAGGCGTAGGTCTGTATAATTTATATTACGGAATGCTGCGAAAGTTGCCTGTATTTCTTCGGTGCGGTATTGGGCAATGGTTGCAACTGAACTTACCAATTTGCGAAGCGGTAAATAATAGCTTACATAAGAATCTTCGGGTAAACCAGCCAAAAACAGGCTGTCCTCATCCTTTATGCGTTTCTTTTCTGTTTCAATAGCTTGTTTGGGAGTTTGCTGTGTAGAAAAAAGCGTGTCGAGTTCGTAAATTTTAGTCAGGTAATCCCAGGCACTTAGGGTTTGCTCGCGACGTGGATGTTCGGTAGCATATTGGTCGAATAGTTGGTTTTGTTTGCCTTGAATGATTTTGATACTTTCCGGCAATTCAAAGTTTACACCGCTTAATCGCAGGTTTTCATTTTCGGCTAATATAACTACAAAAGATTTATTGTTTTGCGATAGAAGATAAGCCATTCCGAAATCTTCTTTGTCAAACGACAAGCTAAACTCTCCATTATCATTGGCTTGTATGCTGTCGATAGCATAAGTTTCAAACCCTGAATAACCCACAAGTTTAATTTGCTTTTTTGCAAGACCTGTGAAAGTGCCTGTTACTGTGTTCTGCGACCCTACTGATGTAATAATGAGCAGATGCGTTAAAGTGATAATTATTTTTTTCATTATTGAACTATTTTGAAAAAGAACCAAGGGCTGTGGATTGAAATATGCAAAGTGTCTAATCCTTAAGGCAACGGACAGAACAACCGTAGGAACGACGGAAGAAGCCGAAACCTGAGATATCGGTGGCGAAGTAAAGGTATCCGGCGTCGGTACCATTTACGGTACTTGACCAATAGGAGCCTAAGTAACCCTCATTGCCCGTCGCGGTGGAGCGGATGCCGGCCTTGGACAATTTAAGCGGCGAAGCAAAAGCACCGGCTGGAGTATTGCTGCTCCAGCTTGCACGTTCTGCTTTCCACTCTGCTTCGGTTGGCAGGCGGTAACCGCTTGGGCAAGGGTTGTTGGTGCCGCTTACACCCTGCCAAAGGTTGTTGTTTTGCGGGTTACGCCAGTCGTAAGGAGGAGATGCTGATGAAAGAATAAATTCACCATGCCCGGGAGTATCACTTGTTGCCAATGTATGTGTTGTACCCGAAGTACGGCTTTGGTGCCCGTCGGCTGCACGTCCCCACTGGTACAAGTCGCCAAAAGCAGCCGCATCGGTACTGCTTGTTGCCACTTGTGTAGCTCCAAGGTTTTTATCCATCCATATTTCGCCGGTGGTTGGGTTTTGTACTTCACCTTCTTTAGGTTGGGTTGTCCATGTCCATGTTGGTACGCCACCTGTAAAGGTTAATACTTGTCCTTCGTTCCCCGCAGCTACAGTAATCCATGCACTGCCGTTCCAGTATTGCATGTCGCCTGCTTGGGTACCTGTCGGTACACTTGGGTCGGTTTCGCTTGTTAAAAATCCACTTACATCAGGAATTTCACTGCGGATTTGAGCTGAAGAATCAGCTAACGCACTTTTTGTAGCCAATGAGCTTAAATCCTGGTCGCCGGTGTTGGTGCCAGAGAGATTACTCAGATTGGAAATATCGACGGCAGTAATGTTTGCGGCCTCGCTGTTCGAAAATAGCGGGTCGCTTTCATCGTCATTGGTAAAATGGGTGAGGTCGGTAATTTGGCTTTCGGTAATTGAAATTCCTGATGATTTATCCCATGCAGAGTAAAACGGGTCAGTTTCGGCAGGGAGTTCTATACTACCTCCGTTGGAAATGGAAACCGTATTGCCGTTTATGCTGATGCTTTGGAGCTCATTTTCCGGATCACCATCTGCTTCTTTTATCAAATAAGGGAGGGTAATACTATTACCGTTACTGATGTATAAATACTTATTATTGTAAAGCGTAAGGACCTGACTGTCGGTGCCGGTGCCATCCTGCAACACAGATAAATCGACTGTTGCCCCATAGGTAATGGAAAGGTCTGTCCCTGAAAGGTTGATATCCTGTATTTTACTTGTGTCGTTCGCCATATTATTCCACCTTGCAGTATCTTCTTCTGTAATTGCGGCTGCTATCGATGCATTAAAATCAGGGTCGGTCTCGGAAATCCCCCCTGTTACCGTTTCTGCTGTTTTCGAATATAAGGCATATGGGACACTCATCAATTGGCTGATACCGGTTATGGTATAAGCAGTTCCCCCTTCGGGGTCGGCTTCGGTTTTTATAAAATACGGCCCGTTGGCCCAGTTGATACCTGCAAAATCGCCACTTACCAGGGTTCCGTTTCCAATCTCAATACTTACCAAACCGTTGGTATTGGTGGTTGAAGTTTGTGTTTCGGTGTAAACCGTTGTTCCGTCTGCAGAACCTTGCAAAACAGATATTTGCATACCGATGCTTTGGTTTGTTACCAACTCGTCGTTGCTGTTGCGAATTACAGCCTGGTAGCTCATTCCCTGCGGAGATTGAGAAAATGCGCTTGCCGTTACCAATAAAGCTGCTAAAAATGTAAATATTCTTTTCATTCTTTATCCCGATTTATTTCTTAATAATTCTTAATTGACTCTGCTTTTTGTTCCAATGAAAGCTAAACTTATCCATCCACCCCGGCATTTTTAAAACCGGGAATGAATGGATTTGAATTAATTACTCACGAATTTCCATCATAAATCTGATGGTTTTAAGTAAATGTGCTGTTGAAGTAATATCGTTATTCCGTTCATATGTGAATCAATCGTAACCTTTTTTCAAATAATCTCTCTGTTTGACCAAATAGAAGATTAAAAAGCACGAACAGCTCGCACGTTGTTGGTATGCCTTTTATATTCCAAAAACGCCCCTCCGCCATCCCACCAGAAGCTCACCTCCACAGCTTGGTCAGTATCCCACTCGGTAGAACTCCAATATTCGGGGAATACATCTAAGCCGCTGCCTCCATTTGCCCATGCTCTATAATTAATGATTTCTATGTTTTGAGCTATCAGCAATAGTTCTCTCATCGAGGGTAAGTACCAATCACCATAAGTTTTACCGCCTTCAGTAATTTGTAATTCATTACAAATACGTGCTGCATAGGTGTTACCATCATCACCAATAGCAACTTGTGCTGCAATAATAATTGATGTGTTGGCCTCCCCGGCATAAGGGCCGTCTCCCTTGGCTTGAGTAGAACCATAAGTCCCTGCATGCCATCTTATTCCTGTGCTTTGGTCTTCTTTGGCACATACCAGTCCGTGTTGTCCTGTTTCGTCAACATAAAATACAACACCGCCTTGGGCAAAATCGCCTACCGAATAGGTTGTAACAGCTGATTTTATTGTATCTCCACTAATGGCAATGCCTGTTCCGGCGATAAGCGTGTCAACTTTACTGTTCCAATTTGTAGTGTCGGCTGTCGTTATATCATTGGCTACAGATGAACTATACACCGGGTCAGTTTCGGCAGGGAGTTCTATACTACCTCCGTTGGAAATGGAAACCGTATTGCCGTTTATGCTGATGCTTTGGAGCTCATTTTCCGGATCACCATCTGCTTCTCTTATCAAATAAGGGAGGGTAATACTATTACCGTTACTGATGTATAAATACTTATTATTGTAAAGTGTAAGGATCTGACTGTCGGTGCCGGTGCCATCCTGCAACACAGATAAATCGACTGTTGCCCCATCGGTAATGGAAAGGTCTGTCCCTGAAAGGTTGATATCCTGTATTTTATTTGTGTCGTTCGCCATATTATTCCACCTTGCAGTATCTTCTTCTGTAATTGCTGCTGCTATCGATGCATTAAAATCAGGGTCGGTTTCGGAAATCCCCCCTGTTACCGTTTCTGCTGTTTTCGAATATAAGGCAAACGGAACACTTAACAACTGGCTCGTTCCGGTAATCGTATAATTTGTTCCCCCTTCCGGGTCAGTTTCAGTTTTTATAAAATACGGCCCGTTGGCCCAGTTGATGCTTGAAAAATCGCCGCTTACCAGGGTTCCGTTTCCAATCTCAATACTTACCAAACCGTTGGTATTGGTGGTAGGCGTTTGTGTCTCGGTGTAAACCGTTGTGCCGTCTGCAGAACCTTGCAAAACAGATATTTGCATACCAATACTTTGGTTTGTTACCAACTCGTCGGTGCTGTTGCGAATAACAGCCTGGTAGCTCATTCCCTGCGGAGATTGAGCAAACACGCTTCCCGCTACCAATAGAGCTGCTAAAAATGTAAATATTCGTTTCATTGTTTAAGTTTCTTTATTCAATTGAATAATTTATATCCTCTTTTTAATCTTCCGTTTCATGTATCAAAAATCAAATACGTTCGCTAGTCTTTTATACAACGTACAGCGTATCCCATCGCCCGACTTTTTGTGTTCATACCGGCACCGCTGTGGTAGAAAAACAAGTGCCCTGAGTATGAGCCATCTACGGTACTTGACCAATAGTCGCCACCACCGGTACCACTTGCACCGATCAGAACATTGTTGTAAGTTCGGTTGCCTGTCTGTGGCAATTTTAGAGGAGAGGCAAAAGCCCCGGCTGCATCGTTGCTGCTCCAGCTTGCACGTTCTGCTTCCCACTCTGCGTCGGTTGGCAATCGGTATCCACTTGGGCATGGGTTGTTTGTGCCATTTACCCCCTGCCAAAGGTTGTTGTTTCTTGTACTGCGCCAGTCTTCGGGAGGTACTGATGAAAGAATAAAGTCACCATGCCCGGGAGTGTCAGTGCTGCTTAAAGTTGATGTTGACTCTGATGTTCTACTTTCGTGCCCATCGGCAGCGCGGCCCCATTGGTACAGGTCGCCCAAAGCAGCCACATCGGAGCTCCTTGTCGCCACTTGTGTAGCCCCCAGGTTACGATCCATCCATATTTCGCCGGTGATGGGGTTATATACATCTGTTGGTCCTACCATTGTAACCCCAATTACTGTTGTCCATGTTGGCATACCTTCTATAAAACTTAGCATTTGTCCATCGTTACCAGCTGGAACAGTGATCCATTCAGAACCATTCCAGTATTGCATGTCGCCTACTTGCGTGCCTGCGGGTACACTTGGGTCAATTTCGGCAGGGAGTTCTATACTACCTCCGTTGGAAATGGAAACCGTATTGCCGTTTATGCTGATGCTTTGGAGCTCATTTTCCGGATCACCATCTACTTCTTTTATCAAATAAGGGAGGGTAATACTATTACCGTTACTGATGTATAAATACTTATTATTGTAAAGTGTAAGGATCTGACTGTCGGTGCCGGTGCCATCCTGCAACACAGATAAATCGACTGTTGCCCCATCGGTAATGGAAAGGTCTGTTCCTGAAAGGTTGATATCCTGTATTTTACTTGTGTCGTTCGCCATATTATTCCACCTTGCAGTATCTTCTTCTGTAATTGCTGCTGCTATCGATGCATTAAAATCAGGGTCGGTTTCGGAAATCCCCCCTGTTACCGTTTCTGCTGTTTTCGAATATAAGGCATATGGGACACTCATCAATTGGCTGGTACCGGTTATGGTATAAGCAGTTCCCCCTTCGGGGTCGGCTTCGGTTTTTATAAAATACGGACCGTTGGCCCAGTTGATGCTTGAAAAATCGCCACTTACCAGGGTTCCGTTTCCAATCTCAATACTCACCAAACCGTTGGTATTGGTGGTAGGCGTTTGTGTCTCTTTGTAAACCGTTGTGCCGTCTGCAGAACCTTGCAAAACAGATATTTGCATACCGATGCTTTGGTTTGTTACCAACTCGTCGTTGCTGTTGCGAATTACAGCCTGGTAGCTCATTCCCTGCGGAGATTGAGCAAACACACTTCCCGTTACCAACAAAGCTGTTAAAAATGTAAATATTCGTTTCATCTTACTACTCCTTATTTTTTTATGATTTTAAATGTTTTTATTTCGGAATTCTCCCGGATAACTTTTACTAAATAGCTTGCAGAAACCAGATTCCCCATAAAAATGCTTGTCTGGCTGCCGGCAACTTTTTTGTACTGTAAAAGTTTTCCATTCATATCGTACATCCGGAAACTAAAATCTGAAAGGTCAAATTCATTTATTTCCAGGGTAAGATAATCAATGGCCGGGTTGGGATAGGCCATAACTGAAAGGCTGATTTGTTTGGCTTCGTCAATACCGGTTACTACTAAAATTTCATAGGGTTGCTGTACTCCTTCGGCTACCGAACCGTTTGTGCCGGTATGTGTTTGATACACCATTTGCCCGATGGAATAACTCACCGAGCCACCACTCCCCGAAGCATCGCCACCGCTAGTGTTTACACTTTCCTGTGCCTGTGCAGGAATAATAAATACTGTTCCTGTTAATAAGAATAATACAATGCAGGAAAAAAATGTTTGAGTAAAATTTAATTTCATATTATTGATTTATAAGTCCTATTCCGTGTTTAAATTTAACAGAAGCGGCAAATGGATTGAAAAAAATGAGGTTAACAAAAAGATAACAGGCATGTAGCTACAGCCTCAAATAGGTTAACAAAACGTCAACTCTTCCCTGATTCTGTTTTTTTTAGTAGATTTGAACATATGGGTGCAACCGAAAAAGTATTTCCAAAAATTGCCTCGCAAAGACAAAAGGCTGGTTATACAGTAACCTTCCTAAGTATATTTTTTTATGGTGTCGGTTTTGTCCTTGATCTTATTAGCTATTATAGCGATCAATTATGGTTTCTGTTCTTTATTAACCTGCCGGTTATACTTGTAATGTTGTTCAGTGCAGTTTACCTTATTTACAATAAAAAAATCTGGAGTACAATTTTAGTCGTCATCTATGTCTTAATAATAATCAACCTTATTTTGTCGGTGCTTTACAGAGCAATAAACCAGGTAGAAATTTCGCATCACATAATGGTAGATATGTTATTGGGGCTGGTGATTGTAGTAACTTCGGCATATACCTTAAAAATAATATGGACATATTTATTCAGCCTAATTTTATCCGCAGCCTATCTCTTCGTTACTCTATATTCCCAAGAAGTACATTTGATGGGAAATATTGTATTGGTTCCTCTAATTATGGTTGGAACTGCGTTTGTTACCCACTCTTACATTCATCTCGTACGAAAAGCACAAAAAATTGCGATTGAAACAGAAGATGAAGCCAACAAACTCTACGAATTAATGAAGCAAGACCGGCAACGAATAAACAATGCCCTGGAACAGTTGAGTGTACAGGTAGCCAAATCAGATATTCAGATTTCGGACAACATCAAACAGATTGTGCAAACCCTGGATTATGAACTACCTGAAGTCGTTCTGGAATATACAGAGAAGATCACTTCTGATGAAAATTTATTTTTTAACCGTCTTTTAAAAATTAATCCTAATCTCTCTTCGAATGAATTAAAACTTTGTTACATGTTGGTAAACAATATGTCATCGAAAGAAATTGCAAATGCTACTTCTCGTACACCCAATTCTGTTAAAGTTTTTCGCAGCCGTTTAAGAAAAAAGCTGGATTTGGAGCCGGAGATCAATTTAGTAAGCTTCTTAAAAAAAGTCGAAATTGGGGATTGAATTGATAGTGCAAAACCCTCCTTATATTTCTCCGCTATCGCACAATGTTAGAGTATGATATAAATTATTTTCTATTGTTCGGTAAGCAAAGTCCAACCTTCTATCCAGTTGCTTTCACCAAAGGCGCCTTTAAAGTTCACAATCTGGAACCACGAAACCGGTGTTTCAAATATATCGCCCTGGATTTTTTCTTCAGGAAGATATACCCCGTTTGACCAATCGATTTGGGGATTGGAGATTCCGTTTTTGGCTATATTAAAATAGTTTTCCCATTCGTTTTGTTGTTCCGGCAAATAAATTCCGGTGAGTTTAAAAACAGAAGATGAGGTTGAGGAAGCGACATCATAAAAGAGATTATTTTTTACATCCAGATTTCCTTGTTGCCACTGATAAAAACAGTCGTGCTGAGAATCGGTAACTTCGAGTAAAACTCCCTGGTTTTTATTTAAAAACACAGAATTGGCTATTGTGCCGCCTGCATAGTTTCTGAAGTTAACACATGCACCATCACTTGTATTTCCATTTCCGATTAATGTAACGTTAAAAATATTGGGTAAAGAAAAAGGCAAGCCATTAACAGGAGAAACACCACCCCCTGCTTCAATCAGGTTGTCACCCATGTAGTTTGATTGCTGTGCAAGCCAGAATTGCCCGTTTCCTGACCATCCCAGGTCATAATCAAAAGCATCGTCGCCACAACCTGAGACCACAACATGTTTCAAATTTACGGTTCCCCCAAAAATTTCAACACCATCATCCTCATTCGAAATAACTTCAACATAATCGATTTCGGTTTCACTTCCTACGCCACCCAGTGTTAATCCGTTTATTTCATTCCCGTCGCCAATATTTGTTCCACCGTGCCGGATTGAAACATATTTTAAAACGCCCGAGTTATCCGTTTCATCTACGCCACCATAAATTCCGCGGGGCTCTGCAAAAGGAATTCCTTCAATGGAAGCCTCTCCGCCATCAATGTTTACAGGAGCATTTCCGAGAACAATCAAACCTCCCCACAATCCGGTTTCACTCTTTTCAACAGAACCTTCCAGATCATCATCTTCTGACGTAAATATGATGGGGGCGTCGGCTGTTCCGTTTGCAATAATCTTACCCCCACGGGAAACTATCAACGCACTTGCATTTTCTCCCTGCCCGGGTTTAAATCGGATTATTGTTCCCGCTTCAATGGTTAATGTTTGTCCGTCATTAACAAAAACAAATCCTTCAAGGATGTACTCATTGTCTTTTGTCCAGGTCACGGTTCCGGTTCCGCTTCCGTCGTCGCTTAAAACCTGTTGGCTTCCTTCCACCAGGTAATCGCTTTTTCGGCAGCCTGTAAAAACAACAAAAATTAACAATATGCTTACGATTTTATACTTCATTTTTTGGTTTTTACATTTTAACTTCCAGATCTAAAAAAATAAAAGCCTGGCCTTCCATGTTTGCTGCCCGGGGATACCAATCGTGGTAGTTTAGTGCCATTTTAATATTTTTTATAGGATTGAACTGAATTCCTGCAACAAGTGCTGTCCCGTCATCTGCCAGATTCCAGGGATTGGTTTCTCCATCCAGCTTATTTGAATTTATTTTATCAAATCGGGCAAAAAGCTGGTACTGGCTTGTTATATTGTATTTCCCAAAAATTGACAGGCCAAAAATGTCGTGATTCTCTTCCCAGCCGTCATTTTTTCTGAATATAAATTCACCGGCAATATTCCACTTTTTTTTGTAATCGTATGATGTAAAAAGAAGCAAAGTCGATTCATTTATTTCGTTATATGTAAAATCGTAAAATACCCTTGAAGTAAAATTTTTTGGGAAAACAACGGTTGAACCAACTCCATATTTAAATACATCATCCATTTGAATGCTGTTGTATCCCTCTCCGTTCATTATCGTAAAATCAGCATCAATATAATCATTGAATTGGTAGTGAAAATTAACACCCAAATCAGCCGATGATCCCAGTTTGTATTCATCAGCAAGGGTCTTCATCAAGTATCTTCTTTCCCATATTTTTTCCTGCAACTTAAATTGTTTCAGGCTTATTAATCCAAATTCAATTTGCAACTTATTCTGGGTATATCTTAAACAGGCATTTTTGAAATAGGCGTAACGGCGGAGTTTGGAGTATGGAGAGAGATCGTTGGGGCTACCAACATCGACATTTATTTTTGCGTAAAACTCCGGGCTGAAATTGTATTCGTACCCAATGTATCCCCTTACCAGTTCAAAGGCAGCTTCGTCGGTGCCGGCTATACCCTGGTGAAAGTTGGCAAAAATAGTTGCAAAGGCTTTCCCGGAAGGAGTGTAGTCTTCTTGCGAAAATAAGGAGATAGAAAATAATACGAACAGACAGCTTATCAATTTTGTCTTCATCCAGATTTAGTTTTAATTTTGGCCACAAATATATATGATTCAGTTTTAATATTTTATTAATCAAATTGTAATAAACTTCTTTTAATATCACACCCGATTAAATAAAGATTAAGAGAAGGTTAATTTGACGTTGTCTTAATGTTAGCTAAAATTGGCTATTTTGAGATATTGTCAACTGGTTTTCAATAGCTGTAGATCTTTTGTTTTTTAATTTACCTTTGTATTCGGGATAACCGGACAAATTATATCATGGAAAACGAGCAAAAAATTCTGATTGTTGACGACGAAAAAGATTTGTGTGAAATATTGCAGTTTAATCTTGAAAGCGAAGGATTTTCAATAGAGATTGCCAATTCAGGCGAAGACGCATTAAAAAAGCCGTTGGAAGAGTTTGATTTAATTTTACTTGATGTAATGATGGGCGGAATATCGGGGTTTAAAACTGCAAATGTTATACGTAAGGAAAGAAATCTGGAGGTTCCGATTATTTTCCTGACAGCGAAAGGCGAGGAGAACGATGTATTAACCGGATTCAATGTAGGAGGCGATGATTATATCCCCAAGCCGTTTTCCATTAAAGAAGTTGTTGCCCGAATAAAAGCAATATTAAAGCGAGGTACTTCAAATCAAAATACAGGGAATCAAATTCTTTACGATGATTTAAAAATTGACCTGAAGAAAAAAACAACTTCAATTGATGGAGTGAATGTTAATTTGACAAGAAAGGAGTTTGAAATTTTGTCGTTGTTGTTAAAAAACAGAGATCAGTATATTAACCGCGAAGAAATTTTGAAACGAATTTGGCAGGACGATGTTATTGTTACTGAAAGAAATGTAGATGTTAATATTGCCCGATTGCGTAAGAAGATAGGGGATTATGGCTCAAAAATCAAAGGCAAGTCGGGATATGGATATTGCTTCCGAAGTTAGGTTTAAGAACTTTTAAGCTGGTGATGTGATTAGAAAATCTTTTCGTGGCGAAATATTCCTCTATTTTATAATTGTATTTGTTTTTTTCACCATTGCAATTCTTACTTTTCAATACCAGCGGGAAAAAAATTACCGCATCGCCCAGCTCGAAAATACCCTTGACAATATAACAGAAATTACACAGCTTTTTATTGAACAAAATCATCTGATACAGGAAAACAAAATCAGCAGAGTTGATGAGATAAAAAGTATAATTCCGCATTTTAAAACCAGGATTACTGTGATTGACAAAAATGGGATTGTTTTGTATGACAGTTCAGTTGCCGATTACGAAGAAATGGAGAATCATCTTCAACGACCTGAGATTCAGAAGGCTCTGCACGGAAGTTTCGGGGCGAATATTAGGAAATCGGCAACCACCTTGCAGGAATATTATTATTACGCCAAAAGTTATCCCGATTATTTTATCCGTACAGCAGTAGTATACAATGTGGAAGTCAAAAATTTTCTAAAGGCGGAAAGGGCGTTTATTTTCTTTATTGTCACAATTTTTGCTATAATCGGGCTCGTGTTGTATTTGGTTACAGGCCGGCTTGCTCAAGCCATAAAACAATTGGAAGACTTTTCAATTAAGGCAGGTAAAAATGAATTGTTTACACAGGATATCCGGTTTCCCGACAATGAGCTTGGCATGATTAGCAGCCAGATAATTGAGATTTATAATAAACTCAAAAAAACCAAAGATGAGCTTTCAACCGAACAGGAAAAGCTTTTTAGCCACTTAAATGCACTCAACGAAGGAATTGCTTTTTTTTCAAAGGAAAAGGAGAATACGCTTTCAAACAGCCATTTTATACAGTTTACGAATACAATTGCGAGAAAATCAGTGCGACTTCCAAACGAGATTTTTAAGATTCAGGAATTTAAAAGACTAAATAAATTTTTAAAAGACAATTTGACTGCCGACACTAAGTTTGAAAGCGATAATCTGCCGCACATGGAATTCACCATTTCGAAAAACGAAAAATATTTGAGGGTGCAAAGTATTGTTTTTCAGGATAAAAGCTTTGAGGTGATGATTACCGATATTACACGGCTGGAAAAAAGGCGACTGTTAAAGCAGCAGCTTACTTCAAACATTGCCCACGAGTTGAAAACACCGTTGGCGTCGATTAAGGGCTACCTGGAAACGATTATTGATAACTGGCCCGTTATTGAGGAGAAAAGAAGGTATTTTTTGGAAAAAGCATACCTCCAGTCAGAAAGATTGACAAATCTTATTAACGATGTTTCACTGCTTAATAATATTGAAGATGCCGGTGAATTATTTGAATTTAAACAAAACGATATAAAAAGGATTATCGATGAAGTTTATGAAAATTTTGCAAGTCGTATTTCCGATAATAAAATTGATTTTATTAATGGAGTTGAAGAAGGGATAATCATAAATGGAAATGAGTCGCTTTTGTTTTCAATTTTCCAGAATTTTATTGAAAATTCGATAAAATATGGAGGTAGAAGAATAAAAATATTAATCAGGAACTACCATGAAGATGAAAGTTACTTTTACTTCGTTTATTCCGATACGGGCCCGGGCATTCCTGAAGAACATCTTACACGTATTTTTGAACGTTTTTACCGAATCGACAGAGGTAGATCCCGTGAGACCGGCGGTACCGGTTTGGGATTATCAATTATAAAAAATGCCGTTCAGTTGCATAAAGGAGAAGTTTCCGTAAAGAACCGTTCCAAAGGCGGAATAGAGTTTTTGTTCTCACTGGCAAAAAAATAATTTTTTCCAATACTTCTTGAATTTTACGCTGTCGCCAACAGAAATTTATTGTTAATCTTCAATGGGTTATCTTAACTAAACGTTATTTTAATAAAACCGGAATATATTTCTATTTCCATTATTATACCATCAAAACAGTGTGGGGTAACCCTTTTGAAAATTATTACAATTCTGTTAACGAAATGTAATAATTGCTTAAATCAATATTAATCACGATGTAATATTATTGGTATTGCTTCGCCCTCGAAAAAGCTTGTTTCAGAGGAGGTAATGAAGGCTTTTTACCTCCTGTAGGAAATAGAAATGATTTAATACGATTTAATATTAAAAACTATGAAAAAAATTAATTTGCTTTTGTTAATGTCTCTAATTTTTGGGGTCGTTTTGTTTAACTCATGTGATGATGACGATGATCCGGCAATTCCTGATGCTCCTTCTGTAAGTGCTCCTTCATCTACTACAACTCTTGATGCAGGTGAGTCTGTAGATGTTTCATTTACAATATCTATACCGGGTGGGTATGGATCAGCATCTGCTTCAGCACAAGGAGGGGCGGCAGATGTCACAAGTGAGCCTGCATCAGGGGCTACTACTGGTACTGTTGTAGTTTCATTTACTGCAGATGCTACAGGAGGGGCCGCATCAGTTACTTTAACGGTTACAGATGCAAACCAAAAGTCAGATAATGCAACTGCTGTTTTATCGGTAAATGAAGAAGAAACGACGGTATATGTGAGCTCAAATATTTCAGAAAATACTACCTGGGAAACCGGTAAAGTGTATGTACTACAAAGCCGCATAGCTGTGTTGGAAGGCGTTACTTTAACAATAGAGCCTGGTGTTATCGTGAAAGGTGAAGCCGGCGCTGAGGCAAATGCAACTGCTTTAATGATAACACGTGGTGCTATGTTGATGGCAGAAGGAACAGCCGATTCACCTATTATTTTTACTTCGGTTGCTGATGAAATTATGCCGGGAGAAGTTGCCAGTCCAAACCTTAGTAGTACAATGAACGGATTGTGGGGAGGTTTAATAATACTTGGTAAAGCACCCATTTCTGCTGATGCTGAAACTGCACAAATTGAAGGTATACCACCCTCTGATTCAAACGGTTTGTATGGAGGAACAGAGCCAGAAGATAACTCTGGTACTATTAAATACGTTTCTATCCGCCATGGTGGAACAAACATCGGAGAAGGTAACGAAATTAACGGTCTTTCTTTAGGAGGCGTAGGCTCCGGGACTACAATCGAAAATATTGAGATTGTTGCAAATCAGGATGATGGGGTTGAATTCTTTGGAGGTACTGTTGATGTGAAAAATGTTGTCGTCTGGAATACCGGAGACGACGCTCTCGACGGAGACCAGGGATGGTTAGGTTCAGTTGATAATTTTGTAATTATTACTCCCGGAGATATGTGTTTTGAATTAGACGGCCCGGAAGGTGCTGCTGTCTCAGGAAATTATTTATTTACAAACGGAACGGTAAAAGCAACAACTTATGGTGTTGATGAAGATGATGAAGTGGTAGTAAAAAGGCACGCCAACTTGTTGGTTGACAATGATGCAAACACCAACGTCGATATGAGTAATATTTATTTTTTCAATCTTATCGACGGACAGGTATTTGATCAGGTTCCAACGGAATATACTTGTTCATTCACTAATCTCGAAGTTACTTTGCCTGAAGGTAAAGCTGTAACTGATTTCTTCTTAGATGGCTCTGATGCAAATGTAACTCCAGTTGTTGCAGGTGAAAATACTGTAGGTGCAGATGTTTCAGTATTTGCTACTTGGTCATGGACATCTGTTGCTGGCGCATTGGATGAATTTTAACAAATAACAGTTTTTTAAAATTAAAAATAAACAAAGAAACTCACAGGTATTTTTATTGCCTGTGAGTTTTTAATTGTCATTCACGGAAGCTCAGTAACATTATCGGGTAAATTAATTTGGTGAGCTTCAAAAATCGATCAAAATTATGCGGGGATTAAAATTAGTTTTTACAGTATTAACCCTATTCTTTACAACACTCGTTTTTGGGCAAAAAGGTTTTGTCCGGGGATCTGTTTTTGACGGAAAGACTGGTGAATTTCTTCCTGGTGTAACCATTTTTGTGGAAGGTACAACTCTTGGTACTATTACTGATTTGGATGGGAAATTTAATCTGAGTATTGATCCTGGAACCTATCAGTTAAGAGTTTCTTTTATTTCTTATGAAACGTTACATATTGACGATGTTATTGTTGAGCCGGGCGAAGCAACAGTCCTTGATAATCTTAAACTGGAAGAAGCTACTATTCAGCTTGAGGAAGCGGTAGTAACAGCAAGTTATTTGAGGAATACCGAAACAGCTATGCTTACCATGAAAAAGAAATCAGTAACTGTTTTGGACGGTATTTCCTCTGCGGGACTAAAAAAAATTGGTGATTCTGATGCCGCATCATCAATGAAAAGGGTGACAGGTGTTTCTGTTGAAGGAGGTAAGTATGTATTTGTTCGTGGTTTGGGAGACCGTTATACAAAAACCATGCTTAATGGTCTTGATATTCCGGGACTTGATCCGGACAGAAATACAATACAAATGGATATTTTCCCTACAAGTATTATTGATAACCTTGTAGTGAATAAATCTTTTAGTGCTGAATTACCAGCTGATTTTACAGGTGGTGTTATAAATATTAGTATAAAAGATTTCCCCGAATCAAAAAAAGCAAACATTTCGATGAGTGCAGGTTATAATTCCAGCTCTCATTTTAACAGCAATTATCTCACCTATGAGGGGGGAGATACCGATTGGCTTGGTTTTGATGATGGAACAAGAGATATTCCGGCAACCGAGAATATTCCGTTTTTTACTGATGCCATTAGTCATCCGGAGGGAACAGATGGGCAGAGATACAGAGAAATTCTGCAGAATTTTGATCCAAACATGGCTGCTGTAAAAGAAAAAAGCTTTATGGATTATAGTTTTGGCGCATCTCTTGGTAATCAATTCGAAATAGGTAAATATACTCTGGGATATACACTTTCAGCGTCATATAAAAACAATACTGATTTTTATGAAAATGCAGAGTATGGAAGATATGGACTGTTAAGTGATGCAGATGTAACGGAGATGGAGGTAAGGGAACACCAAACCGGAAATTATGGTGTTAACAATGTACTTTTGAGCGGACTTGCCGGACTCGCCTTAAAAACCAAAAGAGCAAAATACAGACTTTACGTATTGCATTTGCAAAATGGGGAGTCGCAGGCTGGTATTTTTAATTACGCCAAATCAAACCAGGGAACTGAATTTTCTGGTTTTCAACACAACCTCCAATATAGCCAAAGAGCACTTTCCAATTTGTTACTCGATGGAAAATATTCGTTTTATGAAAAAGGATGGGAATTGGAATGGAAATTTTCTCCTACCTTTTCAAGCATAGAGGATCCTGATATTCGATTTACAAGATATCTCGATCGGAATGGAAATTATTCCATTGGAACAGAGGTTGGTTTTCCCGAACGAATTTGGAGAGAGCTGGAAGAAGTTAATTATGCCGGAGTTATTCATGTAACAAAGGATTTTAAATTTAACGATGAGGACGCCAAACTAAAATTTGGCGGTGCCTACACCTATAAAGAGAGAGATTTTATTATTCGCAAATATATGATTAACGTTCGGGACCTTTCATTAACAGGTGATCCGGATGAACTTTTCAAGCAAGATAATTTGTGGCCCTATAATGGAGATTATTCCCGGGGGGTTACTTACGATGCTTCTTTTGTTCCCAATAATCCAAATCAATATAATTCAAATGTTAATAACGTTGCAGGCTATGCTTCTGTAGAATTGAATCCGATAAAAAGATTAAAAGCTATTGTTGGATTGCGGGTTGAAAGCTACACTCAACATTACACTGGTCAAAACCAGTTGGGAACCATTGTGTTGGATAATGAAGAGGTGCTTAACGATTTGGATTTTTTCCCGGCATTGAATTTTATATACAGTCTTTCTGAAAATCAGAACCTTAGATTTTCTTATTCAAAAACGATAGCTCGTCCGTCTTTCAAAGAGCTTTCTTATGCAGAAATATACGATCCGGTGAGCGGTCGTACTTTTGTAGGAGGATTATTTCGGGACGCCGATGATATAGCCGGAGTAGAGTATTGGGATGGTAACCTGACCAGTACCGACATACATAATTTCGATTTTAGATGGGAGTTGTTTTACGGGATGGGACAAACGGTATCGGCAGGAGTTTTTTATAAGAAATTTAGAAACCCCATTGAAATGGTACAATATTTCACGCTTGTTGGCTCGTTCCAGCCTCGTAATGTGGGAGATGGTGAAGTTGTTGGTGCTGAAATCGAATTGAGGCAAAGTTTGCAGCCATTAAGTGAAAAGCTAAAGAATTTCAATTTTAATTTCAACTATACTTATACCCATTCGCAAATTGAATTAAGTAGTACCGAATACCAGTCAAGGCTTGATAATGCAAGAACAGGACAATCGGTAGGTAAATATCGTGATATGGCTGGTCAGGCACCCTATATAATTAATGCAGGCTTCGCGTATGATGGTGGAGAACAAGGATTCTGGAATGGACTTGAGGCAGGTGTATATTACAACGTTCAGGGACAAACTCTTCAATATGTTGGTATTGTTGACCGTCCTGATATTTATACCGTTCCCTTTCACAGTTTGAATCTGAATGCAAGTAAAAGTTTTGGCGAAAAAGATCACTTTCAGGTTGGCTTCAAAATTGACAACATACTAAATGACAAAAAAGAATCAGTATTTAAGTCATACGACGCAGGCAACCAATATTTTGAACGCTTAAGCCCCGGAACTACTTTCCAATTTAAATTGGGATATTCCTTTTAGTTTGCTAAAGTGCTTTGAAAAATATTCAAACTTTACCCGGTAATGCAAATTACCCGCTATGATTGGAACCCTGGCATTTTTTTATGTCAGGGTTTGTCTTATTAATACAGTAACTTGCTTTTCTTTTATGCGGAATCTTCCATTCAATTTTTCTATGTTAAATATTTCAATTTGATTAAAAAAATGTTACAAAAATGTTACAGTGTCCGATTTTAATGTTAATTTTGTGTTAAGAAACCCAGAGTTAAATATTAAAAAAGAAAGGAGGCTACAATGAAAATAATGGTAGCAATTTTAGGAGTATTATTTACAATTTCAGTTACAGCACAGGATTTAAAAGAGATAAACGGACTTTATTTTTCAGGTACGGAGCTTTACACAGGTGATTACGTTACCCATTATGACAATGGCCAAGTAAAAATGGAAGCTCATTTTATTGATGGATTAAAAGATGGAAAACATTTAATTTATTTTGACAATGGCCAGTTAAAAGAAGTGCGTTTTTACAAAAACAACGAAATGGACGGAATTTGGTTTACCTACAACATGGAAGGCACAAAGGTTGCCCAGGCAAGTTACGTTGAAGGTGTAAAAGACGGGAGCTGGTATGTATGGAATGATGAAGGGAAATTAGTCTATGAAATGGCTTATGAAGATGGCGAAAAATCGGGTACCTGGAAAAAATATGATGAGATGGGCCTTGTTGTAATGGAAAGAAATTATTCTGAATTTTAACACCAGAATTAGGTATATCGGAATAAAATCCTGTCTGCTATTGGTAGATGGGATTTTTTTATGAGTAAAATTAATCGTTTTGTAATGTTTTTGTAACTATCCTCTAATTACCTCAACCTACTTTTGACTCGTATTTCAGGAGAGAAAATGAAGTCACTTGTAGTTATTATTTTAAGCAGTTTTTTGGCCCTTTCAGTATCTGCTGATGATGGGAATAAAGTTGAATCGGTTTCCCGGGAAAATAACAGTATATATTTTACAGGAACAGTAAAAGACAAAGAGACAGGTGAATACCTTGTTGGTGCAGAAGTTGAGATAGAGGGAACGGAATTAAAAACCTACACTGATTTCGACGGTAATTTTAGTTTTGATAATATTGCTCCCGGTAATTATAATGTTTCAGCTAATTATATTTCTTATAAAAGTGAAAAGCTTGAGAATCTGGAAATAAGCTCTCGCACAAATATGTTGGAACTGGAGCTTCAGCAAACCAAATAAAAATTGAAATCTATATAACAAAAGCCACTTTGTTTAAGGTGGCTTTTTTGTTTGCGATTATTATCTTAATTTTCCATTCTAACCCAAAAAAGACTACAATGTTTGCAGTTGTTTTTGATATGGATGGAGTTATAGTTGACAATGGCGAATTCCATTATCTGGCCTGGAAGAGATTTTGTTACAACCATCAAATTCCCTTTTCCAAAGAGAAATTTAGAAAAGCATTTTTTGGGCGGATCAACGAACAGGTTTTACCCATTCTTTTTAATAAAGAACTGACCAAAGACGAAATTCAAAAATTGGGTAGTGAAAAAGAAAAAATTTACCGTGAGATATATAAACCCGAACTAAAGCCCGTTCCCGGCTTGGTTTTATTTCTCAATGAGTTAAAAGAGAATAATATTCCAGTTGCAGTAGCTACTTCCGCATCACCGGAGAATGTTGATTTTGTGTTGGATGGTCTGAATATAAAATATTATTTTGATGTAATCGTCGATGATTCAATGGTAACAAAAGGCAAACCCGATCCAGAAATTTATCTGAAAGCAGCCCAACTATTGAAGAAGGCCTCTAAAAACTGTATTGTTTTTGAAGATAGTCTTTCCGGAACAAAAGCTGCTTTGGATGCCGGCTCCAAAGTGGTGGCAATTACCACTTCGTTAAAAGCAGATGAGCACAAGTATGCGAAACATATTTTTTCTGATTTTTCCGAAATTTCGCTTAATTTTATTTGCACAGAAATTTTCAACTAATCGATTATGAAGTTAAGGCTTTACGTATTTTTATTTTTAGCGGTTTTGATATTTTCCTGCAACAGGGAGGAAGAACAAATCCCTTTGGGTGAACATCCGCGTCCCGGTTTTGAACGGTCTCTCTGGCAAAATTTAAACGGGGAATGGAATTTTAGGTCCGATTCGCTGAATGTCGGACTAAACGAAGAGTGGCAGAATGAAGCTGAATTTTTTGATGAAGAGATTCTGGTTCCTTTCTCCTGGGCCAGTCCGATGAGTGGTGTAGAGCGACCGGATATAAATGTGGGCTGGTATTACAGAACTTTTGTTTTGGATGAAGGCAAAAACTGGGAACAGCAAAATATTTATCTTGTTTTTTCGGCCTGCGATTTTAATACCACACTGTGGGTAAACGGACAGAAAGCAGGAGAGCATTCGGGAGGTTACATTCCTTTCGATTTTAATATTTCTGAATTTCTAAAATCAGGAGAGAATCAGATGGTTGTTCGGGTAGAAGATGAGGAACTCGATAATCGACCGTCGGGAAAACAATATTACGGGAATGCAAAAGGAATCTGGAATACGGTTTATTTGGAAGGGCGCCCCGATAATTACATTAAAAACATAAAATTTACCCCGGATATCGACAAAAGTCAGCTGGTGGTTGAAGTATTTTTTAAGGAAAGATCTGCTTCTGCATACACTTTTCATTTAGCAGGGAAAAATAATAACATCGATTTTGTAACAGAAATTCCGGCGAACAGAAATTCCGGGAAATTTATTGTACCCATAACAAATATGAAACTTTGGGATTTGGATAATCCGTTTTTGTATGAAGTAAGCGCAATCGTTTCAAGTGAAAGTTTTACAGACGAAGTCTCAACTTATTTTGGAATGAGGAAAATTTCTGCGGTAGAAGTTCCGGGCAAGGACTTTCAATACGTGGCTTTAAACAATAAGCCTGTTTATATGAAACTCAGCCTTGACCAAAGTTATCATCCCCAGGGTTTTTATACTTTCCCTTCCGATGAGTTTATGAAAGAAGAGATTCAACGTGCAAAGAATCTTGGTTTAAACGGACTTCGGATTCATATAAAAGCCGAGATGCCCCGGAAATTGTATTGGGCCGATAAACTGGGTTTATTAATCATGGAAGATGTACCCAATTTTTGGGGAGAACCCGATAGCACTGCCAAAACAAACTGGGAATATATTGCGGGAAAGGAAATTGAGCGCGATTACAATCACCCGAGTATTTTTTCATGGGTTCTTTTTAACGAAACCTGGGGGCTGTTTAGTAACGATGAAGACGGGAAGCGTTCGTATACACCCGAAACGCAGGAATGGGTGAGAAGCTGGTACCATAAAACAAAAGAATATGATCCAACGCGATTAGTTGAAGATAACTCACCATGTAACTGGGATCACGTAATTACCGATATTAACACCTGGCACCGATATTCGCCTGCGCGCCACTGGGCCGGATTTCTCGATAGGGTTGTAGATAGTACATTTCCGGGATCTTCTTTTAATTATATTGGGAAAAACGAACAAACCAATGTGCCGATGTTTAATTCGGAATGTGGTGCCGTTTGGGGGTACAGTGGCAGCACCGGTGATATTGATATCACTTGGGAATACCATATTATGATGAACGAATTCAGGAAACGACCTGAAATTGCCGGATTTTTATTTACAGAATTTCATGATGTAATTAATGAATGGAACGGCTATTATCGTTTTGACCGTTCGGAAAAGAAATTTGGTCTTGATGAGCTTTGCCCCGGTATGACAATGAAAGATTTCCATTCCGATTTATATGTGGTTGCCGGAGAAGATTTTTTTCAAACATACAAAGGTGGGAGTGCCATTGAAATTCCTGTCGGAATCAGTGCTGTTACTTCAGATATTCCCGGTGAACTGAAATTGAGATATTCCGTTTATGGCTGGGATGAAATTGGTGAAAAATACAACATTACTTCAGGTGAAACAGATATTTCTGCACAGCCTTTTAAGTATACAGAGTTGCAGGCGACAAAAGTAAACCTACCGGATAAGACCGGAGTTGTAATTTTTTCTACGGCACTTGAAGATTCAAAAGGAAATATACTTCAGCGGAATTTTGTTCCATTTAAAGTTGAAGGGAATGGCTCGGAATATCTTACTGTTACGCAGTCTCCGGAAGATTTTACCGAAGCATCGTGGAACATTAAACATTTATCGCCACAAAACGGAAATAAAGTATGGGGGATGGGCTCCGGATATTTCGGATATGAATTTGAGCTGCCAAAAGATTTGAATGGGGACGAAGTTGAAAGTATAGAATTCAGAGCCGAACTTGCTTCCCGCTATCCACAGAGCAAATATCTGGAAGAAGGTGAAGCCGAAAAAATAGGAATGACTGTAGTGACTGAAAAAGGAATTGACGCGGGATACGGAAAAAACAGTTACCCGCAAACAGATGAAAAATTACATGGTGCTATCGTAAAAATAAATGCAAATGATCAGTTAATCGCGACAGTTGAGTTGCCGGACGACCCTGCCGACCATCGGGGAATTCTATCCTGGATGAATCAGGAACCAGGCTGGGAGTGGGGAAGTGATGATCACAGTAAACCGTGGTTACTTGATGAAGCGGGTTCGTATGGCTTTCTTGTTAAAGCCGACCTGGATGAAACTTCAAAAAAATCAGCGCTTGAAACAGGGAAAGTTACTATTCGTTTGTTTGTTGATGAGTCGACCGAAAACAGGGGTGGGCTTTCGGTATATGGCGAAAATTCAGGGATGTATCCGATGGACTTAACATTGTGGATAAAAAAGTCGCAATAAACAATAAAACCCGGATTTGATTTAAAAATCCGGGTTTTATTGCTTCACATTTTATAATTATACTTCAAACGAGTCCACTTCTTTGTAGGCTTCTATCAACCGCTTTTCTCCTTCAATGCCTTGTTTTGAAATGCCATGCTCCATTCCCATAACACCTGTATATCCTTTTTCGTGGATGAATTTAAACACATTTTTATAGTTTATTTCTCCGGTAGTTGGTTCCTTTCTTCCGGGATTATCACCGATTTGAATGTAGGCAATTTCATCCCAGGTACGTTCCATGTTTGTGATAACATTGCCTTCATTTTTCTGCATGTGGTAGATGTCATATAAAATCTTGCAGGAAGGACTATTTACTGCTTTACAAATCATGTAGGTTTGATCGGAAGTTTGCAAATAAAGATCAGGAGAATCCGACAATGGCTCAAGCACCATTACCAGTCCGTGAGGTTCAAGAATTTCAGCTCCTCTTCGAAGAGCGTCGATAACATTGGCATCTTGTATTCCAGTCGGAAGCCTTCTCTCGAAACTCCCCGGAACAACTGTCATCCATTTGGCATTAACCCGTTTGGCAACATCTACTGCTCTTTTACAACCATCAAGGAAAATATCCAGATATTCCTTTTTGCCGGCAGCAAAAGGATTGGCGAGGTTTCCACCTTTGGCGACAACAAAAACACCCATTGTCATATTCAGCCTGGCAAGGGTTTCGCCCATTTTTGTCTGCATTGCAGGCTCCCGTCCCATCATACCATTATCCTCAAAAGCCGTAAAACCCTGATCGGCCATAAATTTAATCTGGTCAATCGGGTCATCCCCCGCGCTGTTTTTAAACATACCGAGGTGTGGAGCATAATTTAATTTAAATGAAACTGGAGCAGATGAGACCGTTTCAGCGGCTGTAACTCCTGCTACTGAGGCCAGCCCGGTTAAAGCCATTCCACCGGCTGCGGTGTTTTTTATAAAATTTCTTCTTTTCATGGTTTACATTGGTTTGTTAAATATTGTATTTAAAGTAAAAATAGTGAAATGTCGGCGTTTTTTATTCTGAATGACATCTCAAAAATACGCTGTGCACAGAAGTCATACTCAAATTTTCACTAATTATTACAAAAGGTGTTTGAAAAAGTTCAAAATTAATAACACAAAAAAGGCTGTATCAAAAATGAACAGCCTCCCTAAATCTTATATAGTTTTGTTAAACATCAAATGAATCTACCTGGCGATAAGCCTTAATCAGCGCCATTTCTCCTTCTTTCCCCTGTTTGCTTTTCCCGTGTTCACAACAAAGCGTACCGTCGTAACCTTTGTCGTAAATATGTTTGAATATATTTTTGTAATTTATTTCGCCTGTGGTCGGTTCTTTCCTTCCCGGATTGTCTCCAATATGGAAAGCTCCGATGTAATCCCAGCACAAATCGATATTCATTATCAGGTTGCCTTCTGTTATCTGCTGGTGGTACAAATCGTCAACTATTTTACAGCTTGGATGATTTACTGCAACACAAATCAGCTTTGCCTGAGGCATTTTAGTTAAAAATAATCCCGGGTGGTTAACCTGATGATTTAATGGTTCCAGCACCAAACCCAAACCGGTTTTTCCTGCAATGTCGCAACAGATTCGCATGTTTTCAACAACATTTATGGTTTGGTAATCCCAGTCCATCCTTTCATCATACAATCCCGGAGTAATCAACCCGGTCTTTGCTCCGGTTCTTTTTTGAACTTCGAGCGCCTCCGTAGTTTTTGCCTTTAATAATTCTTTTACTTCAGTATCATTGGTAACCATGTACTTCTTTCCGTGGTCGGCATAAACAATAAAAGGTCCCAGGTCCATTCCAAGTCGTGCAAGTTCATTCCCGATTTTTTCCTGCATTTCCGGTGTTCTTCCCATTAATCCGTTATCAAATACTGCTGTAAAACCCTGGTCTGCAATAAATTTTATATTGTCAATCGGGTCCGGGCCGGCATTTTCGCGAAATGTTCCCAGTCCGGGCGCATATTTTAATTTAAATTTTGCTGAATTGGATGAAACAGTTTCAGTACTAGCGGCTGCCGTCATCGCGGTCAATCCGGTTAGTGCCATTCCACTGGCTGCGGTGTTTTTAATAAAATTTCTTCTTTTCATGGTTTATTGGTTTATTTTAAAATATTCAATATTGGAGGTAAAAATAATGAAATGATGTTTAAAACCTTGTTTTAATAATTAATTCTTTATTATCGATTGCCGGAGATATTTTCTTTTTTTTAAAAATAGGTTTTTGAACAATCCGCTAATTTTTTAATCCGGATTTTGTTAAATATATCATTGAAACGGGTTAATCCATATTTTCATCTTTGTTTCCTCCTAAAGAGTTGTTAATTTTATCAACTTATTTCTAAATCAACAAAAACGTAATATTATGAATAGAAAACTTAGAATGGGTATGGTCGGTGGAGGAACCGATGCTTTTATTGGAGCAATTCACCGTTTGGCGGCTTTTATGGACAATCAGATAGAGCTGGTTTGCGGTTGTTTTAGTGTAAACCCTGAGATCTCAAAATCATCAGGAAAATTATATTATTTGCCGGAAGACCGTGTTTACGAAACTTTTCAGGAAATGTTTGAAAAAGAGGCGCAACTTCCTGAGGGTGAGCGTATGGATTTTGTTTCCATCGTTACTCCAAATTTTGTCCATTTTGCGCCTGCAATGATGGCGTTGGAAAATGGGTTTAATGTCGTTCTGGATAAACCAATTACTTTCACACTTGATGAAGCTTTACAATTGAAGGCAAAAGTTGAGGAAACAGGTTTAACTTTGGCACTTACCCATACTTATTCAGGATACCCTGCAGTGAAACATGCGCGGCAAATGGTTGCCGATGGGGAACTTGGTGAAATAAGAAAAGTATTCGTTGAATATCCTCAGGGCTGGCTTTCTGCAAGAGTAGAAGAACAGGGGAACGCACAAGCTTCCTGGAGAACTGACCCTAAGAAATCGGGAAAAGCCGGATGTATGGGAGACATCGGTACGCATGCTCACCAGTTGGCAGAATATATTACCGGTTTAAAAGTGACCGAACTTTGTGCAGAGCTTAACGTATTTGTCCCGAACCGTTTATTGGACGATGACGGCGCTGCCTTAATGCGATTTGAAAATGGCGCGAAAGGAGTACTGATGGCCACACAGATTGCAGCCGGTGAAGAGAATGCAATTAGAATTCGGGTTTACGGTGAAAAAGGTGGATTGGAGTGGTTTCAGCATGAACCAAATTCGCTTATCGCAAAATGGCTTGATAAACCAACACAGATTTTGCGGGTTGGAACAAGCATGAATAGCACTGTTGCTACGCATAATACAAGAACGCCCGGTGGACATCCGGAAGGTTACCTCGAAGCCTTTGCTAATATTTACCGCAATTTTGCATGGACTGTTATGGCAAAAAAAGATGGAAAGGAACCAACCGCAGAGATGTTGGATTTTCCAAATGTTGAAGACGGAATCCGCGGAATGCAGTTTATTGATACTGTTGTGAAAGCAGGTTACGATAATGAAATTAAGTGGGTGAAATTTGGTGAATAATTTAAATGAATTAAAATGTCTAGACCAGTTACACTTTTTACAGGACAATGGGCCGATTTACCCATTGAGACGATATGTCAGAAAGCCAAAGAATTTGGATACGACGGGCTTGAGCTTTGTTGCTGGGGTGATCACATGGAAGTGGACAAAGCAGATCAGGCCTACTGCGACGAAAGAAAAGCATTGCTTGAGAAATATGATTTAAAGTTATTTGCAATATCCACCCATCTCGACGGACAATGTGTTTGTGACCCCATTGATCAAAGACACAAGAGTATTGCAAGCCCGCATGTTTGGGGCGACGGCGATCCGGAAGGTGTCCGGCAGCGGGCAGCCGAGGAAATGATAAAAACCGCGAAAGTGGCTAAAATGCTTGGACTTGATGTTGTTAACGGATTTACAGGAAGTCCGATTTGGCATTTGTTGTACTCATTTCCGGCAGTTCCACAGGAAATGATCGAGAAGGGATATGAAGAATTTGCCAGCCGTTGGATTCCAATTCTGGATGAATATCAAAAATTGGGAGTTAAGTTTGCATTGGAGGCGCATCCTACGGAAATAGCTTTCGATATTCATACAGCTCATCTTGCGTTAAAAGCATTGGATAATCATCCCGCTTTCGGTTTTAACTTCGACCCAAGTCATTTTGGATACCAACATGTGGATTATGTCCGTTTCATTTACGAATTTTCAGATCGTATTTTTCATGTTCATATGAAAGATGCATACTGGAGCGATGTCCCAATGGGGGTTGGAGTTTTTGGTGGTCATATGGAATTTGGCGATAACCGCAGGTATTGGAATTTCAGGAGCCTGGGAAGAGGAAAAGTAAATTTTGAAAATATCATCAGGGCATTAAACGACATTGGGTATAACGGACCTCTCTCTGTTGAATGGGAAGACAGCGGGATGAACCGCGAAGCTGGTGCAGCCGAAGCATGCGCTTTTGTTAAAAAAGTAGACTTCGCACCATCAGATGTTGCTTTTGATGATGCAATGCAGAAAGATAAATAAGTAATTGATATATAATTTTTGAAACTAACCAACATTTTTTAAAAATGACAAACAGAAGAACTTTTATCAAAAATTCGGCAATGGCTACAGCTGCGGTCGGATTAACTGCTACTATGCCGCTGGCAATGGATTCATGCGCAGGGGCTAATGAAAAACTGGTATGTGGTCTTATTGGTGCAAATGGAATGGGTTTTAGTGACCTAAAGGCTTTTTTGGGGCAAAAAAACACAGAGTGTGCTGCCATTTGCGACGTTGATGAGAATGTATTAAACAGACGAATTGCCGACACTGAAAAGATTCAGGGATTAAAACCGAAAGGTTTTACCGATTACCGAAAGTTATTGGAAGAACCTGGAATTGATGTGGTAATCATTGGGACACCCGACCACTGGCATTGTTTGCCAATGGTTGAAGCGTGCCAGGCAGGCAAAGATGTGTATTGCGAAAAACCGCTTGGAAATACGATTGAGGAAATCAATATAATGGAACGGGCGGCAGAAAAATACAATACGGTTGTCCAGGTTGGGATGTGGCAGCGCAGCGATCCGCACTGGCGCGATGCGGTGGAGTATGTAAACTCGGGTAAACTGGGAAAAATCCGTACCGTTCGTACGTGGGCTTATCAGGGTTGGATGGGTAATATTCCCGTAAAACCTGATAGTGAGCCACCGGCTGGGGTTGATTATGATTTTTGGTTGGGACCCGCTCAAAAGAGACCTTTCAATCCCAATCGTTTTCACTTTAATTTCAGATGGTATTATGATTATGCCGGAGGATTAATGACGGACTGGGGAGTTCATATTATTGATTATGGTTTATTCGGAATGGGTGACCCTTCACCAAAATCGATAATGGCAATGGGTGGTAAATTTGCCTACCCGGACGATGCTGCAGAAACACCGGATACTCTGCAGGCATTATATGAATTTGACGGACATACCATGTTATGGGATCATGGCGTTGGTATCGACGGAGGATACTTTGGAAGAAATCACGGTGTTGGTTTTGTTGGAAATAATGGCACTTTGGTTGTTGATCGTAGCGGTTGGGAAGTGATTCCTGAAAGAAAACAAAATAAAGATGTAATTGAACGTGTGGATTTGATCAAAGGAACAGGAAAAGGACTTGAATTGCACATGGCTAATTTTATTGAAGGAGTTAAAGACCGTAACCGCGATTTAAATGCCAATATAACAGTTGCGGCCAACACCGCGCGTGTTGCCCATTTGGGAAACATTGCCCACCGCACGGGCAAACGTCTGTACTGGGACAATGAAAAAAGTACATTTATCGGAGACGATGACGCGAATTCGTACCTGGTTCCTACGTACCGTGCACCATGGGAACTTCCTAAAGTGTAATTTGTAGAAGTAAAACCATATAAAAAATCCGGTAGTTTTCGCCGGATTTTTTATATATAATAGTTTATTGTGTCCACGGTTCTGATGCAAAATTGGTATATCAACGCACCGGATAGCTTTCTTTGATTCTCCTCTGAAGAAAGAGTAAAGTGGAGGCTTTTATTTACTCCGGATAATAATATCTCCCTGGAAATTCTTAAAGGTTATTTCAGGTCCGCCACCGCTGATGTCACCCCTGGTCCACTCTTCCAATGAAACTTTATAAATTCCTTTTTCTGCGTCCTTTTCTTCTTTCGGAGTACCTTTTTTCATTACCATATCAAAATCGGTGAAAATGTCTCCCATGTTTGATTGCATTTTTACGGAAGCTTTTATATCGGCAGGGAACGTCACATCCACATCGCCATTAAATGTGGTAAAGGCCATAGGAGTATTTTCTGTGACACTATTAAAATTCGCTTTAATGTCACCATTTGTTGTGCCAACAACTGCTGAACCCGATACATCGGTTAATGTTATTTCACCATTAACGTGGCTTATTTCCATTTCGCCATTTACTTTCTCAACTGAAATATCACCGTTGTTAACTGCTTTTAGCTTTAGATTAAAATTTGCCGGAACCTGAATTTCCAGCATCACATTTTTATTGCTTAAATCAGTATTTACTTTTACGTAGTTGTCCTCTTCTTTGGCTGTCAGTCCAAATGAATTGTTTGCTATACGTTTTAACCCGTTTTTATCGGGTTCTTTCACTTTCTTCTGTTCTGTGGAAACATTGACAACAACATCTTTTACCGATGTGCCAATTACTTTAATTGAACCGTACATAATGCCAACTTCCAATGTTCCCGATTTTCCCGCATTGCTCAACGGAACCACGAGTTCCTGTGATGTTTGTGCATTTAATATTCCGGCTACGCAGATAAATAACAATAAAATTCCTGTTCTGATAATTGATTTCATAATATTCGTTTTTATATGATTGTTACTTTTAAATTTTTCGTATATAAACATCGCCGTTAAAGGTCTCAAATTCAAGTATTACTCCTCCCTTTCCTATTCTGACAGCAGTTTTGTTTTCAATTCGGAAACTGGTTCCTCTTTTGTTTTTTGATGTCGATGAAGTCAATATTGGAGGAAGCCACTCCGAAATATCAAAATCGGTGTACATATCACCCTGGAAACTTTTAAAATGCATGTCGGCCGAAAGGCTTGTATTGTAGTAAATATTTACATCGCCGTTTAATGAATAATACGTTGATTTTTTTACCGGATTTTTTGCATATCGAACATCCACATTGCCATTAATGGCATGAACATTTGTAGGCCCTGAAACATTTTTTTCTGTAATTCCACCATTAACATTTCTGGCTACTACCTCTCCGGTAACATTTTCAATAGTGATTTCTCCATCGTTTACGGTTGAAACATTTATGTTAGCCCTTGAAGGGACCTTAACTTTAAAATCGTACCTGAAATCAAAATCACACAGGTTCCAGTTCTGGTTTATGTTTTTATTGCGATGACACCCGCATATACCATCAAGGAAAATATCGACTGTGTCATTCCGGGTTTCAAGTGCGAGGAAAACTTTTTGCATTGCTTCCACGAGTTCCTCTTTTGTGTCGGCACTAAACTCGTTTTCAATGGTAAGCACAACTTTGTTTCCTGAATATCCCTGCACATCAATGTTCCCGAAAATATTCTCTATAATTAGCACGGCATCTGTACTTTCAGGAAAAACAATTTCTTTATTAATGGTTTCTTTGTGCTGTTGTGCTTTAGCTGCCAATGAAGCTGTTAAAGCAACTATCAAGAACAAGTATTGTCTCATGGTCTTCTGTTTTTAGATTATTTTTTGAATGTTTTCATCTATTTTATTTTTTACATCTTGATCCAGGTTTTTATCGTTTAAGATTTGTTTTAGGTTCTCAACTGATTTTTTTTCCTGGAGCAATACCATGGCTTTTGAGAGTGTTATCAAAACCATAGGAGAATCCTGATTTGGAATGGCCTCTATAAGCCCTTCCCTTACTTCTGGCTGGTTTGAATACCTGAAAAGTGCTTCAACCGCAGCGAGTCTTACGTTTACGTTATCGTCGTTGTTTAATGTGGTTAGCAAAGCCTGTATTACCTGTTGGTCAGGAGCTACAAGCTTCTCGGAAAGGTTAACTGCTTTAAGCCTGTCAATCGCTGAAGATTGTTCAAACAGGGTTAGCATCAATGTTTCGCGAGTGTTTTGTAATTCAGCAATTAATTGTCTGTTTTCTGCCCCCCGGTTATCGATAAGTATACCGCCGATAATTCCTGCCAGAAAGATAATTACCGCAAATGCAGGCTTTAAAATCAATGCTGATGGAGCAAATAGTTCCTTAAGATTTAACCATTTTATTCCTATTCCAGGGTTTGAAGTTTGTTTCAATTTATAATCTTCCAGTTTTCTAAAGAAATTTGTTTCCATCGATTCGGAAGGCTCAGGCACTTCTATATTGTCCAAATCAGAAAATAATTTGTACAAGTCCTCTTTTTCATCTTCCCGGACAGGTTGATTTTTGATGAATTCTTCAAAATCGTTATTTGTATTTCTTTTTTCCATCGTTCTTAGTTTTGAATTTTTTGTAACACAATCTTCAGATTTTTTAATGCTCTGAAGGTTCTTGTTTTCGCTGCTTCTTCGGTGCAATGAAGTATTTCTGCCACTTCTTTATATTTTAGTTCGTTGAGTTTGCTGAGTACAATCACTTCTCGTTCTTTCTTTTTTAGTTTCAGCAACGCTCTGTGAATAAGTTTTCTGTTCTCTTCTTTTTCATGTGATATCTCAGGGTCCACTATAGTTCCGGTTGTATTCGAAAATATTTCTTTGGTGTTTAGCCTTTTGCTTTTGTTGTAATTGTCGACAAAAATGGAGTGGGCAATTCTAAACATCCAGACCGTGAATATTCCATCTCCTCTGTAACTGTCTTTTGAATACAAGATTTTTAAGAACACATCATTTACCAGGTCTTCGCTTAGCTCCCTGTTTCGGGTTAGTTTAAAAAAATACCCGAAAAGTAAGTTGCTGTACTTTTCGTACAGTAACCCGATTTTGTCGGTGTCACCACTGATGATCTTCAGCATGATCTCGTTATCTGTTAGCACAAGTCTTATTTTTTTCTTCAATTTACAATCACAGACTTTTTTTTAGAAAAAAGGTTACAAAAATTTTTATGTGACAATTTTTGAAATGGTTTCATCTGTTTTATATATCTTTTGAAAGAAGTATAGAATTAGACCGTTCCATTAAAAAAAAGAGCTAAAAAATCAATTTATTTAAAATGAAAACAGAACAAAAGCCGAGGCTATGGTACATTGACAATCTTCGCATTTTTCTTATTAGTTTGGTCGTCTTGCATCATTTGGCGATAACTTATGGTGCTCCGGGAGACTGGTATTATAACGAAACCCGGTTGGATTTTCCGGCAATAGTACCAATGACTTTGTTTGTCGCGACAAACCAGTCGTTTTTTATGGGAATGTTTTTCTTTATTTCCGCTCTTTTTATTTTGCCATCGCTAAATAAAAAAGGAAACAAAAGGTATATCAAAGACAGGTTGATACGATTAGGAGTTCCTTTGGTGGTTTTTTTCTTTGTATTGTCACCACTTACTATATTTATTCGGAATCGCTTTATCAGAGGCGAGGATGTATCTCTGGCAGATTACTGGCTTCACGCATACGGGACTGGATTTGGCCCGTTGTGGTTTGTGGAGGCCCTTTTTGTTTTTACCGCTTTTTATCTGCTGTTCAGAAAAATATCCTCAGTAAAAATGACCACTAAATTTCCAGGAACACCAGCTATTTTACTTGTGGCCTTTCTGACAGGGCTTCTCCAATTTATTATCCGGATTTGGCTTCCGGTTGGCTGGAGTCTGCCCTTCACCGGTTTTCAAATCCCGTTTTTTGTTCAATATATCACTCTTTTTGTTTTAGGCATTATAGCGTATCAAAACAACTGGCTCGAATCTGTTTCGCTCAAATCAGGAAAACGATGGTTTATTTTTGCACAGATACTGATTTTGATTGTTTTTCCTCCGATTATTTATTTTGGAGGAGTTGAAAAAGGTGTTGACGCATTTACCGGCGGCTTTACCTGGCAAAGTTTTAGCTATGCTGTTTGGGAACAATTAGTTGGGTTCTCCTTAATTTTAGGATTGCTTGGTCTTGCAAAGAAATATTTTAACAGACAGGGAAAAGTGGCCAAACAACTTTCAGGAAGCGCATACGGTGTGTTTGTCTTCCATACACCGGTGATTGTTTCTGTAAGTGCCATATTTTTGTCATGGGAAACATTCCCGATATTAAAGTTTGTAATGCTGGCACCGCTGGCTCTGGTATTGGTTTTTTGTGTTGCCTTCTTGTTTAGAAAACTTCCATTGGTAAAAAAAATACTTTAATTTTAAAGTTTATTCTTCAGAATTATACAATTAACATTTGAAATTATGACGTACCTACCACAAGAGAATCGTTACGATGCGATGATTTACAAGCGTTGCGGGAAATGGGGTTTAAAGCTTCCGGCAATCTCGCTCGGATTATGGCACAATTTCGGAGGAATCGACAATTTTGAGAATGGCCGTGCCATCTTACACCGTGCATTTGATTTGGGAATAACTCATTTCGATTTAGCCAATAATTACGGACCTCCTCCCGGGTCGGCAGAAGAGAATTTTGGGAAAATCCTGAAGCAGGATTTCTCTGCTTACCGCGACGAGCTGATAATTTCTTCAAAAGCTGGTTATTTTATGTGGCCGGGACCGTATGGAGAGTGGGGCACCCGAAAATATGTTTTGGCAAGTCTTGATCAGAGTTTGAAAAGAATGGGATTGGAATATGTGGATATTTTTTATTCACACCGTCCGGATCCAAATACTCCACTTGAAGAAACCATGATGGCGCTTGACAGGGCTGTCCGTTCAGGAAAAGCATTGTATGTTGGAATATCAAATTATCCGGCTAACATGGCAAAAGAAGCCTCACAAATATTAAAAGAATTGGGTACACCTTGTTTAATTCATCAGCCTAAATACTCGATGTTTGAACGTTGGGTTGAGGGTGGTTTACTCGATGTTTTGGAAGAAGAAGGAATTGGTTGTATTCCATTTTCTCCCTTGGCTCAGGGTTTACTTACCAATAAGTATCTGAACGGAATTCCTGAAGGTTCAAGGGCGACGCGCGAAGTTTTCCTGAAAAAAGAAGATGTTGAATCTGCTCACGATAAGATTGTGATGTTAAATGAAATTGCGCAAAATCGCGGACAATCCTTAGCTCAAATGGCTCTGGCATGGATTCTTAAGGACAAACGAATTACTTCGGTTTTGATAGGAGCAAGTTCAGTTAAACAAATTGATGATAATGTAGCTACATTAAAAAATATTGACTTTGCCGGAGATGAATTAAATGCAATCGATAAGATTATTAGATAAAGAGAAGAAATTTATAAAAAACGAAAAGCTCGCGATAAGCGAGCTTTCTTAATGGAATATTTTTTTTAAAAGATTCCTCAATTTTGAAGGTTAGAGGCTGAACAACATTTCTGCACCCCAAAAAAGGCCAAAAATGATTGCCATCCCGGCAATTGTTCCTGCCGCCAAAGATACAATCAAATTCATTGGCAACTTCTGCTTTTCATGCTCAGGTTTTGTTTTGATAACAATCTGGTCTTGATTTGCTTTTGTTTCCATCATTTTCTTTCTTGTTAAAAAAAGACTCAAATATCTTTTTGCAAAATTATGTCATTTTAAGACAATATGCCAAAAAAAAAGAGTCAATCTTGTTTTCTGTTAATTTATTGTTAATCTGCTTGTTGTGGAATAATAACGTTTTTTTTTATGAAATAGTATTTTCTGTAAAAAAAAGAAACTTCCTTTTCCTTATGTATTGCAGGCTTAAAAAATGTCGCTGCGAACAAAATAAAAATGGAGTTTGAGCAAAGAAAACAGAGCAAAAGAATTAAAACACTTACATGTTTCTAACATAAATAATAATATATTTTTAATTTTATGCTAAATTTATTCTGCTATGCGTTACAAACTTTTACTATTGACTTTAGGATTAGCTTTTCTTTTTTCAGCTTGTTTAAAAGATAACGGAGAGATTGATGAAGATAGTTTGTCAAATAAAGACAGAATGAAGCTTCTTGAGATCAATGATCCTTCAATTTGGAATACTTTAACTGAACAATCAATCAATTTGAATGAACTTGAAGAAACTACTGCTCTTGTAAAATCTGCCGTAGCAATGCAGGAATATCCTAAAAACAACAAATACTATTTTGCCCTGTTTGAGGATTTGTATCCTTCAGAAGGAGACTATGATTTTAACGATGTAATGATTAGATCCAAACTTGGCTTGTCTAAGAAGGGGAACACAATTACCGGTTATGTTTCGTCTGAATTGTACAATAAAGGGGGCTCGTTATCGGTGAAGGTTGGATTGATGTTTTATGAAGTTTCAGGCAAAACATATAAGCGAATTGCAAATAAAAACATCATCGTTAATGGCGAGCAACTGACAGCCGGAGGAAGTCCGTGGATGAAAGATTTGAGTGAACTTGATGATTCTTGGCAAATTGATTTCTCCTTCGCAAATAGCAGCAATAATATTTGGGTTAGTTATTTTATTTACACGGATGAGGAGATAATGACAGGAGGTTTTGCCAAAACCAGTACGACCAGTTTTGAAGTACCTGTTTCTGATTTTTTAACGAACAGAAATCTTCCGTGGGGACTTGAAGTGGAAACGGATAAATTTGCTATTCCGAATGAGAAGGAATTGTTTTTGAATGCTTATCCCGAGTTTGAAGAGTGGGCGGAATCAGGTGGAATAAAAAATAAGAAATGGTACGAATCGCCTAATACAATGTATTCGCATTATTAGTTAATAATAAAATTATATAAAAAAAGACGCTGAAGTCAGCGTCTTTTTTGTTTTCCGTTCAAAATATAATATTGCCTGAAAATTAAGTTGCAGACTCAAATTGTTTAAGAAAGCGGACATCATTTTCAAAGAAATGACGAATATCTTTTATTCCGTACTTAAGCATCGTAATTCTTTCGATGCCCATTCCAAATGCAAATCCGGTATATTTTTTACTATCAATACTACAAGCTTCCAAAACATTAGGGTCAACCATTCCACAGCCCAAAATCTCGAGCCAACCGGTGTATTTGCAAACATTGCAACCTTCACCACCACAAATCGAGCAGCTCACATCCATTTCGGCGCTGGGTTCTGTAAACGGAAAATAGGATGGACGTAACCTTATTTGTGTATCTTCCCCAAACAGCTCTTTGGCAAAATATAACAACGTCTGTTTCAGGTCGGCAAAAGAAACATTTTCGTCTACATATAAACCTTCAATTTGGTGAAAGATACAATGTGAACGTGCAGAAATGGCTTCATTTCTAAAAACCCGTCCAGGGAAAATAGCCCGAATCGGTGGTTGTGTTCTTTCCATTACCCGAATTTGAACACTTGATGTGTGGGTACGTAATAAAACGTCGGGATCTTTTTCAATAAAAAAGGTATCCTGCATATCGCGGGCCGGGTGTTCCGGTGGGAAATTCAACGCTGAAAAAACATGCCAGTCGTCCTCAATTTCGGGTCCTTCCGCTACCGTAAAACCCAATCTCCCAAAAATGCTGATAATTTCATTTTTAACAATTGCAAGCGGATGCCTTGTTCCCAACTTCATTGGTTCACCAGGCTTAGTAAGGTCCGAACCAATATCACTGTTTCCGTTGGATTCAAATGATTCCTTTAGCGAGTTTATCTTATCAAGCGCAAAGTCTTTTAAATCGTTAATGGCTTTCCCAACTTCTTTTTTCTGTTCTGCCGGAACATTTTTAAAGTCTGCAAACAGTTTGTTGATGCTTCCTTTTTTACTGATATATCGAATACGAAGCTCATCAACTTCCTCCAGATTTGAAACAACTGCAGATTTAATTTCTTCCTGTAAAGCCTTGATTTTATCTAACATTCTTACTTAACTAAAAATTTAAGGAACAAAGATAATCATTCAAATAAAAATATTTTGTTTTATGGGAGCGAATGAAACGATGAATTAACTAAACCATTTTTTTTGAAATAAACGATAAAGGAAAAAAGCGAGTGCTGTATGAGTTGTAATTCCTGCTAAAAAACTTACAGAGAAAAGGGAAAATATTTCTGCACTTTGTATGGCTTTGTATGTCCAGAAGAATGGAATAACTCCAAAAAAATATTCGCAGTTGTCCGGAGTAAAGAATGCAACTACCGGAAGGAAGATAACAACACTCAGCGCTTTGTAAATAGTTGCCGCTTCAATTTTGTTTTTTGCCAGAGCCAGCATTGAAAAAGTTAGAACGGGAGGAATCAGTGCAAAAAGAATGGAGATGGTTAACAAATTCAGGAATGTGAAATAAACCAGACCATTAAATGCGAGAATTAAAAAAGAAAAAACGAAGCCAAGTACCATCATAAAAATAGTGCGGATTTTTAGAATAAAATTTTCAGGCAGTGGCAAAATTTTTAAAACGGTATGAATGTTTTCATCACGTTCATCAAGCAAAATAAAACCGACTAAAAAAGCCGGAGTAGAAGCAGTTACTGAAGTAAAACCGGCAACAATGAGCCAATAATAATCGGTTAAAAACGGGATGTATTGTGACAATTCTGCGATTCCAACCCTGCAAACCAATATAATAATTACAGGAAGAAAGAACATGATTAACAAGCTTTTATCTCTTAATATGAGTTTTAGGTCGTTATGTAGTATTTTAAGAAGCAGTTTCATGCTTATTCTCCCCTGATAATGTATTTTTTAAAAAGCCGGTCGGCAAAATAATGTGCAACTCCAATAGCAAGAATTATATATCCAAAAGAATATATGATTTCAAATGATGTTATTTTACCAAAACTTCCCTCAAAAAGAAAAAATGAAGCCTGAGTGGGAAATAGGTATAGCCAGGGAGAGTTTGTCAACCCGAAAAAATTGAGGTAAGGCAGTGAGAACGGTGCAATAAATAAAGGAATTACGATAATATACTGGTTGAATGTTTTGATTTTGGCAACCCCGATAAATCCCAGAAAAATAAAAAGCAGGGATGATAAAAAAGTGGCAGACAAAAAATAGAAATAGTTAAAGTGAAAACCATGGCTGGCAAAAATCATGGCAAAACAAACAATCAATGAAATTATGGTCAGTGAAATGGCTTTTGAATAAAAATATTGCCAGCTTTTTACCGGAGTTACCACCAGGGCTTGTAATGTGTTTGAACTTTTTTCGAATAAAACTAAAACGCCGGTAAAAATGAATCCCATAAAAGTGGGGTCCGAGAAAATAAGCGCAATAAGAATCTTATCATTCCCGCGTAACCCAAGCAGAAAAAAGATGGCTGTGTATATTGCGGCAATTATCAACGCTACTGTAATAATTTGATTTCTGGCCTGGATTTTTAAATCCCAGATGACCATTTTAAACAATGTTTTCATGTGATAACAGATTTTTTCCGGTTACCTGAATAAAAATATCCTCAAGGCTTGCTTCTTTTGAATGGATGGAACGAATGTGATTCTTTCGTAAAATGTTCATAAAATCTAAATTATCGGCTAATCCTTCCATCAAAAATTCCTGCGATTTTATAATCCCGTTTTCGTATTCTACCTGAACCACTCTTTTTCCTCCCATTTGTTTTATGTTTTTTGGGGAGTCGATAATCTTTAGCTCTCCTTCAACGATAAAAGCAATCCGGTCACAAAGTTCATCAGCATCGTGCATGTTATGAGTAGTAATAAAAATGGTTTTGCCTAACTGTTTTTGCTCCAGAATAATATCTTTTATTTTTCGGGCATTCACCGGGTCCATCCCCGAAGTGGGTTCATCCAAAAAAAGAATATCAGGGTTGTGCATAACAGAACGCACAAAATTGAGCCGCATTTTCATCCCTTTCGAGAATTTTTCCACTTTTGTATTGGCATCTTTTGCTAAGCCCACTCTTTCCAGCAAGGGAATAAAATCAACAGGTTTTTGTCTGTAAAACTCTGCAAAGTACTTTAAGTTTTCAAGCGCTGTAAGTTTTAAATAGTGGTTGGGCAACTCAAAACAAACACCAATTTGGTTAAAATAACTACTGTCTGATTTTTTGTGGTTGTGCCCTAAAATTATAATTTCTCCCAAATAGTTGGTAAGCAACTTAATCAGGATTTTTTGTGTTGTACTTTTCCCTGCGCCACTGGGCCCCAGAAACCCAAAGATTTCACCTTTATCGATTGAGAAAGAAATGTCTTTTACAGTGGCTTCCTTGTTTTTAGGATACCTGTAAACCAGATTTTTAACTTCAATCATTTTTTTGTTATTTAGCTTTTAATCCTGATTTTATTATGGTTAGCATTTCATCTACCACTTTCATTATTTCTTTTTCAGAAAGTGAAAAAAGACGACCGTTTTTGATACTTTCTTTAAAGTCAATTCCTTTAAATGCGGCCAGGTACTCGTATATTCCCAATTGCGTTTGAAAAATAAAGTGGGAAGCTACCTCCGGCGAAACAGAGGCGCTGAGTTCTCCTTTTTGCTGGTATTTTTGAATGAGCTGCGTAACAAATTTCAGCACGCTTTTTATCATATCTTTTACTACTGTTCCCGTCTCTTCCTCGTTGCTTTCCTGAAGAGCACTATACAGAAACATACTTTCCAGCGGATTTTGTAAATCAAAAATGACTTTATCGCGAAAGTTTTCACGGATGATTTCAAAAAAACTCAGGTCTTTATCATTTAATAAATTTCCTAATTGGTTCATTCTCATTTCGTAGGCATTTTGAATGAGATAGGAGTATAAATCAAACTTGTTTTCAAAATATCGGTAAAAACTCCCCTTTGCTACTCCCAGTTTTTTTATGATGGTTGAGAGTGAAGCGCTTAAGTAACTATTAAAAGCAAATTCTTCGTAAGCTGTTTTTAAAATCTCTCTTTTCCGGTCTTCTGTAAGATTATAGAATGTTTGTAACGGCATATTTAAATTTTAAGCGACTACCTGGTCGCAAATATAAAAAATAAAAGCGACTTGTCGGTCGCTTTTGGGGAAATATTTTTATATAAGACAATATTTTGGAGATAATTATCTTGTTTTCAAGAAAATGTGTTTAGCTTTTGATTTTTACGGTTAAAAAGACAGGCTCATGATCGGAGTACTGAAAATTCAGAGGAAGTGTTTTTATTTTTTTCAGTTCGATGTTTGGAGAAAGAATAAAATAATCGATGACGGTAACCTCTGTTTCCCCCGGAATAAAAGGTGTGTTGATTTTTCTGTTTGTTGGTTTTTGGGAATCGAAAGCAATTTTCCAGTCATCCGGGAATAGATCGCGGTCCAGAGTTTCTTCTCTGAAAGTCGCATATTTGCTTTCGAATTTCTCCGGTTCATAATCTGGCGGATTTTGATTCCAGTCGCCGCCAGCTACAACATAATTCCCTTTGCGGTATTCACCCAACATCAAATTGCGAATTAGTGGCATTTCAATATTTCTCAATTTCCCACCGCTATCGTACGCCGAATTATGCGTATTTATAAGAACCAGTTCTTTCCCGTTCGATAATTGAAACCGTGAGACGATAAAACAACGGTCGAGCATAAAAAGGCGCTTGGGCCAGGCATAAGCAGAGTAAAACGAGTAGCGCTGTGATGAAACCGGCAGGTATTTAGAAAAAATCGCCTGCCCCATTTCAACTTTTGCCAGCGGATTTGTGAAAGGTATGGGAACAAAACGGACTTTGTAATTGTATCCGAATGATGAGGAATGGTTTGTTAACAGGTCTTGAATCAAACGGAGTTCATCCTGAAGATTTGTACGTGAAGAATTTCGGTCAACTTCCTGTAATAATACAAAATTGATACTATCGTTTGTTTCTAAAAAATCGAGAATCCCAAGTGTATATTTTTTTACCAGGTCAGAAGTTGGTCGTATTTTTTTTCCTCCGTCGTAAAAGAAATCCATTTCTGCACCCAAACCGGCATAACCAATATTCCATGAAAGAAAAGTAAATGTAGTGTCCGCGGGATCAGTTTGTTTCTGTGTTCCGTAAACTTCCAGTTCTGAAATTTCATCCGGATGATAATCCGTGAAAAAGCCTATCAGAATTACAGTTGTAAGATAAATGGCTATCACTAATATCAGAAAAAAGAATACCCGTGATACGTATTTGAAAAATTTTTTCATTCAAACTTTTCGGTAAATGCAATACAAACTAAGTTAAGATTTTCAACAAAATATTTATTACTTCAGATTGTAAATCAAAATTATTAAATAAAGCCAAATATAAATACTTTAATCTCTTTCTATTTTTATAGTTTTATTGCATAAGTAACTTTTATACCAATGAAAAATTTTACGCTGTTCTTTTATCTCTTTTTGTTTGTAGTTTTTAGTGTTGGAGCGCAGAATGTTCACTTCCCCGAAAAAGGGACAAACTGGAAAACAAGGCAACCTTCCGAATTTAATATTGATGGGACAAAACTGGGTGAAGCTGTTCAGTTCGCAGAGGGAAACGAGTACTCTGGTTCACGCGATTTACGGATAGCAATTCTGGATGGTTTTAAAAAAGAACCTTTTCATTCTATCGCAGGGCCTACAAAAAAACGAGGCGGACCTGCCGGGTTAATTTTGAAGAATGGATATATTGTTGCACAGTGGGGAGATATTGAGCGTGTTGATATGACTTTTAGTGTAACAAAAAGTTACCTGTCAACCGTATTTGGTGTTGCACTCGACGAAGGTTGGGTTGAAAGTATAAACGATAAAGCCGGAAATTATATTTGGGATTCTACTTTTGAAGGCGAACACAACTCAAAAATTAGCTGGGAGCATTTACTAAACCAGTCGTCGGATTGGAACGGAGAGTTGTTCGGAATGCACGACTGGGCAGACAGGCCTCCGGCAGAAGGTGGCATCGACGACTGGAAGAATCGTGACATGCACGAGCCCGGAACGTTTTTTAAATATAACGATGTGCGGGTAAATGTACTGGCATATTCACTCTTGCAGCTTTGGCGAAAACCACTTCCGCAGGTTTTAAAAGAAAAAATAATGGATCCGATCGGAGCAAGTGCTACATGGCGGTGGTTTGGATATGAAAATTCGTGGGTAACGCTTGACGGTATAAAAATACAATCGGTTAGCGGAGGCGGTCACTCGGGGGGCGGTTTATTTATTAATACACTTGATCATGCCCGCTTTGGATTGCTTTTTATGAACAATGGAAACTGGAATGGGCAACAGCTTGTTTCCGCGAATTGGATAAAAATGATCGCTGAATCTTCGCCGGCGAACGAAAGCTATGGATTAATGTGGTGGCTGAATAAAGGAGACCGGAAAATGGAAGGAGTGCCGGAAAATATATTCTATGCAGCCGGTTTTGGAGGTAATTATATTGTAGTTGATCAAAAAAATCAAATCGTAATTGTTACCCGTTGGTTGGAACCATCCCAACTTAGTAATTTTCTTCAACTGGTTTATGATTCCCTGAAATGACATCTCCTCTGATTTTTCAAAAAAGAATCGGGTATTCCAACTCCACTCTTATTTTTAACGGAGAAAACTCTGTTCTGGTTGACACCGGAGTAAAAGGGAATTTGAGCGCCTTTAAAGTATGGTTCCGGCAACATAATCTCAAATTTTCCGATATTAAGCTGATTATTTTAACACATACGCATTACGATCATACCGGGAATCTGATTGAATTAAAAAAATTAACGGGGGCCAAGGTACTGGTTCATAAAAATGAATTTGAACATCTAAAAAACGGAGATACACCTATTCCCAAAGGACAGGGGAAATACCCCCGGTTTATTTCCGCATTGGGGAGAAAGTTTATGCCTGCCTTTGCTTCGCCAAAACCATTTGTAGCTGATTGGGTTAATGAAAATGAATTTATGCTGAATACTTTTGGAATAGAAGGAAAGATTTTTACTACACCCGGACATTCTGCCGGTTCTCAATCCGTTTTAGTTGATGATATCCTAATTTCAGGCGATACATTCGTAAATATGCGTAATGGTCAGATTTTTCCGCCTTTTGCTGACGATCCTCAGATTTTGTTGAAAACCTGGCAGCAATTATTTGACATGGGAGTTAAGGTTGTTTACCCCGGTCATGGTAAGAAATTTAAAATTGAAAAAGCATTTCCTGACTTTGAAAAATGGAGCAAAAAGCTGAAATATAAAACTATCTGATTTCAAAAGTAGTTTCGCCAATTACATTTCCATCGGCGAACAGATCAACTTTATATGTACCCGGCATCAGTTCCGGTTCATTTGTGTTGTCCCAGAAAATAGCAACCGGAAGTTCCTTTCCTTCGTAAACAACTGTTCGCATTGCGGAATACGGAATTTTTACGTCTTCAAACTGAAATAAATCGTCTGACGATTTGGTCATTAAAAGTTGGTCGGGCCGGGTTATTCGGGTATAAATATTTTTATCTCCGCGTTTTGCCGTTGCGTTTTTACTAAGAACAAAATAGATTCTTATTTTTTCGGTACGTCGTGCAAAGCGCGTTTCCTTGCTCCTGTCGTTTTGCGGTTCAGCTACCAATTCGCGAGCCTCCAGCATCGCTGCACGCTGAACGGTTTGTTGCAGCCGTTCCTTTTCCCGGTTCAATTGCTGATTCCGCGATTCTACTTCTTTGTACTGTTCCTTTACCTCAAGGTTTTCGGCCATCAACTCTTTGTTTCGTGTATTCAATGAATCGATTTGCGCCGCAAAATCACGCATGATTCCTCGTAAAGTGGTTACCTGCTTCTGGTAATCGTTAATTTTCTGATAACTGATTTTTTTGGTTTGCTCTACTTCCAGCAGCAAATCCTTCACTTTTGTTTGGGCTACAAGTAATTGTTCGTTAATCGTATCATTTTCTGTACTTAAAGAATCGTAACTTGTTGCAATACGGGTAAGTTCGTTTTGTATCGAATCTTTTTCTGTCTTTATTTCATTTACAATGGTTCTGTGCTCCCTGTTTTGAAAGAAAAAGAGCACAACAACAACAACCAAAATAACAGATAATGCGATTACGATTATATTGTTCCGCTTCTCTTTAGCAGATTGTTTTTTTGATTCATTCAAATTTTCCATAAACGAAACGATAAGATTATAAGCTATAAACGCTGCAAAATTAATAATCTTTTATGCTGTTACAAATAAATAAAAGCTGCCTGTAAATTCAGACAGCTTTTATTTACTTTTTTATGATATTTTGTTACAGGAAATTTCCAATATTCACTCCGAAATATATTGTCCGTGGCGACATGGGCCCATAAATATAAGCAGGGTCGCGATCTACACCTGTGTCAAAATCTTTCTGATAACTGTTGAAGATGTTTTTTGCACCTCCAATAATTTCCAGACTCATAATATCGGACAAATGAATTTCGTAAGTAAGTTTTATACCTGCGTCAAAAAAGGAATCAGAAGTGTTTAGCTGGCCAATTTCCGGATTCGCCGCCAGCGGGCCAAAATAGGGAACCAGCATGCGGCCTGAATAATTACCTGTAAAAGCAAGGCTAAATTCGTGAACCGGGTTATAATTTAAACTTAAATACCCGTAACTTTCGGGAGAACGGAAAAACCGGGTTTCGTCAAATTCCTGAGGCTCATCAAATTCGCTCCTTTGAATGGTAAATCCCGACTGAATCTGTAATTTTTCTGATGGTGAAGCATTTAATTCAAGATTAAATCCCTTCACAGTGGCTCCATCTTCTGCATTTACGCGGGTGTATACAACTACTCCGTCGTCATCCGGTGTGCCGTATTCGTTGGAAAACGGATCGTTTAGACGAGTGAAAAATCCTTCTGCTAAAAACTGTACCTGCCAGTTGCCAAACATATTTGTATAATCAAACGATGCGGTATAACTGTTAGAGGATTCCTGCTTTAAATCCGTGGCGTTTTCGTGTAAAACCTTGCGCGACCCGGAAGTTTCGATGTGCAAATCTTCATCAAAAATCTGCGGCGCCCTAAATCCTTTAGCAAAGCCTGTCCTGAATTGGAGATTATCAGCAATATTGTACAAAAGGCTCACTCTGGGGCTTAAAACATCGCCAGTGATGTCGTCGCTTTCTTTTGTAACATCAGAAACGGTGTAGTGGTCATAACGTATTCCGGCAGTAATTACCCATTTCAGAAGCGTCCATTCCAATTGCAGAAAGCCTGCCTGTGTAACTACCTTCTGGTCGGCAACCAGCGTGTTTCCATAGTGAGTATCTTCTTCGGGATCGTAGTATCCCAGCTTTTTATCTTCCAGAAAACTTCCATTATATTCCAATCCTGACGCAAGCGCAGCTGGAGCAAAAATCAGGTAGTCTATCTTCCGGTTATATTGCAGGCCTGAAGAAAATGTAAAGTCTTCTGTTTCTCCGTAAGCCGATAAGTCCTGGTTGGCTCCGTAATATGACCCGCGGTTCACGCTTTGCGCAGAAAAGAATGCGGAAAACTTGTCGGTCTCACGCATAAGTAAATCAAAATTAACTGCACCAGTGTTAATATCATGAGTTACACTTTCTGAAATGTCTGACTCATGCAGTGGAAGATCAAATTTATTTCCACCTCTCCGGTACTCGTTAATTTTAAAATAATCGACAGTTAGTTTTCCACGGTCTGAAATACGGTGAAAAATCCGGGTTCCCAGGGTGAGATTTTCAATTAAAGCAACTTCTGAAAATCCATCACCATTTGCATCGTAAGGATTTCTTTTTCGTGTAAATCCAAATAAACTCATTCCTGATTTATAGTCGTCGCTGATAAATGAACCATTTAAGTTAAGGTTGGCATCGCCGGCAACTTCTCCATCGGTACCTGCTCCTGTAAGTGAATAGTTTCCTGATACCGAAAAGTTATTTACAACCGGGTCTTTGGTAATAAGATTTATTGTTCCGGCAATGGCATTACTTCCATACATTGCAGAACCACCACCACGAATTACTTCAACACGTTCGATCATATTTGCCGGGATTAGTTCCAGCCCGTAAACTCCTGCAAGGCCACTAAAAACCGGGCGCGAGTTAATCAGTATCTGAGAATAGGGGCCTTCCAGCCCGTTCATTCTAACTTGAGAAAATCCACAGTTCTGGCAGTTATTTTCCATTCTCAACCCGGGCGCAAAATTTAAACCTTCGCTCAGTGTTACATTTGATGTCCGCTCAAATAATTTGGGATTGATACTGTTTACGATGGTTGGCGATTCTCTCCTGCTTTTTTCGTTTCTGTCAGCAGATACAACAACCTGATCCAGGCCAATTACATCAGGAGTTAATTCAGCAAGAATTGTTACACTCTTTTTTGCCTCAAGCTTTATTCTTTTTTCCAGTGTTTTATATCCAACAGCAGAAATGATAACGGTTTGTTCCCCAACGGGAAGGTTCGTCATTTTAAAATGCCCGGTGGCATCTGCGGCTGCGCCAATCGTAGTTCCTCTTATGGTTATCGTCGCAAAAGGTATATGCTCACCTTCCGATTTTACGTCGCCAAATAACATGGCATCTGTTTTTGGTTTTTTTTCAGGGTCGTCTGCAACGCTGAATTTTACCAAAATAAACAAAAAAGCACAAAGTGCATAAATCACTTTCATTTGTGGTTTGTTTTGGTCACATACTAACACATAAACAGAATCCTTTATTAAAAGGAGAACTAACTTGTGTTTCTATGTGGATTATGTTTCTCCGATTTCTAAAATTTTTGTTTGAGGATTTTTATACAATCAGATAAGGAGGTGCGCGTGGCGATGAGTCCAGGTAGATTATGAAGTTTTCTACCTTATCGTTGGAAATAAAATATTGGTAAGGTTTAAAACAGTCATTATTCTGAAAACTAACTTCTTCCGGAATAGTAAACGAATCAAAATGAAAACAGTGGAAGAAACAAATTTCAGTTTTTGTATGTTTGTGGTCGTTAATAGGCTTACTATCTTCCTTATTAATCGGATGAGAGTGGGTAACTACAATTCCATTGGAATAAAAGTGAGTATGTTTATTCAGAATGGAATTCTGGATAATAAAAAGATATACCGGAATAACCAGTAGAAAAATAAATTTGATATTTTTTCGGATATACTCCACTTAAAGATCTTAGGAAAGCAAAATTAAGAATGTTTCTAAATTAAAATGGTAAAGATATTACAATTAATCTATTTTTAACAATGGCTAAACGTAAAGCAGTGGTTGAGATTTTTAGTTACGGTGAATATTCAAAATGGGACAGAGAAAGCAAATCAATCCCCAAAATTTTAAAATTTACCACCGAAATAGAGGCTGAAATCGGAACCGAGTTTGGCTATGTTCTGCGTATTAAAAACGGGAAGGGTAAACTGTTGTCTTTTAAAATTGACCATCCACCTTTTACCGATGATGAAGGTAATGTAAGACCACCTTTTGCTGGTGAACAATATATCAGAACCAATGACTTTGAGTTTTATTTAGGCGATTGTGTTTGGGCACCTTTGGAAGATAAACTTGGGAAATGGGAGATTATCACTTACCTGGAAACAAAAATCGTAGCCCAAAAAACATTTCATCTGGTGAGAAAGTAAAAAAGTTTATCGCCATAAATCTAATTTTCAGGCTACTTTTTTTACCTCTGCGGAAAGTTTTTCCAGAGCTTTGTCGGCTTCACTTAACAGATCTTCAACAATTTTTTTGTAATACTGTTTTACCATCTTCGGATTGTCTTTTCCATCCGGATGATTTACCCTGATTTTAAATTCGCGGTGTTTGATAATTACATCACGAACAATATCAAGAATTTTTTCATTATCTACTTTTGAATTTTCTTCAAGAACCAGAAAACAGTCGCTTATTACCAAAGACATAATTAAATCGATGTCTTTTTTCAGATTTTTTACGCTTGCCATTTGTACCTGTGATTTTAATTTAAAAGTATAAAAAAATGACGAGGAAACTAATTATCTGCGCAAAAGTCCGCTTCCTGAGCCTTGATTAAGAAGATTATTTTGCTGCTTGCGTTCGTTTTCTGCCTCTTTTTTTGCTTTTTCTTCTGCTTCTTTTCTTTTTTGTTCTTCAAGTTCGTGGTCTATAATTTTCTTTACAAAACTTTCATTTGCTGTTAAATCCAGAGCTATTGAACTGTCCCAGTTAGAGCGAACTTTAATAATGCTATTCAGGTAAAATACTCTTTCTGCCTGGTATTTATCCTGGTAACTCCCGGTATCCCATTTGCCGTTATTGTTTCTATCGAAAATAACTTTTATGATATATTTAGCTGGCTCCAGGTATTCAAAAGTAACTGTTTGGTCTTTGTCTATTTTTTTTTGGGAAAGGAGCTCTTCATTATTATTTAAAAGTTGAATAATGGTTGGTGTGCCTACGTTTGTACAATTGGCCAAAATCTGTCCGTAGTAATCATCTTCACGGGTTTTGAATTTTTTTGAAATTTCCTTGCTGGTAATTCCGTAAATATTCTCCGCTGTAGCAGAGTCAACTTCAATTGTATAATCGGTTTCGGGTTCCCAGTTATATGAAATGTTGTATGTACGATAAGCTACGCTGTCTTTTGAAAATTTATATTCAAGAGGAGTTTTTAGCGTATCGTCAGCTAAATATAGTGTAAACCCGTTTTTATCTAGAATTTTTAACGGTTCAGGAGCGGTGAATTTTAATTCTTCGTTTAGTTCAACTGTAGAACCAAACGATGTTTCCCATACAAATTGCGGGATCTCAGCCTGAGCTTTTTCCTGCTCATCTTCCTCAGACCTGTCTCTTCTTCTTCCCCTGGGGGGCTCTTTTTTCTCCGGCTCGGTGAAATTCATTTGTAGTGTGTCGTGGTGGAGATATAACTGTTGAGTTGAATCAAGCTGAAAATAGGAAACGTCCATCAAAAGAGTATCCATTTTTGCAACTAAAGTATCTGTAATCCAAAAAGTAATCGAGTCCATTTCTGGATTTGGTTCCAATATATACCATTCTTCAACATTGGAATTTACCAACTGAATGTTAAATGTGTCGTCAACTGATTCGTTGAACACGAAATTGCATTTGTAACGGGTTGACCGCGTATAGGAATCAATATACTGTTCAAACAAATCTTCGGTAAATTGTCTCAAATATATCGGCTCCGGTAAAAAATGAGTATGGCCGGTAATCAACAGTGAATCTACACCGCGGACCAGTGTGTCCATTTCTTCTTCAAATGTAGCTGATGGCACAACAATTGAATCGAAAAATGCAATTTCTTCTGCACCTTCATTGTATTTTAAATCGGAGTTGGCATCATTTACCGAAAACAAATGATAGCTTCCCGGAGGAATATTATCAATCATAAAAAAGCCACGTTCATCAGTTTTGGCAATAAAATCGGGTAACTCTGTATATATTGCCGAGTCGTGAAGATTGTTGTGAAGCAGAACCAAAGCATTTTCAACAGGTTCCATGTTAAAACTGTTAACTACACTACCGGCTACACGAAGCGAGTCGTAAACGTCGCCGGTGCTGTACGAAAACCTCATATTATTTAAAGGGTTTCGTTCATTATTATCAACAATCGAATTCTTAAAATCGAGCGAATAGGTAGTGCTGTCTTTTAGGTCTTCGTTAAATTTAATAATTACCGTTTTTGATTTTGTTCTGATTGAAGGTCTTTTTTTTAGCGGCGGCGAGACGACCAATATTTCTGAAATCTGATCGGTTATCACATATTCATTGAAAGTAAAACGAATTTCATCGTCGTCGAAATTTAGTGCCTTGTATTTTGGTTGCGTACTTAACAAAACAGGAGGCACTGTATCTTTGGGGCCGCCGGTTGGCATTCCCTGGTTGGCACACGACGAAATAATTACAATCCACGCCAATGTGACCACAAAAAAAAGCGGTATTTTCCCCAAAAATTTCATCTGCCTAAAAATGGATTACAAACATACAAATTCCTGCAAACAAAGAATGTTATGTGTTGTTAAATTAACTTAGAATACCCGAAATTTTCCTTAATTCGCAAGAATGAATAAAAATGAACCACTTGACAGCTAGATTTGATTTTGCATATATTAATCCGGGGTTTGACAATTTTGTTTCTGTTGAACAGAAAATAAAAGAAGGATTTAAAGTTGTAATTGTTATTGAGAATGGCTTGCAGCGGGAAGATAATTTTTATACAACACAGTTTTATCCTTTTTCCGTTTTTATTTTTAAAAGACGGATAAAACAATACAACAAGATGAAAAATTTGGTTAAGTTGGCTCCACATCTTGTTCGTTCACAAAAGGTTTTTTATCCTGATTACTCGTCACTTGGTAAATATTATGCAATAATTGCCGATTACTTTTTTGAGAATACCTATCAGTTTAAATCGCAGACAATTTCAAAAGGAACCCGGAGTATTTTTTCCAATTTGAGAATGACAGCAAGCAGAGGGATTTATTTTCAGGAGTATACTATTAATATATCGCGGTTTTATATCGAAATGCTAAAATATTTCCGGGAGATAGGAGTAGAAATTCTAGTGAATCATTCGTTTAAAATAGATGATGAGAAGTTGATACTTGCAGACGCGGAAAAAGAAATACAGGTAAGCCAGATCGTTTTGGGGAATAATTTGCAGAAGAATATTTACGAATTTTCAACGGGAGCGCCCCGCAAATTCTCTATGTTTGTAAACAACCCTATCGGGAACTTCAGATTTAAAGAAGAAAACGGATATCTCCAGGTTGAGCCGGAGAGTGATTCGGTATCTTATTCAAAAGGCGAACTAATTGCTCTGGTAGAAAGTTACTTTCAGTTAAATTTTGAGGAGGTAAAAGCGAAAAAGAAGAATATTTTTCAATTCTCACTTGATGCTTTGTCATCTTTGTTTACTTCCATCAATAAGGGGTTGCCCTGTGCTTTTGATAATGCAGACTTTGGAGATATGTTTGAGCTTTGCCGCGAAAAGTTTGATTTGGCAAAACAATGCGGAATTAATTTCCCGGAATTTCAGGTTTTGTTTCATCGTTACGGTGAAGGGATTGATGAAATGATAGAAATGGCTTATGAAAAAATAAACGAGCGACGGGATTCTCAATCCATTTGGGCAGATGTGGAAAGTGAGTTTCAGAAAAAATATGAGTGGAAAATATAAATCAGTCACTGTCCCTATTGTTCAAATAAAAAAAACTAACTTGTTCAATTATTAATTCAGGAATACTACATGGCTAAAAAGAAGAAGAAAAAACGATATTTTAAAAATAAAAAAACCGGAACTTTTAACAAGAAAAAACTCAAAAACGCCATTCTTTCCATTTTGTATGAAGAACCAGCCAAGACTGTAAATTATAAACAAATTTCTACATGGATTGGAATTAAAGATTCTGAAACACGAAAACTGGTACATGTAGTTCTCCAGGAATTAAAGGAGGATGAATATCTTGATCAGGTTTCGCGCGGAAAGTTTAAACTAAAAGCCAAAACCGGATCCGTTTCTGGTATTGTTGAACTCCAGCCGCAGGGATTTGCTTATGTAAACAGCGATGAAGTTGATCGTCCGATTTTAATTTCGCAGCGAAACCTGAAACACGCAATGGAGGGCGATAAAGTGAGGGTTCATTTGTATGCGCGGAGAAAAAAGCATGATCTGGAAGGTGAAGTTACTGAGATTATTGAACGGAAAAAAACGGTATTTGTCGGTACAGTTCAAACATCAAAAAACTTTGCTTTCTTGGTTCCAACCGGGAAAGTGGGTTTTGATATTTTTATTCCAAAGGAAAAATTACAGGGGGCTAAAAACGGGCAAAAAGCCATTGCCGAAATATTAGAATGGCCGACACATGCACGAAGTCCGTTTGGCCAAATAAAAGAAGTTTTGGGCGATACGGGCGACAACGACGCTGAGATGCATGCAATTTTAGCTGAATTTGAATTGCCACATCATTTCCCTCAAAATGTGGATAAAGCGGCGGAAAAAATTACGCTGGCAATACCGGAAGAGGAGATCCAAAATCGCCGGGATATGCGCGATGTTACAACTTTTACAATAGACCCCGCTGATGCAAAAGATTTTGACGATGCGCTTTCTGTTCAGCAACTTAAAAACGGGAATTGGGAAGTTGGTATTCATATTGCCGACGTAACACATTATGTTACTCCAAATTCAATTATTGAAGAAGAAGCAAAAAACCGGGCTACTTCTGTTTATCTTGTCGATCGGGTGGTGCCGATGTTGCCCGAACGTTTGTCAAACGGAGTTTGTTCGCTTCGTCCAAATGAAGATAAGCTCTGTTTCTCAGCTATTTTTGAGATGAATGAAAAGGCTGAGGTTTTAAATGAATGGTTTGGAAAGACAGCAATTCATTCCAACCGTCGGTTTACCTATGAAGAGGCACAGGAAATTATAGAAACCGGAGAAGGAGATTTAAAAAACGAGGTTTTGAAATTGGATGAACTGGCAAAAAAACTCAGAGACAAAAGGTTTAAAAAAGGTTCGATTGCTTTTGACCGGATTGAAATTAAATTTAATATCGACGAAAAAGGAAAGCCACTTTCGGTTTATTTTAAAGAAGCAAAAGACTCCAATAAACTGATTGAAGAATTTATGTTACTGGCAAACAAACAGGTTGCCGAGAAAATTGGAAAAGTAAAACAAAAGAAATCGCCGAAGACTTTTGTTTACCGTATTCACGACAAACCTGATCCCGACAAACTGGTTTCGTTTAATACATTTATCCACCGGTTTGGGTACGGTATTCAGCTTTCAACCCCCAATGCTGTATCCAGTTCACTAAATAGTTTGCTAAACAATGTAAAAGGCAAAAAAGAACAGAATGTAGTTGAAACATTAGCTATCAGGGCAATGGCAAAAGCCGAGTATTCAACCCGGAACATTGGCCATTATGGTTTGGCTTTTGAGTACTATACGCATTTTACATCTCCGATACGTCGTTACCCCGATATGATGGTTCACCGGCTGTTGGAAAGATATCTTGCCGGTGGCCGTTCAGTAAATGAACAGAAATTTGAAGATTTGTGCCGGCATTCGTCCGATATGGAAACCAAGGCAGCGAATGCAGAAAGAGCTTCAATAAAATATAAGCAGGTTGAATTTATGCAGGACCATGTTGGAAAAATCTATCCGGGTGTTATTTCCGGAATTACCGATTGGGGGATTTATGTTGAACTGGAGACCAAAATTGAAGGTATGGTTCCAATCCGTGAGCTGGATGATGATTTTTATATTTTTGACGAACGAAACTATGCACTGGTTGGCCGGCATAAACATAAGAAATATCAACTCGGTGATGAGGTTACTGTAAAAATATGGCGTACAAATCTGGAAAGAAAGCAGTTGGACTTTTTATTGGTTGAAAACGAACGCTAGCCTATCTTCGAATATTAAGAATACAAATATCACCTGTTTAAGCGAGTTTTGGAATGAGAAAAGAGATATCGTCTTTGAAAGTTAAAAATTCTAAAACGTTTTAACGGGAAAAATAAATCGCTATATTTGCTTACTTCAAATGTCAATAAACAGACTTAAAAATGCAGATCAACCAGGAAAACGGCAATAAAAAAGACCAAAACAGGGAAACCATTTTAAAAATTGCCCGTGAAATTTTTAGCAAATACGGCTACAAAAAAACCACACTCGACGATATTGCAAATGCTGTCAGAAAAGGTAAAAGTTCGCTTTACTATTATTTTAAGAGTAAAGAGGATCTTTTTCAGGCGGTAATTATGAAAGAGGTTGATATTTTGGCTCATGAGCTGGAAATTGTAATAAACAGAAATACCGACCCGGTTGATAAACTGCGGGATTATATTTTAACCAAACTTTCCACATTCCGGAGTCTTGCCAATTTTTATCATGCCATAGAAGGTGATGTTACGGCAGTAGATTTTATTGAGGATATAAAACATAAATATGAACAAGATGAAATCCGTATGATCAAACGAATTCTTATTGAAGGTGTTCGTAAAAATGAGTTTGAGATTTATGATTTTAATTTGGCTGCAATCGGAATCACCACAGCGATAAAAGGATTGGAAATGCCACTCTCAGCAGGTAATTACGGTGGTGTAAATCTGGAAAGAAGTGTCGATACCATTCTTAAAATTGTCTGCTACGGTATAATGAAACGTTAGCTAAGTAGCGGCTTCTTGCTTTTTGTTCGTTATAGCTTTTCTGCAACAAGATAACCAAAAAACAGAGAAAAAATGCCAGCCCTCAAAGTACAATTGTTATACTCATCCATTTCAATTTGATGGTAAAAATAATTTCCTTTTGAAGACGGTTGTAATAAACGTGTAAAATAGCCAGTAGATTATTTACAACGATAACGGCAGGACTGCCCAAAATTAGAAACCGCAGAATCCGGTTAAAAATACTTGCATCGCCATATTTTTGGAAAAGATTACAAAAACGTAGTACAAAAAAGTGCCCCGAAACGTTTCGAGGCACTCCGGAAAATATATCTTTTGTGTTTAATCGTTTATTACAACTTTTATGTCATAGCCTTCTACCGAAATCTTACCTCCGCTATTGCCGGCTACCAATTCCAAATCACTATTTTCTTTAATTTGTTTTGTAATTCTTACCGACTCAGGAATATCCACCTTTCCATACTTTATTTTACAGGCCACCTGGAAAGGTTCACTTCCTGCGTTTACATTCACTTTTCCATATTTCCCGGTTATATCGATCCCTGAAAAGTCATTTTTCAACCTGCTTATATTTACTATATCATCATAGCCAGAGAGATAAAATTTGGAGACTTCATCGATTTCAAATTTGCAATATTTGCTTTCGTCGATTTGCACATCTTCTGTTTTTCCAAGATAAAAGTCATCGTCGTAACATTCTGTTACATTAAATACTTTAACATTACCCAGTTTTAGTTCAGAATATTTTCCTTTGTAAGTTCCTGATTTTGCAGAATTGATGCGAATATTACAATCATATATATCGAGGCGGATTTCATTAACATCAGCCTGAGAAACAAAATCTGAATATTTTGCATTTAAATTCAGGTTGCTTGCTTGACCAATGTTAAATTTATCATCATAGGAATCGATTACCAGCTTCCCGGTTTTTTTGCCTTCGAATTTTGAATATTTGCTGGTAATTTCAACGTCGCCGCAGGAAGTAAATTCAATATCGCTGTCATAAAAATCAATGTCGGCATCTTTTTGTATTTCACCAACATAAATTTTGGAATATTTGGCTTCAATTGTAAAATCACCTGCAAAATCGTCAGCATGCAAGTTGCTGCTGTACAGGGTGAAATCAGCGTCGCCATCCAGTTCCTGAAGTTCAATGTCGCTATATTTATTATTCAGTTTTAAACTTGCGTTTCTGGGGATATTTAGCTGATGCCTGATTTTAAACTCCCCTATTCTTACCTTATCACCATTCAGCAATGTAATTGTCCTGCGGTTGTTTACCGAATTCATATTTTTATAAAAACGCGTATCAATTTCCAATTCATTTCCACGAAGCTCGAATGTGAAATCTTCAATGGCTTTGATCACTTTGTCAACATCTTCTTTTGAGTTTCCCCGGATTTCAACCGAGGTTGTCATGCTGACATTTTTGTCGCTCGCGGTGTTTATTTTTATATCTCCCGACTGGTTTGATATTTCTATGGTCACATTCCCCGGAACCGTTGCATTCTTGCTCAGCGATTTAGAGGCATCGTAATTTTGAGCCGAAGCAAAAGCACTAATAAACCAAAATATGGCTAGTAGGCTATAAATCTTTAAATTCAATTGTGGTTTCATAATTTTTTTGTTTATCTATTTCCATTGAAAGACGGTTGAGCAACCGAATCTTTTTTTCATAATAATCCAATAATGCATTTATAATTTGTTCATTTCCACCTGTCTTGTTGAGGTCTTGTTCGTAGGTTTTGTATACTCTATCCAATTCACTTAATTCGTCCAGCAAAAAACCGAACTCCGATTTTTCTTCCATCGTAAGTGGCTGAATTTCCTCCCATTTTTTATTAACAACGCGTTTTAAGTCTGCTTCCTGTTGACCCAAATCCTGCGAAATATCAGCAAGTGTAACAATCACAACGCTGTCTTCCTGATTTTCTTTAACCACAACATAAGTCAGGAGAACTCCAAGAAGAAAAATGGCCGTAGCTTTCCACATCCGGTCAGGAAGAATGGTTCTTTGTGGCCTGATTTCTTTTTTTATTCCTTTCCAGATAAAATCATCATTCGGCGTCTCTGCATCAAGCTTTAATCTGTTCTGTTCTAAATATTTTTCGATTTTCATTTTCATTTGCTTCACTAATCATTTTCCCCAAAAGTTGTTTTGCCCTGAAAAACTGGGTTTTTACCGTCGACTCTGAAACTCCTAATTGTTCACCTATCTCAGCATGTTTGTATCCTTCCAGCGCTCGCATGACCAAAATCTGCCGGGCACCTTCGGGTAATTTTTTTATAAAATGATGAACGATTTCCGGATCAAATTCTTCATTTACCTCATCTGTAATTTCAAAATGCCGGTCGGAAACAATTTCCAGATTTTTTATAAAAAAACGTTCCTTCCTCATTACATCAATACAACGGTTTATTACAATTCTTTTTAGCCAACCCCCAAACGCCCGTTCGTCTTTTAACCGGGCTATGTCGGAGAACGCTTTAATAAACGCATCCTGCAAAATATCTTCAGCCAGTTCCGAATTATTTGTCATCCGAACAGCGATATTAAACATGGCTTTTGAATACAATTTGTACAGTTTAAACTGCGCTTTTGTACTGCCTCGTTTACAAAGCCTCACCAGCTGAATTTCGTTTCCGTTGCCCGCTATTTTCAAAATTGTAATTTTACTTGTAAGACGAAATCATTTCAAAAAAGTTGGAAACCGTTTCACTTTTTTAAATTTGTATATAGATTTTTTTTAAAAATACAGCGTTATGTTTATTGTTCACGTATTTGTTCATGTAAAAGAGGACAGGATAGAAGATTTTAAAACAGCAAGTGTTGAAAATGCAAAAAATAGTATCAATGAACCCGGAATTGCGCGTTTCGATGTTGTGCAGCAACAAGATGATCCAACCCGCTTTGTTTTGGTTGAAGTTTACCGCACCGCAGAAGATCCGGCGAAACACAAAGAAACCATCCATTATAAAAAATGGCGCGACACTGTAGCTGATATGATGGCTGAACCGCGGTCGGCTCTGAAATTTTTTAATGTTCATCCCGATGAAAAAGGATGGGATTGAGACGTTGATTTGAAAATATAGGCTCAAAATATCAAACAACAATTGTTCAATATTTTTTGAGGTTTTGTCTATAACTTTTTAATATTGAGATTAATTTGTTGTTTGAATTTTTGAGTTTGGCAATTGATATATTATGAGTTTAAGTTTTGAATTTGCCACGGCAACAAGAATTATATTTGGTAATCTTTCGGTGGAAAAATTACCCGATTTAATTGCTTCGATGGGAAATAATATCTTGCTGGTTACCGGCAAAAATACCGATCGGGCAGAAGAAGTTTTATCAAAAATTCAAAAGAGAGATTGCAGAATAGCAATTTTTTCTGTCGAGTCGGAGCCAACAACAACGATTATAGATGAAGGGATAAATTTAGCGAGGGTAGAAGGCTGTAATCTGGTTGTAGGATTGGGTGGGGGAAGTGTGATTGACAGTGCAAAAGCTATTGCTGCAATGGTTCCAAATAAGGGAGAACTTTTGGATTATCTGGAAGTAATAGGACAGGGGAAAGCGTTGGTTGACGACCCGCTTCCGTGTATTGCAGTGCCAACAACATCGGGAACAGGAGCCGAGGTTACCAAAAATTCGGTTATAAAATCAGTGGAGCACAATGTAAAAGTTAGTTTGCGGAGCAGTAAGATGTACCCCGATGTAGCGTTGGTTGATCCTGTTTTAACACATTCAATGTCGCCTGAACTTACTGCCAGCACCGGAGTTGATGCGTTAACTCATTTGCTCGAAACTTTTGTATCAAACCAGGCGAATCCGTTTGTCGATTTGTTGTGCAGGGAAGGGATGGAACGGATTTCCACTTCGCTGGAACGGGCTTATAAAAACGGAGAAGATGCAAAAGCACGAGAAAATATGTCGATGGCAAGTATGTTAGGCGGAATGGCTTTGGCAAATGTGAAGCTGGGTGCTGTGCATGGTTTTGCCGGTCCAATGGGAGGAATGTTCTCTGTAGCACATGGAGCCGTTTGTGCCTGTTTGTTACCTCCCGTTATGGAAGTAAATATTAAAGCAATAAAAGAGCAAAACGAAGTGGAGCGTTTAAAAAAATATGATGTGCTTGCTAAAATTTTAACAGGCGACAGAATTGCCCATGCAGAAGATGCTATTGGATGGGTAAATGCATTGATTAAAGACTTAAACATTCCATCGCTTTCGAAGTTTGGATTAACGACCGCTGATTTTCCGGAATTGATAAAAAAGGCAAAAGTATCAAGCAGTATGAAAGGAAATCCCGTATTGCTGGATGACGGAAAATTAATGACGATTCTGGAAAAATCACTGTAACCTTGATAACATCCGGTGTTTCAGGTGGAATAATATTTGTTGAATAAACAGTATCTTTGTACAACAGAATTAAAAGTTATGATAGGGAAATTTTTTTATACACCCGGATCCAAAAAGTTTAACATAACCCCAAGGTTTCATGATCCGGATAAGGAAGAAAGAGATGCACGGGAGCAAAGGATAAAGGATGAATTGGGAATTGTGGATGAAAAAGTTGATGATGGAAAACCATTCCGTCCAAATGTTAGGGGACAGTTTAGACGATCAGAGGGGTGGCAGGCAAAATCATCAGAAAAAGCAAGACGAACATCAAACACGCGCTTGATTGTTTTGATCCTGATTCTGACCTTAGTTTTTTATTTGTTTTTTTATTCTGATTTTACGTTTTAGTGAACGATATAATACAGTTATTACCCGATTCGGTAGCCAACCAGATTGCAGCTGGTGAAGTGATTCAACGACCTGCATCAGTAGTAAAAGAACTGGTTGAAAATGCACTTGATGCAGGAGCCACTGAAATTATTATCCATGCAAAAGATGCCGGCAAAACCCTTATCCAGATAAGCGATAACGGCTGTGGAATGTCTCCAACCGATGCAAGGATGGCTTTTGAGCGTCATGCAACGTCGAAAATTAATTCAGCAAACGACCTGTTCTCTATCCGCACCATGGGGTTTAGAGGAGAAGCGCTTGCTTCAATAGCTGCTATAGCCGATGTGGAGCTAAAAACCAAAAGAGTAGAAGACGAAGTAGGTACTTTTATTCATATTATTGGTTCAGAGGTGAAAAAACAAGAACCGGTGGCATGTACAAACGGAACCGGTTTTAGTATAAAAAATTTATTTTTTAACGTTCCTGCACGGCGTAAATTTTTAAAAGCCAATACCACTGAGTTAAAACATATTATTTACGAAATTCAGCGAATTGCTATTCCCAATCCGGAAATAAAAATCTCATTCTATCATAATAATTCACCGCTTTATGAATTGCCTCAAACCAATTACAGAAAGCGTATCGTTGATGTTTTTGGGAAGAGTATCAATCAGAGCCTGGTTCCGGTAAAGGAAGATACCAGCCTGATAAAGATTCATGGCTTTGTAGGGCAGCCGAAATTTGCCAGGAAAACTGTGGGGGAACAGTTTTTCTTTGCAAACGGACGTTTTATGCGTCATCCCTATTTTCATAAAGCAGTTATGCAGGCATACGAAAAATTATTGCCACCTGATACTTTTCCTTCCTACTTTTTATTTTTTGAATTGGATCCGGGCAATATTGATATCAACGTTCATCCAACAAAAACCGAAATAAAATTTGAAAATGATCGCGCTATCTGGCAGATCATACACGCCGCCGTGCGCGAATCACTTGGGAAACACAATGTTGTTCCGTCCATCGATTTTGATCAAAGCGGAAATATTGATATCCCGGTACCCAAAAGAGATGCTTCGGGTATCTCTTTTCCCGACATCAAGGTAAATCCCGATTATAATCCGTTTAACACCGAAAAATCGGGTGTTTCTTTTGGCAACCGGGAATTTAAGTCAGATAGAACAAACCTTGGTCACTGGGAAGATTTATATGAGGGGGCTGAGAATAAAACATCTCCTTTGCACCAGACAGAACAGAGTCATTTTGATGCTGATGGTTCGGATGAGTTATATGGAAAATCGAAGGAACAGTTCACCGGGAAAAGGGTATTACAATTGAAACAAAAGTATATTCTTACTCCTGTGAAGTCGGGTTTGATGGTTATTGACCAAAAGAGGGCACACGAACGCATTTTGTTTGAGAAATTTATGGACGTACTAAAATCTGATTCTGTGGCGAGTCAGCAACAGCTTTTTCCGCAAACTGTGGAATTAAATCCGGCGGATGCAGAATTGCTAAAAAGTATTCTTTCTGATTTGCTTGCCCTAGGATTTGATGTTCGTGAATTTGGGAAGAATACTTTTGTTATTAACGGAACTCCAGGTGTTTTAGATGTTTCTTCACCAGAATTAATAATAGAAAAATTGCTGGAGGAATATAAAAATTCTCCACTTGAAGCAAAGAAAAAAGCAAAGGAACAAATTGCAATTTCGCTGGCCAAAGCCTCGGCACTTGAGTACGGCACCGAACTAAAACCGGAAGAGGTTGATCGCTTGATTGACAATCTTTTTGCATGTGCAACACCAAACTTTTCACCCGATGGGAAAAAAGTTTTAACGATAATTCAGACAGAAGATATCGAAAAAAGTTTTTCAAAGTGACAATATGTCGTTATTTTAATAGAATTAAAAAATGGTCTGGCAATTGCAAGACTGCATTAACTTTGAAACATAGAAAATAGAAACAGAAAAAAATAGCTCATGAATTACAGGCCTGTTTTAAACAATATCCCACCGGTTGTAAAAAATCTCATCATCATCAATGTTCTTTTTATGCTGGCTACCTGGGTATTTAAGAATATGGGGATTGATATGGTTGAAATTTTTGGTATGCATTACCCGGGTTCTGATAAGTTTATGCTGCATCAGGTTATAACTTACATGTTTATGCACGGCGGATTTACGCATATCCTTTTTAATATGTTTGCCCTGTGGATGTTTGGGCGGGTTTTGGAAAGTGTGTGGGGACCCAAAAGATTTTTAATGTATTATATGATAACCGGCATTGGAGCCATTGCACTCCATACTTTAATCAGTTATTTTGAAATTTCTGCCATGCAGAATACAATTCAGGCGTTTCAGAATACTCCATCGCCTGAGATATTGGATCAGTTTGTTCAAAAAAATCTGCCTAATTCTTCGGTTCAGGTTCGCGATTTTGTAAATTCCTGGTATGACGATCCTACAAACAATGCTTTTGCGGGCGAGGGATTGAACCTGATGCAAAGAATTTTGCAAATGAAAATGGATATCCCGACTGTTGGAGCGTCGGGAGCTGTTTTTGGGATTTTGCTTGCATTTGGAATGTTATTTCCAAATACTCAGTTGATGCTGCTTTTCCCTCCTATTCCGATTAAAGCCAAATATTTTGTTATTGGTTATGGTTTAGTCGAACTTTATCTCGGACTTGCTCAGCCGGGCAGTAATGTAGCTCACTTTGCCCATCTTGGAGGAATGTTATTTGGTTTTATACTTATTAAGTATTGGAATAAAAATTCGAGACACTTCTATTGATCATGGATATTTTAAGCGACATAAAACAAACCTTTAAAGATGGTTCGGTATTAACCCGGCTGATTTACATCAATCTTGGTGTGTTTTTGCTTGTTAAACTGGTTGGAGTATTTTTTATCCTGGCCAATCAGCCTTTTTCACTTACCTACTGGTTGTCTTTGCCTTCAGGGCTTGATGAACTAATCCGTCGTCCTTATACTTTGATAACTTACATGTTCTTGCATGAAGGTTTTATCCATATTCTTTTTAATCTTTTAGGTTTATATTGGTTTGGAAAATTGTTTTTATACTATTTTGAAGGGGACAAACTATTAAGTGTTTATCTGTTTGGAGGAATCGCCGGTGGTGTGTTGTATATGATATCATATAGTATTTTTCCTGTATTTGCTTCAGTAAATGGCTTGTTGCTGGGGGCTTCTGCATCGGTTATAGCTATTCTTGTTGCTGTTGCTGTTTATGAACCAAACCGGGAAATTAGTTTAATGTTTATTGGCAATGTGGCTTTGAAATATGTAGCTGGTTTTTATGTTCTTCTTTCAATACTGAGCATTTCGTCTTCAAATCCGGGAGGAAACATTGCCCATATCGGAGGAGCTGTTTGGGGATGGTTTTATATTTATCAATTGCGCAGGGGAAACGATATTGGAAGAGGACTGATAAAGTTTTTGAATAAAATTCCCGACATGTTCTCACGGAAAAGTAGAATGAAGGTTACCTATAAGCAACCTCCCCGCGATGATTATGAATACAACCGTCAGAAAAATGTACAACAGGAAGAGATAAACCGTATTTTGGATAAAATCGCAAAATCGGGTTATGAAAGTCTGAACAAAGAAGAAAAAGAATTACTTTTTAAACAAGGGAAAAAATAGTTTACCGGTATTTCGATTTTATATTATATTTTCTTCTTCTTTTTCGGTATGTGCCTGGTAAATACTGGCATTTAGCTCAAAACCCACCAATAGAATCAGTGACATAACATACATTAACAGAAGTATTATTAACAGTGTTCCTATTGAGCCATATAGAATATTATAGCGGCTAAAATTGTTGATATAATAGGTAAAACTTGCTATTGTTATAATGCTTAGTACGGTAGCCAATGTTCCACCGGCCGATATAAATCTCCATTTTGTTTTTCGGGCCGGAGCCATGTAATATAAAAAAGAGTATGCAAAAAAGAATAGAAATATGGTAATTACCCATTTCCCAAAAGTTAAAAGGTAAACGGTAAAGGAGTCTCTTAAAATGCTTGAGTCCTGCAGATAGTTAATCAACCATTGTCCACCGGTTAACAGTGCAATCGCTATAGTTAAAAGAACCGACAGTATAAAAAGAAGAACAATGGCTGCGATTCTCTGGCTAAACCATTTCCGGCGATAAATGCTGTGTACTGTAGCATCGAACGCACTCATCATTGATGCGAGCCCGTTGGTAGAGAAAATCAGAGCGGCAAAAAAACCAAAAGAAAGCAAGTCTCCTCTGGGTTGTTTTAATATAGTGGTTAACGTTTCCTCTATCGTAGTAAAAGTACTTCCCGGAACTACTTCTTTAATCAATAATAGAAGTTCGTTCTGAAAATTTTCAATTGGAATGTAGGGTATTAATGTAAACAAGAAAATTACAAAAGGGAAAAAAGCAACAAAAAATGAAAACGCAATAGCAGATGCACGGGTTGTGATTGCCCCGTCAACAATACTCCGCCAAAAAAATAAAGCTACATTGTAAATCGGGACACCATCAAAAAACGGGAGTGATACTTTTTGTGCTTTTTCAACTATTTTCTCCCCAATCTTTTTAAAACGAGATACATTTAAAAAGCCTACTTTCACAGGTCTGTCATTGTTTTTCAATTCTTAGTTGATGAATATATTCTTTCCCATCGTTTTGTTTTAAAAGAAAATACACTCTGAAATTTCCTTTCGCTGTTATTAATTTCCCTATAACGGCCTTTGCACCTTCTTTGTTACTGTTACTATTATGAATAACGGTAAACTCTTCGGGAAAATAATTATTGAAAAAATTTCCTACAATTTGCTGAGCCTGCGCTTTGCTGTATACTTTTTCATTTTCAAGAACAATCAATTCAACGTTTTGGTTAAAATAGCGCGAAAGTATTTTTACATCGCCTTTTTTAAAACCCAATACAATTTCATCGGGAACCTGCGCCTGGCAAAACAGAGATGTAAACACCATTCCTGTAATCAGAAAAGTTGAAAATATTAGTTTTTTTGTTTTGGTCATATCCTTTTTCATTTATCAAGTGCCAATCAGTAAGCAAAAACTGTGCAAAAACAAATTATACACTTAATTTTAGCGTAAATTTATAAAATTAAAATTCAATTAACGGAATGAAGCTTACTTTATTGGTTGTAGGTAAAACAGATAAAATATATATAAAACAGGCAATTGAAGAATATACAAAGCGTTTAAAGCATTATGTTTCTTTTGAAATACAAATTATAGCGGACATAAAAAATGCTAAAAATCTAACTACTTCTCAGCAAAAAACAATGGAAGGTAAGCTTATTCTTTCTAAAGATTACTCAGGAAAAGAGATTCATTTATTTGATGAAGGAGGAAAAATGTTTTCATCGAGAGAGTTTGCCAGGTTTATTGAAAAAAAGATGGTTAGCGGCCTGAAAGAAGTGGTATTTGTAATTGGAGGGCCATACGGTTTTTCAAATGAAGTATACAAACAGGCAAATTCAAAAATTTCTTTGTCCCGACTAACATTTTCGCATCAAATGGCGCGACTTTTGTGCGTTGAGCAAATTTACAGGGCTTTTACCATTATAAAAGGCGAACCATATCATCATGACTAATATGCTGCTGAAGCTAAATAAATATTTTTTTCTTGTTCTTGCAATTTGCTTATTTGTCTCTGCCGCTATAATAGAGAATGGCCTGTTGAGCCTGCACCCCGAGGAAAGGCTGATAGCAGATTTTCAGGAACAACTGATTGCTGATGAAAATCGCCTCGAAATGAATTTAAAGGATATTTCCAGAATCATAAATGAGGATGATTACTGGGGGGAGCTAAACGATTACCTTAATAACAATAATTTACTGCTCGAAAAGGAAGGGGTTGGTTTTTTGATGTACTTTTCAGGTGAACTTGAATACTGGTCAGACCGTTCTCTTTCATTTTATGATTCAATTACACAATTTGAAAATCTGGATGGATTTGTAAAATTGCCAAATGGTTATTATTTGGTTCAATCGCTTCAAGTTGATTCTGCTGATATTCTGGGTTTACAATTAATCAAAAGAAACTTTTACTACGAAAATAAATATCTAAAAAATATTTTTCTCGAAAAGTATAACCTGCCAGAGGATTATGATATAATTGAAAACAAAACAGAGAAACTGCCGCACATTTTTAATAAAAATGGCGAATTTCTTTTTTCAATTTTACCTGCCGGGCAATATTTGTGTACCACAAAGCAACTTTATTACCCGGGAATTATTTATTTGTTTGGCTTGTTTATTTTGCTGTTCTATTTCCGAAAAGAATTTGTTGAATCTACAGCATCTTTTTTTCTGAAACTTTTTGCGCTGGCTACCACGTTATTTGTTGTTTACTGGCTACACCTGATTTTTCAAATTCCCAAAGTTTTCTTTCATCTCCAATTTTTTAGTCCCGAGTATTTTGGATTAAGTAACTGGCTCCCCTCGCTGGGAGATTATGTTTTGTTTGCTATGTTTTTCTTTTTCTGGATGTACAACTTCGCAACGGATCTGGATATTCAGGAATTACATGAAGATTCAAAACTTTCAAGGAAATTTGTAATTACTCTGTTGCTTCTTTTTGCAGCAAGTTTATATCTGCTGGTGAATTATTACATTCAAAAATTGATTCTTAATTCTACCCTTTCTTTTTCTTTTAATAAAATAACAGAAATTTCGGCTCAAAGTGTTTTGGGGATTTTTGCCGTGGGCTTGTTATTACTGGCGGTACTATTTTTTACAATCCGGATTAATTTACAGGCAAAAAATGATTTTAAGTATCTCGAATTTGCTGGTATCGTCCTCCTTATAGTAGTATTCCTGGCACTTATTCAACTTATTTCTGTTCATAAAATATATTACACAGTTTTGGTTTTTTTTATTGTTTCGGCAAATCTGGCAATACTTTTTGGGAAAAATTATTTGCAGAAATTTACGTTAAGTTATTTAATTATTTTTGTTTCTGTAACGGCCATTTATTCACTTCTGATAATATATCATACAACCATTGTTAAGGAGCGCGGACACCAAAAATTGTTAGCCGTAACTTTAGTTGCCGAACACGATCCTGCTGCCGAAGTTTTTTTAACAGAGATTCAGGAACAAATCAGAGTAGATGAGAACATAATGCAGCTTTTGTTCGAGGATAGGGACAAAGCTCAGGAGAGAATAGAAAACTATTTGCTTGAAACTTATTTTAACAGTTATTTCAGAAAGTATATTGTTGATATTTGGGTCTGTTATCCGGAAGACAAATTGTTCCGTCCTGAAATAGGAGACACTTTAGATTGTTTCCCGTTTTTTGAGGATTTGATAAAAAGTCAGGGGATACAAATTCAGGGCACTGACTTTTATTTTATGGATAATATGAACGGTCGTATTTCATATACCGGGCGATTAAAATACAGTAGTGAGGGGTCTATTTTTATAAATATAGATTCTGATTTACTTTTTGAAGGGATTGGGTTTCCGGAGTTGTTGATAGATAAATCGATGATGAAACCTGACGACTATAAAAAGTTTAGTTATGCAAAATATTATGGGGGAGAACTGACTGATAAATATGGCGATTACAATTACAATTCATACGTCGATCGATATTTGGAATTGTCTTCTGATGATGATTTTTCTTTTATTACCGATCAGGAATATACGTTTAAGAAATGGGATGGAATGGAACATCTTATATACAATACAAGGGAAGATAATTATGTGATTGTTTCGCGCGAACTTTTTACTATTGTTGATTATCTTATTTCTTTCCCCTATTTGTTTGTGTTCTATTTCCTCTCAGTGATGGTTTTACTGCTGATTGGGAGCAAATCGATAAGAAAACGGCGTGTTAATTTCGATTTGAAATTTAAAATACAGGCAGCAATCATTTCAATCGTGTTTGTTTCTCTTTTGGTAGTTGCCCTGGCAACCATCTTTTATAATATTGACAGGTACAAAACAAAACACAGAAATGATCTGGATGAGAAAATGAAGTCGATTGCCGAAGAAATAGATATGCGGCTTGAAGCGGTAAATGAAATAACTGATGATTTGCAGGACTGGATGGATAACGAATTGACAAAACTATCAAACATTTTCCGAACGGATGTCAATATTTATGGTAACGACGGGAGTTTAATTTCATCATCGCGTTTTGAAATCTATAACAGAGGACTGGTTTCAACACGGATAAATGCGCAAGCATATTATGAGATTCTGGGGAATTTTCAGATCAGTTATTTTCAACCCGAAAGAATTGGAGAATTATCCTATTTGTCAGCGTACCGCCCCATTGTAAACTACAGGGGAGATTATCTGGGAATTATAAACCTACCGTATTTTATCAGGCAGGATAACTACAGCCAGGAGATTTCAACTTTTATTGTGGCGTTTATTAATTTATATGTTTTGCTGTTACTGGCTAGTATTATTGTTGCCGTTTTTATTTCCAATCAGATTACCAGACCTTTGGTGGTTATTCAGGAAAACCTCCAGAAAATGGAGTTGGGCAAACAAAACAAACCCATTGTATACAGCAGACAGGATGAAATTGGAAGTTTAGTCAAGGAATACAATAAAAAAGTAGAAGAGCTGGCCATTAGTGCTGATTTGCTGGCGCGTTCAGAACGTGAATCAGCCTGGCGCGAAATGGCGAAACAAATTGCACATGAGATTAAAAATCCACTCACCCCGATGAAGTTGAATATTCAGCATTTACAACGAACCAAGGGAGAGGGGAAGGAGTATAACGAATATATTGAACGCGTTACTGCCACTTTGATTGAACAGATTGACAACCTGTCAAATATTGCAACTGAGTTTTCAAATTTTGCTAAAATTCCAACAGCACGAAACCAGGTGTTTAAGCTTGCTGAGCAACTTCATAAAGTCCTTGCCTTGTTTGAAACACACGAGGATGTGAGTATTGAATTTAATTCGAATGGATTAGAAAACCTTATGGTGCATGCAGATCGTGAACAGCTGTCAAGAGCTATCATAAATCTGGTTAAAAATGGCATTCAGTCGGTTCCGGAAACAAGGAAAGGAAAAATTAATATTCTGTTGAACAGACGTGAGCACATGGCTGTTGTTTCAGTTTCCGATAACGGAACCGGAGTCCCGGTAGAGTTAAGAGAAAAACTGTTTAGCCCAAGTTTTACAACAAAATCGAGTGGTATGGGACTTGGACTGGCAATCGTTAAAAATATTGTTGAGAATTTTTCAGGGAAAGTGTGGTTTGAGACAAAAATGGGAAAGGGAACTACTTTTTTTATTGAAATTCCCGTTTATAGTGAGGAAAAACAAATAAGTTAGTTTTTTTATTTTTGAATTATAAGAACGAAATAATTTGATATGGTTCCATTATCATTTATTGAAATATCAGAACGGTTAAAAAATATGGATTTGCCGGAGGTTGATCTGGTTATCGGGATTGGATCGGGAGGAATTGTACCGGCAAGTTTAGTAGCTTTTCATTTAAAAACCGAACTTCAGGTTGTGGTATTAAACTATCGTGACGAAAATAATAATCCTCGTTACGATAAACCGGTTATTCTAAAAAAGCCGGAAATGGAGTTGGAAGGGAAAAAAATACTTCTGGTTGATGACGTGTCAGTTTCCGGGAAAACAATGAATGCGGCGTTGGAACAGCTAAAAGGACTTGATGTTAAAACCCTTGCAATGAAAGGGAAAGCAGACTATATTTTATTCCCGGAAATTAAGGATTGTGTAAAATGGCCCTGGAAGGTGTATTAATTCGTTAAAAATGAATTCAAGTTTTAGAAAAAATGGCCTTCGTTTCGTTTTTGTTTCTCTCATTCTTGTTGTTTCCAATAGCTGCCAAAAGCCGGCCGATAAGGAAGCTTACCTTCAAAATTTCAGAGATTTTGTTGAGCGGGTAAAAAAGTACCATGACGATTATACCAAAGGAGACTGGGAATGGGCTGATAAACGTTTTACGCAGTACAGCGACAAATGGTACGACGATTTTAAAGAGGAGCTCACAAGCAATGAAAAAATTGAAGTTCTTACGTTAAAACTGGAGTACCAGAATCTAAAAGAGCCAAGTGTGATTTCCGATTTGCTTAAAAGCTTAAAAAGAGAAGATGTAGATGAGATAAAGGATAAAATTGACGAATATATCGAAAAAGATTTAGATGAGGATGTTGAAAAGGTAATGGATGGTTTGAAGGAAATAGGCGATTCTGCCGTTAAAGTTGTGGAGGATATTTTGGAGGAAATTGACAACAGGTTCTGAAAATTGTATTGGATAAAAAGGAGTTTTTAAATCAACTCTTCTGTAAATTCTTAATTTTATCGTGTAATCCAAATCAACTCAAAATGAAGTTTGTTAAGTTTTTTTTATTGTCGTTTTTTGTCTTATCATTTTTTTCTTTTAAGCAAGATTCAAAATCTTTTAAGCCCGGAGAAGTGTGGCCCGATGATAATGGTGTTCATATAAATGCACATGGCGGAGGAGTCCTTTTTTTTGAAGGGAAATATTACTGGTTTGGCGAGCATAAAGTTGAAGGGAGGCGCGGAAACCAGGCAAGAGTTGGTGTGCACTGCTATTCTTCAGAAGATTTATACAACTGGAAAGATGAAGGGATTGCATTAAATGTCAGCGATGATCCTGACAGTCCGATTACTGTCGGCTGTGTAATTGAGCGCCCCAAAGTAATTTTTAATAAAAACACGGAAAAATTTGTACTTTGGTTTCATCTTGAGCTAAAAGGGCAGGGCTATAGTGCCGCTCAAACCGGAGTTGCTGTTGCCGATACGCCAGCCGGACCCTATACTTTTTTAAAAGCCTTGAATCCAAATGCCGGTAAATGGCCTGCAGGTTACAGCGACGAATTAAAAAAGAAAGCTTTTCCAAACAATTTGGAAGGCTGGACCGACGAGTGGTTAAAAGCCGTGAAAGAAGGCATGTTTGTTCACCGCGATTTTGAAAAAGGCCAAATGGCGAGGGATATGACACTTTATATTGATGAGGACGGAACGGCATACCATATTCACGCATCCGAGGAAAATCTGACTTTGCATATTGCTGAACTGACCGAAGATTATACCGATTTTACAGGCAAGTACATCAGGGTTTTGCCAACCGGTCATAATGAGGCTCCTTCAATTTTTAGACGCAATGGGAAATATTATATGATTACCTCTGGTTGTACCGGCTGGGATCCGAATGCTGCCCGATTACTGGTTTCCGACTCTGTAATGGGAGAGTGGGAGTATGTTGAGAATCCTTGTATTGGAGAGGACAAAGATTTAACATTTCATTCTCAAAGTACATTTATTTTGCCGGTTCAGGGGAAAAAAGATGCCTTCATTTTTATGGCCGACAGATGGAGACCTCAAAACGCAATTGATGGTCGCTACATATGGTTACCTGTTCAATTTAAAAAGGACGGTACTCCTTTTTTGGAATGGAAAGATGAATGGGATTTAAGTTTTTTTGACTAAGCGATTTTTGGGAAACACCGTTTTAAAAATATTAGGTTGTTTTATTTGTCGCAGCATTTTTATAACTTGATATTTCATGTGGAAATAGTTATGTTATGAATAAAAATTTTGCTGCCGTTTTTGTTGCCTTGGTTGTTTTGATATCGTGTAATTCCCGTTCCTCCCAAAAGGAAAATATCACCCCTGATGTATATTCAAATTATTTGCAGAAGGGAAATGATATTTCCAATCTGGCACAAGGTGTTTTGCTTGCGAATGTTGGAAAAGCAATTCAGCAGGGAGGAGCTGAACATGCTGTTGAATTTTGTAATCTGAAAGCTTCTGCAATAATCGACAGTTTGAATCGGGTCAATCATTGTGATATTTTCCGTGTTTCAGAAAAGAACCGAAATCCGGGAAATACACTTCAAAATGAAACGGATAGAAGTTTGTGGGCACATTATTCGACACAAGCTGCTGATAGGGTAAACGATACTCTGATTCAGAGTTCCGAAGGGTTTGTATTTTACAAACCTATCAGAATTGCACTACCCGCTTGTTTAAAATGTCACGGAACCGTTGGAGAAGAAATTGATCAATTAACAAATAAAAAACTTCATAATTTGTATCCGTCAGATTTGGCAACGGGTTACAAGTTAAATGATTTCCGCGGGATGTGGAAAATAGAGTTTGAAGCCAATTAGATCAAATTACCTGTTAAGGAATACAGTACCGGTCTTGACATCTCCATTGCCCAGTTCCAGTATATAAACATAAGTACCGGCCGGCAAGGTGCCTCCACCCAAAGTTAATTTAGCTTCAGAAGTACCCCACCACCATGCGGTTTCGTCGGAACCCCAGTATTCCAGATTACCGTAATGTTCTTTTTCAAACAGTTTGTTTCCTGAGCGGTTAAATATCATTAACTTGGCTTCGGGATAACGCTGGATACAGAATATTTGGAAGAAATCGTGAACACCATCGCCATTTGGTGAGAATGCATCGGGGATGAATAAAGAACAATCTGTTTCCACATCCAGGTAGTCCGGATGTCCGTCCAGATCCATATCGTCGTTACTAAAGTCTCCATCTCCATTCCAGTCCTCATCGTATGTCAGGAATTCGTCTTCATCGTCGTTGGTATCTCTCCAATCGCGTTTCCCGTCACCGTCAAAATCCTGGAGAGGAGCGTTACTTCCTGTTTCGTTGTACGGTGTTGAAGGAATGAGTTGATCATCGTAAATATCGTATGCGTCATCCAAGCCGTCTTGGTCTGAGTCGGTGTAGAATCTGGATTCGTCCGGTATCCCATCTGCATCAATATCGTGTCCTTCAATATAGTCAAAGACACCATCGTCATCCGTATCGATATCCAGATAATCCGGTTTTTCGTCCCCGTCTGTATTGACTGGGTTGAATTGAGTTCCTCCATTGTCCGGGTCATAAGCGTTATCCCATCCGTCGTTATCGCTATCAGAACCTGTTGGCGGAATGTAAGTCGTTTCACCCTGTCCTTCAATATTGTCAGGAATACCGTCGTTATCGGAATCAATGTCAAAGCTGTCGAAAATACCATCTCCGTCAGTATCAATAGTTTGATCTCCTTCTACAATATCCAGAATTCCATCGTTATCGTCGTCAATATCATCCCAGTCAGTGATTCCGTCGCAATCATTATCAGGAAGAATTTCAATATAAGCGGTAGCAGTGTCGCACAATGCCGGAATACCGATGTCACAAAGTATGTATGTGAAGCTGTCAATTCCCAGGAAGTTTTCATCGGGTTGATAAATGAATGTTCCGGCTGGATCCAGGATCAATGTTCCGTGGTTCACATCAACAACCGGAGTTGTGTCAACTACGAGAATATGTGAATCGGGGTCATAATCATTATTTGTAACATCTCCTTCCAGGGTATGACAAAGAAGCCTGAAGTTATCATCTTCGGCAACCGGTGCTTCGTTTGGTGCAAGTACATGAATAACTAATAATGCCTGCGCACACATCGGCATACATGGAATCCCATCGTCGCATATCGAATAAGCAACAACATCGGTACCTTTAAATCCCGGATTTGGAGTATAGGTAATATAACCAGTAACGGGATTAACCTCTGCAACACCATTTGCCGGGCTAAATAACGCCCTTACTGATGATGAGAGCACATTGGTTTTGGTATCGTAATCGTTGTTGGCAACGTTAACTACAACACTCGTATTTTGAACTGTATAAGCTGTGTCGTTTTCAGCGATTGGTGCAACGTTGCCAATTACTTCAACAGCTGCGGTACATGCTGACGTATTGTTGTTATAGTCGGCTACTGTAACTGTTACAAAGATATTTCCAATGTCGTCGCAGCTAAAGTCGAATTGATTCAGGCTCACACTGTCAATGCCACATTCATCAAAAGCATCTAAAATAATTTCGTCAGCTTCTAAAGAGTATGATGCTTCAAGGTCGAGTTGTACCGTAATGTCTTTGCAAATTACTCTTGGCGCTGTGGTATCTTTTACGGTAACTTTAGCTGTACATTCCGATATATTTGAATATTTGTCGACTACCGTTAAGGTAACAAAATTATCTCCGGTAGCCGAACAATCCAACGTTGAAGGTGAGACATAAATCGTGTCAAAACCACAATTATCAAATGATAGATTATTTATCATACTAACATTCAGGTTCGCATTTCCATTTTCATCCAGATAAACCATCGTATCTGTACAGGAAGCAACAGGAGGTATTGTATCTTCAATAATTATGCTTGCTGTACACTGAGATGTATTACTTGCCTCGTCGGTTACAAAAATATTAATTTGTTGGGCGGTTCCGAGTTGAGTACAGTCAAATTCAGTTCGGTTGGTGTTTAAGTTAAGTGAGCCAAAAGGAGTACAATTATCTGAAGAGCCACTGGCAATTTCTGTAAGCTCAATATCAGTAATAACTGCTTCTCCGTTTTCATCAAGATAAACTGAGATTTCGTTGCAGACAGCAACCGGAGGAATTATATCGGTTAATCGTATTGATTGTGAGCAGAATGAGATATTTCCACAGTTGTCCTGAACAGCGTACCACCTCAGAAATTCATTTCCTTGATTGCTTTGAACACTTTCAGCATATAACATTCTGAACGATGAGGAATCAATTGAACAATTATCACTGACGGAGCCACCGGCGTTTATAAACTCCGTGACAGTTTGATATTCAGGCGGAGCATCTGAAACGCACTCGGCGGTTACTCCCGGAGGACAACTAATTTCGGGAGGAACATCGTCTGTAACCCTAATAATGTGTTCACATGTTGAAACATTGTCACATTGATCGCTTATTTGATAGGTTCTGATAATATCCCTCGGACATATTGTATCGGAATAGCTTTCTTCAACAAATTCAAAACTCAGAACATCGAGATCTTCATTGTCATAGGCAATGCCTCCGGCTGCTACAAAATCTTCAAAAGTCTGGAAAATAGGCGGTGCATCTTCTGGACAGGCAACAGTTGTATTTGGCGGGCATTTCAATACTGGTGGAATAATATCGCCTATTCCCACTGTGTGAACACAACTTGCTGTATTACCACAGAAGTCGGATATTTCGTATGTGAAAATATAAATTTCAGCACAAATGGTTTGAGCTGTCTCCATTGAAACCAGCCGGAAAGAACCCGCGTCAATAGCACAGTTATCTGATGCTTCACCACCGGCGTTGGAAAATTCATTGTAGTTGTCGAATGCTTCGGGTGGAGGTGAATTCGCCTCGAAACCAGTATCCGGAGGACATGTTAATATTGGCGGCTCTGTATCGGTCACAAAAACTTTATGTGTAAACGAAACATAATTGCCACAGTAATCATAAATTCGATAGGTATTTGTGTAAGTTTTCGGACAAACTAATTCGCCGGAATCTTCCTGTTTGACGAGGATAAAACTACTTGTGTCTATTCCACAATTATCTTCAACAATGCCGCCATAGTTAACAAAATCGGCATAGGAGTTTAAGGAACTGCGTGCACAAATTGTGGTCGTATCATTTGGTTGTTGTATAACCACAGGAGGAATTTGGTCTTCAATTGTGATTTTATGAATATAGTCGGTATAGTTGCCACAATCATCAGTAAACCTATATATTCGATTTATTGTTTTAGGACAGTTTTCATTAGGATTTACATCACCTATATACTCCATTTTAAAGCTTCCGCAGTTGTCTATTACGAGTCCGCCTGCCTGATAAAATTCATTGTAACTGTTAAGCGGCTCAGGAACTTCACAATTTTCGGTAACGGCAGGTATTCCTTTAACAATATTTGGAGGAGTATTGTCTACCACATAAATATATTCATTCAAACGCGTTACATTCCCGCAAAGATCTTCAATTTGGTACGTTCTGACAATTGTTTCAGGACATTTTTTCCCGTCGCTCGATTCATTAATCAGTTTTAAACTTGAAGTATTTAAACCGCATTCGTCATTAGCGTCCCCATTGTTCGCCCTTAGCATACTTAAGTTTGTATATTCAGGAGGAATATCGTTACAATTTACCGTTTTGGAATATATAAAAAGATTAGGCGGGGTAATATCGTTTATTATAATAAGTTGTTGACATGTAACTTTTTCTCCGTTGGTATTTTCTATAGAATAGGTTCTTGTTATCGTTTCAGGGCATGTTTTCGCGTCTGTTTCTTCTCCTTCAAATTTGAACGTGGACTCGTCTATCGGATAAGGGGAGCTGATGGCAATTCCCCCGGCAGCTACATAGTCCTCATACCTATCGTAATGTGCCGGGATGGCCTCTAATCCGCAGCTTATTACCAATGTCGACGGACAAATTAATTGCAAATCAGAGGTTTTATAAACGATCAGTTGCTGGGAACATGAACCGATATTACCACATGAGTCTTCTATTAAATATGTTCTTGTTATAATTTGAGGATCGGTGCTTACGTAGCTTTCATAACTCAGGTGGAATGTCGCTTTTACTATGCCACAATCGTCTGTAGCATATCCTCCTGCATTCACAAATTCAGTATAATTTACATAAGGAGCATAACTTTCACCCGGGAATATCGTCTCGTTTGGCGGACATTCCAGGTTCGGTGTAATTTGGTCATCAACAACAATATATTGAGAACAGATTAATAAGTTGCCACAAGAGTCTTGTACTGCATAATTTCTGGTAATTGTTGTTGGGCAGGACTCTGAACTGCTTATTTGGCCGATCAGACTAAAAGTGCTGGTGTTAATTCCACAGGCACTATATACCAGGCCACCCGCATCAGTAAAATCGGAGTAGTTTGCAAATGGAGGTGGAACATCTCCAAAACATGATACTGCAACTTCATCAGGGCAACTTGTTGTTATTTGGGCATCACCTTCAATAATTATTAGTTGTTCGCAAGTTGCACTACCACCACACGAATCAGAAATTTCATACGTGCGGGTAATGGTTTCGGGGAACTCATTTCCATCTGAGACATCGCTTATCCAATTAAATGATTCTTCTACTATTCCGCAATTGTCAGAAGCCGAGCCTCCGGCAGTTACAAATGCATCGTAGTCGGTGATTATTGCCGGAACACTTCCGCCAACTTCAATGGTAGTATCGGGTAAACAAGTTAGTGTTGGTGCTTTATTGTCGTAAACAACAAATACCGTTGAACAAGTAATCGGATTGCCGCAAGAATCCTGAACTTCGTATGTACGGATAATCTTTTCAGGACATTTATTATCGTCTGATACTTCGCTTAATACGGTAAATGTTTCTTCGATAATTCCACAGTCACTGGAAGCCGAACCTCCGGAGTTGATGAAACTGCTAAAGTTGCTGTACGGTTTGGGAATATCGTCAATACAGTCTACCAGTATTTCTGTTTCTCCCGGGCAATCAAAATTGAGGTTCAGATCATTTTGAATAATGATAGCCTGTTCGCATACTGAAGTATTACCACACGAGTCAGCGATTTCGTATATACGCGTGAGTGTATCCGCTGCAATATTGGTTGTAATAAGCTCAACAAGTAAGTGGAAAGAACCGGCATCGAATCCGCAATTGTCGGAAGCTAAACCTCCTTCGCTAACAAATTCTGCATAACTTGAATATTTAGCTGGAGTTGTTTCTCCAACTTCTACTGTAAATCCCGGAGGACAGTTAATTTCCGGAGGAATGGTATCGTTTATGGTAATACTCTGAATACAAACCACGGAGTTTCCACAGGTATCACTTATTTGATAATAGCGGTCAATTATTTCCGGGCATTTCTTTCCATCTGAAATTTGACCTACTAATGCGAAGCTGGAAGAATCAATACCACATTTGCTTGTTACAGATCCTCCTTCTGCAATGAATTCATCAAGTGTTTGATACGGGATAGGCGCCTCACCGTAGCAAGCGCTTGTTACGTTACCCGGACAAGTTATTTCAGTACCTGGATCTGTTTCGATAATGATGACTTGTTCGCAGGTAGCTGTATTTCCGCATTCGTCTGAGAACTCATAAGTAACGATTAATGTGTCAACCAGATTGCCGGTAATTCTGTTTTCAAATTGAACCGCGATGGATATTTGAGCGGTATTTCCACAATCATCGGTTACGTTCCCGCCTGCTGCAATAAATTCCTGAATAGTTGCGTATGGATTTGGAATTTCCTCTCCTATAGGAACAAGCAATTCGGGAGGACATTCTATTAGTGGTGTTGTCGTATCAATTACTGTAATAGTCTGTGTTGCGGTATATGAATTACCACAATCGTCTTCTGCTTTCCATGTTCTTATCAACTGAAGGCGATTGTAACAGACTGAATCGGATATTGTTTCTTTAAAAGTAACCGGAACGACGCCACAATCATCGTATGCCGTTAGTACGGGTGCAACCGGAACTTCATCTATACAAGAAAGTGTAGTATCTGTAGGAACTGTAAAGAATACTGGAGGCACGGTGTCTTTTACCGTTACTACTTGTGTGAACGTGGTAGTATTTCCACAGTCGTCTGTTGCAGTCCACGTTCTTGTAACCTCAAGCAAGTTGACACATGTAGAATCAGATATTGTTTCATTATAATCCACCGGAATGTATCCGCAATCATCTGTTGCTGTAATTGCTGAGGCTGGTGGTATATTGTCGGTACACGTTAATGTTGTATCATGGTATATAAATGAGAATACTGGCTTGGAAGTATCAATAACATTGATTACCTGAGTTTCTTCAAGAACATTTCCGCAGAGGTCTTCAGCATGCCATGTACGTGTAATGGTAAGTGTATTTTCACAAATTGAATCGGAAACGGTTTCTGTAAACTCAACTTCGAGTTCCGAACAATTATCAGTAACCACCAGAGTCGCAGCAGCCGGTACCAAATCCAGGCAGGAGACGGTAGTATCATTGGGAGCAGACGACAATGTAGGCGGCACAGTATCTTTTACAGTAACGACCTGGGTTGCCGATGCTGTGTTTCCACAGTCATCGGCGGCGGTCCAGGTCCGGGTGATGATAAGCAGGTTTTCACATGTAGAATCTGACACCGTTTCGGTGAAATCTACCGGGATATACCCACACTCGTCAGTAGCAGTAATAGATGGAGCCGGCGGGACTACATCCAGACATGTTACAGTAGTATCTTTCGAAGTCATATTAAATACTGGCTTGGAAGTATCAATAACATTGATTACCTGAGTTTCTTCAAGAACATTTCCGCAGAGGTCTTCAGCATGCCATGTACGTGTAATGGTAAGTGTATTTTCACAAATTGAATCGGAAACGGTTTCTGTAAACTCAACTTCGAGTTCCGAACAATTATCAGTAACCACCAGAGTCGCAGCAGCCGGTACCAAATCCAGGCAGGAGACGGTAGTATCATTGGGAGCAGACGACAATGTAGGCGGCACAGTATCTTTTACAGTAACGACCTGGGTTGCCGATGCTGTGTTTCCACAGTCATCGGCGGCGGTCCAGGTCCGGGTGATGGTAAGTAGGTTTTCACAAGTAGAGTCAGATACCGTTTCGGTAAACTCTACCGGGATATCCCCACAATCGTCAGTAGCAGTAATGGATGAAGCCGGCGGGACTACATCCACACATGTTACTGTAGTATCTTTCGGAGTGATGTTAAATACCGGAGCCGTTGTATCAACAACATTAATAACCTGAGTTTCTTCAAGAACATTTCCGCAGAGGTCTTCTGCATGCCATGTGCGTGTAATAGTGAGCGTATTTTCGCAAATTGAGTCAGAAACGGTTTCAGTAAATACAACATCCAAATCCGAACAATTATCAGTAACCACCAGAGTCGCAGCAGCCGGTACCAAATCCAGGCAGGAGACGGTAGTATCATTGGGAGCAGACGACAATGTAGGCGGCACAGTATCTTTTACAGTAACGACCTGGGTTGCCGATGCTGTGTTTCCACAGTCATCGGCGGCGGTCCAGGTCCGGGTGATGGTAAGTAGGTTTTCACAAGTAGAGTCAGATACCGTTTCGGTAAACTCTACCGGGATATCCCCACAATCGTCAGTAGCAGTAATGGATGAAGCCGGCGGGACTACATCCACACATGTTACTGTAGTATCTTTCGGAGTGATGTTAAATACCGGAGCCGTTGTATCAACAACATTAATAACCTGAGTTTCTTCAAGAACATTTCCGCAGAGGTCTTCTGCATGCCATGTGCGTGTAATAGTAAGCGTGTTTTCACAAATGGAATCAGAAACAGTTTCGGTAAATTCGACATCCAAATCCGAACAGTTATCAGTAATCACGAGAGTAGCGGCAGCCGGCACCAAATCCAGACAGGAGACGGTCGTATCGTTCGGCGCTGCAGAGAGCGTCGGCGGAATAGTATCGATAACAGTAATGACCTGTCGTGCGGAATCAATATTGCCGCATTCGTCTTCGGCAGTCCATGTACGGATAATGGTCATCAGGTTAACGCATGCTGAATCGGAGATGATTTCAGTAAAGATGACCGGCACGTCTCCGCACTCATCGCTTGCGGTAATCACCGGCGCCGCTGGTACGAGGTCTTTACAATCAACAACGGTATCGGTTGGATATTGCGAAAGTACCGGTGCAGCGGTATCAATCACAGTAATAGTTTGCGCTTCCTGCAGGATGTTTCCACACTCATCTTCGGCGGTCCATGTTCGGACAATAGTAAGCGTGTTTTCACAAATGGAATCAGAAACAGTTTCGGTAAATACGACATCCAAATCCGAACAGTTATCAGTAACCACGAGAGTCGCAGCAGCCGGTACCAAATCCAGGCAGGAGACGGTAGTATCATTGGGAGCAGACGACAATGTAGGCGGCACAGTATCTTTTACAGTAACGACCTGGGTTGCCGATGCTGTGTTTCCACAGTCATCGGCGGCGGTCCAGGTCCGGGTGATGGTAAGTAGGTTTTCACAAGTAGAGTCAGATACCGTTTCGGTAAACTCTACCGGGATATCCCCACAATCGTCAGTAGCAGTAATGGATGAAGCCGGCGGGACTACATCCACACATGTTACAGTAGTATCTTTCGGAGTGATGTTAAATACCGGAGCCGTTGTATCAACAACATTAATAACCTGAGTTTCTTCAAGAACATTTCCGCAGAGGTCTTCTGCATGCCATGTGCGTGTAATAGTGAGCGTATTTTCACAAATTGAGTCAGAAACGGTTTCAGTAAATACAACATCCAAATCCGAACAATTATCAGTAACCACCAGAGTCGCAGCAGCCGGTACCAAATCCAGGCAGGAGACGGTAGTATCATTGGGAGCAGACGACAATGTAGGCGGCACAGTATCTTTTACAGTAACGACCTGGGTTGCCGATGCTGTGTTTCCACAGTCATCGGCGGCGGTCCAGGTCCGGGTGATGGTAAGTAGGTTTTCACAAGTAGAGTCAGATACCGTTTCGGTAAACTCTACCGGGATATCCCCACAATCGTCAGTAGCAGTAATGGATGAAGCCGGCGGGACTACATCCACACATGTTACTGTAGTATCTTTCGGAGTGATGTTAAATACCGGAGCCGTTGTATCAACAACATTAATAACCTGAGTTTCTTCAAGAACATTTCCGCAGAGGTCTTCTGCATGCCATGTGCGTGTAATAGTAAGCGTGTTTTCACAAATGGAATCAGAAACAGTTTCGGTAAATTCGACATCCAAATCCGAACAGTTATCAGTAACCACGAGAGTAGCGGCAGCCGGCACCAAATCCAGACAGGAGACGGTCGTATCGTTCGGCGCTGCAGAGAGCGTCGGCGGAATAGTATCGATAACAGTAATGACCTGTCGTGCGGAATCAATATTGCCGCATTCGTCTTCGGCAGTCCATGTACGGATAATGGTCATCAGGTTAACGCATGCTGAATCGGAGATGATTTCAGTAAAGATGACCGGCACGTCTCCGCACTCATCGCTTGCGGTAATCACCGGCGCCGCTGGTACGAGGTCTTTACAATCAACAACGGTATCGGTTGGATATTGCGAAAGTACCGGTGCAGCGGTATCAATCACAGTAATAGTTTGCGCTTCCTGCAGGATGTTTCCACACTCATCTTCGGCGGTCCATGTTCGGACAATAGTAAGCGTGTTTTCACAAATGGAATCAGAAACAGTTTCGGTAAATACGACATCCAAATCCGAACAGTTATCAGTAACCACGAGAGTAGCGGCAGCCGGCACCAAATCCAGACAGGACACCGTGGTATCGTTCGGCGCTGCAGAGAGCGTCGGCGGAATAGTATCGATAACAGTAATGACCTGTCGTGCGGAATCAATATTGCCGCATTCGTCTTCGGCAGTCCATGTACGGATAATGGTCATCAGGTTAACGCATGCTGAATCGGAGATGATTTCAGTAAAGATGACCGGCACGTCTCCGCACTCATCGCTTGCGGTAATCACCGGCGCCGCTGGTACGAGGTCTTTACAATCAACAACGGTATCGGTTGGATATTGCGAAAGTACCGGTGCAGCGGTATCAATCACAGTAATAGTTTGCGCTTCCTGCAGGATGTTTCCACACTCATCTTCGGCGGTCCATGTTCGGACAATAGTAAGCGTGTTTTCACAAATGGAATCAGAAACAGTTTCGGTAAATACGACATCCAAATCCGAACAGTTATCAGTAACCACGAGAGTCGCAGCAGCCGGTACCAAATCCAGGCAGGAGACGGTAGTATCATTGGGAGCAGACGACAATGTAGGCGGCACAGTATCTTTTACAGTAACGACCTGGGTTGCCGATGCTGTGTTTCCACAGTCATCGGCGGCGGTCCAGGTCCGGGTGATGGTAAGTAGGTTTTCACAAGTAGAGTCAGATACCGTTTCGGTAAACTCTACCGGGATATCCCCACAATCGTCAGTAGCAGTAATGGATGAAGCCGGCGGGACTACATCCACACATGTTACTGTAGTATCTTTCGGAGTGATGTTAAATACCGGAGCCGTTGTATCAACAACATTAATAACCTGAGTTTCTTCAAGAACATTTCCGCAGAGGTCTTCTGCATGCCATGTGCGTGTAATAGTGAGCGTATTTTCGCAAATTGAGTCAGAAACGGTTTCAGTAAATACAACATCCAAATCCGAACAATTATCAGTAACCACCAGAGTCGCAGCAGCCGGTACCAAATCCAGGCAGGAGACGGTAGTATCATTGGGAGCAGACGACAATGTAGGCGGCACAGTATCTTTTACAGTAACGACCTGGGTTGCCGATGCTGTGTTTCCACAGTCATCGGCGGCGGTCCAGGTCCGGGTGATGGTAAGTAGGTTTTCACAAGTAGAGTCAGATACCGTTTCGGTAAACTCTACCGGGATATCCCCACAATCGTCAGTAGCAGTAATGGATGAAGCCGGCGGGACTACATCCACACATGTTACTGTAGTATCTTTCGGAGTGATGTTAAATACCGGAGCCGTTGTATCAACAACATTAATAACCTGAGTTTCTTCAAGAACATTTCCGCAGAGGTCTTCTGCATGCCATGTGCGTGTAATAGTAAGCGTGTTTTCACAAATGGAATCAGAAACAGTTTCGGTAAATTCGACATCCAAATCCGAACAGTTATCAGTAACCACGAGAGTAGCGGCAGCCGGCACCAAATCCAGACAGGAGACGGTCGTATCGTTCGGCGCTGCAGAGAGCGTCGGCGGAATAGTATCGATAACAGTAATGACCTGTCGTGCGGAATCAATATTGCCGCATTCGTCTTCGGCAGTCCATGTACGGATAATGGTCATCAGGTTAACGCATGCTGAATCGGAGATGATTTCAGTAAAGATGACCGGCACGTCTCCGCACTCATCGCTTGCGGTAATCACCGGCGCCGCTGGTACGAGGTCTTTACAATCAACAACGGTATCGGTTGGATATTGCGAAAGTACCGGTGCAGCGGTATCAATCACAGTAATAGTTTGCGCTTCCTGCAGGATGTTTCCACACTCATCTTCGGCGGTCCATGTTCGGACAATAGTAAGCGTGTTTTCACAAATGGAATCAGAAACAGTTTCGGTAAATACGACATCCAAATCCGAACAGTTATCAGTAACCACGAGAGTAGCGGCAGCCGGCACCAAATCCAGACAGGACACCGTGGTATCGTTCGGCGCAGCAGACATAGTTGGTGGAATGGTATCGATAACAGTAATGACCTGTCGTGCGGAATCAATATTGCCGCATTCGTCTTCGGCAGTCCATGTACGGATAATGGTCATCAGGTTAACGCATGCTGAATCGGAGATGATTTCAGTAAAGATGACCGGCACGTCTCCGCACTCATCGCTTGCGGTAATCACCGGTGCCGCCGGGACGAGGTCTTTACAATCAACAACAGTATCCGTCGGATATTGCGAAAGTACCGGTGCAGCGGTATCAATAACAGTAATAGTTTGCGCTTCCTGCAGGATGTTTCCACACTCATCTTCCGCGGTCCATGTTCGGACAATAGTAAGTGTGTTTTCACAAATGGAATCGGAAACAGTCTCGGTAAATACGACATCCAAATCGGAGCAGTTATCAGTCACCACGAGAGTAGCGGCAGCCGGCACCAAATCCAGACAGGAGACGGTCGTATCATTCGGCGCAGCAGAGAGCGTCGGCGGAATAGTATCGATAACAGTAATTACCTGTCGTGCTGAATCAATGTTCCCGCATTCGTCTTCCGCAGTCCATGTACGGATAATAGTCATGAGGTTGACGCATGCTGAATCGGAGATGATTTCAGTAAAGATGACCGGCACGTCTCCGCATTCATCGCTGGCGGTAATCACCGGCGCTGCCGGGACGAGTTCTTTACAATCAACAATGGTATCGGTTGGATATTGTGAAAGCACCGGTGCAGCGGTATCAATAACCGTAATGGTTTGCGCTTCCTGGAGGATGTTTCCACACTCATCTTCCGCAGTCCATGTTCGGACAATAGTAAGTGTGTTTTCACAAATGGAATCGGAAACAGTCTCGGTAAATACGACATCCAAATCGGAGCAGTTATCAGTCACCACGAGAGTAGCGGCAGCCGGCACCAAATCCAGACAGGAGACGGTCGTATCGTTCGGCGCTGCAGAGAGCGTCGGCGGAATAGTATCGATAACAGTAATGACCTGTCGGGCAGAATCAATATTCCCGCATTCATCTTCGGCAGTCCATGTACGGATAATGGTCATCAGGTTAACGCATGCTGAATCGGAAATAATCTCAGTAAATACAACGGGCACGTCTCCGCACTGGTCAGCAGCCGTAATCACCGGCGCTGCCGGTACAAGTTCTTTGCAATCAACAATCGTATCTGTCGGATATTGTGAAAGTACGGGAGCAGCGGTATCAATAACATTAATGGTTTGCGATTCCTGGAGGATGTTTCCACACTCATCTTCCGCGGTCCATGTTCGGACAATAGTAAGTGTGTTTTCACAAATGGAATCGGAAACAGTCTCGGTAAATACGACATCCAAATCGGAGCAGTTATCAGTCACCACGAGAGTAGCGGCAGCCGGCACCAAATCCAGACAGGAGACGGTCGTATCATTCGGCGCAGCAGAGAGCGTCGGCGGAATGGTATCGATAACAGTAATTACCTGTCGTGCTGAATCAATGTTCCCGCATTCGTCTTCCGCAGTCCATGTACGGATAATCGTCATGAGGTTAACGCATGCTGAATCGGAGATGATTTCAGTAAAGATGACCGGCACGTCTCCGCATTCATCGCTGGCGGTAATCACCGGTGCCGCCGGGACGAGGTCTTTACAATCAACAACAGTATCCGTCGGATATTGCGAAAGTACCGGTGCAGCGGTATCAATAACAGTAATAGTTTGCGCTTCCTGCAGGATGTTTCCACACTCATCTTCCGCGGTCCATGTTCGGACAATAGTAAGTGTGTTTTCACAAATGGAATCGGAAACAGTCTCGGTAAATACGACATCCAAATCGGAGCAGTTATCAGTCACCACGAGAGTAGCGGCAGCCGGCACCAAATCCAGACAGGAGACGGTCGTATCATTCGGCGCAGCAGAGAGCGTCGGCGGAATAGTATCGATAACAGTAATTACCTGTCGTGCTGAATCAATGTTCCCGCATTCGTCTTCCGCAGTCCATGTACGGATAATGGTCATCAGGTTAACGCATGCTGAATCGGAGATGATTTCAGTAAATACAACGGGCACCTCTCCGCACTGGTCCGCAGCCGTAATAACGGGAGCCGCCGGGACGAGGTCTTTACAATCAACAACAGTATCCGTCGGATATTGCGAAAGTACCGGTGCAGCGGTATCAATAACATTAATGGTTTGCGCTTCCTGCAGGATATTACCACACTCATCTTCCGCGGTCCATGTGCGGGTAATGGTGAGTGTGTTTTCACATGTAGAGTCAGAAACAGTTTCTTTAAATACCACAGGCACCGTACCACAGTTGTCGGTAACGACAAGGGTGGCAGCGGGCGGAGCCATGTCAAGACAGGAAACGGTTGTATCGTTTGGCGCAGCAGAAAGTGTAGGCGGAATGGTATCGATAACGTTGATGGTCTGTGAAGCAGAAACAGCGTTTCCGCATTCATCTTCAGCCGTCCATGTACGGATAATTGTCATCAGGTTGACACAGGCTGAATCGGATATGATTTCCGTAAATACCACAGGCACAGTACCACACTCATCAAAGGCAGTAATCACCGGGGCAGCGGGCACAAGGTCTTTACAATCCACGGTGGTATCTGTGGGGTACTGCGAAAGCACCGGGGCAACCGTATCGATAACAGTAATTACCTGTGTTTCTTCCAGGATGTTACCGCATTCATCTTCAGCGGTCCATGTGCGTGTAATGGTGAGCGAGTTTTCACATGTAGAGTCAGAAACAGTTTCTTTAAATACCACAGGCACCGTACCACAGTTGTCGGTAACGACAAGGGTGGCAGCGGGCGGAGCCATGTCAAGACAGGAAACGGTTGTATCGTTTGGTGCAGCAGAAAGTGTTGGCGGAATGGTATCGATAACGTTGATGGTCTGTGAAGCAGAAACAGCGTTTCCGCATTCATCTTCAGCCGTCCATGTACGGATAATTGTCATCAGGTTGACACAGGCAGAATCGGATATGATTTCCGTAAATACCACAGGCACAGTACCACACTCATCAAAGGCAGTAATCACCGGGGCAGCGGGCACAAGGTCTTTACAATCCACGGTGGTATCTGTGGGGTACTGCGAAAGCACCGGGGCAACCGTATCGATAACAGTAATCACCTGTGTTTCTTCCAGGATGTTACCGCATTCATCTTCAGCGGTCCATGTGCGTGTAATGGTGAGCGTGTTTTCACATGTGGAGTCAGAAACAGTTTCTTTAAATACCACAGGCACCGTACCACAGTTGTCGGTAACGACAAGTGTGGCAGCGGGCGGAGCCATGTCAAGACAGGAAACGGTTGTATCGTTTGGCGCAGCAGAAAGTGTTGGCGGAATGGTATCGATAACGTTGATTACTTGATCAACCTCAATTGTATTTCCGCAAACATCTGTAATTGTCCATACACGTGTAATGGTTAACTGATTTCCGCAAATTGAATCTGATACTGTTTCAATGAGTTCAACTGTTACATCACCGCAATAATCTGATGCAGATATCACTGGTGGTGCCGGAACTAAATCGATACAATCAACAATAGTATCCTGTGGTTCGTTGTTAATAAATGGCGGTATTGTATCATTAACGGTAATTTTCTGCGAAATCGATGTTGAATTTCCGCAAGCATCAGTACCTGTCCAAACCCTTGTAATGATTAACTGGCTTTCACAAATTGAATCAGAAACGGTTTCCGTAAATTCGATGGCTACATCGCTACAATTATCGGTGGCTGTTATTGCAGGCACGACCGGAACTTCTCCAATACATTCAACCAAAGTATCTTTTGGTGCCAACGAAAGTACCGGCGCTATTGTGTCGTTCACATATATGAAATGAGCACAGACGGCACTATAACCACAAGAATCTATAACTTCATAGGTTCTTTCAACAATAGTCGGGCATGTACCTGTAAACGTTTCACCGATATAGTTAAATTCTTCAACTCCCGCATTATCAGAAATAATTCCTCCGGCAGCAATAAATTCTTCGCGTGTTTGATATGCAGGTGGAATATCGGTTTCACAAAGCACAGTGGTATCAGGCGGACAGGTAATTGCCGGGGCAATGGTATCACCCTGGAATATTTTGTGGGTACATTGTACAAGATTTCCACAGGTATCAATTACCTGGTAAACCCGTTCAATAACCCTTGGACAGCGTCCGCTTATATCCTGACTGATAAAATCGAAGCTCTCAATTCCACAATCATCGTAAGCAATTCCACCTGCGGCAATAAATTCTTCCAACGTTTCGAAACGATCAGGTACATCATTCATCTTCTGAACAGTCGTATCCGGAGGACAAATAATAACCGGGTCGGTTAAATCATTGATCGTAATAAATTGAACACAATCATCAGTATTATCACAGGAATCTATTACTGTAAATGTTCTTACAATTGTTATCGGACAAATTCCGGAAGATGCATCAAAATAATTGATTTCTTTTATAGCGCAATTATCCCACGCATCTCCTCCAACTTCAACCAATTTTTCATAAGTTATAATTACTTTGTCTGTAGAATAAGGCAGAGATAACATTGTATCCGCTTCTTCAATTGAACATGCTTCATAACTTTCATCAGCAGGACATATTATTTCCGGAGGAATAGTGTCATTTAATGTAATTCTCTGAACACACTCAGCTGAGTTTCCGCAGTTATCAGTTGCAATCCAGGTGCGGTAAATGGTTTCCGGGCACCAGTTATTATCTGATGAATCTCTGAAGGTTATGGTTACCGGCATACATTCGTCTATTGCTGTTGCAACACCTGTTACCGAAGTGTCAAGCAATTCGAAACATTCAACATCAATATCTTCCGGACAGGTTATTTCAGGTGGAGTATTATCTCCGGTTTCAATAATTTGTGTACAGGTAACTTTATTATCACAGGCATCTGCGGCTTCCCATATTCTGTATATGGTAAATTCAAGAGGATTACTTCCCGGAACAATTGAGTCGGTGTAAGTAATTTGTGGGTTTGGATCACAATTATCAGTTCCGGTTGCCCAACCGGTGTATGATGGAGCAGTATCAGTTACAGTAAATATCGTTGTGTCCGGAGGACATGTGATTTCAGGAATAAATGTATCATCAATTGTAATTATTTGTTGACAAGTATCACTATTACCGCACTCATCGGTTACGATGAATGTTCTTGTTATTGTTATCGGGCATATTCCTGTAGAATCATCTAAATAAATAATTTCACCAATTGCGCAATTGTCGTTCGCGGCTCCTCCTGCGGCCTGCAATTCAGCTAAAGTAATTGTCGTTTCTGTTTCAGTATATGCAAGGGTTGTTTCAGTTTGAATTATCGACAAGTCACAAGCTTCATAATTTGCGTCAGGTGGGCATGTAATTGTCGGAGAAATAGAATCAACACTTACCGTAAACGTTGAAGTACATTCGACGGTATCACAATCGCTTTCCACGATGTAAGTGAATGAAAGTTGTCCACCGCAGGTCATATCGGTTAGAGGCGGAATCTCATCAATATTGTCGGTTGGATTGCAACCGCCTGAAGTTGTAAATCCTGCAACCCATATGTCATATTCATTCTGAATAGAGTTTTGGTCAGTACAGGAAGCGATGTTCGGGTCAACGGGGCAGTTGATTGTCAGCGGCGGCACCGGGTTTACGGTGTATGTAGCTGTTGTTGTCTGAGTATCGCATATGTCAGTAACAGTCCATGTAATGGTAATGGATCCACCGGCACAGAAGTCGATGTATGAATTATCCCAGTCATTGGATAGAGTTGGGCTACATCCTCCACCTTCGGCGACAGCTGCTGCCTGAGCGGCGAGCCACGCGTCGAAGTCAGCGTTGAGAGCGTTCTGAGCGGCGGTCAGGTTATCCGAAGTATCGTCGAAGTCACAGGCATCGACTGTTTTGTCAGCTGGCTGAGTCAATGTCAGCGGCGGCACCGGGTTTACGGTGTATGTAGCTGTTGTTGTCTGAGTATCGCATATGTCAGTAACAGTCCATGTAATGGTAATGGATCCACCGGCACAGAAGTCGATGTATGAATTATCCCAGTCATTGGATAGAGTTGGGCTACATCCTCCACCTTCGGCGACAGCTGCTGCCTGAGCGGCGAGCCACGCGTCGAAGTCAGCGTTGAGAGCGTTCTGAGCGGCGGTCAGGTTATCCGAAGTATCGTCGAAGTCACAGGCATCGACTGTTTTGTCAGCTGGCTGAGTCAATGTCAGCGGCGGCACCGGGTTTACGGTGTATGTAGCTGTTGTTGTCTGAGTATCGCATATGTCAGTAACAGTCCATGTAATGGTAATGGATCCACCGGCACAGAAGTCGATGTATGAATTATCCCAGTCATTGGATAGAGTTGGGCTACATCCTCCACCTTCGGCGACAGCTGCTGCCTGAGCGGCGAGCCACGCGTCGAAGTCAGCGTTGAGAGCGTTCTGAGCGGCGGTCAGGTTATCCGAAGTATCGTCGAAGTCACAGGCATCGACTGTTTTGTCAGCTGGCTGAGTCAATGTCAGCGGCGGCACCGGGTTTACGGTGTATGTAGCTGTTGTTGTCTGAGTATCGCATATGTCAGTAACAGTCCATGTAATGGTAATGGATCCACCGGCACAGAAGTCGATGTATGAATTATCCCAGTCATTGGATAGAGTTGGGCTACATCCTCCACCTTCGGCGACAGCTGCTGCCTGAGCGGCGAGCCACGCGTCGAAGTCAGCGTTGAGAGCGTTCTGAGCGGCGGTCAGGTTATCCGAAGTATCGTCGAAGTCACAGGCATCGACTGTTTTGTCAGCTGGCTGAGTCAATGTCAGCGGCGGCACCGGGTTTACGGTGTATGTAGCTGTTGTTGTCTGAGTATCGCATATGTCAGTAACAGTCCATGTAATGGTAATGGATCCACCGGCACAGAAGTCGATGTATGAATTATCCCAGTCATTGGATAGAGTTGGGCTACATCCTCCACCTTCGGCGACAGCTGCTGCCTGAGCGGCGAGCCACGCGTCGAAGTCAGCGTTGAGAGCGTTCTGAGCGGCGGTCAGGTTATCCGAAGTATCGTCGAAGTCACAGGCATCGACTGTTTTGTCAGCTGGCTGAGTCAATGTCAGCGGCGGCACCGGGTTTACGGTGTATGTAGCTGTTGTTGTCTGAGTATCGCATATGTCAGTAACAGTCCATGTAATGGTAATGGATCCACCGGCACAGAAGTCGATGTATGAATTATCCCAGTCATTGGATAGAGTTGGGCTACATCCTCCACCTTCGGCGACAGCTGCTGCCTGAGCGGCGAGCCACGCGTCGAAGTCAGCGTTGAGAGCGTTCTGAGCGGCGGTCAGGTTATCCGAAGTATCGTCGAAGTCACAGGCATCGACTGTTTTGTCAGCTGGCTGAGTCAATGTCAGCGGCGGCACCGGGTTTACGGTGTATGTAGCTGTTGTTGTCTGAGTATCGCATATGTCAGTAACAGTCCATGTAATGGTAATGGATCCACCGGCACAGAAGTCGATGTATGAATTATCCCAGTCATTGGATAGAGTTGGGCTACATCCTCCACCTTCGGCGACAGCTGCTGCCTGAGCGGCGAGCCACGCGTCGAAGTCAGCGTTGAGAGCGTTCTGAGCGGCGGTCAGGTTATCCGAAGTATCGTCGAAGTCACAGGCATCGACTGTTTTGTCAGCTGGCTGAGTCAATGTCAGCGGCGGCACCGGGTTTACGGTGTATGTAGCTGTTGTTGTCTGAGTATCGCATATGTCAGTAACAGTCCATGTAATGGTAATGGATCCACCGGCACAGAAGTCGATGTATGAATTATCCCAGTCATTGGATAGAGTTGGGCTACATCCTCCACCTTCGGCGACAGCTGCTGCCTGAGCGGCGAGCCACGCGTCGAAGTCAGCGTTGAGAGCGTTCTGAGCGGCGGTCAGGTTATCCGAAGTATCGTCGAAGTCACAGGCATCGACTGTTTTGTCAGCTGGCTGAGTCAATGTCAGCGGCGGCACCGGGTTTACGGTGTATGTAGCTGTTGTTGTCTGAGTATCGCATATGTCAGTAACAGTCCATGTAATGGTAATGGATCCACCGGCACAGAAGTCGATGTATGAATTATCCCAGTCATTGGATAGAGTTGGGCTACATCCTCCACCTTCGGCGACAGCTGCTGCCTGAGCGGCGAGCCACGCGTCGAAGTCAGCGTTGAGAGCGTTCTGAGCGGCGGTCAGGTTATCCGAAGTATCGTCGAAGTCACAGGCATCGACTGTTTTGTCAGCTGGCTGAGTCAATGTCAGCGGCGGCACCGGGTTTACGGTGTATGTAGCTGTTGTTGTCTGAGTATCGCATATGTCAGTAACAGTCCATGTAATGGTAATGGATCCACCGGCACAGAAGTCGATGTATGAATTATCCCAGTCATTGGATAGAGTTGGGCTACATCCTCCACCTTCGGCGACAGCTGCTGCCTGAGCGGCGAGCCACGCGTCGAAGTCAGCGTTGAGAGCGTTCTGAGCGGCGGTCAGGTTATCCGAAGTATCGTCGAAGTCACAGGCATCGACTGTTTTGTCAGCTGGCTGAGTCAATGTCAGCGGCGGCACCGGGTTTACGGTGTATGTAGCTGTTGTTGTCTGAGTATCGCATATGTCAGTAACAGTCCATGTAATGGTAATGGATCCACCGGCACAGAAGTCGATGTATGAATTATCCCAGTCATTGGATAGAGTTGGGCTACATCCTCCACCTTCGGCGACAGCTGCTGCCTGAGCGGCGAGCCACGCGTCGAAGTCAGCGTTGAGAGCGTTCTGAGCGGCGGTCAGGTTATCCGAAGTATCGTCGAAGTCACAGGCATCGACTGTTTTGTCAGCTGGCTGAGTCAATGTCAGCGGCGGCACCGGGTTTACGGTGTATGTAGCTGTTGTTGTCTGAGTATCGCATATGTCAGTAACAGTCCATGTAATGGTAATGGATCCACCGGCACAGAAGTCGATGTATGAATTATCCCAGTCATTGGATAGAGTTGGGCTACATCCTCCACCTTCGGCGACAGCTGCTGCCTGAGCGGCGAGCCACGCGTCGAAGTCAGCGTTGAGAGCGTTCTGAGCGGCGGTCAGGTTATCCGAAGTATCGTCGAAGTCACAGGCATCGACTGTTTTGTCAGCTGGCTGAGTCAATGTCAGCGGCGGCACCGGGTTTACGGTGTATGTAGCTGTTGTTGTCTGAGTATCGCATATGTCAGTAACAGTCCATGTAATGGTAATGGATCCACCGGCACAGAAGTCGATGTATGAATTATCCCAGTCATTGGATAGAGTTGGGCTACATCCTCCACCTTCGGCGACAGCTGCTGCCTGAGCGGCGAGCCACGCGTCGAAGTCAGCGTTGAGAGCGTTCTGAGCGGCGGTCAGGTTATCCGAAGTATCGTCGAAGTCACAGGCATCGACTGTTTTGTCAGCTGGCTGAGTCAATGTCAGCGGCGGCACCGGGTTTACGGTGTATGTAGCTGTTGTTGTCTGAGTATCGCATATGTCAGTAACAGTCCATGTAATGGTAATGGATCCACCGGCACAGAAGTCGATGTATGAATTATCCCAGTCATTGGATAGAGTTGGGCTACATCCTCCACCTTCGGCGACAGCTGCTGCCTGAGCGGCGAGCCACGCGTCGAAGTCAGCGTTGAGAGCGTTCTGAGCGGCGGTCAGGTTATCCGAAGTATCGTCGAAGTCACAGGCATCGACTGTTTTGTCAGCTGGCTGAGTCAATGTCAGCGGCGGCACCGGGTTTACGGTGTATGTAGCTGTTGTTGTCTGAGTATCGCATATGTCAGTAACAGTCCATGTAATGGTAATGGATCCACCGGCACAGAAGTCGATGTATGAATTATCCCAGTCATTGGATAGAGTTGGGCTACATCCTCCACCTTCGGCGACAGCTGCTGCCTGAGCGGCGAGCCACGCGTCGAAGTCAGCGTTGAGAGCGTTCTGAGCGGCGGTCAGGTTATCCGAAGTATCGTCGAAGTCACAGGCATCGACTGTTTTGTCAGCTGGCTGAGTCAATGTCAGCGGCGGCACCGGGTTTACGGTGTATGTAGCTGTTGTTGTCTGAGTATCGCATATGTCAGTAACAGTCCATGTAATGGTAATGGATCCACCGGCACAGAAGTCGATGTATGAATTATCCCAGTCATTGGATAGAGTTGGGCTACATCCTCCACCTTCGGCGACAGCTGCTGCCTGAGCGGCGAGCCACGCGTCGAAGTCAGCGTTGAGAGCGTTCTGAGCGGCGGTCAGGTTATCCGAAGTATCGTCGAAGTCACAGGCATCGACTGTTTTGTCAGCTGGCTGAGTCAATGTCAGCGGCGGCACCGGGTTTACGGTGTATGTAGCTGTTGTTGTCTGAGTATCGCATATGTCAGTAACAGTCCATGTAATGGTAATGGATCCACCGGCACAGAAGTCGATGTATGAATTATCCCAGTCATTGGATAGAGTTGGGCTACATCCTCCACCTTCGGCGACAGCTGCTGCCTGAGCGGCGAGCCACGCGTCGAAGTCAGCGTTGAGAGCGTTCTGAGCGGCGGTCAGGTTATCCGAAGTATCGTCGAAGTCACAGGCATCGACTGTTTTGTCAGCTGGCTGAGTCAATGTCAGCGGCGGCACCGGGTTTACGGTGTATGTAGCTGTTGTTGTCTGAGTATCGCATATGTCAGTAACAGTCCATGTAATGGTAATGGATCCACCGGCACAGAAGTCGATGTATGAATTATCCCAGTCATTGGATAGAGTTGGGCTACATCCTCCACCTTCGGCGACAGCTGCTGCCTGAGCGGCGAGCCACGCGTCGAAGTCAGCGTTGAGAGCGTTCTGAGCGGCGGTCAGGTTATCCGAAGTATCGTCGAAGTCACAGGCATCGACTGTTTTGTCAGCTGGCTGAGTCAATGTCAGCGGCGGCACCGGGTTTACGGTGTATGTAGCTGTTGTTGTCTGAGTATCGCATATGTCAGTAACAGTCCATGTAATGGTAATGGATCCACCGGCACAGAAGTCGATGTATGAATTATCCCAGTCATTGGATAGAGTTGGGCTACATCCTCCACCTTCGGCGACAGCTGCTGCCTGAGCGGCGAGCCACGCGTCGAAGTCAGCGTTGAGAGCGTTCTGAGCGGCGGTCAGGTTATCCGAAGTATCGTCGAAGTCACAGGCATCGACTGTTTTGTCAGCTGGCTGAGTCAATGTCAGCGGCGGCACCGGGTTTACGGTGTATGTAGCTGTTGTTGTCTGAGTATCGCATATGTCAGTAACAGTCCATGTAATGGTAATGGATCCACCGGCACAGAAGTCGATGTATGAATTATCCCAGTCATTGGATAGAGTTGGGCTACATCCTCCACCTTCGGCGACAGCTGCTGCCTGAGCGGCGAGCCACGCGTCGAAGTCAGCGTTGAGAGCGTTCTGAGCGGCGGTCAGGTTATCCGAAGTATCGTCGAAGTCACAGGCATCGACTGTTTTGTCAGCTGGCTGAGTCAATGTCAGCGGCGGCACCGGGTTTACGGTGTATGTAGCTGTTGTTGTCTGAGTATCGCATATGTCAGTAACAGTCCATGTAATGGTAATGGATCCACCGGCACAGAAGTCGATGTATGAATTATCCCAGTCATTGGATAGAGTTGGGCTACATCCTCCACCTTCGGCGACAGCTGCTGCCTGAGCGGCGAGCCACGCGTCGAAGTCAGCGTTGAGAGCGTTCTGAGCGGCGGTCAGGTTATCCGAAGTATCGTCGAAGTCACAGGCATCGACTGTTTTGTCAGCTGGCTGAGTCAATGTCAGCGGCGGCACCGGGTTTACGGTGTATGTAGCTGTTGTTGTCTGAGTATCGCATATGTCAGTAACAGTCCATGTAATGGTAATGGATCCACCGGCACAGAAGTCGATGTATGAATTATCCCAGTCATTGGATAGAGTTGGGCTACATCCTCCACCTTCGGCGACAGCTGCTGCCTGAGCGGCGAGCCACGCGTCGAAGTCAGCGTTGAGAGCGTTCTGAGCGGCGGTCAGGTTATCCGAAGTATCGTCGAAGTCACAGGCATCGACTGTTTTGTCAGCTGGCTGAGTCAATGTCAGCGGCGGCACCGGGTTTACGGTGTATGTAGCTGTTGTTGTCTGAGTATCGCATATGTCAGTAACAGTCCATGTAATGGTAATGGATCCACCGGCACAGAAGTCGATGTATGAATTATCCCAGTCATTGGATAGAGTTGGGCTACATCCTCCACCTTCGGCGACAGCTGCTGCCTGAGCGGCGAGCCACGCGTCGAAGTCAGCGTTGAGAGCGTTCTGAGCGGCGGTCAGGTTATCCGAAGTATCGTCGAAGTCACAGGCATCGACTGTTTTGTCAGCTGGCTGAGTCAATGTCAGCGGCGGCACCGGGTTTACGGTGTATGTAGCTGTTGTTGTCTGAGTATCGCATATGTCAGTAACAGTCCATGTAATGGTAATGGATCCACCGGCACAGAAGTCGATGTATGAATTATCCCAGTCATTGGATAGAGTTGGGCTACATCCTCCACCTTCGGCGACAGCTGCTGCCTGAGCGGCGAGCCACGCGTCGAAGTCAGCGTTGAGAGCGTTCTGAGCGGCGGTCAGGTTATCCGAAGTATCGTCGAAGTCACAGGCATCGACTGTTTTGTCAGCTGGCTGAGTCAATGTCAGCGGCGGCACCGGGTTTACGGTGTATGTAGCTGTTGTTGTCTGAGTATCGCATATGTCAGTAACAGTCCATGTAATGGTAATGGATCCACCGGCACAGAAGTCGATGTATGAATTATCCCAGTCATTGGATAGAGTTGGGCTACATCCTCCACCTTCGGCGACAGCTGCTGCCTGAGCGGCGAGCCACGCGTCGAAGTCAGCGTTGAGAGCGTTCTGAGCGGCGGTCAGGTTATCCGAAGTATCGTCGAAGTCACAGGCATCGACTGTTTTGTCAGCTGGCTGAGTCAATGTCAGCGGCGGCACCGGGTTTACGGTGTATGTAGCTGTTGTTGTCTGAGTATCGCATATGTCAGTAACAGTCCATGTAATGGTAATGGATCCACCGGCACAGAAGTCGATGTATGAATTATCCCAGTCATTGGATAGAGTTGGGCTACATCCTCCACCTTCGGCGACAGCTGCTGCCTGAGCGGCGAGCCACGCGTCGAAGTCAGCGTTGAGAGCGTTCTGAGCGGCGGTCAGGTTATCCGAAGTATCGTCGAAGTCACAGGCATCGACTGTTTTGTCAGCTGGCTGAGTCAATGTCAGCGGCGGCACCGGGTTTACGGTGTATGTAGCTGTTGTTGTCTGAGTATCGCATATGTCAGTAACAGTCCATGTAATGGTAATGGATCCACCGGCACAGAAGTCGATGTATGAATTATCCCAGTCATTGGATAGAGTTGGGCTACATCCTCCACCTTCGGCGACAGCTGCTGCCTGAGCGGCGAGCCACGCGTCGAAGTCAGCGTTGAGAGCGTTCTGAGCGGCGGTCAGGTTATCCGAAGTATCGTCGAAGTCACAGGCATCGACTGTTTTGTCAGCTGGCTGAGTCAATGTCAGCGGCGGCACCGGGTTTACGGTGTATGTAGCTGTTGTTGTCTGAGTATCGCATATGTCAGTAACAGTCCATGTAATGGTAATGGATCCACCGGCACAGAAGTCGATGTATGAATTATCCCAGTCATTGGATAGAGTTGGGCTACATCCTCCACCTTCGGCGACAGCTGCTGCCTGAGCGGCGAGCCACGCGTCGAAGTCAGCGTTGAGAGCGTTCTGAGCGGCGGTCAGGTTATCCGAAGTATCGTCGAAGTCACAGGCATCGACTGTTTTGTCAGCTGGCTGAGTCAATGTCAGCGGCGGCACCGGGTTTACGGTGTATGTAGCTGTTGTTGTCTGAGTATCGCATATGTCAGTAACAGTCCATGTAATGGTAATGGATCCACCGGCACAGAAGTCGATGTATGAATTATCCCAGTCATTGGATAGAGTTGGGCTACATCCTCCACCTTCGGCGACAGCTGCTGCCTGAGCGGCGAGCCACGCGTCGAAGTCAGCGTTGAGAGCGTTCTGAGCGGCGGTCAGGTTATCCGAAGTATCGTCGAAGTCACAGGCATCGACTGTTTTGTCAGCTGGCTGAGTCAATGTCAGCGGCGGCACCGGGTTTACGGTGTATGTAGCTGTTGTTGTCTGAGTATCGCATATGTCAGTAACAGTCCATGTAATGGTAATGGATCCACCGGCACAGAAGTCGATGTATGAATTATCCCAGTCATTGGATAGAGTTGGGCTACATCCTCCACCTTCGGCGACAGCTGCTGCCTGAGCGGCGAGCCACGCGTCGAAGTCAGCGTTGAGAGCGTTCTGAGCGGCGGTCAGGTTATCCGAAGTATCGTCGAAGTCACAGGCATCGACTGTTTTGTCAGCTGGCTGAGTCAATGTCAGCGGCGGCACCGGGTTTACGGTGTATGTAGCTGTTGTTGTCTGAGTATCGCATATGTCAGTAACAGTCCATGTAATGGTAATGGATCCACCGGCACAGAAGTCGATGTATGAATTATCCCAGTCATTGGATAGAGTTGGGCTACATCCTCCACCTTCGGCGACAGCTGCTGCCTGAGCGGCGAGCCACGCGTCGAAGTCAGCGTTGAGAGCGTTCTGAGCGGCGGTCAGGTTATCCGAAGTATCGTCGAAGTCACAGGCATCGACTGTTTTGTCAGCTGGCTGAGTCAATGTCAGCGGCGGCACCGGGTTTACGGTGTATGTAGCTGTTGTTGTCTGAGTATCGCATATGTCAGTAACAGTCCATGTAATGGTAATGGATCCACCGGCACAGAAGTCGATGTATGAATTATCCCAGTCATTGGATAGAGTTGGGCTACATCCTCCACCTTCGGCGACAGCTGCTGCCTGAGCGGCGAGCCACGCGTCGAAGTCAGCGTTGAGAGCGTTCTGAGCGGCGGTCAGGTTATCCGAAGTATCGTCGAAGTCACAGGCATCGACTGTTTTGTCAGCTGGCTGAGTCAATGTCAGCGGCGGCACCGGGTTTACGGTGTATGTAGCTGTTGTTGTCTGAGTATCGCATATGTCAGTAACAGTCCATGTAATGGTAATGGATCCACCGGCACAGAAGTCGATGTATGAATTATCCCAGTCATTGGATAGAGTTGGGCTACATCCTCCACCTTCGGCGACAGCTGCTGCCTGAGCGGCGAGCCACGCGTCGAAGTCAGCGTTGAGAGCGTTCTGAGCGGCGGTCAGGTTATCCGAAGTATCGTCGAAGTCACAGGCATCGACTGTTTTGTCAGCTGGCTGAGTCAATGTCAGCGGCGGCACCGGGTTTACGGTGTATGTAGCTGTTGTTGTCTGAGTATCGCATATGTCAGTAACAGTCCATGTAATGGTAATGGATCCACCGGCACAGAAGTCGATGTATGAATTATCCCAGTCATTGGATAGAGTTGGGCTACATCCTCCACCTTCGGCGACAGCTGCTGCCTGAGCGGCGAGCCACGCGTCGAAGTCAGCGTTGAGAGCGTTCTGAGCGGCGGTCAGGTTATCCGAAGTATCGTCGAAGTCACAGGCATCGACTGTTTTGTCAGCTGGCTGAGTCAATGTCAGCGGCGGCACCGGGTTTACGGTGTATGTAGCTGTTGTTGTCTGAGTATCGCATATGTCAGTAACAGTCCATGTAATGGTAATGGATCCACCGGCACAGAAGTCGATGTATGAATTATCCCAGTCATTGGATAGAGTTGGGCTACATCCTCCACCTTCGGCGACAGCTGCTGCCTGAGCGGCGAGCCACGCGTCGAAGTCAGCGTTGAGAGCGTTCTGAGCGGCGGTCAGGTTATCCGAAGTATCGTCGAAGTCACAGGCATCGACTGTTTTGTCAGCTGGCTGAGTCAATGTCAGCGGCGGCACCGGGTTTACGGTGTATGTAGCTGTTGTTGTCTGAGTATCGCATATGTCAGTAACAGTCCATGTAATGGTAATGGATCCACCGGCACAGAAGTCGATGTATGAATTATCCCAGTCATTGGATAGAGTTGGGCTACATCCTCCACCTTCGGCGACAGCTGCTGCCTGAGCGGCGAGCCACGCGTCGAAGTCAGCGTTGAGAGCGTTCTGAGCGGCGGTCAGGTTATCCGAAGTATCGTCGAAGTCACAGGCATCGACTGTTTTGTCAGCTGGCTGAGTCAATGTCAGCGGCGGCACCGGGTTTACGGTGTATGTAGCTGTTGTTGTCTGAGTATCGCATATGTCAGTAACAGTCCATGTAATGGTAATGGATCCACCGGCACAGAAGTCGATGTATGAATTATCCCAGTCATTGGATAGAGTTGGGCTACATCCTCCACCTTCGGCGACAGCTGCTGCCTGAGCGGCGAGCCACGCGTCGAAGTCAGCGTTGAGAGCGTTCTGAGCGGCGGTCAGGTTATCCGAAGTATCGTCGAAGTCACAGGCATCGACTGTTTTGTCAGCTGGCTGAGTCAATGTCAGCGGCGGCACCGGGTTTACGGTGTATGTAGCTGTTGTTGTCTGAGTATCGCATATGTCAGTAACAGTCCATGTAATGGTAATGGATCCACCGGCACAGAAGTCGATGTATGAATTATCCCAGTCATTGGATAGAGTTGGGCTACATCCTCCACCTTCGGCGACAGCTGCTGCCTGAGCGGCGAGCCACGCGTCGAAGTCAGCGTTGAGAGCGTTCTGAGCGGCGGTCAGGTTATCCGAAGTATCGTCGAAGTCACAGGCATCGACTGTTTTGTCAGCTGGCTGAGTCAATGTCAGCGGCGGCACCGGGTTTACGGTGTATGTAGCTGTTGTTGTCTGAGTATCGCATATGTCAGTAACAGTCCATGTAATGGTAATGGATCCACCGGCACAGAAGTCGATGTATGAATTATCCCAGTCATTGGATAGAGTTGGGCTACATCCTCCACCTTCGGCGACAGCTGCTGCCTGAGCGGCGAGCCACGCGTCGAAGTCAGCGTTGAGAGCGTTCTGAGCGGCGGTCAGGTTATCCGAAGTATCGTCGAAGTCACAGGCATCGACTGTTTTGTCAGCTGGCTGAGTCAATGTCAGCGGCGGCACCGGGTTTACGGTGTATGTAGCTGTTGTTGTCTGAGTATCGCATATGTCAGTAACAGTCCATGTAATGGTAATGGATCCACCGGCACAGAAGTCGATGTATGAATTATCCCAGTCATTGGATAGAGTTGGGCTACATCCTCCACCTTCGGCGACAGCTGCTGCCTGAGCGGCGAGCCACGCGTCGAAGTCAGCGTTGAGAGCGTTCTGAGCGGCGGTCAGGTTATCCGAAGTATCGTCGAAGTCACAGGCATCGACTGTTTTGTCAGCTGGCTGAGTCAATGTCAGCGGCGGCACCGGGTTTACGGTGTATGTAGCTGTTGTTGTCTGAGTATCGCATATGTCAGTAACAGTCCATGTAATGGTAATGGATCCACCGGCACAGAAGTCGATGTATGAATTATCCCAGTCATTGGATAGAGTTGGGCTACATCCTCCACCTTCGGCGACAGCTGCTGCCTGAGCGGCGAGCCACGCGTCGAAGTCAGCGTTGAGAGCGTTCTGAGCGGCGGTCAGGTTATCCGAAGTATCGTCGAAGTCACAGGCATCGACTGTTTTGTCAGCTGGCTGAGTCAATGTCAGCGGCGGCACCGGGTTTACGGTGTATGTAGCTGTTGTTGTCTGAGTATCGCATATGTCAGTAACAGTCCATGTAATGGTAATGGATCCACCGGCACAGAAGTCGATGTATGAATTATCCCAGTCATTGGATAGAGTTGGGCTACATCCTCCACCTTCGGCGACAGCTGCTGCCTGAGCGGCGAGCCACGCGTCGAAGTCAGCGTTGAGAGCGTTCTGAGCGGCGGTCAGGTTATCCGAAGTATCGTCGAAGTCACAGGCATCGACTGTTTTGTCAGCTGGCTGAGTCAATGTCAGCGGCGGCACCGGGTTTACGGTGTATGTAGCTGTTGTTGTCTGAGTATCGCATATGTCAGTAACAGTCCATGTAATGGTAATGGATCCACCGGCACAGAAGTCGATGTATGAATTATCCCAGTCATTGGATAGAGTTGGGCTACATCCTCCACCTTCGGCGACAGCTGCTGCCTGAGCGGCGAGCCACGCGTCGAAGTCAGCGTTGAGAGCGTTCTGAGCGGCGGTCAGGTTATCCGAAGTATCGTCGAAGTCACAGGCATCGACTGTTTTGTCAGCTGGCTGAGTCAATGTCAGCGGCGGCACCGGGTTTACGGTGTATGTAGCTGTTGTTGTCTGAGTATCGCATATGTCAGTAACAGTCCATGTAATGGTAATGGATCCACCGGCACAGAAGTCGATGTATGAATTATCCCAGTCATTGGATAGAGTTGGGCTACATCCTCCACCTTCGGCGACAGCTGCTGCCTGAGCGGCGAGCCACGCGTCGAAGTCAGCGTTGAGAGCGTTCTGAGCGGCGGTCAGGTTATCCGAAGTATCGTCGAAGTCACAGGCATCGACTGTTTTGTCAGCTGGCTGAGTCAATGTCAGCGGCGGCACCGGGTTTACGGTGTATGTAGCTGTTGTTGTCTGAGTATCGCATATGTCAGTAACAGTCCATGTAATGGTAATGGATCCACCGGCACAGAAGTCGATGTATGAATTATCCCAGTCATTGGATAGAGTTGGGCTACATCCTCCACCTTCGGCGACAGCTGCTGCCTGAGCGGCGAGCCACGCGTCGAAGTCAGCGTTGAGAGCGTTCTGAGCGGCGGTCAGGTTATCCGAAGTATCGTCGAAGTCACAGGCATCGACTGTTTTGTCAGCTGGCTGAGTCAATGTCAGCGGCGGCACCGGGTTTACGGTGTATGTAGCTGTTGTTGTCTGAGTATCGCATATGTCAGTAACAGTCCATGTAATGGTAATGGATCCACCGGCACAGAAGTCGATGTATGAATTATCCCAGTCATTGGATAGAGTTGGGCTACATCCTCCACCTTCGGCGACAGCTGCTGCCTGAGCGGCGAGCCACGCGTCGAAGTCAGCGTTGAGAGCGTTCTGAGCGGCGGTCAGGTTATCCGAAGTATCGTCGAAGTCACAGGCATCGACTGTTTTGTCAGCTGGCTGAGTCAATGTCAGCGGCGGCACCGGGTTTACGGTGTATGTAGCTGTTGTTGTCTGAGTATCGCATATGTCAGTAACAGTCCATGTAATGGTAATGGATCCACCGGCACAGAAGTCGATGTATGAATTATCCCAGTCATTGGATAGAGTTGGGCTACATCCTCCACCTTCGGCGACAGCTGCTGCCTGAGCGGCGAGCCACGCGTCGAAGTCAGCGTTGAGAGCGTTCTGAGCGGCGGTCAGGTTATCCGAAGTATCGTCGAAGTCACAGGCATCGACTGTTTTGTCAGCTGGCTGAGTCAATGTCAGCGGCGGCACCGGGTTTACGGTGTATGTAGCTGTTGTTGTCTGAGTATCGCATATGTCAGTAACAGTCCATGTAATGGTAATGGATCCACCGGCACAGAAGTCGATGTATGAATTATCCCAGTCATTGGATAGAGTTGGGCTACATCCTCCACCTTCGGCGACAGCTGCTGCCTGAGCGGCGAGCCACGCGTCGAAGTCAGCGTTGAGAGCGTTCTGAGCGGCGGTCAGGTTATCCGAAGTATCGTCGAAGTCACAGGCATCGACTGTTTTGTCAGCTGGCTGAGTCAATGTCAGCGGCGGCACCGGGTTTACGGTGTATGTAGCTGTTGTTGTCTGAGTATCGCATATGTCAGTAACAGTCCATGTAATGGTAATGGATCCACCGGCACAGAAGTCGATGTATGAATTATCCCAGTCATTGGATAGAGTTGGGCTACATCCTCCACCTTCGGCGACAGCTGCTGCCTGAGCGGCGAGCCACGCGTCGAAGTCAGCGTTGAGAGCGTTCTGAGCGGCGGTCAGGTTATCCGAAGTATCGTCGAAGTCACAGGCATCGACTGTTTTGTCAGCTGGCTGAGTCAATGTCAGCGGCGGCACCGGGTTTACGGTGTATGTAGCTGTTGTTGTCTGAGTATCGCATATGTCAGTAACAGTCCATGTAATGGTAATGGATCCACCGGCACAGAAGTCGATGTATGAATTATCCCAGTCATTGGATAGAGTTGGGCTACATCCTCCACCTTCGGCGACAGCTGCTGCCTGAGCGGCGAGCCACGCGTCGAAGTCAGCGTTGAGAGCGTTCTGAGCGGCGGTCAGGTTATCCGAAGTATCGTCGAAGTCACAGGCATCGACTGTTTTGTCAGCTGGCTGAGTCAATGTCAGCGGCGGCACCGGGTTTACGGTGTATGTAGCTGTTGTTGTCTGAGTATCGCATATGTCAGTAACAGTCCATGTAATGGTAATGGATCCACCGGCACAGAAGTCGATGTATGAATTATCCCAGTCATTGGATAGAGTTGGGCTACATCCTCCACCTTCGGCGACAGCTGCTGCCTGAGCGGCGAGCCACGCGTCGAAGTCAGCGTTGAGAGCGTTCTGAGCGGCGGTCAGGTTATCCGAAGTATCGTCGAAGTCACAGGCATCGACTGTTTTGTCAGCTGGCTGAGTCAATGTCAGCGGCGGCACCGGGTTTACGGTGTATGTAGCTGTTGTTGTCTGAGTATCGCATATGTCAGTAACAGTCCATGTAATGGTAATGGATCCACCGGCACAGAAGTCGATGTATGAATTATCCCAGTCATTGGATAGAGTTGGGCTACATCCTCCACCTTCGGCGACAGCTGCTGCCTGAGCGGCGAGCCACGCGTCGAAGTCAGCGTTGAGAGCGTTCTGAGCGGCGGTCAGGTTATCCGAAGTATCGTCGAAGTCACAGGCATCGACTGTTTTGTCAGCTGGCTGAGTCAATGTCAGCGGCGGCACCGGGTTTACGGTGTATGTAGCTGTTGTTGTCTGAGTATCGCATATGTCAGTAACAGTCCATGTAATGGTAATGGATCCACCGGCACAGAAGTCGATGTATGAATTATCCCAGTCATTGGATAGAGTTGGGCTACATCCTCCACCTTCGGCGACAGCTGCTGCCTGAGCGGCGAGCCACGCGTCGAAGTCAGCGTTGAGAGCGTTCTGAGCGGCGGTCAGGTTATCCGAAGTATCGTCGAAGTCACAGGCATCGACTGTTTTGTCAGCTGGCTGAGTCAATGTCAGCGGCGGCACCGGGTTTACGGTGTATGTAGCTGTTGTTGTCTGAGTATCGCATATGTCAGTAACAGTCCATGTAATGGTAATGGATCCACCGGCACAGAAGTCGATGTATGAATTATCCCAGTCATTGGATAGAGTTGGGCTACATCCTCCACCTTCGGCGACAGCTGCTGCCTGAGCGGCGAGCCACGCGTCGAAGTCAGCGTTGAGAGCGTTCTGAGCGGCGGTCAGGTTATCCGAAGTATCGTCGAAGTCACAGGCATCGACTGTTTTTGTCAGCTGGCTGAGTCAATGTCAGCGGCGGCACCGGGTTTACGGTGTATGTAGCTGTTGTTGTCTGAGTATCGCATATGTCAGTAACAGTCCATGTAATGGTAATGGATCCACCGGCACAGAAGTCGATGTATGAATTATCCCAGTCATTGGATAGAGTTGGGCTACATCCTCCACCTTCGGCGACAGCTGCTGCCTGAGCGGCGAGCCACGCGTCGAAGTCAGCGTTGAGAGCGTTCTGAGCGGCGGTCAGGTTATCCGAAGTATCGTCGAAGTCACAGGCATCGACTGTTTTGTCAGCTGGCTGAGTCAATGTCAGCGGCGGCACCGGGTTTACGGTGTATGTAGCTGTTGTTGTCTGAGTATCGCATATGTCAGTAACAGTCCATGTAATGGTAATGGATCCACCGGCACAGAAGTCGATGTATGAATTATCCCAGTCATTGGATAGAGTTGGGCTACATCCTCCACCTTCGGCGACAGCTGCTGCCTGAGCGGCGAGCCACGCGTCGAAGTCAGCGTTGAGAGCGTTCTGAGCGGCGGTCAGGTTATCCGAAGTATCGTCGAAGTCACAGGCATCGACTGTTTTGTCAGCTGCTGAGTCAATGTCAGCGGCGGCACCGGGTTTACGGTGTATGTAGCTGTTGTTGTCTGAGTATCGCATATGTCAGTAACAGTCCATGTAATGGTAATGGATCCACCGGCACAGAAGTCGATGTATGAATTATCCAGTCATTGGATAGAGTTGGGCTACATCCTCCACCTTCGGCGACAGCTGCTGCCTGAGCGGCGAGCCACGCGTCGAAGTCAGCGTTTGAGAGCGTTCTGAGCGGCGGTCAGGTTATCCGAAGTATCGTCGAAGTCACAGGCATCGACTGTTTTGTCAGCTGGCTGAGTCAATGTCAGCGGCGGCACCGGGTTTACGGTGTATGTAGCTGTTGTTGTCTGAGTATCGCATATGTCAGTAACAGTCCATGTAATGGTAATGGATCCACCGGCACAGAAGTCGATGTATGAATTATCCCAGTCATTGGATAGAGTTGGGCTACATCCTCCACCTTCGGCGACAGCTGCTGCCTGAGCGGCGAGCCACGCGTCGAAGTCAGCGTTGAGAGCGTTCTGAGCTGGCGGTCAGGTTATCCGAAGTATCGTCGAAGTCACAGGCATCGACTGTTTTGTCAGCTGGCTGAGTCAATGTCAGCGGCGGCACCGGGTTTACGGTGTATGTAGCTGTTGTTGTCTGAGTATCGCATATGTCAGTAACAGTCCATGTAATGGTAATGGATCCACCGGCACAGAAGTCGATGTATGAATTATCCCAGTCATTGGATAGAGTTGGGCTACATCCTCCACCTTCGGCGACAGCTGCTGCCTGAGCGGCGAGCCACGCGTCGAAGTCAGCGTTGAGAGCGTTCTGAGCGGCGGTCAGGTTATCCGAAGTATCGTCGAAGTCACAGGCATCGACTGTTTTGTCAGCTGGCTGAGTCAATGTCAGCGGCGGCACCGGGTTTACGGTGTATGTAGCTGTTGTTGTCTGAGTATCGCATATGTCAGTAACAGTCCATGTAATGGTAATGGATCCACCGGCACAGAAGTCGATGTATGAATTATCCCAGTCATTGGATAGAGTTGGGCTACATCCTCCACCTTCGGCGACAGCTGCTGCCTGAGCGGCGAGCCACGCGTCGAAGTCAGCGTTGAGAGCGTTCTGAGCGGCGGTCAGGTTATCCGAAGTATCGTCGAAGTCACAGGCATCGACTGTTTTGTCAGCTGGCTGAGTCAATGTCAGCGGCGGCACCGGGTTTACGGTGTATGTAGCTGTTGTTGTCTGAGTATCGCATATGTCAGTAACAGTCCATGTAATGGTAATGGATCCACCGGCACAGAAGTCGATGTATGAATTATCCCAGTCATTGGATAGAGTTGGGCTACATCCTCCACCTTCGGCGACAGCTGCTGCCTGAGCGGCGAGCCACGCGTCGAAGTCAGCGTTGAGAGCGTTCTGAGCGGCGGTCAGGTTATCCGAAGTATCGTCGAAGTCACAGGCATCGACTGTTTTGTCAGCTGGCTGAGTCAATGTCAGCGGCGGCACCGGGTTTACGGTGTATGTAGCTGTTGTTGTCTGAGTATCGCATATGTCAGTAACAGTCCATGTAATGGTAATGGATCCACCGGCACAGAAGTCGATGTATGAATTATCCCAGTCATTGGATAGAGTTGGGCTACATCCTCCACCTTCGGCGACAGCTGCTGCCTGAGCGGCGAGCCACGCGTCGAAGTCAGCGTTGAGAGCGTTCTGAGCGGCGGTCAGGTTATCCGAAGTATCGTCGAAGTCACAGGCATCGACTGTTTTGTCAGCTGGCTGAGTCAATGTCAGCGGCGGCACCGGGTTTACGGTGTATGTAGCTGTTGTTGTCTGAGTATCGCATATGTCAGTAACAGTCCATGTAATGGTAATGGATCCACCGGCACAGAAGTCGATGTATGAATTATCCCAGTCATTGGATAGAGTTGGGCTACATCCTCCACCTTCGGCGACAGCTGCTGCCTGAGCGGCGAGCCACGCGTCGAAGTCAGCGTTGAGAGCGTTCTGAGCGGCGGTCAGGTTATCCGAAGTATCGTCGAAGTCACAGGCATCGACTGTTTTGTCAGCTGGCTGAGTCAATGTCAGCGGCGGCACCGGGTTTACGGTGTATGTAGCTGTTGTTGTCTGAGTATCGCATATGTCAGTAACAGTCCATGTAATGGTAATGGATCCACCGGCACAGAAGTCGATGTATGAATTATCCCAGTCATTGGATAGAGTTGGGCTACATCCTCCACCTTCGGCGACAGCTGCTGCCTGAGCGGCGAGCCACGCGTCGAAGTCAGCGTTGAGAGCGTTCTGAGCGGCGGTCAGGTTATCCGAAGTATCGTCGAAGTCACAGGCATCGACTGTTTTGTCAGCTGGCTGAGTCAATGTCAGCGGCGGCACCGGGTTTACGGTGTATGTAGCTGTTGTTGTCTGAGTATCGCATATGTCAGTAACAGTCCATGTAATGGTAATGGATCCACCGGCACAGAAGTCGATGTATGAATTATCCCAGTCATTGGATAGAGTTGGGCTACATCCTCCACCTTCGGCGACAGCTGCTGCCTGAGCGGCGAGCCACGCGTCGAAGTCAGCGTTGAGAGCGTTCTGAGCGGCGGTCAGGTTATCCGAAGTATCGTCGAAGTCACAGGCATCGACTGTTTTGTCAGCTGGCTGAGTCAATGTCAGCGGCGGCACCGGGTTTACGGTGTATGTAGCTGTTGTTGTCTGAGTATCGCATATGTCAGTAACAGTCCATGTAATGGTAATGGATCCACCGGCACAGAAGTCGATGTATGAATTATCCCAGTCATTGGATAGAGTTGGGCTACATCCTCCACCTTCGGCGACAGCTGCTGCCTGAGCGGCGAGCCACGCGTCGAAGTCAGCGTTGAGAGCGTTCTGAGCGGCGGTCAGGTTATCCGAAGTATCGTCGAAGTCACAGGCATCGACTGTTTTGTCAGCTGGCTGAGTCAATGTCAGCGGCGGCACCGGGTTTACGGTGTATGTAGCTGTTGTTGTCTGAGTATCGCATATGTCAGTAACAGTCCATGTAATGGTAATGGATCCACCGGCACAGAAGTCGATGTATGAATTATCCCAGTCATTGGATAGAGTTGGGCTACATCCTCCACCTTCGGCGACAGCTGCTGCCTGAGCGGCGAGCCACGCGTCGAAGTCAGCGTTGAGAGCGTTCTGAGCGGCGGTCAGGTTATCCGAAGTATCGTCGAAGTCACAGGCATCGACTGTTTTGTCAGCTGGCTGAGTCAATGTCAGCGGCGGCACCGGGTTTACGGTGTATGTAGCTGTTGTTGTCTGAGTATCGCATATGTCAGTAACAGTCCATGTAATGGTAATGGATCCACCGGCACAGAAGTCGATGTATGAATTATCCCAGTCATTGGATAGAGTTGGGCTACATCCTCCACCTTCGGCGACAGCTGCTGCCTGAGCGGCGAGCCACGCGTCGAAGTCAGCGTTGAGAGCGTTCTGAGCGGCGGTCAGGTTATCCGAAGTATCGTCGAAGTCACAGGCATCGACTGTTTTGTCAGCTGGCTGAGTCAATGTCAGCGGCGGCACCGGGTTTACGGTGTATGTAGCTGTTGTTGTCTGAGTATCGCATATGTCAGTAACAGTCCATGTAATGGTAATGGATCCACCGGCACAGAAGTCGATGTATGAATTATCCCAGTCATTGGATAGAGTTGGGCTACATCCTCCACCTTCGGCGACAGCTGCTGCCTGAGCGGCGAGCCACGCGTCGAAGTCAGCGTTGAGAGCGTTCTGAGCGGCGGTCAGGTTATCCGAAGTATCGTCGAAGTCACAGGCATCGACTGTTTTGTCAGCTGGCTGAGTCAATGTCAGCGGCGGCACCGGGTTTACGGTGTATGTAGCTGTTGTTGTCTGAGTATCGCATATGTCAGTAACAGTCCATGTAATGGTAATGGATCCACCGGCACAGAAGTCGATGTATGAATTATCCCAGTCATTGGATAGAGTTGGGCTACATCCTCCACCTTCGGCGACAGCTGCTGCCTGAGCGGCGAGCCACGCGTCGAAGTCAGCGTTGAGAGCGTTCTGAGCGGCGGTCAGGTTATCCGAAGTATCGTCGAAGTCACAGGCATCGACTGTTTTGTCAGCTGGCTGAGTCAATGTCAGCGGCGGCACCGGGTTTACGGTGTATGTAGCTGTTGTTGTCTGAGTATCGCATATGTCAGTAACAGTCCATGTAATGGTAATGGATCCACCGGCACAGAAGTCGATGTATGAATTATCCCAGTCATTGGATAGAGTTGGGCTACATCCTCCACCTTCGGCGACAGCTGCTGCCTGAGCGGCGAGCCACGCGTCGAAGTCAGCGTTGAGAGCGTTCTGAGCGGCGGTCAGGTTATCCGAAGTATCGTCGAAGTCACAGGCATCGACTGTTTTGTCAGCTGGCTGAGTCAATGTCAGCGGCGGCACCGGGTTTACGGTGTATGTAGCTGTTGTTGTCTGAGTATCGCATATGTCAGTAACAGTCCATGTAATGGTAATGGATCCACCGGCACAGAAGTCGATGTATGAATTATCCCAGTCATTGGATAGAGTTGGGCTACATCCTCCACCTTCGGCGACAGCTGCTGCCTGAGCGGCGAGCCACGCGTCGAAGTCAGCGTTGAGAGCGTTCTGAGCGGCGGTCAGGTTATCCGAAGTATCGTCGAAGTCACAGGCATCGACTGTTTTGTCAGCTGGCTGAGTCAATGTCAGCGGCGGCACCGGGTTTACGGTGTATGTAGCTGTTGTTGTCTGAGTATCGCATATGTCAGTAACAGTCCATGTAATGGTAATGGATCCACCGGCACAGAAGTCGATGTATGAATTATCCCAGTCATTGGATAGAGTTGGGCTACATCCTCCACCTTCGGCGACAGCTGCTGCCTGAGCGGCGAGCCACGCGTCGAAGTCAGCGTTGAGAGCGTTCTGAGCGGCGGTCAGGTTATCCGAAGTATCGTCGAAGTCACAGGCATCGACTGTTTTGTCAGCTGGCTGAGTCAATGTCAGCGGCGGCACCGGGTTTACGGTGTATGTAGCTGTTGTTGTCTGAGTATCGCATATGTCAGTAACAGTCCATGTAATGGTAATGGATCCACCGGCACAGAAGTCGATGTATGAATTATCCCAGTCATTGGATAGAGTTGGGCTACATCCTCCACCTTCGGCGACAGCTGCTGCCTGAGCGGCGAGCCACGCGTCGAAGTCAGCGTTGAGAGCGTTCTGAGCGGCGGTCAGGTTATCCGAAGTATCGTCGAAGTCACAGGCATCGACTGTTTTGTCAGCTGGCTGAGTCAATGTCAGCGGCGGCACCGGGTTTACGGTGTATGTAGCTGTTGTTGTCTGAGTATCGCATATGTCAGTAACAGTCCATGTAATGGTAATGGATCCACCGGCACAGAAGTCGATGTATGAATTATCCCAGTCATTGGATAGAGTTGGGCTACATCCTCCACCTTCGGCGACAGCTGCTGCCTGAGCGGCGAGCCACGCGTCGAAGTCAGCGTTGAGAGCGTTCTGAGCGGCGGTCAGGTTATCCGAAGTATCGTCGAAGTCACAGGCATCGACTGTTTTGTCAGCTGGCTGAGTCAATGTCAGCGGCGGCACCGGGTTTACGGTGTATGTAGCTGTTGTTGTCTGAGTATCGCATATGTCAGTAACAGTCCATGTAATGGTAATGGATCCACCGGCACAGAAGTCGATGTATGAATTATCCCAGTCATTGGATAGAGTTGGGCTACATCCTCCACCTTCGGCGACAGCTGCTGCCTGAGCGGCGAGCCACGCGTCGAAGTCAGCGTTGAGAGCGTTCTGAGCGGCGGTCAGGTTATCCGAAGTATCGTCGAAGTCACAGGCATCGACTGTTTTGTCAGCTGGCTGAGTCAATGTCAGCGGCGGCACCGGGTTTACGGTGTATGTAGCTGTTGTTGTCTGAGTATCGCATATGTCAGTAACAGTCCATGTAATGGTAATGGATCCACCGGCACAGAAGTCGATGTATGAATTATCCCAGTCATTGGATAGAGTTGGGCTACATCCTCCACCTTCGGCGACAGCTGCTGCCTGAGCGGCGAGCCACGCGTCGAAGTCAGCGTTGAGAGCGTTCTGAGCGGCGGTCAGGTTATCCGAAGTATCGTCGAAGTCACAGGCATCGACTGTTTTGTCAGCTGGCTGAGTCAATGTCAGCGGCGGCACCGGGTTTACGGTGTATGTAGCTGTTGTTGTCTGAGTATCGCATATGTCAGTAACAGTCCATGTAATGGTAATGGATCCACCGGCACAGAAGTCGATGTATGAATTATCCCAGTCATTGGATAGAGTTGGGCTACATCCTCCACCTTCGGCGACAGCTGCTGCCTGAGCGGCGAGCCACGCGTCGAAGTCAGCGTTGAGAGCGTTCTGAGCGGCGGTCAGGTTATCCGAAGTATCGTCGAAGTCACAGGCATCGACTGTTTTGTCAGCTGGCTGAGTCAATGTCAGCGGCGGCACCGGGTTTACGGTGTATGTAGCTGTTGTTGTCTGAGTATCGCATATGTCAGTAACAGTCCATGTAATGGTAATGGATCCACCGGCACAGAAGTCGATGTATGAATTATCCCAGTCATTGGATAGAGTTGGGCTACATCCTCCACCTTCGGCGACAGCTGCTGCCTGAGCGGCGAGCCACGCGTCGAAGTCAGCGTTGAGAGCGTTCTGAGCGGCGGTCAGGTTATCCGAAGTATCGTCGAAGTCACAGGCATCGACTGTTTTGTCAGCTGGCTGAGTCAATGTCAGCGGCGGCACCGGGTTTACGGTGTATGTAGCTGTTGTTGTCTGAGTATCGCATATGTCAGTAACAGTCCATGTAATGGTAATGGATCCACCGGCACAGAAGTCGATGTATGAATTATCCCAGTCATTGGATAGAGTTGGGCTACATCCTCCACCTTCGGCGACAGCTGCTGCCTGAGCGGCGAGCCACGCGTCGAAGTCAGCGTTGAGAGCGTTCTGAGCGGCGGTCAGGTTATCCGAAGTATCGTCGAAGTCACAGGCATCGACTGTTTTGTCAGCTGGCTGAGTCAATGTCAGCGGCGGCACCGGGTTTACGGTGTATGTAGCTGTTGTTGTCTGAGTATCGCATATGTCAGTAACAGTCCATGTAATGGTAATGGATCCACCGGCACAGAAGTCGATGTATGAATTATCCCAGTCATTGGATAGAGTTGGGCTACATCCTCCACCTTCGGCGACAGCTGCTGCCTGAGCGGCGAGCCACGCGTCGAAGTCAGCGTTGAGAGCGTTCTGAGCGGCGGTCAGGTTATCCGAAGTATCGTCGAAGTCACAGGCATCGACTGTTTTGTCAGCTGGCTGAGTCAATGTCAGCGGCGGCACCGGGTTTACGGTGTATGTAGCTGTTGTTGTCTGAGTATCGCATATGTCAGTAACAGTCCATGTAATGGTAATGGATCCACCGGCACAGAAGTCGATGTATGAATTATCCCAGTCATTGGATAGAGTTGGGCTACATCCTCCACCTTCGGCGACAGCTGCTGCCTGAGCGGCGAGCCACGCGTCGAAGTCAGCGTTGAGAGCGTTCTGAGCGGCGGTCAGGTTATCCGAAGTATCGTCGAAGTCACAGGCATCGACTGTTTTGTCAGCTGGCTGAGTCAATGTCAGCGGCGGCACCGGGTTTACGGTGTATGTAGCTGTTGTTGTCTGAGTATCGCATATGTCAGTAACAGTCCATGTAATGGTAATGGATCCACCGGCACAGAAGTCGATGTATGAATTATCCCAGTCATTGGATAGAGTTGGGCTACATCCTCCACCTTCGGCGACAGCTGCTGCCTGAGCGGCGAGCCACGCGTCGAAGTCAGCGTTGAGAGCGTTCTGAGCGGCGGTCAGGTTATCCGAAGTATCGTCGAAGTCACAGGCATCGACTGTTTTGTCAGCTGGCTGAGTCAATGTCAGCGGCGGCACCGGGTTTACGGTGTATGTAGCTGTTGTTGTCTGAGTATCGCATATGTCAGTAACAGTCCATGTAATGGTAATGGATCCACCGGCACAGAAGTCGATGTATGAATTATCCCAGTCATTGGATAGAGTTGGGCTACATCCTCCACCTTCGGCGACAGCTGCTGCCTGAGCGGCGAGCCACGCGTCGAAGTCAGCGTTGAGAGCGTTCTGAGCGGCGGTCAGGTTATCCGAAGTATCGTCGAAGTCACAGGCATCGACTGTTTTGTCAGCTGGCTGAGTCAATGTCAGCGGCGGCACCGGGTTTACGGTGTATGTAGCTGTTGTTGTCTGAGTATCGCATATGTCAGTAACAGTCCATGTAATGGTAATGGATCCACCGGCACAGAAGTCGATGTATGAATTATCCCAGTCATTGGATAGAGTTGGGCTACATCCTCCACCTTCGGCGACAGCTGCTGCCTGAGCGGCGAGCCACGCGTCGAAGTCAGCGTTGAGAGCGTTCTGAGCGGCGGTCAGGTTATCCGAAGTATCGTCGAAGTCACAGGCATCGACTGTTTTGTCAGCTGGCTGAGTCAATGTCAGCGGCGGCACCGGGTTTACGGTGTATGTAGCTGTTGTTGTCTGAGTATCGCATATGTCAGTAACAGTCCATGTAATGGTAATGGATCCACCGGCACAGAAGTCGATGTATGAATTATCCCAGTCATTGGATAGAGTTGGGCTACATCCTCCACCTTCGGCGACAGCTGCTGCCTGAGCGGCGAGCCACGCGTCGAAGTCAGCGTTGAGAGCGTTCTGAGCGGCGGTCAGGTTATCCGAAGTATCGTCGAAGTCACAGGCATCGACTGTTTTGTCAGCTGGCTGAGTCAATGTCAGCGGCGGCACCGGGTTTACGGTGTATGTAGCTGTTGTTGTCTGAGTATCGCATATGTCAGTAACAGTCCATGTAATGGTAATGGATCCACCGGCACAGAAGTCGATGTATGAATTATCCCAGTCATTGGATAGAGTTGGGCTACATCCTCCACCTTCGGCGACAGCTGCTGCCTGAGCGGCGAGCCACGCGTCGAAGTCAGCGTTGAGAGCGTTCTGAGCGGCGGTCAGGTTATCCGAAGTATCGTCGAAGTCACAGGCATCGACTGTTTTGTCAGCTGGCTGAGTCAATGTCAGCGGCGGCACCGGGTTTACGGTGTATGTAGCTGTTGTTGTCTGAGTATCGCATATGTCAGTAACAGTCCATGTAATGGTAATGGATCCACCGGCACAGAAGTCGATGTATGAATTATCCCAGTCATTGGATAGAGTTGGGCTACATCCTCCACCTTCGGCGACAGCTGCTGCCTGAGCGGCGAGCCACGCGTCGAAGTCAGCGTTGAGAGCGTTCTGAGCGGCGGTCAGGTTATCCGAAGTATCGTCGAAGTCACAGGCATCGACTGTTTTGTCAGCTGGCTGAGTCAATGTCAGCGGCGGCACCGGGTTTACGGTGTATGTAGCTGTTGTTGTCTGAGTATCGCATATGTCAGTAACAGTCCATGTAATGGTAATGGATCCACCGGCACAGAAGTCGATGTATGAATTATCCCAGTCATTGGATAGAGTTGGGCTACATCCTCCACCTTCGGCGACAGCTGCTGCCTGAGCGGCGAGCCACGCGTCGAAGTCAGCGTTGAGAGCGTTCTGAGCGGCGGTCAGGTTATCCGAAGTATCGTCGAAGTCACAGGCATCGACTGTTTTGTCAGCTGGCTGAGTCAATGTCAGCGGCGGCACCGGGTTTACGGTGTATGTAGCTGTTGTTGTCTGAGTATCGCATATGTCAGTAACAGTCCATGTAATGGTAATGGATCCACCGGCACAGAAGTCGATGTATGAATTATCCCAGTCATTGGATAGAGTTGGGCTACATCCTCCACCTTCGGCGACAGCTGCTGCCTGAGCGGCGAGCCACGCGTCGAAGTCAGCGTTGAGAGCGTTCTGAGCGGCGGTCAGGTTATCCGAAGTATCGTCGAAGTCACAGGCATCGACTGTTTTGTCAGCTGGCTGAGTCAATGTCAGCGGCGGCACCGGGTTTACGGTGTATGTAGCTGTTGTTGTCTGAGTATCGCATATGTCAGTAACAGTCCATGTAATGGTAATGGATCCACCGGCACAGAAGTCGATGTATGAATTATCCCAGTCATTGGATAGAGTTGGGCTACATCCTCCACCTTCGGCGACAGCTGCTGCCTGAGCGGCGAGCCACGCGTCGAAGTCAGCGTTGAGAGCGTTCTGAGCGGCGGTCAGGTTATCCGAAGTATCGTCGAAGTCACAGGCATCGACTGTTTTGTCAGCTGGCTGAGTCAATGTCAGCGGCGGCACCGGGTTTACGGTGTATGTAGCTGTTGTTGTCTGAGTATCGCATATGTCAGTAACAGTCCATGTAATGGTAATGGATCCACCGGCACAGAAGTCGATGTATGAATTATCCCAGTCATTGGATAGAGTTGGGCTACATCCTCCACCTTCGGCGACAGCTGCTGCCTGAGCGGCGAGCCACGCGTCGAAGTCAGCGTTGAGAGCGTTCTGAGCGGCGGTCAGGTTATCCGAAGTATCGTCGAAGTCACAGGCATCGACTGTTTTGTCAGCTGGCTGAGTCAATGTCAGCGGCGGCACCGGGTTTACGGTGTATGTAGCTGTTGTTGTCTGAGTATCGCATATGTCAGTAACAGTCCATGTAATGGTAATGGATCCACCGGCACAGAAGTCGATGTATGAATTATCCCAGTCATTGGATAGAGTTGGGCTACATCCTCCACCTTCGGCGACAGCTGCTGCCTGAGCGGCGAGCCACGCGTCGAAGTCAGCGTTGAGAGCGTTCTGAGCGGCGGTCAGGTTATCCGAAGTATCGTCGAAGTCACAGGCATCGACTGTTTTGTCAGCTGGCTGAGTCAATGTCAGCGGCGGCACCGGGTTTACGGTGTATGTAGCTGTTGTTGTCTGAGTATCGCATATGTCAGTAACAGTCCATGTAATGGTAATGGATCCACCGGCACAGAAGTCGATGTATGAATTATCCCAGTCATTGGATAGAGTTGGGCTACATCCTCCACCTTCGGCGACAGCTGCTGCCTGAGCGGCGAGCCACGCGTCGAAGTCAGCGTTGAGAGCGTTCTGAGCGGCGGTCAGGTTATCCGAAGTATCGTCGAAGTCACAGGCATCGACTGTTTTGTCAGCTGGCTGAGTCAATGTCAGCGGCGGCACCGGGTTTACGGTGTATGTAGCTGTTGTTGTCTGAGTATCGCATATGTCAGTAACAGTCCATGTAATGGTAATGGATCCACCGGCACAGAAGTCGATGTATGAATTATCCCAGTCATTGGATAGAGTTGGGCTACATCCTCCACCTTCGGCGACAGCTGCTGCCTGAGCGGCGAGCCACGCGTCGAAGTCAGCGTTGAGAGCGTTCTGAGCGGCGGTCAGGTTATCCGAAGTATCGTCGAAGTCACAGGCATCGACTGTTTTGTCAGCTGGCTGAGTCAATGTCAGCGGCGGCACCGGGTTTACGGTGTATGTAGCTGTTGTTGTCTGAGTATCGCATATGTCAGTAACAGTCCATGTAATGGTAATGGATCCACCGGCACAGAAGTCGATGTATGAATTATCCCAGTCATTGGATAGAGTTGGGCTACATCCTCCACCTTCGGCGACAGCTGCTGCCTGAGCGGCGAGCCACGCGTCGAAGTCAGCGTTGAGAGCGTTCTGAGCGGCGGTCAGGTTATCCGAAGTATCGTCGAAGTCACAGGCATCGACTGTTTTGTCAGCTGGCTGAGTCAATGTCAGCGGCGGCACCGGGTTTACGGTGTATGTAGCTGTTGTTGTCTGAGTATCGCATATGTCAGTAACAGTCCATGTAATGGTAATGGATCCACCGGCACAGAAGTCGATGTATGAATTATCCCAGTCATTGGATAGAGTTGGGCTACATCCTCCACCTTCGGCGACAGCTGCTGCCTGAGCGGCGAGCCACGCGTCGAAGTCAGCGTTGAGAGCGTTCTGAGCGGCGGTCAGGTTATCCGAAGTATCGTCGAAGTCACAGGCATCGACTGTTTTGTCAGCTGGCTGAGTCAATGTCAGCGGCGGCACCGGGTTTACGGTGTATGTAGCTGTTGTTGTCTGAGTATCGCATATGTCAGTAACAGTCCATGTAATGGTAATGGATCCACCGGCACAGAAGTCGATGTATGAATTATCCCAGTCATTGGATAGAGTTGGGCTACATCCTCCACCTTCGGCGACAGCTGCTGCCTGAGCGGCGAGCCACGCGTCGAAGTCAGCGTTGAGAGCGTTCTGAGCGGCGGTCAGGTTATCCGAAGTATCGTCGAAGTCACAGGCATCGACTGTTTTGTCAGCTGGCTGAGTCAATGTCAGCGGCGGCACCGGGTTTACGGTGTATGTAGCTGTTGTTGTCTGAGTATCGCATATGTCAGTAACAGTCCATGTAATGGTAATGGATCCACCGGCACAGAAGTCGATGTATGAATTATCCCAGTCATTGGATAGAGTTGGGCTACATCCTCCACCTTCGGCGACAGCTGCTGCCTGAGCGGCGAGCCACGCGTCGAAGTCAGCGTTGAGAGCGTTCTGAGCGGCGGTCAGGTTATCCGAAGTATCGTCGAAGTCACAGGCATCGACTGTTTTGTCAGCTGGCTGAGTCAATGTCAGCGGCGGCACCGGGTTTACGGTGTATGTAGCTGTTGTTGTCTGAGTATCGCATATGTCAGTAACAGTCCATGTAATGGTAATGGATCCACCGGCACAGAAGTCGATGTATGAATTATCCCAGTCATTGGATAGAGTTGGGCTACATCCTCCACCTTCGGCGACAGCTGCTGCCTGAGCGGCGAGCCACGCGTCGAAGTCAGCGTTGAGAGCGTTCTGAGCGGCGGTCAGGTTATCCGAAGTATCGTCGAAGTCACAGGCATCGACTGTTTTGTCAGCTGGCTGAGTCAATGTCAGCGGCGGCACCGGGTTTACGGTGTATGTAGCTGTTGTTGTCTGAGTATCGCATATGTCAGTAACAGTCCATGTAATGGTAATGGATCCACCGGCACAGAAGTCGATGTATGAATTATCCCAGTCATTGGATAGAGTTGGGCTACATCCTCCACCTTCGGCGACAGCTGCTGCCTGAGCGGCGAGCCACGCGTCGAAGTCAGCGTTGAGAGCGTTCTGAGCGGCGGTCAGGTTATCCGAAGTATCGTCGAAGTCACAGGCATCGACTGTTTTGTCAGCTGGCTGAGTCAATGTCAGCGGCGGCACCGGGTTTACGGTGTATGTAGCTGTTGTTGTCTGAGTATCGCATATGTCAGTAACAGTCCATGTAATGGTAATGGATCCACCGGCACAGAAGTCGATGTATGAATTATCCCAGTCATTGGATAGAGTTGGGCTACATCCTCCACCTTCGGCGACAGCTGCTGCCTGAGCGGCGAGCCACGCGTCGAAGTCAGCGTTGAGAGCGTTCTGAGCGGCGGTCAGGTTATCCGAAGTATCGTCGAAGTCACAGGCATCGACTGTTTTGTCAGCTGGCTGAGTCAATGTCAGCGGCGGCACCGGGTTTACGGTGTATGTAGCTGTTGTTGTCTGAGTATCGCATATGTCAGTAACAGTCCATGTAATGGTAATGGATCCACCGGCACAGAAGTCGATGTATGAATTATCCCAGTCATTGGATAGAGTTGGGCTACATCCTCCACCTTCGGCGACAGCTGCTGCCTGAGCGGCGAGCCACGCGTCGAAGTCAGCGTTGAGAGCGTTCTGAGCGGCGGTCAGGTTATCCGAAGTATCGTCGAAGTCACAGGCATCGACTGTTTTGTCAGCTGGCTGAGTCAATGTCAGCGGCGGCACCGGGTTTACGGTGTATGTAGCTGTTGTTGTCTGAGTATCGCATATGTCAGTAACAGTCCATGTAATGGTAATGGATCCACCGGCACAGAAGTCGATGTATGAATTATCCCAGTCATTGGATAGAGTTGGGCTACATCCTCCACCTTCGGCGACAGCTGCTGCCTGAGCGGCGAGCCACGCGTCGAAGTCAGCGTTGAGAGCGTTCTGAGCGGCGGTCAGGTTATCCGAAGTATCGTCGAAGTCACAGGCATCGACTGTTTTGTCAGCTGGCTGAGTCAATGTCAGCGGCGGCACCGGGTTTACGGTGTATGTAGCTGTTGTTGTCTGAGTATCGCATATGTCAGTAACAGTCCATGTAATGGTAATGGATCCACCGGCACAGAAGTCGATGTATGAATTATCCCAGTCATTGGATAGAGTTGGGCTACATCCTCCACCTTCGGCGACAGCTGCTGCCTGAGCGGCGAGCCACGCGTCGAAGTCAGCGTTGAGAGCGTTCTGAGCGGCGGTCAGGTTATCCGAAGTATCGTCGAAGTCACAGGCATCGACTGTTTTGTCAGCTGGCTGAGTCAATGTCAGCGGCGGCACCGGGTTTACGGTGTATGTAGCTGTTGTTGTCTGAGTATCGCATATGTCAGTAACAGTCCATGTAATGGTAATGGATCCACCGGCACAGAAGTCGATGTATGAATTATCCCAGTCATTGGATAGAGTTGGGCTACATCCTCCACCTTCGGCGACAGCTGCTGCCTGAGCGGCGAGCCACGCGTCGAAGTCAGCGTTGAGAGCGTTCTGAGCGGCGGTCAGGTTATCCGAAGTATCGTCGAAGTCACAGGCATCGACTGTTTTGTCAGCTGGCTGAGTCAATGTCAGCGGCGGCACCGGGTTTACGGTGTATGTAGCTGTTGTTGTCTGAGTATCGCATATGTCAGTAACAGTCCATGTAATGGTAATGGATCCACCGGCACAGAAGTCGATGTATGAATTATCCCAGTCATTGGATAGAGTTGGGCTACATCCTCCACCTTCGGCGACAGCTGCTGCCTGAGCGGCGAGCCACGCGTCGAAGTCAGCGTTGAGAGCGTTCTGAGCGGCGGTCAGGTTATCCGAAGTATCGTCGAAGTCACAGGCATCGACTGTTTTGTCAGCTGGCTGAGTCAATGTCAGCGGCGGCACCGGGTTTACGGTGTATGTAGCTGTTGTTGTCTGAGTATCGCATATGTCAGTAACAGTCCATGTAATGGTAATGGATCCACCGGCACAGAAGTCGATGTATGAATTATCCCAGTCATTGGATAGAGTTGGGCTACATCCTCCACCTTCGGCGACAGCTGCTGCCTGAGCGGCGAGCCACGCGTCGAAGTCAGCGTTGAGAGCGTTCTGAGCGGCGGTCAGGTTATCCGAAGTATCGTCGAAGTCACAGGCATCGACTGTTTTGTCAGCTGGCTGAGTCAATGTCAGCGGCGGCACCGGGTTTACGGTGTATGTAGCTGTTGTTGTCTGAGTATCGCATATGTCAGTAACAGTCCATGTAATGGTAATGGATCCACCGGCACAGAAGTCGATGTATGAATTATCCCAGTCATTGGATAGAGTTGGGCTACATCCTCCACCTTCGGCGACAGCTGCTGCCTGAGCGGCGAGCCACGCGTCGAAGTCAGCGTTGAGAGCGTTCTGAGCGGCGGTCAGGTTATCCGAAGTATCGTCGAAGTCACAGGCATCGACTGTTTTGTCAGCTGGCTGAGTCAATGTCAGCGGCGGCACCGGGTTTACGGTGTATGTAGCTGTTGTTGTCTGAGTATCGCATATGTCAGTAACAGTCCATGTAATGGTAATGGATCCACCGGCACAGAAGTCGATGTATGAATTATCCCAGTCATTGGATAGAGTTGGGCTACATCCTCCACCTTCGGCGACAGCTGCTGCCTGAGCGGCGAGCCACGCGTCGAAGTCAGCGTTGAGAGCGTTCTGAGCGGCGGTCAGGTTATCCGAAGTATCGTCGAAGTCACAGGCATCGACTGTTTTGTCAGCTGGCTGAGTCAATGTCAGCGGCGGCACCGGGTTTACGGTGTATGTAGCTGTTGTTGTCTGAGTATCGCATATGTCAGTAACAGTCCATGTAATGGTAATGGATCCACCGGCACAGAAGTCGATGTATGAATTATCCCAGTCATTGGATAGAGTTGGGCTACATCCTCCACCTTCGGCGACAGCTGCTGCCTGAGCGGCGAGCCACGCGTCGAAGTCAGCGTTGAGAGCGTTCTGAGCGGCGGTCAGGTTATCCGAAGTATCGTCGAAGTCACAGGCATCGACTGTTTTGTCAGCTGGCTGAGTCAATGTCAGCGGCGGCACCGGGTTTACGGTGTATGTAGCTGTTGTTGTCTGAGTATCGCATATGTCAGTAACAGTCCATGTAATGGTAATGGATCCACCGGCACAGAAGTCGATGTATGAATTATCCCAGTCATTGGATAGAGTTGGGCTACATCCTCCACCTTCGGCGACAGCTGCTGCCTGAGCGGCGAGCCACGCGTCGAAGTCAGCGTTGAGAGCGTTCTGAGCGGCGGTCAGGTTATCCGAAGTATCGTCGAAGTCACAGGCATCGACTGTTTTGTCAGCTGGCTGAGTCAATGTCAGCGGCGGCACCGGGTTTACGGTGTATGTAGCTGTTGTTGTCTGAGTATCGCATATGTCAGTAACAGTCCATGTAATGGTAATGGATCCACCGGCACAGAAGTCGATGTATGAATTATCCCAGTCATTGGATAGAGTTGGGCTACATCCTCCACCTTCGGCGACAGCTGCTGCCTGAGCGGCGAGCCACGCGTCGAAGTCAGCGTTGAGAGCGTTCTGAGCGGCGGTCAGGTTATCCGAAGTATCGTCGAAGTCACAGGCATCGACTGTTTTGTCAGCTGGCTGAGTCAATGTCAGCGGCGGCACCGGGTTTACGGTGTATGTAGCTGTTGTTGTCTGAGTATCGCATATGTCAGTAACAGTCCATGTAATGGTAATGGATCCACCGGCACAGAAGTCGATGTATGAATTATCCCAGTCATTGGATAGAGTTGGGCTACATCCTCCACCTTCGGCGACAGCTGCTGCCTGAGCGGCGAGCCACGCGTCGAAGTCAGCGTTGAGAGCGTTCTGAGCGGCGGTCAGGTTATCCGAAGTATCGTCGAAGTCACAGGCATCGACTGTTTTGTCAGCTGGCTGAGTCAATGTCAGCGGCGGCACCGGGTTTACGGTGTATGTAGCTGTTGTTGTCTGAGTATCGCATATGTCAGTAACAGTCCATGTAATGGTAATGGATCCACCGGCACAGAAGTCGATGTATGAATTATCCCAGTCATTGGATAGAGTTGGGCTACATCCTCCACCTTCGGCGACAGCTGCTGCCTGAGCGGCGAGCCACGCGTCGAAGTCAGCGTTGAGAGCGTTCTGAGCGGCGGTCAGGTTATCCGAAGTATCGTCGAAGTCACAGGCATCGACTGTTTTGTCAGCTGGCTGAGTCAATGTCAGCGGCGGCACCGGGTTTACGGTGTATGTAGCTGTTGTTGTCTGAGTATCGCATATGTCAGTAACAGTCCATGTAATGGTAATGGATCCACCGGCACAGAAGTCGATGTATGAATTATCCCAGTCATTGGATAGAGTTGGGCTACATCCTCCACCTTCGGCGACAGCTGCTGCCTGAGCGGCGAGCCACGCGTCGAAGTCAGCGTTGAGAGCGTTCTGAGCGGCGGTCAGGTTATCCGAAGTATCGTCGAAGTCACAGGCATCGACTGTTTTGTCAGCTGGCTGAGTCAATGTCAGCGGCGGCACCGGGTTTACGGTGTATGTAGCTGTTGTTGTCTGAGTATCGCATATGTCAGTAACAGTCCATGTAATGGTAATGGATCCACCGGCACAGAAGTCGATGTATGAATTATCCCAGTCATTGGATAGAGTTGGGCTACATCCTCCACCTTCGGCGACAGCTGCTGCCTGAGCGGCGAGCCACGCGTCGAAGTCAGCGTTGAGAGCGTTCTGAGCGGCGGTCAGGTTATCCGAAGTATCGTCGAAGTCACAGGCATCGACTGTTTTGTCAGCTGGCTGAGTCAATGTCAGCGGCGGCACCGGGTTTACGGTGTATGTAGCTGTTGTTGTCTGAGTATCGCATATGTCAGTAACAGTCCATGTAATGGTAATGGATCCACCGGCACAGAAGTCGATGTATGAATTATCCCAGTCATTGGATAGAGTTGGGCTACATCCTCCACCTTCGGCGACAGCTGCTGCCTGAGCGGCGAGCCACGCGTCGAAGTCAGCGTTGAGAGCGTTCTGAGCGGCGGTCAGGTTATCCGAAGTATCGTCGAAGTCACAGGCATCGACTGTTTTGTCAGCTGGCTGAGTCAATGTCAGCGGCGGCACCGGGTTTACGGTGTATGTAGCTGTTGTTGTCTGAGTATCGCATATGTCAGTAACAGTCCATGTAATGGTAATGGATCCACCGGCACAGAAGTCGATGTATGAATTATCCCAGTCATTGGATAGAGTTGGGCTACATCCTCCACCTTCGGCGACAGCTGCTGCCTGAGCGGCGAGCCACGCGTCGAAGTCAGCGTTGAGAGCGTTCTGAGCGGCGGTCAGGTTATCCGAAGTATCGTCGAAGTCACAGGCATCGACTGTTTTGTCAGCTGGCTGAGTCAATGTCAGCGGCGGCACCGGGTTTACGGTGTATGTAGCTGTTGTTGTCTGAGTATCGCATATGTCAGTAACAGTCCATGTAATGGTAATGGATCCACCGGCACAGAAGTCGATGTATGAATTATCCCAGTCATTGGATAGAGTTGGGCTACATCCTCCACCTTCGGCGACAGCTGCTGCCTGAGCGGCGAGCCACGCGTCGAAGTCAGCGTTGAGAGCGTTCTGAGCGGCGGTCAGGTTATCCGAAGTATCGTCGAAGTCACAGGCATCGACTGTTTTGTCAGCTGGCTGAGTCAATGTCAGCGGCGGCACCGGGTTTACGGTGTATGTAGCTGTTGTTGTCTGAGTATCGCATATGTCAGTAACAGTCCATGTAATGGTAATGGATCCACCGGCACAGAAGTCGATGTATGAATTATCCCAGTCATTGGATAGAGTTGGGCTACATCCTCCACCTTCGGCGACAGCTGCTGCCTGAGCGGCGAGCCACGCGTCGAAGTCAGCGTTGAGAGCGTTCTGAGCGGCGGTCAGGTTATCCGAAGTATCGTCGAAGTCACAGGCATCGACTGTTTTGTCAGCTGGCTGAGTCAATGTCAGCGGCGGCACCGGGTTTACGGTGTATGTAGCTGTTGTTGTCTGAGTATCGCATATGTCAGTAACAGTCCATGTAATGGTAATGGATCCACCGGCACAGAAGTCGATGTATGAATTATCCCAGTCATTGGATAGAGTTGGGCTACATCCTCCACCTTCGGCGACAGCTGCTGCCTGAGCGGCGAGCCACGCGTCGAAGTCAGCGTTGAGAGCGTTCTGAGCGGCGGTCAGGTTATCCGAAGTATCGTCGAAGTCACAGGCATCGACTGTTTTGTCAGCTGGCTGAGTCAATGTCAGCGGCGGCACCGGGTTTACGGTGTATGTAGCTGTTGTTGTCTGAGTATCGCATATGTCAGTAACAGTCCATGTAATGGTAATGGATCCACCGGCACAGAAGTCGATGTATGAATTATCCCAGTCATTGGATAGAGTTGGGCTACATCCTCCACCTTCGGCGACAGCTGCTGCCTGAGCGGCGAGCCACGCGTCGAAGTCAGCGTTGAGAGCGTTCTGAGCGGCGGTCAGGTTATCCGAAGTATCGTCGAAGTCACAGGCATCGACTGTTTTGTCAGCTGGCTGAGTCAATGTCAGCGGCGGCACCGGGTTTACGGTGTATGTAGCTGTTGTTGTCTGAGTATCGCATATGTCAGTAACAGTCCATGTAATGGTAATGGATCCACCGGCACAGAAGTCGATGTATGAATTATCCCAGTCATTGGATAGAGTTGGGCTACATCCTCCACCTTCGGCGACAGCTGCTGCCTGAGCGGCGAGCCACGCGTCGAAGTCAGCGTTGAGAGCGTTCTGAGCGGCGGTCAGGTTATCCGAAGTATCGTCGAAGTCACAGGCATCGACTGTTTTGTCAGCTGGCTGAGTCAATGTCAGCGGCGGCACCGGGTTTACGGTGTATGTAGCTGTTGTTGTCTGAGTATCGCATATGTCAGTAACAGTCCATGTAATGGTAATGGATCCACCGGCACAGAAGTCGATGTATGAATTATCCCAGTCATTGGATAGAGTTGGGCTACATCCTCCACCTTCGGCGACAGCTGCTGCCTGAGCGGCGAGCCACGCGTCGAAGTCAGCGTTGAGAGCGTTCTGAGCGGCGGTCAGGTTATCCGAAGTATCGTCGAAGTCACAGGCATCGACTGTTTTGTCAGCTGGCTGAGTCAATGTCAGCGGCGGCACCGGGTTTACGGTGTATGTAGCTGTTGTTGTCTGAGTATCGCATATGTCAGTAACAGTCCATGTAATGGTAATGGATCCACCGGCACAGAAGTCGATGTATGAATTATCCCAGTCATTGGATAGAGTTGGGCTACATCCTCCACCTTCGGCGACAGCTGCTGCCTGAGCGGCGAGCCACGCGTCGAAGTCAGCGTTGAGAGCGTTCTGAGCGGCGGTCAGGTTATCCGAAGTATCGTCGAAGTCACAGGCATCGACTGTTTTGTCAGCTGGCTGAGTCAATGTCAGCGGCGGCACCGGGTTTACGGTGTATGTAGCTGTTGTTGTCTGAGTATCGCATATGTCAGTAACAGTCCATGTAATGGTAATGGATCCACCGGCACAGAAGTCGATGTATGAATTATCCCAGTCATTGGATAGAGTTGGGCTACATCCTCCACCTTCGGCGACAGCTGCTGCCTGAGCGGCGAGCCACGCGTCGAAGTCAGCGTTGAGAGCGTTCTGAGCGGCGGTCAGGTTATCCGAAGTATCGTCGAAGTCACAGGCATCGACTGTTTTGTCAGCTGGCTGAGTCAATGTCAGCGGCGGCACCGGGTTTACGGTGTATGTAGCTGTTGTTGTCTGAGTATCGCATATGTCAGTAACAGTCCATGTAATGGTAATGGATCCACCGGCACAGAAGTCGATGTATGAATTATCCCAGTCATTGGATAGAGTTGGGCTACATCCTCCACCTTCGGCGACAGCTGCTGCCTGAGCGGCGAGCCACGCGTCGAAGTCAGCGTTGAGAGCGTTCTGAGCGGCGGTCAGGTTATCCGAAGTATCGTCGAAGTCACAGGCATCGACTGTTTTGTCAGCTGGCTGAGTCAATGTCAGCGGCGGCACCGGGTTTACGGTGTATGTAGCTGTTGTTGTCTGAGTATCGCATATGTCAGTAACAGTCCATGTAATGGTAATGGATCCACCGGCACAGAAGTCGATGTATGAATTATCCCAGTCATTGGATAGAGTTGGGCTACATCCTCCACCTTCGGCGACAGCTGCTGCCTGAGCGGCGAGCCACGCGTCGAAGTCAGCGTTGAGAGCGTTCTGAGCGGCGGTCAGGTTATCCGAAGTATCGTCGAAGTCACAGGCATCGACTGTTTTGTCAGCTGGCTGAGTCAATGTCAGCGGCGGCACCGGGTTTACGGTGTATGTAGCTGTTGTTGTCTGAGTATCGCATATGTCAGTAACAGTCCATGTAATGGTAATGGATCCACCGGCACAGAAGTCGATGTATGAATTATCCCAGTCATTGGATAGAGTTGGGCTACATCCTCCACCTTCGGCGACAGCTGCTGCCTGAGCGGCGAGCCACGCGTCGAAGTCAGCGTTGAGAGCGTTCTGAGCGGCGGTCAGGTTATCCGAAGTATCGTCGAAGTCACAGGCATCGACTGTTTTGTCAGCTGGCTGAGTCAATGTCAGCGGCGGCACCGGGTTTACGGTGTATGTAGCTGTTGTTGTCTGAGTATCGCATATGTCAGTAACAGTCCATGTAATGGTAATGGATCCACCGGCACAGAAGTCGATGTATGAATTATCCCAGTCATTGGATAGAGTTGGGCTACATCCTCCACCTTCGGCGACAGCTGCTGCCTGAGCGGCGAGCCACGCGTCGAAGTCAGCGTTGAGAGCGTTCTGAGCGGCGGTCAGGTTATCCGAAGTATCGTCGAAGTCACAGGCATCGACTGTTTTGTCAGCTGGCTGAGTCAATGTCAGCGGCGGCACCGGGTTTACGGTGTATGTAGCTGTTGTTGTCTGAGTATCGCATATGTCAGTAACAGTCCATGTAATGGTAATGGATCCACCGGCACAGAAGTCGATGTATGAATTATCCCAGTCATTGGATAGAGTTGGGCTACATCCTCCACCTTCGGCGACAGCTGCTGCCTGAGCGGCGAGCCACGCGTCGAAGTCAGCGTTGAGAGCGTTCTGAGCGGCGGTCAGGTTATCCGAAGTATCGTCGAAGTCACAGGCATCGACTGTTTTGTCAGCTGGCTGAGTCAATGTCAGCGGCGGCACCGGGTTTACGGTGTATGTAGCTGTTGTTGTCTGAGTATCGCATATGTCAGTAACAGTCCATGTAATGGTAATGGATCCACCGGCACAGAAGTCGATGTATGAATTATCCCAGTCATTGGATAGAGTTGGGCTACATCCTCCACCTTCGGCGACAGCTGCTGCCTGAGCGGCGAGCCACGCGTCGAAGTCAGCGTTGAGAGCGTTCTGAGCGGCGGTCAGGTTATCCGAAGTATCGTCGAAGTCACAGGCATCGACTGTTTTGTCAGCTGGCTGAGTCAATGTCAGCGGCGGCACCGGGTTTACGGTGTATGTAGCTGTTGTTGTCTGAGTATCGCATATGTCAGTAACAGTCCATGTAATGGTAATGGATCCACCGGCACAGAAGTCGATGTATGAATTATCCCAGTCATTGGATAGAGTTGGGCTACATCCTCCACCTTCGGCGACAGCTGCTGCCTGAGCGGCGAGCCACGCGTCGAAGTCAGCGTTGAGAGCGTTCTGAGCGGCGGTCAGGTTATCCGAAGTATCGTCGAAGTCACAGGCATCGACTGTTTTGTCAGCTGGCTGAGTCAATGTCAGCGGCGGCACCGGGTTTACGGTGTATGTAGCTGTTGTTGTCTGAGTATCGCATATGTCAGTAACAGTCCATGTAATGGTAATGGATCCACCGGCACAGAAGTCGATGTATGAATTATCCCAGTCATTGGATAGAGTTGGGCTACATCCTCCACCTTCGGCGACAGCTGCTGCCTGAGCGGCGAGCCACGCGTCGAAGTCAGCGTTGAGAGCGTTCTGAGCGGCGGTCAGGTTATCCGAAGTATCGTCGAAGTCACAGGCATCGACTGTTTTGTCAGCTGGCTGAGTCAATGTCAGCGGCGGCACCGGGTTTACGGTGTATGTAGCTGTTGTTGTCTGAGTATCGCATATGTCAGTAACAGTCCATGTAATGGTAATGGATCCACCGGCACAGAAGTCGATGTATGAATTATCCCAGTCATTGGATAGAGTTGGGCTACATCCTCCACCTTCGGCGACAGCTGCTGCCTGAGCGGCGAGCCACGCGTCGAAGTCAGCGTTGAGAGCGTTCTGAGCGGCGGTCAGGTTATCCGAAGTATCGTCGAAGTCACAGGCATCGACTGTTTTGTCAGCTGGCTGAGTCAATGTCAGCGGCGGCACCGGGTTTACGGTGTATGTAGCTGTTGTTGTCTGAGTATCGCATATGTCAGTAACAGTCCATGTAATGGTAATGGATCCACCGGCACAGAAGTCGATGTATGAATTATCCCAGTCATTGGATAGAGTTGGGCTACATCCTCCACCTTCGGCGACAGCTGCTGCCTGAGCGGCGAGCCACGCGTCGAAGTCAGCGTTGAGAGCGTTCTGAGCGGCGGTCAGGTTATCCGAAGTATCGTCGAAGTCACAGGCATCGACTGTTTTGTCAGCTGGCTGAGTCAATGTCAGCGGCGGCACCGGGTTTACGGTGTATGTAGCTGTTGTTGTCTGAGTATCGCATATGTCAGTAACAGTCCATGTAATGGTAATGGATCCACCGGCACAGAAGTCGATGTATGAATTATCCCAGTCATTGGATAGAGTTGGGCTACATCCTCCACCTTCGGCGACAGCTGCTGCCTGAGCGGCGAGCCACGCGTCGAAGTCAGCGTTGAGAGCGTTCTGAGCGGCGGTCAGGTTATCCGAAGTATCGTCGAAGTCACAGGCATCGACTGTTTTGTCAGCTGGCTGAGTCAATGTCAGCGGCGGCACCGGGTTTACGGTGTATGTAGCTGTTGTTGTCTGAGTATCGCATATGTCAGTAACAGTCCATGTAATGGTAATGGATCCACCGGCACAGAAGTCGATGTATGAATTATCCCAGTCATTGGATAGAGTTGGGCTACATCCTCCACCTTCGGCGACAGCTGCTGCCTGAGCGGCGAGCCACGCGTCGAAGTCAGCGTTGAGAGCGTTCTGAGCGGCGGTCAGGTTATCCGAAGTATCGTCGAAGTCACAGGCATCGACTGTTTTGTCAGCTGGCTGAGTCAATGTCAGCGGCGGCACCGGGTTTACGGTGTATGTAGCTGTTGTTGTCTGAGTATCGCATATGTCAGTAACAGTCCATGTAATGGTAATGGATCCACCGGCACAGAAGTCGATGTATGAATTATCCCAGTCATTGGATAGAGTTGGGCTACATCCTCCACCTTCGGCGACAGCTGCTGCCTGAGCGGCGAGCCACGCGTCGAAGTCAGCGTTGAGAGCGTTCTGAGCGGCGGTCAGGTTATCCGAAGTATCGTCGAAGTCACAGGCATCGACTGTTTTGTCAGCTGGCTGAGTCAATGTCAGCGGCGGCACCGGGTTTACGGTGTATGTAGCTGTTGTTGTCTGAGTATCGCATATGTCAGTAACAGTCCATGTAATGGTAATGGATCCACCGGCACAGAAGTCGATGTATGAATTATCCCAGTCATTGGATAGAGTTGGGCTACATCCTCCACCTTCGGCGACAGCTGCTGCCTGAGCGGCGAGCCACGCGTCGAAGTCAGCGTTGAGAGCGTTCTGAGCGGCGGTCAGGTTATCCGAAGTATCGTCGAAGTCACAGGCATCGACTGTTTTGTCAGCTGGCTGAGTCAATGTCAGCGGCGGCACCGGGTTTACGGTGTATGTAGCTGTTGTTGTCTGAGTATCGCATATGTCAGTAACAGTCCATGTAATGGTAATGGATCCACCGGCACAGAAGTCGATGTATGAATTATCCCAGTCATTGGATAGAGTTGGGCTACATCCTCCACCTTCGGCGACAGCTGCTGCCTGAGCGGCGAGCCACGCGTCGAAGTCAGCGTTGAGAGCGTTCTGAGCGGCGGTCAGGTTATCCGAAGTATCGTCGAAGTCACAGGCATCGACTGTTTTGTCAGCTGGCTGAGTCAATGTCAGCGGCGGCACCGGGTTTACGGTGTATGTAGCTGTTGTTGTCTGAGTATCGCATATGTCAGTAACAGTCCATGTAATGGTAATGGATCCACCGGCACAGAAGTCGATGTATGAATTATCCCAGTCATTGGATAGAGTTGGGCTACATCCTCCACCTTCGGCGACAGCTGCTGCCTGAGCGGCGAGCCACGCGTCGAAGTCAGCGTTGAGAGCGTTCTGAGCGGCGGTCAGGTTATCCGAAGTATCGTCGAAGTCACAGGCATCGACTGTTTTGTCAGCTGGCTGAGTCAATGTCAGCGGCGGCACCGGGTTTACGGTGTATGTAGCTGTCACATCAGTAGACTGGCAGAGGTCTTCGATGGTCCATGTAATCGTAACAGATCCCCCTGCGCAGTAGTCAATAGACTGAGCAACGAAGTCATTGGTTACTTCTGGGCTGCAGCCACCGCTTGCAGCGAATGCGTTCTGGTTGTCAGTTACCCATTGAGCTATAGCGGCGTCGAGGTTAGCCTGGGCGGAAGCAAGGTCAACATCGTCGAATGTGCATGCATCGACAGTCACGTCAGCTGGGTCAGTCCATGTAATGGCCTGCGGATTTATGACTATTTCTTGGTGGCATGAAGAACTATTTCCACAAGAGTCAATAACAGTAAATGTCCTTGTTATGACAATAGGACAAATTCCAGTACTATCATCTTGGTAAGTAATTTCATACACTCCACAATTATCTGAAACCGAAATTCCTACGATTGTAGTATCTGATAAATTAATAGTAATTGGAACTGTACTAAAAGCAAGTCCGGTTGAATCCATTAATATGTTAACGTCACAAGCTGTAACGTTAATATTTTCCGGGCACGTGATTGTTGGAGGAGTATTGTCTCCAATTGTTATTGTTTGATTACAAGTAGTTTGATTTCCACAGTTGTCGGAGACAGTATAGGTACGGGTTATTGTTTCCGGACAGTCGAGTCCATCACTAGTATCCTGGTATGTAATTGTAAAGACATTACAGTTGTCGGTTGCTGTTCCTCCCAAAGCCTCGAATTCAGCGACAGTGATTGAAGAAGCAGTTTCAGAGTAAGGGAATGTTATCTGGGTATTGAATTCAGAAATATCACAAGCTTCAATACTATCTAATGGCGGACATGAAATAGCAGGACGAACGCTATCCGAGACTGTAATTGTTTGAACTTGAGATGAATCATTTCCGCATTCATCGGTTACGGTCCAGGTACGTGTAATAATAATTTCGTCATCACAGGCTCCTGCCGAATTAACTTCGGTAGATGTTACAACAAGTAATGAAGCCACAGTGCAGTTATCAGATAAATCAGTAACTTCTCCAGTGATGCCTGAGGATGCATCATAATTGCAATCATCATCCTTATAAATTGTAATATCTTCAGGAACCGTAAATGACGGTGGTGTGTAATCATTTAGGGTGATTATTTGTGTGCAGATTGTTGTATTCTCACAATCATCTGTAACTGTATATGTTCTTGTAATCGTTTCCGGACAATCAAGTCCGTCACTTACATCGTGGTAGGTTATTGTAAACACATTACAGTTGTCGGTTGCTGTTCCGCCAAGAGCCTCGAATTCAGGAACTGTAAGTGATTGAGGAGTTTCAGAATATGGGAATGAACCCTGGGCATTAAATTCAGTAATATCACAAGCTTCAATACTATCTAATGGCGGACATGAAATAACAGGGCTAATTGTGTCGGAAACCGTAATGATTTGAGTTTGTGTGGTGTCATTGCCACATTCATCGGTTACACTCCATGTACGCGTAATTGTTGTTTCTCCATCACACGCACCAACAGATTCTGAATCAGAATAAGTAGCTTCCAGGTTTATCGAACAGTTGTCATTCTCGTCACTTACATCACCTGTTATAGAAATAGATGCATCATAACCACAAGTATCATTTTTATAAATAGTAATATCAGGTGGAACCGTAAAATCGGGTGGGATTGTATCATTTATAGTAAATATTTGAGTACAAGTAGCTACATTTCCGCAACTGTCTTCTGCCTGGTAAGTTCTGGTAATAACTTCAGGACAAGTATTTCCATCGGAAGAATCTCCAATAAATGAAACGGTTGCATCATTGCAGCTGTCAATAACTATAATTTGCGAAATATCCGGAGCCGGAATATCAGCAATACATTGAAATGAAGTATCGGGAAGACACGTTATTTCAGGAGGCGTGGTATCCTGAACGTAAATATATTGAGTGTGCGAAGTTGAGTGTCCACATTCATCAAAAGCTGTCCAGGTACGTTCGATTGTATAATTGCATCCATATCCTCCAAATTCTGCAAACACAAGGGTGTCGAGTTCACAATTGTCTGTTGCAGTTACATTTGCAGGCTCAGGTATGTCATTACAACTCACAGTGGTATCGTTTGGTAAGTTATGTAAAATAGGATCTTCATAATCACCAACAGTTACCGTTTGAGTTGCTGAAGTTGAATTTCCACAATAATCAGTGGCTGTCCAGGTTCTGATTAACTGATAATTTCCCTCACATTCACCATCAATTCTGTTTTCTACAAGATCTATTGCGGCATCGCAGTTGTCTGTTGCATATGGTATCGCAGAAGGATCAAAAAGTGTAACTACCTGAATATCGTCAATTAAGTTCCCATATGTGTTATCAGTTGGGGCTCCTTGTATTGCCCGGAATAAAAATGTAGTAGATGTTTGACCTGCTGGAACAGCAAAAGAAAAGGTGTATTGTTCCCAGTAATCTGGTGCTACATTAGCCGGAGATGTAACGGTTGCAACCAAAGAAACATTATTATGGTCTGGGCCGACATATATTCCCATAATATCATCATTTGAGTTATGCCAAATTGGAGGTCTCCATCGATGCCAAAAGGAAACTTGTACCCAAGTGGTAGGAACTGTGCAAAATTCCTGGTAAAAGTCTCCATCAGTATCAGCATTTAATTCAGCATGAAAATTTCCAGAATGAGAGATTACCCCGTTGACACTGCCGGATCTTTGTAGTTCAATATTGTCTGTAGGAGAATCAGTGTCCCAGCCCGGCACATCATTTTCATTTTCATAATCCCAACCCTGACTGGATTGTATGTTATTGTCTTCAAAATCTCCATTTACAAAGCCTTGAATACAGTCTGAACATTCAAATGTTACATCTTCAGGTATATCATGAAGTACAGGAGCTTCATTATCATCGATGGTAAAGGTTTGAGTGCAGGTTGCAGCATTCCCGCATTCATCGGATATGCTGTATACTCTTTCAACATAAATTGGACAGTCTCCGGTTGTAGTGGTTTCACTAATCATATCAAATGATTCGTTCAGAAGAGAGCAATTGTCAGAAACTGAACCTCCTGACGTGATAAAATCAGCAACAGTTGTGGCGGCTGTTGGAATATCAGTAATACATTCCAGTATAAATCCTGAAGGACAATTTATTTCAGGAGGAATGGTGTCGTTTAAAGTTATAGTTTGAATACATGTATCTGAATTTCCACATAAGTCGGTTACTCTGAAACTTCGACTGTAAGTAACTGGACAGGCTCCAGTTTTTGTATCAATGTAGGATATTTGCGAGATGCCGCAGTCTTCGGTTACACTTCCGTTTGCCGCAATGAACTCAGCAAGAGATATGATTGAAATCGTTGAAGAAAAGGGTAATGATGTCAAAGAGTCCAAATCAGTATCACCACAAGCAATCAGTTCGATATCAGGAGGACAATTTACCACAGGGGGAATTTCGTCATTGATCGTAAAAGTTTGCTCACATTGAACCTGATTGTCACATAAATCGGTTACAGTAAAAATTCTCCTGACGTTTGTTGGACAGGTACCGGATAAAACATCCCTGTATGAAATGGTATAGGTACAATTATCACTGGCATCTCCACCAGCTGATTGAAACTGTGCCAATGTGATTATTGTGTCAGTCGCGGAATATGGTAAACCCGTAATGGAGTCCATATCAACCTCAGAGCAGGCTTCTAATACTGCATCATCCGGGCAAACAACAGTCGGGAAATTTGTGTCTGTTCGGGTAATAGTGAATTCACAAGTGGCACTATTTCCACAATTATCCCAGACTTCGTATGTGTTGGTGATTGTTTCCGGACAGGAAGCATTATTTGATACTGAACGAATTAGATCGATGCTTGAATCGTCGACATTACACGGAAAATTGACGATGCCGCCTGCTGCAATGAAATCACTTACTGTTGTAATAATTATTGTATCTGCAGGACACAGTGTTGTGTCTCCACATTCCAGACAAGCATCAACAACCAGAGAGAAAGTATCTGTTGTCTCGCAACCAAACTCAGAAGTGATAGTAACATAATATTCAAATGTTCCGGTGCTGGCAGGAATAAATACAAAAGTAGAATCGTCTCTAACAGATATATTTGAATAATCATTCCAGTCGTAAGTATAACCAGAGGGTAAATCAACAACTATTGAGTCTTCGGAGCAAATTGCTCCGTTCTGAATGGGTGGAATATCAGGTAGGGGATGAACTGTAATATTGTAATTTACAGTGTCTTCTGCACATTCCAGGCCAGTTGCTACTTCCACTGCATATACAGAATAGTTATAATTCCCTGCAGGTAGAGTACTCAAATCTATGGTTGAGGAGGAAACTCCCATTTCTTGTTTGACAATATTTCCTGTGCCATTGATATCGTCATACCAATAAATATTATAGGTTCCGACTGGTTGTGGTGTGCCTGTTACAGATATGTTTTCACCCTCACAAACCTCAACCGAATCAATCAATATATCAATCTCCGGAACAACGGTAACGGTGACAGTATCACAGGCATTAGCTCCATCTATACAGGAAGAGCCCAACAAGTTTCCACAAACTTGATATTGTACGGTAGTTGGTGCATCTGAATCGGGAGTAAAGACACTTGTTAAACAACCGTAAGTGCATGATAAATACTTTTCATATCCGTTTCCTGAAATATCAGTCCAGGTTACAGTCGATTCGTCGATACTTCCTTCAACTTCTATTACATAGTTACATCCAACTCTTGTTCTTATATTTGCAGGTGCTATTGCGCCAGATATTTGAGTAATGCTTATTTGTTGTTTTTCTTTACCAGGCTTGCATACAGTAATAACGTGTACACCCCCACCTTCTACACATATTTCAGTACCAAAAGTTCCTTCGAGGCCACAATCTATTTGGAATGTTTCACTTCCATACGAAGGAGCCTGTACATCTTGAACGATTAAACTAACGGCATTAGGGTCAAGATAAACGGTAATTGATTGACATTCATGATTTGTAGGTTGATCACAACAGGTTCCATCCCTTTGCAACCATTCTCCAATCCAAACTGAGTCCGGAGTTCCCCTTAAATCGGCAATTTGGTGCGGAACAGAAGATTGACAAATACTACAGCCGCAATCATCGTCAACTGTGATTGTATGTGTATATTCTATGGCATTTCCGCACTCATCTTCTGCCTTGTAAATTCTTTGCACAGAGGTAGGACAAAAACCTGGTTGGTTTTCTAAACCAAAATAAGATTCACTGATAAAAGTAACAGTTGCGGTGCCACAATTGTCTGTTGCAGTAATGGTTGAGTCTATATCAGGAATATCATCAGGACACGATACGAGAGTGTCTGAAGGGAAATTGTCAAACGTAGGAGCAATATTGTCTTGTACACCGATCGATTGTGTAACAGTTGAAGTATATGAACTATTGCACACATCAGTTACTGTAAATGTTCTGGTTATTGATAACTCGTTTCCACATCCAACCGGGACTTCTAGATCTGAATATGATATTATTAAATTACTTTCGCAGTTGTCGATTGCAATTGGAGAACCGGTGTTCGATGTGTCACGACTTTCCGCACAATCGATAATTACAGTTGGTGGAGCAGTAATTGCAGGAGGCGAGTCATCCGTTACAGTAATAATTTGTGTACCGGCTGAACTATTGCCGCAATTGTCTGTGGCGGTCCATCGCAAAGTGTATTCATAGGTATAGTCTGTACAGCTTCCATTAAAGGTTTGTGTAGAATTAATCGTGTCTAAGGTAATAACAGGTGCTGCATCACAGTTATCAGTAGCTGTAACCACGGGTGTGAAAGGGTATTCGTCGCAGTTGATTGTTTCATCTGCAGGGATTCCATTCAAAGTAGGAGGGATAGTGTCAATGATAAAAATATTTTGAACCAGTGTATCTGCATTTCCACATTCATCTTCAATAACATAATATCTGTAAATAGTCAAATTACATCCTCCGGGATTTGTATCCGTCCAATGCTGAGTTACCGTAACTATTCCGTCACAATTATCACTTTTGTTTTTGACATGAGTCGTATTTTCTGCGTAAGGAGCAATATTTAAGTCATCGTAACAATCAACAGTGATGTCAGGAAGAGGATCTGCGGTTGGGGGAGTCGTATCGTCAATTAATATATTTTGTTGAATTGTTGAAATATTTCCGTACTGGTCTTCCAACCGGTAGGTCCGAATAACCGAATAGCTGCAATCTCCCGTGCCGGAGTCGTTAATCCAGGTCGCAGTAACAGGCATGCCGCAATTGTCTGTAATATTGGTGATATCGCCCGTATTTGCAGCGGTAATATCATCAAAGCAATTAAACGGACCGAGATTTGGAAGAGGATCAGCATTTGGCGGTTCGTTATCAATTATTGTAACTGTTTGCTGGCAAACTCCCTGATTTCCTTCGTCGTCAGTTGCTACCCAGACAATCGTTGTTGTCCCAACAGAATACACATCAGAAGCATCTCCTGAATTATTGTAATCATTAATTATTGTCGCCACGTTGCAATTATCTGTTGCTGTTGCAACCGGAATAGTAAGATCCGCTTGACACTGGCCCGGATCAACATTCTCAATTATATCGGCAGGACAAATGATTTCTGGCTTCTGGTTATCAATCACAGTTACATCAAAGGAACACGAAGCTGTGCCATTGTTTGCAATATCGGTATATTCGTAAGTTACTGTAGTCGTTCCAAGAGGAAAAGAACCTCCCGGACTAAGTCCCTGCACGAGTGTTCCGGTTAACCCTGTTCCGTCGCAATTATCTTTAAATGTTGGTAAAGTATAATTTACGATGGCATCGCACGAGTCAAGATTGACTTCCACAGATATGTCGTTAGGGCAGCTTTCCTTTGCCGGGACTTCCTGATCAAGCACTGTGACTGTAAAACTGCAAACATTACTGGTATTTCCGGACATGTCAGTTACTTCATAAGTAACGGTCGTAGTTCCTCCCGGGAAGGCGCTTCCGGGAATATGGGAACGGTTCCAGCTTAGGTTTGCTGCCGATGTGCAGTTGTCTGTGGCTGAGGGTTCAATCCACGTGGCTGTTCCTTCGCAACTGCCCAGTGTATTGTTTATCGTTATATTTGAAGGACAATTTGTGATAACCGGTGCTTCATTGTCGGTGACAGTTACGGTTTGCGAACATGTGCCAGTGTTTCCGCTGTTGTCAGTTACTGTCCACACTACAGTGGTAATTCCCACCGGGTATGTATCACTTGCATCGGAAGAATTATTGTAATTGTTGATCGTCGATGCAATTCCGCAATAGTCGCTTGTTGTCGGTGCCGGTATGGTAACAAAAGCTGTACAATTGCCCGCATCAGTACTTTGTGTAATGTTTGAAGAGCAGGTGATGGATGGAGGTGTATTGTCAACCACTTCGACAGTGGCAGTAATGATTGAAATACATCCGTCGCCAGATTCAGCAGTTATCGTAAATGTTGTAGATTGCAGGTTCTGTGGCCCGGAACTGGAGAGCGATCCTGAAATGGTTAAAGATGTTGTTGAACTCGTTGATCCTGATGGCGCAATTCCTGTTAAATTGGTCGTATTTGTTCTGCTCCACGAAAAATCAACCGGAATATCGCTTGTTATAATCAGATCTGAGATTGGCGTTCCCGGACAGATTTGTTGCGAAGGAATATTTACTGATAGATTTGGAAGTGGACTAACTGTTAGGTTTCTTTCTCTGCTATCACTCGTAACATTACAATCTGCACCCGATGAAGGAAATGTAACAGTAACTTTATATTCACCACTTTCCACAGGTGTTGCATTTATAAAAGTTAGCGTTGCTGAATTGGAACCAGAAATGATACCATTGTCTGTTACATTTCCCCAATTGTTTGTACTTATGAATTTCCTCCATTGATATGAAACAGGCGTCTCTCCAGATGTTGTGACGGTATAGGAAAAGTTTTCTCCTTCACAAATTGTGATATCTGTAATAGAGCCATCAGAATATGAAGGGTCAAGACCTGTAATTTCGTTTACGGAGAGTGTAGCAACGTCTGAGATTAGTGTTTCACATTCATCAGAAATAACTGCGCGATATTCTGTACCATCAGGATCTTGTGAACTGCCAACATTTTCAATCCTTAATTCATCAGGTGTTGGAAAAGAAATATTTCCGCCTGCTGAAAGATCAGTAAACGAGCCGTCTGAAGGTGTTTTTCTTTGCCATGTGTATGTGTAACTTCCTGTACCACCTGATGCTGTAACATCATATGATACTATGTGTCCTTCACATTCGATTAAATTTGTTGGTTGTGTTATAATTGAGAGTGGAGGTGGTTCTGTAATTGAGACATTTAGGATTTCTGTTTCACTTGCGTCTGTAATTGTTATTGTATAATTTCCTGCAGTTAAATTATTGATTATAAAATTTGAACCATTTTGAGATGTAGCTGAGCTTGAAATGGGGCCTGACCAGGAGATGTCATATGTACCGTCAATATCTGTAAGCGAGACAGTGATACTTCCATCATTTCCCCCGTTGCACGTAACGTTGCCTTGTGTAAAAGTTACAGCCAATGCTGTTTCCAAGGCACCTAAGCCAGACTTTAGCGAAATGGCGGGTTCAAAAAATGTAATGGAGTGTGAAATGGTAGAAGTGTTTCCATAGATGTCGGCTATCTGATAAGTTCTGGTTAAGGTAAATGGGCAGTTGGTATAATCTTGCTCTGCTGAAATTAGTTTAAAACTGCGTTGGTTAATTTCGCAGTTATCAGAAGCAATTCCCCCCGCTGCCCAGAATTCTTCAAAAGTTTCCCAGGGAGGGATGTATTCGTCGCAGTAGAGATTTAAATCGTGTGGGGCGGTGAAAGATGGTGATTGGTTATCGATTACGGTTACATTGAAGGTGCATTCTTCGCTAAAATTGCCTGATTCATCTTCTGCTAAATAGGTCACTGTCGTCGTTCCAACTGAGAAAATAGTTCCGGGTTCATGTGATTTTTTCCACTGTAAATTTTCGTTTACAGTACAATTGTCATTAGCTGTCGGTTCAACCCAGTTAACAGTGGTTTCGCAACTTCCTTCTTCTGCATAAACAGTAATATCAGGTGGGCAATTAACAAGCATCGGAGACTCATTATCGATAACTGTAACCAGAAAAGAAAGATTTGTCCTGTTGTTTTCAATACCGTCAACAAATGAATATGTAACTTCGGTTGTTCCCAGTTGGAATCTGGTTCCTGATTCGTGAGATGAGTTCCAGCTTATTTCCTCCGGGGTAAAACAGTTGTCAACAGCTTCCGGCTCATTCCAGCTCACATCAGCATAACATTCTCCTTCATTAGTGTTAATGATAATATTGTTAGGGAAATTAAATATTACAGGGACCTGGTTGTCTGATATAGTGACAGTAAATGAACAGTTGGATGTATTGCTGTTTTGGTCGGTTGCAGTGTAAGTTATAATTGTGGTTCCTTCATTGAAGGTGTGGGAACGAATTTGGTTGATGCCGGTAGGTTTTGACTTCCCTTCTGTCGCCCCGGCCATTTCCCAGGTTAATGTTTCAATGTTTCCGACGTGAATAAGTGCTTCTAAATTTCCGGAGATAAAACTTGTACACGCATTCAAATCAGTGTAAGTGGAAATGTCTTCAGGGCAGCTAATTATGCTTGTGTCTTGATTTTCAGACTTTGAGAGCTGGTTTGGATAAGGTAAAAAAGTATACTCCGTTACATCATTTAGGTTTATTAAATAATTTAACGAGTAAATTTTGTACGAATAGTCTCCTTCTGTATTATTTGCACCGCCATTAATAATACGTGTAAAAAGAAGGATTATAAATACAAAAAATCTAATGACTTTTATGTCACTACTTTCTACCATTCACCATCACCTATGCATAATTGCATGTCGGGATTAACCGCTACAACTTGCTAAAATATCAATACCGCCATATGATATTTCAAAACCAAATTAACAATTTTTAGTAACTTTTATAACTTCCCATCATTTGTGGCTTGCTTAAATATTCCTATTTAAACGGGTTTGCATTACGAAGGTAGTGAAAATTAGATAAATAGCAAGTGTAGGTGCAAATGTTTTTGTTATTAATACGATGTTGTTAAAAAGTTGATATATAAAAAGATACCAGTTTTAAGTTTTTTTAGTAAACAAGAGTTTGATTTACCAGCGAATTTTAACTAAAAATATTTGGCACGAACATAGCTTCTACCATAAAAGTCGATGTCGTAACCAATTGAAAATTCATAGGTTCCGAATTGATAAGGGTAGATTTCAGTGTATGTTACATCAATGCCAAACCCTAATCTTAAATTGTTGTTGAAAATCCATTGAGACGTGACACAAACTGCATCTCCGGAACGAAACATTCCGCCTATCCAAAGTTTTTCCATTAACATAAAATTAGCACCTATATCAAATTGAAGTGGGTTATTCCATGTTGCCCTTACCAGCAATGTTGGTTTAAAAATTAAATTGTTTAACGTTCTAAGTCGGAAAACATAGCCACCCCCAACATAAAAGGTTCTAACCTCAGCTTGCGTTGAGTAATTATTGATATTGGTTCTGAAATCATTCTCAACAAGTTTTGGGATTGAGAAATTGATATAGTAGTTTTCATCATATAAAAATGCGCCAAAACCAAAGTTGGGTAGAAATTTCAGATCTACGTCTTCTGCAAATGCTTCATCGTATTCATTATCGGGATATAATTGATATTGGGTTAGTGGGTTTTTGTAGTTCATAAAACCAAATTTTAATCCAAATCGAAGTCTTGTTTGAGGCGTCAGTGAAATTTCGTAAGAATAGTCCGCAAAAATACTTAACCTGTTTTCTTTTCCAAAGCGGTCGTTCATTACGTTGAGACCAACTCCTACAAATTCATTTTTTAAAGGGGAATGAAACGAAATTATTTCTGTCAGAGGAGATTTTTCGATGCCAGCCCACTGTTTCCTAACCAGAGAAGAAAACCCAATTTTCTCCCACATGCCTGCATATGCCGGATTAATGGTTTGCATATTAAACATGTATTGTGTCAAAATGGGATCTTGCTGGGAAAAACCTTTTAATGTCAATAATATGACAATTAAAATGGTAATTATCTTTCTACTATTCCGTCTTCCCATCACTTAATGGATTAGAAATCCATGGTACAAACTACAAATTAAAATCAATATTGACAATAACCTGTATTATACCTTGGTTCTGATTTAATGGTTTGCGGCGCTAAGTTAAATGGATTTTTTAATAAATAGTTATGATTTCCTCAAAATTAAGTAGTTAAAACTAAAAAAAGAGCTGCAGTTTAATTCTTCAGCTCTTTCTGTTGACCTGCCAGGGCTCGAACCTGGACTCTTCTGATCCAGAGTCAGACGTGTTGCCAGTTACACCACAGGTCAATTTTGTATGCAAAAATAATCAAAAAAAGAGCATTTGCAATGCTCTTTTTGGTTGTCCCGCCAGGGCTCGAACCTGGACTCTTCTGAACCAAAATCAGACGTGTTGCCAGTTACACCACGGGACAGTCCTTAATTGTCTTTTCGTTAAAGACGGTGCAAAAATATAAATTTTTTTCTTTTGGAAACATTCTGGTCGTTTTTTTTGCAAAACATGTGTCATCACAATTTGCAATTTGTGGTTTGCCGGTTTAAACTTTCCTTTTTAAAACCTTATATTTGCCGATGATCTTTTAAAGATCAATGACTAATAATATAAGTAACTTATTCGTTCAAATTACTTTTAACTAAATATTACTAAAAGTGAAAAAAGCCTCATTAATCAATAATATCCTTGGTTGGGTAGTTTTTACCATTGCAGCACTTACATATTTTTTAACTCTTGAACCCACCGTAAGCTGGTGGGATTGCGGAGAATTTATTGTCAGCGCTTTTAAGCTGGAAGTGGGGCATCCGCCCGGAGCTCCATTCCATATGATTTTAGGCCGTTTTTTTACATTATTTGCCTCTGACGAGTCAAGAGCAGCGGTTATGGTAAATACGATGTCGGCTCTGGCAAGTGCCGGAACGATTATGTTGTTGTACTGGAGTATTGTTCATTTGGCAAAAAAACTATTTTCTTCTGAAAATCTTTCGATTGGTGAGCAAATAGCTGTATGGGGAAGTGGTTTAGTTGGAGCACTTGCATATTCATTTACCGATTCATTCTGGTTTTCTGCTGTTGAGGGTGAAGTTTATGCTTTGTCGTCTTTTTTTACTGCGGCGGTTTTTTGGGCCATTTTAAAGTGGGAAAACAATGCTGATGAAAAATATGCAAACCGCTGGTTGGTTTTAATTGGTTATTTAGTCGGATTATCAATCGGTGTCCATCTGTTAAATCTTTTGGCGATTCCCGCCATTGGATTGGTATATTATTTTAAAAAGTATGATTTTTCATGGAAAGGTGCTTTGGTAGCCACAGGAGTTTCAATTGGAGTTTTGGGGGGAATTCAGTTGGTGGTAATACCAGGTTTACCCAGGGTTGCATTTCTTTTCGACAGGATTTTTGTTAACGGTTTGGGCCTCCCTTTTAATTCAGGTATTTTATTTTTTGTTGCGCTTATTATAGCAGGCTCAGTTTGGGCAGTTCGGTATACCAGAAGCCGAAATCTGGTTGTGTGGAATACGGCGGTTACAATACTAATCGTAATTTTAATTGGTTATTCCTCGTTTGCTTTAATTCTCATTCGTGCTTCTGCAAATCCACCCATGAATCAGAATCACCCCGATAATGCTTTTGCTCTTTTAAAATATTTGAACAGGGAACAGTACGGAGAAAGACCTTTGACGTACGGACCTTACTATACTGCTCCGGCAATCGGTTCCAAAGGTGAAAAACCGCAGTATAATAAGGTTGATGGGGAATATGAGGTTACGGGGTCCATGTCGGCGGGAACAGAATATGAGCCAAAACTTGAAACCTTTTTTCCAAGGATGTATAGTAGCCAGCCTCAACATATCGAAGTTTATGAAGATTGGGGAAAAGTAAAAGGTCGCCCCGTGAGAGTGAGAACCGGAGGAGAAGTCAAAACATTAATACGGCCCACTTTTGGTGAAAACCTCAGGTTTTTCTTTTCCTATCAGCTGGGACACATGTATATGCGTTATTTTATGTGGAATTTTGCCGGAAGACAAAACGATATTCAGGGGCACGGCGGTTTTATGAACGGGAACTGGATTAGCGGAATTAAACTTATTGATGATGCGAAAGTTGGACCACGCGAAAATATACCCGATTTTATGAAAAATGATCCTACAAGAAATACCTATTATTTTCTTCCCTTGCTGTTCGGGTTGATCGGATTGTTTTTCCAATACAATCAGGGAAAGAAAGGAAAACAGGGATTTATTGTCACGCTGATGCTTTTTATTTTTACGGGAATTGCCATTATTGTTTATTTAAATCAGTATCCCGTGCAACCTCGTGAAAGGGATTATGCCTACGCAGGCTCGTTCTATGCTTTTGCTATTTGGATTGGACTTGCTGTTGCCGCCTTTTATTCTGCTTTGAGTAAATTATGGAAAGGGGCAGTTCCTGCAACCCTCGTTACATTGATTTCGCTGGTTTTGGTTCCCGGTATTTTAGCTTCGGAAAACTGGGATGATCACGACCGTTCCGGAAGATATATGACGCGCGATTATGCCAAAAATTATCTTGAATCCTGTGCTCCTAATGCCATTTTGTTTACATACGGCGACAACGATACATTTCCGTTGTGGTATGTGCAGGAAGTAGAAGGCGTGCGTCCGGATATTAAAATTATAAATGTCGGATACCTCGGTATGGATTGGTATATCAACCAGCAGCAAATGGCTACCAATGATGCTCCACCCGTACCTTTTTCTTTTGACAAGAGTAAGTATTACATGGGAATAAGGGATATTGTATTGTTTCAGGAACGATTTGAAAATTCAGTGGAACTGAGTGATGCTATGGAATTTCTCGGCAGTGATGATGTTCGAACCAAAGTGAAAGTTTCAAACGGGGAGATGATGGATTATTTTCCTGCACGTAATTTCCATATTACGGTTGATAAACAGAAGGTGTTGGAAACAGGAACTGTTCAACCGGAAGATTCAGCTTTGATTGCGGATAGAGTTGAGATAAATATTTCAAAAAATTTAATAACCAAGAGCGAAATGGCTGTTTTAAATATGATGGCGGCGAATAATTGGGAGCGCCCTATTTATATCGATCACAGCCTGGTACATGTTGGAAATATCCATTTTAAGGATTACTTGCAGTTTGAAGGCCTGGCATACCGGTTTGTACCTATTAAAACGCAAAGACAAGGAGTTTACTACGGTCATGTAAATTCCGATATTTTGTATGATAATGTAATGAATAAATATGTTTGGGGAAATGTAAACGACCCGGATATATTTTTAGATGAGTATAACCGGAAGGAGATTAATATTCTGCAGGCGCGTTATATGTTTGCCCGTTTGGCAGGTGTTTTAAATCAGGAAGGTAAAAAAGAAAAAGCGGTTGAAGTTCTTGATAAAATGTTTGAGTTGTTTCCCAATGAAATTTTACCATTAACTTATGATTCGTTCCCGGCGATAGAACAGTATTTTGTCGCGGGAGAAAATGAAAAAGGAGCTGAGTTAACAAGAACGCTGGCCGATAATTGTTTTGCAAAAGTCGATTATTTTTTATCTCTGCCCGCAAGGTTTGAGGCAGCAGCAAAAGCAGAACAGGATCGCGAATTTTCGATGTTGCGTAATATTCAATATCTAACCAGAAAATATAATCAGGACGACCTGTTTAACGAGGTTGATACACGTTTGAAAGAATTGATTGAACGTCTTCAGGGCGAAGTTGGAGCAGAGCAACCGGCACAAGATTCATAGCTTAAAGTGGGTTAATTTGGCTGCGAAGTTTTTTTACAAGTTTTTTACCCCTTGAAATTATTCCCGCAGTGGCGTGATATTCTATTTCATGCTCGATTTGCGCCAAAACTTCCGGTTTTAAATCAGGCTCTTTATCCGAGATGTTAAAAAGAATTTGCATTGCATGGACGCGAACGGCAGGTGGTTCTTCTGATGTTAAGGTTTCCAGACAAAAATCAACCAAAAAACCAAAGTACTTTTCCTGAATTTCATTCATACTAATCAGTTTCAGGAAATGGCGTTTTTTACTCAGGTTTTTTTCTGTTTTTAGTTGTTCTGTAATTTTATCAAGGTAAGGAAAAACAAGTTGGGGAAACTCGTCATGAATTTTGTCAACCAAATAAGCCGCCCGCCATGATTTTTGTTCTTTATGGTAAAGTGCGATATCCATTAATGATGAAAAAAATGTGGGACTTTTGTCGCACTCTTCAATTATAAGGTTAATGTTTTCCCAGGAATCGATAATTTCAATTAATTCTTCTTTTGTCATCGGAAAAGCTTTCCGACAAATATAACTCATTCGGGTCGCAGGCAAATAATCTTTTTTAATTTTGAATTATGATTGAGGTAACATGCGCAATTCTTCTTTTTGAAAATAAGTTTTTGATCACACAACGGAGTGCAGAGGCAGAGCATCCTTTATCCTGGGAATTTCCGGGAGGAAAAATAAAAACAGGAGAGTCTCCTGAAGATTGTATTCTGAGGGAGATAAATGAAGAGCTTGAGAAAGAAATTGAAATTCTTGAAAAGTTAAAATCAATTCCGTTTGATTATGGTTTCAAAAAGATTAAGTTAATTCCCTTTTTGTGTTCAACAACATCAATACAGTTAAAATTAAAAGAACATATTCAGGCTAAGTGGATTCAACTGGAAGATATTAGTGATTTTGATTTGTTAGATGCTGATAAAAAGCTTATTCAACATCCTGTAAATAAAGCCATATTAGAAAAATATTCTGGGAAACAGATGGATAAAACCCGATAAAACTCCGGCCCAACCAATAATGGATAAAATCATATAAAGTACAAGAAACCTTCTTCTCGAATAATATTTGTTAGCTAAAAAAGCGCCAACAGGAATGGTTAAAAATACAGGAGTGGTTACAATAATTCCCCAAAAGCCATAGGTTTTTCGAAAACGGGCAATAAGCCGGTTTCTTTTTGAAAAGATCTTTCTGCGTTTTTTCTGTTGATTCGTGTTATTCTGGACAAAATTTCTGTTTTCTGTTTTTTGTCGCCTTGGAATTAAAGTGTAAATGTATGGGCGTATCTTATGATAGATTTGAATGGCACGTTTGCTGAGGTAATAAAAGAACAAAAATCCTCCAATGCCGCCAACCAAAACGGCTATCAAGGCCTGTTTGTATTCCAGACCTATAATCATGGCATAGGGTAAAGTGAGTATATATTTCACCGATGCCAGTAACACAACATGGATAATCTTCATGGCCATTTTCTGAACTTAATTCAAATTTAGAACACCTAAATTATTAAAATTGTTTCGGGCGAAAAGTTAAAAAAAATACTTTTAATATTTTATAATGCAATATGAAAAAAATGATAAGAATTGCTCTTTATTCTCAGGTTAACAGTATGTTATAGATTGTTAATCTGATATTTTTAATTTATCAGGTTAACAGGTTTTCCATTTATAAAAGATTTCAAATTTTCTGAAGCTATTTTTATCAGCCGTGTTCTGGCTTCATATGTTGCCCAGGCAATGTGTGGTGTGATATAACAATTTTTTGCTTTTGGCAGGGGATTGTTTTCTGAAGGAGGTTCAGTGGACAGAACATCAAGACCGGCACCTGCAATTTTTTCTGAATTTAATGCGTCAGCCAAATCCTGCTCGTTGATAAGAGGTCCGCGTCCGGTATTTATAAGAAATGCGGTTGATTTCATTTTTTCGATGGTTGTTTTGTTTATAAAACCAGCGTTCTCATTTGTTAACGGACAGTTGATGCTAATAAAATCACTTTCAGAAAGCAAAGTATCCAGCTCTACCTGCGTGGCTTCTATTTCTGTATTTTTTTCACTTCGGTTCTGGTAAATTATTTTCATTCCCAAAGCCAGTCCAATTTTGGCTACAGCCTGGCCAATTTGTCCAAAGCCAATAATACCAAGAGTTTTGCCGGTCAACTCAACCTGGGGAGTTTTCCAGTAGCTAAAGTCCTTACTTTTCTCCCACTCGCCGTTTGAAACCGAGTCGGCATGTGTTGAAATGTTTTGCACAAAATTCAGCATGTGTGAAAACACCATCTGCGCAACAGACGGAGTACTGTAGGCAGGGATATTGGTAACCACAATCCCGGCTTTTTTCGCAGCTTCAATATCTACAACATTATATCCGGTTGCAAGCACGCCAATGTATTTTAATTTAGGAAGTTGGTCGATTACCTTTTTATCAAAAATAACTTTATTCGTAAAAACAGCATCTGCATCTTTTGCGCGTTCAACCGTTAATTCAGGAGGAGTACGCTCGTAAACCGTAAAATCTCCCAGTTTTTCAACATCCTTCCAGCTTAAATCTCCCGGATTCAGTGCGAATCCATCCATTCCAACAATTTTCATATTTCTGAATTTAGATTTTCGAAAATAAGGAAATATACCGACACTCAAAAAAGCAGAGTATCAATTAAAAGCAAACACCCGAAAATGTTAATTTTCAGGTGTTGCGTAAATTTTTTTCATGAAAGTTTTAATTCGCTATTTATGTAACGAATTACATATTTTCTGATTAATTTGTCGTACCCTTTCTTCATCCATTTTGATTACTTTTCGGTCGTATGTCATTAGTCCGTTTACTTCTCCTTCCACATCGGTTGTTTGCGTATAAACGGCACCGGTAAAGCCTGACTTAATCATTTTTAGAAGCTGCTCTGCGTATTCAACATATTGGTCGGTTACTTCTTTTGAATTTTTAAATTGAACATAACCCCAGTTCCGGTCGGTTGCCCACAAGTGCCCTTCAAGTGCAAGACCTATTCCACCATATTCGCCCAACACATTTGCACGGGCTCCGTCAAAGAGATACATTGCCGGGCCGGGGTAATTGTGCAGGTCAATCATATCGCCAACATGATAAAAATTTCCTCCACTTGCCGGATTAACCAAACGGCTAGGATCATAACTTTTTGTCCAGTCGGAGATTTCTTCCGTTTTAAACTGCCCCCAAGCCTCGTTGAATGGTACCCAGCAAACTATCGAAGGGTGTGAGTACAAATAATCCATAATTCCTTTCCATTCTGCACGGTAATTGGCTTCTGATTCCGGGCTTCTTTTTAATTCAGTTCCGTTAAAATACTGGTGGTTTTGCCATTGCGGAGAGCGATCGCCGTTGGGCATGTCTTGCCAAACCAAAATTCCTAATTTGTCGCAGTGAGCATACCAACGGGCCGGTTCTGCTTTTACGTGTTTGCGAATCATGTTAAAGCCAAATTCTTTGGTTTTCTGAATGTCGTATTTTAACGCCTCGTCGGTTGGTGCAGTATAAAGTCCGTCGGGCCACCAACCCTGGTCCAGGGGGCCAAACTGAAAGTAATCTTTGTTATTTAGTTGAAAACGAACAATCCCGCTTTCATCCCGCTTTGTAGAAATTTTTCGCATAGCAAAGTAGCTTTTTACTTCGTCAACCACTTTTCCGTTGCTAAAGAGTTTTACCTCTAAATCATACAAAAACGGAGATTCAGGACTCCATAATTTGGCTGAAGGAACTGAAATGTCAAGCGCTTCTCCTGCAACGGCTTTTCCTGTTGAAACTGTTGTCCCGCCTTGTTTTACGGTTACCTCATAATAATCGCCAAAAGATGTTCCACAAGTAACGGCCAGTACGTTTAAGCTTTCGTTGTCAATATTTGGAACTGATTTTACATTCTGAATAAATATTTCATTTACCGGTTCCAGCCAAACGGTTTGCCAGATACCTGTTACAGGAGTGTACCAAATTCCTCGGGGGTTGCTGGTTTGTTTTCCGCGAGCCTGGTAACCTTTGTCTGTAGGATCCCAAACTTTTACCACCAGTTTTTGCTCTCCCGATTTATTGAGGAAAGGCGTAATGTCGAAGGAAAAAGGAGCGTAGCCGCCTTTGTGTGTTCCCACTTTTATTTCGTTTATCCAAATGCCGGTTTCCCAGTCAACTGCTCCAAAATGCAACAATACTTTTTTGTTTTTCCAGGAAGCTGGAACTGTAAATGAGTTTTTATACCAAAGTTCATTTTCTTCACCTACACTTTTTTGAACACCTGAAAGACTCGACTCAACAGCAAAAGGAACGAGTATTTGCCCGTCGAAATTTGCAGGTTGCGGAGCTCCGGCTTTTGTAATGGCATATTCCCATAGTCCGTTGAGGTTTTTCCAGTCACTGCGTTCCATCATTGGGCGCGGATATTCCGGTAAAACATTATTGACATCAATTTCTTCTGCCCACCTGGTTTTTATTTTATCTCCGGCGGGTTGCCACTGGGCAAAAGTATTAAAAGCTAAAAAGTTAATAAATAGGATTAGGATTTTACTTTTCATTTTAAATATATTGATTAAAAATTGACGAATCAGATAGCTTGTAAATATATTAAAAACAAAGAATATGGGAGAGGAATTCTTTTTATACAGGAAGAAAAAAGGAGGCCGTCCCAAAAAAGTATTTTAAACTCTTAGAGTGAAACAAAGGTTTCTGTGTTCCTTTTTTGGACGGCCCCGAAATTAAACCGGAAAGTGTTAAATTAAATTTTTGCCGGATTTTTATTTGTTTTTATACACAGCTACTTCAAAAAGATTATTTCTTGTAAACCGGAAATTCTGAAATCCTTAGCGTTGTGCAACCGTAGGGAATCAACTGAATTTCTTCCTCGTCACCCACTTCGCGGTATGGCCATGCCGGCGACGGAGTTTTTCCAGCCATCCCTTTTTCTTCTTTCCAGATGGGCATCCTTCGTGCCTTTGTTTTTACTGTAATCGGTGCATTCTCAAGATTCCATGGATAAGATTTTATATCCTCCAATATATTAATCTCAAAATCTGCGTCTTCAACAGTTTTGTCCCAAATCGCATAGTTCCATGGCGATTGGGGCAGAACTTCCCAAAACGTATCTTTAAATTCGTCGGTTTTTACTTCACGCCAGTCTTCCTCTATTCGTAAAGCATAAACCAGCGGGCCGCGTTCAATCCCCAGCGATTGTTCGTGCCAGCGACTAAACCGGAAATCCATGGAAAGGTTTAGTTCCACTTTATCTCCCGGTTTCCATTCCCGGTTCAGTACAATAATACCATTTTCCGACGGAGCGTTTTGTACTGCCCCGTTAACCAAAACAGTGGCCGATTTGCACCATTCCGGAATACGCAGGTGGAACGGGAATTTAACGTTGTTTTGGGTCTCAATCGTGAAGTTTATTTTTTCTTTGAACGGATAATCTGTTGATTCAGTAATTGTAACCGTTTCACCATTTGCCACTTTGGCTGTTACTTTTGTAGGTCCGTAAACAAGGGCAGCAAGTCCGTTGTCGACTGTTGCGTACCAGGTGTTCTGTACAAATTTAGGCCATCCTTGGTGCATGTTGGTTAAACAGCATGGGTAACCGGTAGTTGTACCAAAACAAATCCGGGCTACCTTATCGTTAAAAAAGTTTCGTTCCTTGTCGGTTATCTCTATCTGGTTGGCTTGCTGGAAATATTGTTTTCCTGTAAAATCGTCGGTAATTTGCGTAGGAAGAACATTGTATGCTATTTTTTCAAGGTAGTCGGCATAATATACATCACCGGTAACGGGAAGAATGTTTTCGAAACAAAACATCATTTCCACAGCAGAGCATAATTCTGAACCTTGTGTCGGGTCATTGCCATGCAACATTTCGTCGCCACCATACATACCGTTTACAAAACCATGGACGTCGTTTAACGAAGACAATCCCTTTTTTACTGATTCCAGGTATTTTTCTTCGGGGTGCTGCTGGTAATACACAATCGGTTCTTTTAATCCCTGGGCTACATTTACACAATGTAAATCGGGTAGGGGGTTTAACTTCCTGATTATGTTTCCTGAATAAACATCGGTCCAGTCGAAAGTTTGTTTGTGAATGATTTCTGCCAGATCAAGTAAAAATTTATCTCCGGTTATGTTGTAGAGCCAGTAAACCACTGCCAAATTATCACCACCTCTGCGATTCGCCCAAAATGTAACATAACCCAGCTCATTTTCAGGTAACATTTTTAGTTGATATTTAAAATAATTTGTCATTAACGATATTACCCTTTCATCACCTGTTGCCATATAGTATTGCTGCAATACTTTTAACATTACCATTTTGGGCCACCAGTCGTTACGCATTCCCTGTTGTGTTCCCGGGATTTTTTCATAATTCCCGGGTAAATCTTTGGGCCCGAAATAACCGTCTTCACGCTGATTGTTGATGCTCCACTCAATCCATTTCTGCGCTTTTGTTTTAAGTGCTTCGTCATTTAGCAAATAGGCAAGCGGAACCAACCCATCGAGCCAGTAAGGGCCACGTTCCCAACCGTCGCCGGTACCGCCGAGCCAGCCGTTGTTGTCGCCACAAACGATACTGTAAACGCTGTCAAGATTCCCTGTCAGTCCGTCGCGTTGGGTTTTTAGCATTTCCAGCAAAAATCCTTCTGCCTGGATTGCACCAATGGGAAGTGCAGTGTAGGGTTGTGCAATCAGCGGAGCCTGGTTGGTTATGTAATGCGCGTTGCGTTTCTCTTTTGAAAAAGAAGAAAAGCAGGCCAGCAAAAATAGTATTGTGATAATGTTTATTTTTTTCATTTTGAATTTAGTTGGTATAAAGTGAACTTTGATTTTTATAGTTGATCCAGACTTCCATTTTGCCCGGCTCCCTGTTGTCCCAGGCAAAATAAGGAATAAACGTTAATTTATTAGCCTTATCTGTTGTTGTCAATACCTTCATATTGTTCAGCTTGCCCTCTCCCTGAGTTATCGTAAATATATTATTCCGGCTTATGGTTATCTCATCGATGTTTGTTGTGGCGTTATCGATTTGTTCCACGCAATAAACCAACGGACCTCTTTGAACAGCTCTTTTATTTTTGTTTTCAGCCACTCGGTCATCCGCTTTTATCAATTCAACAGGCATCTCCAGTGAAAGTGCTATCTTATCTCCCGGAGCCCATTTTCTTTCAATTGACAAATAGCCATCTTCAATGGAAGAAACTTCTATTGTTTTTCCGTTTAACGAGGCCCCGAAGCTTTTACACCAACCAGGGATTCTCAGTTTTAGATTAAAAGGAACTGAAGTTTCCGGGTCAATGGAAATGGCAATTTCACCATCCCATGGGTAATTGGTTTTTTGGGTAAGATGAACATTTGTGTTTGCCAGTTTAAAGTTTGCTTCGTTTCCGATGTAGAGGTTTACAAACACCTCGTTATCATTTTTCAGATAAATGTAACTTCCAATGGAAGGAACAAAACGTGAAATATTGCTCGGGCAACAAGCACACCCAAACCACCGTTGACGATGATGATCTCCATCTGATTCCAAGGGATTGACATAGAAAAACAAATTCCCTTCGAGGTTTACACCTGATAACACGCCGTTGTACAGGGAACGCTCCAGTATATCAACATATTTGGCATCTTTTGATAGCAGGTTCATCCGGTTATTCCAGAAAACCATACCAATTGAAGCACATGTTTCACAGTAGGCCGTTTTGTTTGGCAGGTCATAATCCTCGGTGAATCCTTCATTTGACCTCGAACTCCCAATTCCTCCGGTAACATACATGTTCCTCTGGGTAACATCTTCCCAAACACGTTTTAATGCGTCCACATACTCCGGAATATTCATCTCGGAAGCAACATCGGCCATACCTGTAAACAAGTACATAGCCCTGACTGCGTGTCCTTTTATATCGGCTATTTCTGAAACCGGTACATCATCCTGACAATAAGCAGGCCCCCATTCTGATTCCCAAATACCTCCCTTGCCGTGACCATGTCCTCTTTCTTCAAGTAACCAGCGAGCCAGGTCGAGGTATTTTTTGTTCTCTGTTGTGTGATATAATTTAACGAGCGCCAGTTCAATTTCTTCATGTCCGGGCACCCAATGTTGTTTGCCTGGGCCAAATGTATCGTCGAGGTAATCTGCGAATTTTACAGCTACATCCAAAAAACTCTTTTTCCCTGTAGCCTGATAATGAGCGATTGCAGCTTCAATCATGTGGCCGCCGCAATACATTTCATGTTTTTCCATGTCTGTCCATCGCTCGTCCGGATGGTTTAGTGTGTAAAAGGTATTCAGGTAACCATCTGCTTGTTGCGATTTTGCGATGTAACTAATCCAGTCGTCAAGTAGTTTCTCGTATTCAGGATTTGGATTATTTATAAGCGAGTAGGCGATTCCTTCCATCGCTTTATACACGTCAGAGTCGTCGAAATAAATACCCTGGTGTTGGCCTTCGAGTAATCCTGCCGCTTTTTTGAAGTTGTTTATTCTTTCCGTAGAATCTCTGGTTTGGTGTATACAGGTTTGTAAAGTATTTAGGGAGTGCGATTTCAATCGGGGCGACCAAAAACCATCCTCAATGCTTACCTGATTAAAGGGGATGGGTTGAACCTGGTACGATTGGGCAACTACTACAGAGGCACTTGTAATGCCAAATATTTGAAAAATGAGGAAAATGTATTTTTTCATCTGTCTAAATTTTTGTTACGTCTTTTTATTGGGCGAGATAAAACTTTGGTCATGCTTGTTTGAGCTGCCATCTTATATCTCAGTCGTGGGCTGTTTCATTTTTAAATTTGAATCGTTATTTTTTCTACTCTTTTTGAATTATGTTTTAGCTCTCCGTTAACAAAAATAGAAAATCCCTGTCCTTTCATATATTTTTGTCCGTCTTTATCCCAAATAACGGTGATTTCTTTGTCGTGATATTTTACTCTGTCGAGACAAAACCAATCCCAGTAATTATCAGGAACTAGCGGGTTTACGGTGAGCGTATTGTCCATTGAGGGTTGGATGCCAATGAGATCAGAAATGATGATGTCACAGAATTCAGAATGGTTGTAATCTTTTCCTCTTTCCGCTGGCTCATGTCCTCTCGCTTTTAACATTGTTCGCGAAATCCAGTCGCCGGTAAAAGGGTTGAGGTTCTCATCTATCCAGCAGAGTTTTTCTCCACGTTCATTTATTCTTCTGTGGCTATTGGAATATGTTAGTAACTGATTCACAAAATCATTTTTTGAAATTACCGACTGATTATAGTCTCTCAGGAGATTTCCCATTGCTTTCAAGGTTACAGAGGTTGCAAAAGGCCAGCTCGGACCATTCCACTGGCAGGCGTGTCCTTCATAAACTACTTTGAATTCCGGGTGTTTTTGCTCAGCAGTTGTTGGTCCGTAGGGAGCTTTAAATCCTTCGTTACTTAAAAGGAATTTCCACGCCAAAGAGTGTTTATCTTCAGGAATACTAAAATACCACGGGGTATAGCCGTGAAGTTCTCTAACATCAACCAGGCTAAGCGAGTCTTTTTTTATTAGTGAAAAAGAATCGGAATATCTTTTATCAACCAATTTATTATACTCTTCAGGCGTTAATGGTAAAGTTTTAAAAAATTGAGCATCAGCGTCCCATAATTTTGATAATAGCAATTCTTTTAGTGTTGAGCCTTTCCTGGAATATGTTTCTTCAAGTGCTTTGTTTCCGGCCATTCGAGCTATTTCAGCAATAGCTGCTGCATCTCCAATCATGTATGAATTGATGGTTGCTCTTTTCCCGGAACCTCCAACCGATACTTCCATTCCATCCCGGTTGTCAAATTGCCAGAATAAACCATCCTCAGCTAATCTTTCGTTTTCCCATCCGTCATAATTTTCAACAAAAAAGGGAAGTAACTCTGTAACTAATTTTTTATTTTGGTGAACCGAGGCAAATGCCAGTATGGAATTCGGAGCCCAGAAACTATATGAGCGTAAACTGCCCCCTCCTTTAAACCAAAAATTAGCATAGTCTGCCAGGTAATTTTGGTTTCGTAACCACCTCCCTTCGTAAAAATGGTGTCCTGCAGGACAATTAATCGTATTGTATTTTCCGGCCCAGGAAACATCAGGCAGAAATTCGGTTATAACAAACCCGTCTTCTGTATTTTTTATGTGTTTCCTGAATGTCCACCAACGGAAATAATAGGTTTTTTCCAATTCCTTGTCCGGACAATTAAAATAAGGGATATTGTTTTTTAAAAACTCTTCGGCCTTATCATTTGGAAAATATTGAGTGTACAGTTCAACATCATTCTTATTAAATTCCTGAATATAGGGACCAAAATCTTTCCAGACTAAAGTGTTCTTTGTTTCTTCTTTTACGATATTCTCTTTAGGTTTTTTTTTGCATCCACCTAAAAATGTACTTAGTAAAAGAATTATAACCAGTGCTCTACACATTTTTTTTGAATTTATCGATTTATGGTTATGATGAGTACCAAGAGCGATCAGTTATCTTAAAATAGACAACTGATCGCTAATTATTTATTCGTAGTCAGGGTTTTGAGCAAGATTAGGATTTGCATCTATTACTGTTTGCGGAATAGGAAATACCTCCGCTTTTTCACCCTGCGGTTTGTGAGAGAGCCAGCTTTTTGTGGAATAGGTGCCAAATCGGATCATATCTCTTCTTCTTACCCATTCACAAGCAAATTCGTATCCCAGTTCGTCATAGAATCCGCCATATTCTACAGGAGAGCTGTCCCCGTTGTCAACAATTTCATAATTTTCAACATAGCCAAAATCGTAGTTGCTGTTTGCGGACAATTGAGTTCCGGTAACAGTAGCTTTTGCCGGAGCATCTTTAAAAGCCCTTTCTCTTACCTGGCTTACTATTGTTGCAGCTTCATCTTCCTGACCTTTTCGTAACAGACATTCCGCTTTCATCATTAACACCTGGGCGTAGCGAAAAAATGGCACGTCATTATTCATATTGTATTGGGCACCCATTTCAGGCAGGAACTTTTTTATTCTGTATCCCTCGTCTTCAGTCGTATACATTCCGTCAGGCAGGTCTTTTGAATAATTTAGTTGTTCTCCGGCCCTGTCGTAAGTACATAAAAGCGGAGTGACTCCGTCTGCCGCAAATTGCAGCCCATGTTCCCATGTGTCGTCGAGGCGCGAATCATCCGGATCATAAGTGTCTATAAACTGGGAAACAGCTTTTGCGCATCCGGCGCCCCACGGCGTAGTGCCAAGATTGTATTTATATCTGGATGAAGCGTGGAAAGTATAATTGCTGTATAAACCACTGCCGTTTATTTCGTCATAAGGGATAGCGAAAATTGTTTCCGTTGAATTTTCATTATTTGCAGTAAAACAATCAGCATAATTTTGTTCCAGTGCGTATTTATCAGAACTAATAATATCGTTGCATTCTGAAATACATTTATCCCATTCAGCCGTGCCTGTGTATACTTCGGCATTTAAGTACAGGTTTGCCAGCAGAGTTTTTGCTGACCACTTGTTAAAACGTCCATACATTAAAGTACTGTTCTCGTCGCTTAGTTGAGATAAAGAAGTTGTAATATCACTGACTATCGATTGAAATATATCTTCGCGGGTTGTTGAAGAAGGCAATTCCTGCGATGTTGTTGTTACAAAAGGAACATCTCCAAAATTGTCAATTAACAACCAGTAATAAAATGCTCTCGCAACCTTCATTTCTGCAATTAAAGATTCTTTACTTAAATCAGACGGTACAGGAACTACATCACCTTCCAACTGCTCGATTATTCTATTGGCATGTAAGACTCCGGGATATAATTTTGCCCAGAGATTTTTTACCTGAGGAGCTTCTGAGTTCCAGGTATGAAGATGCATCTTTTTGTATATCCCTCCGTCGTCCCATCCTGAGGCGTTTGCCGGCATAACCAGTATATCGGTTGTTGATTCCTGCATTATTGAAAACCCGGAGTGAGAATGTAATCCTCTTAAGTTTTGGTAAACCGGGCCTATTACACTGTAAATTTCATCAGAGGTATAGTTATATCCATCTTCTGTTAATTCGGAATAGACAGTTTCAGTTAAATCGTTACATGAAAAATGACTAACCAATATAAGCGTTGCTATAATTATTTTTAATAAATTTTTCATTTTTACTCGTTTTAAAATTTCATTGAAAATCCGAACGTAAATGTTCTGGTTGAAGGATATCTGTCTCTGTAATCCAGCCCCGGATATAATCCCAAACTATTTACTTCCGGATCTATTCCGCTATATCCGGTAATGGTAAACATATTTGAGCCCGATAAATACAATCTCAGATTCTTTACTATACTCCCTTTTAGATTGAGAGTGTAGCCCAGCGTAATATTATCGATTTTCCAGTAATCACCGTCCTCAATAAAGTAACTTACATACTGAAGTTCCTGATAATCATTAAGAGGTCTTTTCCCATAAATATTATCATAAGTGCTTGCCACTACGTTTCCACGGGTAAGACTAACCGGTACAGCATAAAACATTTTTGTCATATTTAATATTTGATAGGCAAAAGCACCGCGCATTGTTACGTTTAAATCAAATTGTTTGTAACGAATTGTATTGTCCCAGCTGAGGTAGTGTTTTGGTAAACCATTGCCCAAAACTTTTTTGTCATCTGGTTGCTGTTCCGCAATGGGTTTTGGGTTTCCGTCTTTCCCTTCAATGATCCAGTAACCGTCTTCGTCAATGTCGATTGATTTAAAACCATAGAAATTTCCGATTGCCTCACCTTCTTCTACTCTGTGTGTAGTCGACTGTATTGGTTCTCCGGTAGAACCGGTATAAAAATATCCACTTTGAAGTTGGAATTTATCGTTGGACAATGAAAGCAGTTTATTACTGTTAGTGGAATAGTTTACCTTTGTTGTCCAGTTAAAATCCTTTGTTTCCACCGGAATTGCGGTGATTTGAATTTCAAGTCCTTTGTTTTCCATTGAACCTGCATTTGCAAGCACACTGCTGTAAAGATACGGAGGCGTTGAAACATTGTAGTTCCAGAGTAAATCTTTTGTTGTGCGTTTATAAGCATCTATAGCTCCGGAGATTCGGTTGTTAAAGAATCCAAAATCCAATCCAATATTAACTTCCTCTTTTGTTTCCCATCTTAAGTCGGGGTTGGCATTGGAAGAAGGATATATTACAGGAATCCATTCACCGTTTAACAAATACTTATTTCCGTAGGTTAATCTGCTTAGCGATTGGTATGTGTCTGACGGAGCTGTTCCCGTAATACCAAACCCTACTCTTAATTTTAATTGAGACACTGAACTTTGGATATTTTTCATAAAATCCTCCTTCATCAGGTTCCAACCGGCTGAAACGGCCGGGAATGCCCCCCATTTATGGTCTTTCCCAAATTTTGAGGAGCCTTCGTACCTTAAACTGGCCATAAGCAAATATTTGTTTTTAAAACTGTAATTCACCCTGCCAAAATAACTTACCAGTCTCGATGAGGTTTTGTTGGAATCCATTCCGGCTCTACCTTCCGTGAGAGCAGCGCCGTCTGACATATTATTGTATGAATATTTATCGCTGGGAAAGTCAAAGTTGTTCATCCAGTAAAATTCATAGGTGTCCTGCTGGAAACTGTAACCTGCCAAAGCGTTAATGTTGTGGTTTTTAAATGATTTTGAATATGTTGACGTTAGTTCCAGCAAGTCATCTACATTTCTTGTTGTACCTTTGGATGCGAATCCGGTTCTTTTTTCCCGGATGCTGTTCAAGTGGTTAAATGATTCAGAATATCCGGCTGTTTTGTTGTAAATGTCTCTTGATGCCAGTGCCTTGAGCGTTAGTCCTTCGAGAGGATAAAAAGTTATTGTTCCAAAAGGTTTAAAATTTGTAATTGCAATTTCTCCTTCTGTTTCTTTTATTAAGGCCAGTGGATTGGCGTAGTTGTTCATTTCAGGATGTTCTGTCCAGTTCCCGTCTTCGTCTTTAACAGGGTCGGTCGGATTGTAAATCAGTGCATTTCTGTATACATCCCCTCTCCAACTGTAACCATCGCCTCCAGAGAAATATTTTTGATCGTAGCCAATAATATTTCCATTAAGTTTTAACTTCCCGTCAAACATTGTATGGTTGGCTTCTATTCGGGTAGTCAACACATTATTATCGGAGCGCAACATCAATCCCTGAAGCTGTTTGTAATTGATGTTCATTATGTAGTTTGTGCTGGAGTTTCCTCCTTTCATACTAAAATTATGATTCTGGGAAATTGGAGTTCTGAAAATTTGGTCGATCCATTTTGTTGTGGCACCATAATCAATTGCTCCCGGTTTTTCTTGTGCTACCAGATTTCGGTATTGATCTGCATTCATAAAGTCAATTGTTTTGGTAATAGTTTGTGTTGTTACATAACTATTCCATTCTATAGTTGCAGGAGTTTCGCCCTTAACTTTTTTCGTGGTTATAAGCACAACGCCGTTGGTGCCCCGGGTGCCATAAATTGCTGCGGCAGAACCATCTTTAAGTACATCAATGGTTTCAATGTCTTCCGGAGCAACATCGGTCAGAGAGCCGGGAACTCCGTCGATTACAATTAATGGCTGGGTGCCGGCAGCTAATGTTGTTACTCCGCGTAAAACAATTTGTGAAGTTCCGGTTGGATCAGCGTCGGGATTTATAATGTTAACACCCGCAATTTGCCCTCTTATAAGCTGCGCTGCATCTTTTACAGAACCTTTTACAAAGTCTTCCGAGTTTACACTTGACACCGCATTTGTTAATTCCTCTCTTTTTAAGGTTCCGTAGCCAATGGCCACAACCTCCTCAATGCCAATAGCCTCTTCTTCCATTACTACATTAATTGTAGCTTTTCCTTCCTGCGGAATTTCCAGGGTCTTCATTCCTACAAATGAAAACAGCAGCACAGCATTTCCGGGGATATCCGATAATGAATATTCGCCGTTTGCGTCAGAAACGGTACCTTTAGTAGTGCCTTTTACGACTACAGTTACTCCGGGTAACGGCAATCCATTGAGATCAGTGATTTTTCCTTTTACCTTATTACCGCCTTGTTGCTCAAATAAAAGAGAGTCTTTTGTATTTGTTAACAATATTTGTCTTTCAATAACCTGATAACTAATTCCGGAGGAAACTAAAACCTTCTGTAATACCTCTTCTATGGTATTATTTGAAAAATAAGCGTCAACTTTACGTTCGACATCAATTTTTGTATCACTGTATAAAAACCTGAACTCACTTTGGAGTTCAATTTCTTCCAATACCTGTTTTATTGAAACATTTTTCATATCCAGGTTAAACCGTCTGTTTTGAGAGTAGCTGTTTGCAGAAACATGGATTGCTGCGATAAGCATAATAAAGAATACTACTTTCATCATTTTTAAAATTTTACTCCAGGGGATAACACAACTTTCCCATGAAGTTGAAACTCGACTTTTTTTCATAATTTTGTTTTATGGTTTAATACTTAATTTACCAGCTTCGACTTTGGTAAATTTTGTTTAATCTCGAACAGGAGTATGTTGGCGCATATTCCTGTTTGTTTTTTTAATTTTGTTTCATGTAAAATGTTTATATATCATAGTTTATAGTTATATTTTCTCCGTTGATAGTATAAGTAAATGGTGTAACAAGTCGCATTAACTCAAGCATTTCTCTGCAGCTTTCTGTTTTTATTGTTAATGTATATCTCAGATTTTTAACTTTTTCGAAATTTGGAATAGAAATCGAAACTCCATACCATCGTTCTAACCGTACAATTAAATGCTGTAATTCTTCATTGTTGACCCTTAGGACATTATCTTTCCAGCAGGTGTAATACTCAGGATCAATAGCACTTACCTGATATTTGTTTTCCTCATTAATATAAAACCGCTGATTTGGTTTTAGCTTTATTTCTTCGTTGTTGCCGGTAACAACAGATACGGCTCCTTCTTCCAGTATAATTTCAGATGTAACCTGCTCTTTAAATGCCCTTACATTAAAACTTGTTCCATATACTTTTACGGTATATTTTTCTGTTTCAACAAAAAATGGGTTCTTTTTATCTTTTGTCACATCGAAAAAAGCTTCCCCTTCCAGATGAACCTTTCTATTCAATTCATCTCCCATGAAGCAGGTTAGCGTTGAGCCGGAATTTAGCCAAACTCTGGTTCCGTCGGCTAATATCATGTTACTTTTCTGCCCGGGAGGAACGATGTATTGTGTTTTCTGTCCTTCCTGTGCTGTATTGGGGCGGCTAAAATAGAAATATATGCTTATTGTAATAAAAGGGATAAGTAATATCACGGCAGTTTTGTTCCACCAGTTCGGGAACAGACGAATATTTTTTCCCGGTTTATCTTGTTTAACAATCTTATGTTTCAGAATAGTTAATGATGGAATATACTCTTCGCGGTTAACCGGTTCCTCCTCGAAATGGATAGCTTCGACGATTTGTCGGGCGATTTGGATTGTTTCTTTTTTGGTGGGATTATTTTTTATAAATGTTTCCCAAAAAAGTTGGCTTTCTTCATCGGGAGCAAAGACCCATTTTCTGAATTTTTCATCCTCTACAAAATCTTCGTAGCCCAAATTATTATAGTTACTTTCCCTTTTCATAAAAGAAGCGACAAAATGTTTTTACTTGGTAATGATGGTAAGACAATATTTATACTATCTGGAAAATGTGTTTTATAACACCTGTGTGGAAGGTGGAACGTAATTTTTTTGGAGTTGAGGGAGTTGAAAAAGAAAAAGGAACAGTTGATCCTTATTGTTCTGAAAATCTTCTTTCATTGAGTGAAGGGCGCGGCTCATTAAATTACGTACTGTTTGCATTTTTGTGCCGTAAAATTCAGCTATTTGTTGATAGGACAGGTTATTATAGAAACGAAGATAAATTATTTCCTGTTGTTTTTCTGAGAGTTTTCCAATTGCATTGATTATCTTTTTTTTACTTTCTTCTTCGATTTCTTTTGTGATTAATTGATGCTCAACAGATTCAATCAAACTAAATTCAATGTTTTTTTGAACTTCTGTCTCGCCGGTTAGTTTTACTGAAGTTTTTTTTGTCAGTTTATATCGAAGCGCTCTTAAAAGGTAATAGCGAATATTATCTGTTTTTGCCAGTCGCTCTCCTGATTTAATCAGTTCCAGAAAGAGTTCCTGTATATTATCTTTTACAGTATCTGTGTCTTTAATAAACTTGAGTCCATAATAATAAAGTGCTGAATAGTTTTCTTCATAGATAATTTCTAAAGCATCTTTATTGCCTTGCCTGAAACTATCCCAGATGATATTTTCTTTGATGGATTTCAACTGGCTTTAATTAGGAAGAACAAAGATGAAATAAAATGGAGAATTTTCAAAGATGATGAACCCAGAGGGAGAACGTTTTCCTGAGTTTCGTTAAATTTCAGAATTCGGGAAGACCATCTTTGCTATCGATGCAATAGTGTACGCAAATATATTTATAACCTTAATGTCGGTAGCCTTTGTAGTAATATCGACTATAACTTATTGCCAGAACATCAATGTATTAATTCGTTTGCGCAATTGTTCAATTACATCTTTTCTAATATTATTTTACGCTTATCTATTAAAATGCCACAATTAATACTTTGCTTTCTAATGTTTTGTAAATGAGTTTGTAATGTTTTAATATTGTAAGCTTATCCCTATTACGACTACGTGATAAACGTCCTTTTTTCTCGAGAAGAGAGGGAGAGTTCCTGTAATTAAATTTATTCTTTGTGTTACTGTTTCAGATATCAAATTATTTTTGGTGAAAATTGCCACAGCATTTTTTTGTCCCTTCTTCCGTCTATTGAAACTCTCATTTTGCTATATAAACAATCTCCGAATCTTCTCTGAATAATAAGGTTTAGAAAAGTGGCTTTATTTAAAATTCATTTTAAATTTTGTTAAATATATGTCCTCGTCGTGTTGGGCCATGGATAATCCCCAATTGACTTCTTTACTATCAGAATCACTGCTAATAGACGGACGGTATAGCCCGGGAGCTGCAGGGAGTGCATGGAGATTATTCTTGATTGTTTTAAAATTGATTCCGTTGGCAGCAAAATGTAATGACTTATTTAAACACGCCAGAGAAGCGATTCCTCCATTTCGATTCCATATAAGTACTTCGTGACTTCTGTCGAGTACCGGAGATTTAAGTTTTTCATATGGTCCTTCGGGGGTATTTGCAACCGCAATTCCCATTTGTGTATGTCCCGGGCCTTTTTTTCCGTAGATTCTGGATCTTCCCTTATAATACAACCAAACTTTTCCATCTCTAATATTCAGTGCTGCATCATCAATTCTGTAACTATCAAAAGCAGTAGAATCTTTACTAATGGTTAACACAGGCTGGTCACTCATCCTTAAAAACGGTCCGTTAGGCGAGTTAGCCATAGCTAATCCAATCGCGGTAATATCCGTATCCGAATTATTTTCGAAAATCAGTCCTGACACTCCAGGTGTTGGTTTAACTCCTGTATAGTACAAATAATATTTATCTTCATAAAAAAGAATATTGGGCGTAAAAACAGCGTGGCTATCAAAAGCCCTTTCCTTACCTGTCCCTAAAACCAGCCCCTTTTCTGTCCAGGAATTTCCGTCTTTGGAAGTTGCATACCAGATTGTTCCATAATACCCGGAATTGTATAGAGGTGTTTTTTCCCCTTTTGTGGCCGCAAATACCTTTGTGTACCATATATAGTAGGTATTATCCACCTTAATAATATCACTTGGATCGCGACGGGTAATCCCTTCTTCATAGCCAATCCCTTTTATATTTTCGTATTCGAACCATATAGTATCAAAAAAAGTTTCAGCAGACAGGGATTTGGCTGTATGTTTCTCTTTTTTCAATCCACAAGAAAATAATATCAATACGGAAGTAGTGAAAATTAGTTGTTTTAAGAATCGTTTTCTCATAGTAACAATAATTATCTATTAATATCGACCAAGCCTGGTAGTCTTTTATTTTTAGCCAAGTCTGATTCAAAATCTGAGATTTTCTCAGCCATTTGTTTAGCGATTTCGGGAAATTCGGGATATCGATTATTCGTTTCACCAATGTCTTCTTTTAAATTATATAAATGGGGTGAGTGTCCAGGAAAAAACTTCCAGTCCCCAAACCTTACAGCCTTGCAGCCTTGATTCTGGTTAAAATAGAAAAATGGCCTTTGTCCGTTTTTTATTTTTTTGCCCAATATCAAACTACTTACATCTTCTCCATCAATAATTCTGTCTTCAGGCAATTCAATTCCTGCCAAACTTGCGAATGTTGGATAAAGATCAATGCTAGCAACCAATTGGTTACAAGTGTTTCCTTCGGCTATTTTTCCTTTCCAATACATAACACATGGAACTCGTAAACCCCCTTCGTACATCGTTCCTTTTTTCCCTCTTAATGCCCCGGCACTTCCTACAGCAGGCCCATTGTCCGACGTAAAAATAACCAGTGTGTTTTCGTCAAGCCCAAGTGTTTTTAATTTTTCCAAAACCACACCTACACTCCAATCCAGTTCTTCAATGGCCGCCGGATATAAAAAATCCCTGCTCTTTTTATCCTCGCCATCGATGTTGGAAAGTTGATCGGTAGAAAATCTCATTTGTGAAAGACTATCGGAGACATGACATGGACGATGTGGCATACTGTGTGCCAAATAGAGAAAGAAAGGATGGTCTTGATTTTTCTCAATAAAAGAGACAGCCTGTTCTGTATAACGTTTAACAAGTAAATTCTGATCTGGGTTTAATTCAATTACTTGGGTTCCCTCAATTAGCGGTAGTGGACTAAAATTATATTTGGAATTATCCGGGATCATATCACCCATATCATTACTGTATGGTAGTCCGAAATATTCATCAAAACCGTGATTCATAGGCATAAAATCCGGCAGATTGCCTAAGTGCCATTTCCCGATACAGGCTGTCCGGTAATCTTTGGCTTTTAATAATTCGGCTAGGGTTATTTCTTCCGGATTTAATCCATAAGCCATTCCATTTTTTTGTCCCAGCGGCATGTTGTTAGGAAACAATACAGAAGGTAGGCCAACCCGTTGCGGGTAACAGCCGGTAAGTAAAGCAGCCCTTGAGGGAGTACAAACAGAAGCTGCAACATAAAAATCAGTAAAAAGCATACCTTCTGCTGCCATTTTATCAATATTGGGAGTTCTAATGTTTTTATTCCCGTAACATCCAACATCACCATATCCCTGATCATCAGTAAAAATAATGACAAAGTTAGGTTTTTGAGCTATATTGAATAATGTTAGAAGGCTGAATATTAAGGTAATATATAATTTTTGTTGGTTCATATCTTATTTTTTATTCTAATGTAGTTGTTAGAACTATTTAATACACGAGAAATCCGCTTCCCATCTTAACAGGTAACAATCGCCTCCTCCATGTTTTCCATTTTTAAAACTTATACCCCAGGTTGTCCCTTCTGTATTGGCGGAATAGTAACAACCCGGATTCCTTAACTTCATCCCTTTCGGATGCTCATATTTATTGAATTTCTTTCCATCGGCTGACCAGTAAACTCCCTGCTCCAATGATCTTCCCTGCGATGTCTTTACATAATGACAGGATACAATACCTACCCCATTTTTATGAGGCCAGACCATTATCTCATGACCTTCATTTATTACCGGATTTCTTTTATACCTGCTCCAGGGGCCGGTTGGTTTTTTCGAAAATGCAATCCCTATTTTTGTCGATTCAATGGTTTTCAAATCAACTTGTCCGTTGGCATAAGGCCTCCCTTTATAATACATCCAGTATCTCCCGTTTCGGAAAATAATTGAAGCGTCGTCTACCCGGTGACCATCAAAATCTCCGGTCTGCTGGGTTGGTGAGAATATGGGATTATCTGCATATTTTTCAAACGGACCTTCTGGTGAATTGGAAATGGCCACTCCAACATAAATAGGACCTTGTGCTGCCTGGTTCTCCGGTTGCCCTGTAAAATATAAATAATATTTCCCATCATTGCCTTCTAATATATTTGGGCAATAAGTCGCCCAGTGATCCCACTCACCTGCATCACCTTTGGAAACCATTTCCCCTATTTCTTCCCAATGGATTCCATCATGAGATCTTGCCCCCCAAACAGAACCTTCCCATTCTTTATGGAAATTTTTCCAGAAAGGACCCTTATTATAATAGACATAATAGTAGTCTTTTACTTTTATAACATTACTGTTGTCTCTGCGGTAACAATTTTCTTCATATCCTACACCGGTTATTTCCTTCAATTTAAAATCATTTAATTTCGGAAATGGATTTTCTTTTTTTTTCTCTTTTGAAAAAGATGGTGATTCTAAATTGTATGGGATAAAACCTGATAGCAGGATTGTTATACTTATTAATCCTGTTAACCATCCAAATAATTGTTTTTTTGTCATCATTCTCTATCATTTAGCAATTATCGGGTTTGTTGAGACTGTTTAATAATTTTCAGTCTTTGATTCATCATATGAGAAATCCGAGGTTTCTTGTCTATTAAATTCTTTTTTTGAGAAATGTCTTTCTTAAGATTATACAACTGGGCATCAGCGGCATCATCCTTAAAAGCGCCATCAGCTATATCACTGTTTTTTTCATCAGCAAACTGGAGTGCTGCCGGTCCTCCCAGGATATGATCTCCAGGTTTGCCTCCATTCCAGCCACCTCCACCCCGGGCACCAATATATATCCAGTCACCGGCTCTGATTGCCAGGTTTTCAGGATGAAAAGGAGCCAGGACAAGATCATCCCGGAGCATATTTTTTGGATTTCCGGTTAGTGCTGGCAGCATATTGTAACTATCGGGAGCTATCCCTTCTGTTAAATTATATCCGATTATAGCAGCCAAAGTAGCAAACAAATCAACATGGCATAAGAGCTGCCCGGATTTAGTTCCAGGAGCAATATGTTTGGGCCAACGTGCTATAAAAGGTATTCTGTGTCCGCCTTCCCATGCATCAAATTTAAAGCCAAGCAGGTTCCCATTTAGCCGATGTCCTGCCCGCCATGCTTCCTGCCCGCCAACATTTAGCATTCCTCCGTTATCACTTGTGAAAATTAATAATGTATTATCCAGAATATTTAATTTTTCAAGCTCGTTTGTTACCTGACCAACAATCCAGTCGAGTTCGTGTACAAAATCTCCATATCGCCCGCATTCACTGGTTCCCTGAAACTTTTTATTTGGAGTAAAAGGATGGTGTATGTTCGTCGTAGCCAGATATAGAAAGAATGGATTCTCCTTATTTTGTTTGATCCAATCCACTGCTTTACCGGCTAAAGTCACCCCAATTTTTTCATCTTCATATAAACTGTGAGCTTTTTTTCCCCCGGAAAAAGTATTGGGAGATTTATCGGAATATTGAGGCGTTGGAGAAACCGGCTTACCATTCAATACTAACGGGTCATTAGCTTCCAGACCAACGACTCTATCATTTTCAACATAAACATACGGGGGGCCGCTTGATACAAATGGAATTCCAAAATAGTAATCAAAGCCTAGTTGTAGCGGTCCGGGGATCAATGGTTTATTCCAGTCTGTAGGGCTTTCTTCTCCGAAACCGAGGTGCCATTTTCCAATACAAGCTGTTGCATATCCATTCTTTTTCATCAATTTAGCAATGGTGAAATTATCCGTATCAATTATTAATTTGTTGTTACGACGAAGAGGTCCCCATACCCCTTCTCCTTTGTTTGCCCTAAAGGGATAGCTTCCGGTAATTAACGCATATCGTGAAGGTGTGCAAACGGCTGAAGCAGAATGTGCATCAGTAAACATTCTTCCTTCCTTTGCCAATCGGTCGATGTTAGGAGTTTTGATTTTTGTTGCTCCATAGCATCCAATATCGCCATAACCTACATCATCGGTAAATATAATGACCACATTAGGTTGTTGTTTTTGGGCAATTCCGGCCGTTGAAATTCCAAAAATGATTACGGAAATAAGTAGGTAGATTGCAGACCAATTTTTATTCATAAATTTTAATTAATAGGTGCTAAAAATTAGGAAAAGGGCTGAGAAGAATCTCAGCCCTAAAAATTTCTTAATAGCCCGGATTTTGCACAAGTGCGTAGTTTTCGTTAAGAATATCCGTTTGAATCGGATAGTAATAATTGTTTGACAAGAAAATGCGATCGGCATTGTCCCCTTCGTTGGCTCCGTTATTGATAAAATATATTTCATATTTGTCTTCGTCAAAATCGTATCGCATTTCTATACCTGCAAATTTTTTCCCGTTAAGTTCATCCACTGCAGTTCTCCAGCGACGCAGATCCCAATAACGATGACCTTCAAACATCAATTCAACATCTCTTTCCTGACGGATGTTATCCTGAGTTAATTCCGATCTTGCCGGCATGCCGGCCCTTTCCCTTACCATATTTAAATATTTTAATCCATCACCACCTGAACCGCTAGTATAAAAATAAGCTTCAGCATAATTCAAATAGATTTCAGCCAAGCGGAATACAATAAAATCAGAATAACCCAATCCGGCATTTATTTGCGTTAAATCCAGATTTTCAGTTATGCGTTTTTTAACGTGAAGGGCGGAGCGACTTAAATCACGGCTGGCTCCCTGTGCCGGAACTGTTCTGATTCCATCTGTTACATCGCCACTGGTAATGTACTGACGTTCTTCATTTTCGTCGAGTTTATACGTTCCTGCATGAGTATAGATTGTTGAGCCTTTCCAGGGCGTTTCGGCGAAATAAAAGGTTGCCTGTGCACGCGGGTCCCTGCTGTTCCAGAAATCATCCAGCGAATGAAGATTAGAAGGATCACCTTTAACAAAATTATCCGAATTTAAGATTCCTGAACGACCATCCTTAAAGTCAAACTTGCCAAGAGCATTGGTAAAGCATTTTAAAAATGATCCGTAACCATTACGAAATTCATCAGGTTGTAGCCAAAGATCCCAGTCATGTCCCCTGCTGCCAAGTCCATCATAACGTTCTGCAAAAATCACCTCCGGATTGTCTGCTCCTTCAGCCTGGAAAAGTTGTTCAAAATTGTCCGATAAATCCGAATTTTCTTCGTACAAACGATAAGAACCATCTTCAATTATTTCTTTGGAAGCTTCCAGGGAAAGTTGCCAGTATTTGTTTGCATTAGTTATTCCCAGGGTGGTTGCATATTCTCCTGAACCGGTAGTTTGTACCTCTCCAAATTCTCCAATGCTACCTGCATAAAGCATGGCCCGGCTTTTTAATGCCAGGGCTGCCCATTCTGTTGCCCTGCCGTATTCTGTAAGGTTTCTTCCTTCCAGAAGTTCCCTGGCAGTATCGCAGTCTTCAGCGATTGAATCATAACACTCTTCCTCCGAACTGCGAGGGACGAATAAATCTTCATCCGGCTCATCAAGCGATTGCACCCTTTTTATAAGTGGAACTCCCCCGTAAGTCTTAACCATTTTAAAATAGATCCACGCGCGCAAGAAGTAAGCTTCTCCTAAACGGGCATTTTTAAAGTCTTCACCTTCCAATAACGAACTTTCATCTTCAAGCTTTTCAATAGCATCGTTGATGTCTCTTACCAATTCATAATCCCAACAATGAAAAACCGCATAAGTTGACGACTGGTCAGCAGTTAAAACTCTCGATGTATGCTGGTATCCTTGTGGCCAGGGGCCCCATGTACGACAAAAACCACTGTTAACAGCTTCAGACATACCAAAATTTGCAACTCTTGGTGCAAGAAAAAATTCACATCGACTATATAAATCCGCGAAATACAAATCAATTAAGGTTTCGTCTTTCCAAACACCGTCTTCTGAAATCAGGTTTAAAGGTTCTTTGTCCAGCGGATCTTCACATCCTGCTATTAGAAAGTTAATTAGAAGTATTGTATAAATTATTTTTTTCATGATTTTTAATTTATGATATCACTATAATGTAACATTAACACCTGCCGAAAACACTCTTTGTATCGGATAGGTTTCCTGAGCATTTGAAGAGGTAATTTCCGGATCATAATCTTTAAAAATTCCAAAATCGTAAAAAGTAAGTAGGTTAAGCCCTGATATAAAGAAACGCACTTTTTCTATTCCTGTACTATTCAGAAATGACTTTGGCAGGTTATAACCAAAGGTTACATTCTTTAGCCTCATATATGTGGCATCTTTTATATACATATCATTCAAATACATATTATGTGCTTTAACACCGGCTACATTCGGCGCAGGCAATTGTGCATCCTCCGGATGATCAGGATTCCATTGATATTCCCATTGATAAGCTAAAGGCACTCCGGCACTTGCTCTAAGACCACCAATATTATTATCATTATTAAAACGAGATACGAAGCCTGAAGCTCCCTGCCATAGCATACTAAAATCAAATCCTTTATAAGAAGCAGACATGTTAATCCCAAACATTGATTCAGGAGTTGTTCCTTTTCCCAAGACAACTTTATCGCGTTCTGTAATTATACCGTCTCCATTGTAATCAACATAACGAATATCACCAGGCTCAATTGAAACGTTTCCTCCCTGATCCTGGTCAACAGTTTCGTTATCAATTTCTTCCTGAGAGTTAAAGAAACCATCGGTAAGGTATCCTAAAGTGCGGTTGGTCCATTTCCCACTTACTTTATGTATACGTTCATCATCGGCATCTTCAAAAGTTTCTCTTTCTTCATAATGAAGCCATTTTGCTCTGCTCCAGGAGTAATTGGCTGTGATATTGTAGCTAAAATCACCCACTCGTCTTTTGTGATATAAAGTGATTTCAAATCCTCTGTTGTCCAGGCTGTTGATGTTTTCGGCCGGCAAGGTTGCTCCAAAAGTGTTGGCAACAGTCGATTCTCTGGTTGCCAATATGCCACTGCGTTTTCTGTAAAATGCATCCAATTCACTTCCAAATTTCCCATCCAGTATAGAGGCATCGAGACCTAGATTATAAAGATCTATTTTTTCCCATGTAATGTTTTCATTTGCCAATCCGATACTTTGAAGACGAGTATAGGTTTCATCGCCAAAGAGATATACGTTATTTATTCCTGTAACTAATTCGTAGCCTGTAAGATAGTCATAGTCTGATATGGCATCTCGTCCGGTTCTTCCGGCCGATGCCCGTAACTTTAGATTATTAAAAAAGCCGTCTTGCATAAAGGATTCCTCAGAAATTCTCCATCCTAGTGAAACACCAGGGAAAAATCCCCACCGCTTATTTTCTGCAAAGCGTGGAGAACCATCATAGCGGAATGACACTTCTGCCAGGTATTTATTACCGAAAGAATAATTGACACGTCCTACGAGGCTATGCCGGCCATCTTCGTATACTGCGTCACTGTTAAGCTGTGTATCTGTGCTGCCGGCGTAAAGATAGGGTAGTGAAGATGAAATCAGATTAGAGCGGGAAGCCCAGAAATTGTCCGACTTATCATAAATCATTTCATTTAGAAGAAGTCCTTTTATGCTGTGGCTATTAAAATTTTTTTCGTAACGGAGTGCCAACTGGGCGGTAACTTTTTGGCTTCTGTAAGATGTTTTTCCAACATAATTTTCGCCTATTGTTCCGGCACTTGAATGGACTTGATTCTCATAATCGTATTCCCATACTTCAAATGTTTTTTGGAATTCATTCCGGTAACGGTTATATGACCACAAATCTACTTTTGAATCAATTGATAATCCACTTACCGGTAGTTCATACTTAAGAAATATAGAACCGTTGAAGTAGTCTCTTTGGTCTTTTATATATCCCGACATACTTTGTGTTGAGGTAGCTACAGGCTGGTCTTCAGTTGCCCGGGTAGGAGCAGCTACCGGGATAAGTTCCGGAGAAGGCCAATTTGAGATATCAACTGTAGGATTGGCAAAATAGAGGTCGTTAAAAATTGTACTAAGGTCGTGAGGGTCGTCCCTGTCTTCCCTGCGCCAGCTAATATCGAACTGTGCTGACAATCTTTTCGAGATATTTACATCTACATTGGAAGAAATGTTAAAACGTTGGTATATACCATCGCCTGAGCGCCACATTGACCCCTGGTTTAAATATCCAAGATTAAAATAGTATTTGGTTACTTCATTTCCTCCATTGATATTTAAATTGTGGAGTTGTTGGGGAGCCCATTCCCGCATTACCTCTTTTTTCCAGTTCGTACTCACATATCCAGGCTCTGTACCTTCTTTATATTTATCGATATCTTCCTGGCTAAATGTTGAACCTGAGCCAACACCTCCTTCTGCCTGGGTAAGCATTGATGCAAACTGATAAGCATTTACATAATCGGGAAATGCTGTTGGTTGTGATACCGAAAAACTTGAATTGAATGAAATATTTGGAGCTCCTGATTTTCCTCTTTTTGTTGTAACCAATACGACGCCATTTCCAGCCCTTGAACCATATATAGAGGCAGAAGCATCTTTTAAAACTGTTACAGATTCTATTTCGTTCGGATCAAGCTGTGTAAAATTACGTTCTACTCCATCTACAATAATCAATGCGCTTCCAAACCCCCGAATGGAATAACTTGCTATATCGTTACCCGGTTGACCCGATTTCTGTTGCACAATTAACCCCGGCAGACGTCCTGCCATCATAGCTGTTGTGTTGGTTGACGGTGCGATTGTCAGTTCTTTTCCTTCTATCGCGGAAACGGCTCCGGTAACAGCCCCTCTTTTCATCGTTCCATAACCAACGGCAACTACTTCTTCAATGCCAATAGCATCATTTTCCAAAACAACGTTGATTACGGATTGCCCTGAAAATGGAATTTCCTGTGTTTTCATTCCAACAAAAGAAAATTGCAGGACCGCCCCGCTGGAAATTTTGTCAAGGTTATACTCTCCGTCGATATTGGTAACGGTACCATTGGTGGTACCTTTTTCTATTACTGTTACACCAGGCAAAAGCTGCCCATCTGAGTCGGTGACCCGACCGCTAATCGAAACAGATTGTTGCTGCATCCATGGGAACGACATTTTATCTTCGGTATTGTTATATAAAGCAATCTGACGCCCAACAATCTTAAAAACGATAGATGTCCCTTCAAAAATTTCGTCTAAAATATCAGCGATGTTCGAGTTTTTAAAATATACTGATACTGTTTTTTTTGTATCAACATCTTCGGAATAAAAAAAACGGAATTCACTCTTGTCTTCAATCTCTTTTAGAACGCTGTTTATACTAACGTTTCTCATTTCGAGTGAAAGTTTTGTCGATTGAGAATAGCTTTCAGAGGCTACAACTGAAAACGCGGTTAGGCAAACGATAAAAAGGCTTAGTTTCATAATTGTTAAAAGTTTTAGGAAGAAATTCCCAATAAGGATCTTCTCCAATCTCTTTTTTTTCATAATTTTGATTTGTAAGATTAATAATTTGGATTAATTATTTTTCTGAAGCGGGGAAGTTAGTGGCTTCCTCGCTTTCTATTGTTTGAAATGTATTAGAGAAAAAGACACGTTTTATTTCATAGGCATACTCTTTTATTTTTATGGTCGACTGCTTTTTATAAGCAGTTTTCGTTCGTTTTTTTTGTATTCAAATTTTATTGGTAAAGTAATTTCCAGTAATTCCATAACTTCACTAATCGATTCGTATTCGATAGTTGCATTTATTCTTTTTTGTTCCAGAGGTTCGTTATCAATTTCAATAGAAATGTTATACCAACGTTCCAGCTTTTGTACCACATTTCCTAACATCTCGTTTTTAAAAATAAGGCGGTTGTTTATCCAGGAAGTAAATAATTCAGTCTCCACATTATTTACAGAAATTGTGTTGGCAGTTATGTCAATGACAGCCTGCTCGCCCGGCTGTAATGTTTTTTGTAGGTTGGATTTTGTGTTCACAACTACTTTTCCTCTCTCCAGAGTTACTTCAGGAAGCGTATTTTGGTAAGCCATTACATTAAAGGCCGTTCCCAAAACGTTGACCGTCAATTCAGAAGTTTCTACTTCGAACGGCTGTTTGCTTTTTTTTACATCAAAGTAAGCTTCTCCGCTTAGTTTAACCAGCCGTTTTTTTCCCGTGAATTTTTCGGGAAAGCTTAACGAAGAACCGGCATTAAGGTAAACCATTGAACCATCAGGTAGCTCAAAATTTGTTTTTGAAGCCAGTGGTGTCGAAATGGTTTGATTTTTAACATCAGAAGAAGTATTTTTCTGAACCGTGAAAAAGAAAGCAACGGCTAGAGGAATAAAAAGAACAGCGGCAATTCTTGTTAAGTATGTAACTATTTTCCTGGTCTTATTTTCAGATTTTTCCTGTTTATTTATTTCGAAATGAATTTTATGAAGGGTAGGGGATAAATCAGGCGTTTTTTTATTGGCACGAACACTTTTCCAGTCCTCCTCCATATTCTTCGTCAACTCCTTTTGCTTATCTGCTTTTAAAAAAAGATTGATAAACGACAGGAATTCATCTTCAGAACACCGGCCTTCCAAATATTTTCTAAAATAATCCTTCATATGGTTTCTTTGTTCATTTTTGTAAACGTTTCAGCCCACAAAAACCCCTGCTCCTTTTTTTGAGAAATTGATTTTTCTATTTCAGCAAACGAAAAGGGTATCGGACTTTCATTAAAGGAAATAAAACATTTTTATATTTTTGCATAGCCGGGTAACTAATTAATTATGGATGAGGATAAACGCGTTAAACGACTGATTTCGGGTGATAAGGCAGTGATAAACGAGCTTTATGCCGATTATAGTTCCAGGCTTTATCATTTTGCGTTTGGCTATTTAAAGTCAGGGGCAGATTCGCTTGATATTGTTCAGGAAGTGTTTGTGAATCTTTGGAATAGCAGAAAGAATTTAAAAAAGAACTCAAATCTGGAAGCCTATCTTTTTACTGTTGCAAAAAATACGATTATCTCGGTTTTCCGAAAAAGGCTTTCTGAAAAAAATTACCTTGAAAATCTGAAATTTGAAGTTGTTGACAATAGTATCGACACCGAGTCGAAAGTTAATTATGATCTGTTAGCCGAAAAAGTGCAGGAATTAATTGAAAAACTTCCTCCCCAGAGGCGACGTATTTATGTTATGTGTAAAGAAAAAGGATACACGAATCAGTTGGTTGCAAGCGAATTAAATATTTCTTTAAAAACAGTGGAAGATCACATGACCAAAGCACGAAAATTTCTAAAAGAAAATTTAAGCGAATATGGATTTATTGCACTTTTGTACGTTGCGCTTTTCCTCTCATAAATCCAATGCCCGGTAAAATAGTTTTATCTTTTTTGCAGTAGCAAATGATTTTGTTTTGCAGCTTCAATTAACTACCTGATAGCTTAAAAATTTATATGCTCCTTGTTCCATTTCGGCAGGGAGGCTTTTAAAATCAGTGATGTCGAATTCCCGGCCCGTAATAAGATCTTTAAATTGTACATTTTTCCCTTCCATAAAATTAAGGTGAAAATTATAGCTGCTGTTCGGGCAATTTATCTCTCTGAATAATGTTAAATATCCGGTTTGTGTTTCGGGCTGATAGTTTTGAAACCCAGTCCAGGATGCATTGCTGGGTTCATCTCCAATTGCAAACACGTAGCCCTGATACATTTCATCGCGCACGTTTTTGTAGGTTTCCAACAATGGTTTCAGGGCGCTTTTTGCCTCATCCGTTAACAAGTGGATCTCCTGAAAAAATATCGGGCTGCCCATCAGGGTTATTGCCAATGTATAATCATGGGTGTATTTGTATGCATCGCTAAGCTCATGGGGGATCATATCGATATTTTGGTAAGTTACCTGGAATTTATTTAGGTTGGTATATTTTGCTACATGCCAGGCATCACGCAAAACCAGCCAGGGTTGGTAAACGACATTGGGCGGAAATACCGGTTTGCGGTTTTCAAGATAAATATTCCCGTATTCACGGCCAAAATAATATCCGATGCGTGGAGCATTTTCAGTTACATCCCAGTTCACCCGTACTTTATGGTCTGTGGCAAGGACAAAATTTCTTACCCTTGACTCAAAATCAGACAACGTTTTATAGTCGTTAAGTTTTGCAAAGTCGAGTTTGAATGATTTAAAATTTCCCATTTCGTAATTCTGAACCAAATCCTCGTAAGGGATTGTCCATGCCGCCCAAAGTCCGAGTTTTATTCCCGCATCTTTTGCCGCTTCTCTTACATTTTCCCATCCCTCCGGATAAACTTCATATTCTGTATTCTCGGGTAATACGGCATCTGAGTCCGAAATTTTATATATGGCAGTTTTTACAGGTTCCCATTTATTGTACTGAATTCCCTGCCATCCGTCATCAATTTGCAGGATGTCCAAACCCAGCTCGTTTGAAACTTTTAATTCCTTTAGAATATTTTCTTCGCGCGACGCATATCTCGAGTTTGCCCCGGAAGAACTACTTCCCCAGGTATTCGACATAATATATACATCCCGTTCGGGATCAATAATGTAACGTTTCCGGTCGAATTGTTTAATTGCCAGTTTTGCATCTGTACTGTTCCCCTTATTGACGATACTCCAGGTTGCCCAGCATGGTTGATAATCTGTGGTTAAATGAAGGCTGTCTAACCCTGTTCCTGTAACTTCAAGTTTACCAGCTTGTAGTTTAAAACCACCAGTATTTACCCCTTGCCGGTTTACACATTTATGCGACTCTTTTACAAAAGAAAGCCAATTTTCACCATTGGAAAGCATTATAACATTGGCCCAATCCACAATATCTGTCGTGCCAATGTTTAAATCCTCTTCTTTTAGTATTGGTGTTTCGGCTGTGTTTCTGTGCTGAGTATCGTTATAATATCCAATTGCCTTTGCCTTTGTTAACGATGTATCAAAATTTATTTGTTCAATAGTGCCATTTGTAAACTCACCGGGGCGATCAGAAGGATCAAGTTTTTTTAGTGAAATCCTTGTGCGAAATCCGGGAGCTCCCGGCAAAGTCCAGATATCAAATAGTAAACCCAGTTTAGAAACGGGGTAATAAAACTCCACCGTCGTACGAATAAAATCATCGTTAAATCCTTCATCGTTGTCAACCTTAACGTTAACATTTATAAGTTCTGCTTTTTCATCTGCCGGCATCCAGTTAAATTTCCAATCACAATCGTTTGAATCCTGGTTTACAAATTCCGCGTCCTTTGTGGAAAACGAAGTGGTTGTAAGCCCCAAATCCGTAAATTTCCATTGCCGGGTAGCTAAACCTGTACTTGCTGTAATTTTGTTCCCTGAAATTTTTACTTCAGCGCCATCGAGGTAAACATCAAATTTTGTTTTCTCCTCACTACACGAAAAAAGCAGAATAGCGATAAAAAAGAGCAGGATATTTCTTTTATTCATATGAAATGGTTTGCGGTTTTTACTTCGATTAAAAATAGATATTAAGGGAGATAATTTTATCAATTCCTGAATTTTAGTTGGTTCGAATTCCAAAATTAAATATTTTAAGAAGTTATAAAAGAATAAAGTGCTTTTTCGCAAGAATGTTAACCCGGAGTTTCCGGTGTAATAGTTTTTACGTTTACCGGGATTAACAATAGCTTTAGCATTGAAAACTTAAGGCCTTCAGCCCTTAAGACGACAGAATAAAAATGTTTTCTTGCTTGTATAGTTACTTTGAGTCTGGAAACGATAAGGAGTCGGGGGGCTATATCATTTGATTTTTTTTATATCATTGAGAAGTATCGTTCTAAAAGATAAAGTGCTGCCCAAAAATACAAATCCTATCTATTTTAGCGGTCTTGCTTTCACTCCTTCAAAAGTAATTTTTACGGGTTTTATAAATCCGTTCTCATCAAATTCCATACGGTCGATACAAGTCACCCGATGGTTGCCGTCGGTTTCGCTTAGCGGCCTGCGATGGTATACGATGTAGTATTCGTCTTTTCCCGGAATTTGAATTACTGAATGATGCCCGGCTCCGGTTGCGACCTCAGGGTCCTGTTTCAATATTTTGCCAATGCGTTTAAACGGACCAAACGGTGAATCGGCAATCGCATATGCCACGCTGTAGTTCGGTCCTGTCCAGCCGCCTTCGCTCCACATAAAATAGTACTTTCCGTTTCGGATGAACATAAACGGACCTTCCACGTATCCTTCGGGTGTAATTTCCTTAAAAACAGTTCCATCTTCAAAAGGCAAAAAACCAGTAAAATCGTCTTTCATTTTTACAATGTTGCAGTGCCGCCAGCCTCCGTAAATCATGTAATACTGACCATCTTTGTCGTGAAAGATAAACTGGTCTATAGGTTGTGCGCCATTATGAAATTTGTCCAGCAGCGGTTTACCTAAATAATCTTTGTAAGGACCTTCAGGTTGTTCGGCAATTCCAATTCCAATGCCGCCTTTTTCATCGTTGCTTTGTATATCGTTAGCGGCGAAAAACAAAAAATAATGTCCGTCCTTTTTAATAATTGCCGGTGCCCACATGGCCCGGTTGGCCCATTTAACCGCAGTTGTATCAATAATTTTTTTATGTTTTGTCCATTGAACCATGTCAGCTGAAGAAAATGCATCCATAAAAACCTGTTCTTCGTATGGAGCTGAATATGTCGGATAAATCCAATATTCATTATTAAAAATTATTCCTTCAGGATCTGCATACCAGCCATCAAAAACCGGGTTGCCCGATGTCTGTTCCTGTGATATTCCGTCTAATGAAAGCGCGACTAAAGCTATAAAAATTAATACCGAACTTTTGAGAATTATTTTCTTCATTTTGTCTTGAATATTTTTAAATTATCTGGTATTTAGCACTTTAGTTCATGGTTGAACTTTATTCTCATCGCAAACCACCACTGCAACACGTGAATCAGCACAACCATAGTAAAGAAACCATTTATTTTTATGAAAAACCAGTCCTTCCACAAATACAGTTCCTGCGGGGTACTGGCCGCTTTTTTCAAACGATTCTTCGGGAACTAAAAAAGGTTTATCCAGCCGGTCGAGCACTTTGTAAGGATCATTTTTATCAAAAAGAAACTGCCCGGCGCAATAGGCGTTTGCCGTGTAGGTGGTATCACTTTCAGCACCCGATTTGTTTTTCCCGTTGTAAATCAGCACAATTCCATCGTTGGTAAGCACAGCGGGCGGGCCACATTCAGTCAAATCACTATCGAAGAAACCATTACGTGGCCGGGCCAGTGCAATCAACTCTTCGTTTTCATCTACCAACGGTTCCCAGTTGATTAAATCGGTGGATGTGGCGGCAAAAACACCTTGTTCTCCCCAGTACATCAGGTATTTTCCATTTACTTTTGTAATAATCAGTTTCCCGTCTTTTAGCGTTGTAACAACCGAGGCGGATTTGGTAAAAAGTTTGGCAAATTTTCCGTCGTAGGCTTTTGCAAAAACAGAACCGTATTTGATCCAGTGAATCAGATCTTTGGAGTGCGCAACTGCCAACCGTGCCTGTTCCCGGTTCCACTGTGTATACAAAGCTACATAAGTACCGTCTTCGGTTACAGCAACGCGCGGATCTTCGCACCCACCGGGCCATTCAGCCGCTTGTTGATCGTCGGTGGTTGGATATAAAACCGGCGAATCAGCCCGTTTCACGATGGTGGTACCATCAACACTTTGTGCATAACCCAGCCGCGAAGTCCGCATTCCGATTCCCTGACCGGATTGATCTTCGGCACGATACAAAATACAAATGGTATCGTTTTTTAAAACTGCTCCCGGATTAAATGTATCGCCATTTTCCCATGGAATAGTATCATTGGTTAAGGGACAGAAAAAAGTTTGTTCTGAAGGAGTGATGATTGGATTTACACCCTCCGGTCTTTCAAACGGACCAATAACCCAACTTTTAAATGCTACCTCAGGTTTTTTTGGCTGGCAGCATACAAAAAGAGTAAGTGTAAAAATCAGCACCAGGTACCTCAATGACTGTTTTTTCATATTATTTAGTTTAACAGGTTTATAGTTTGGTTTTAACTAATACGTATATTCTACTTTTAAACCGTTAAAATGAGAGCTATTGCCCGTTTTCCCATTCACAATAAATCCTGCACGCGGTGAATATCCCCACTGGGCTATAAATGTGCCATCAACCTGATATTCATTCCCAATTTTTATTGGTACCCAATCTTTCCCATTTTCCGACCAAAAGAACTGGAAATACATCCCGTCAGTGGCTTCGTATTTTAGATAAACTGCTCCCATTTCTTTGATTGACTCTTGCGCTAAGATTTCTTTTTCACCATTTTGTATTTGTGAGAGTACTAGCTCTGATTTATTTACTGTAAGTGCAATCATAAAATCCCGGTTACTGTAAATTCCAATTCCTCCCAAGTCATTTGTTTGGATCACTTCTGCGGTCATTTTATAATCGCCGGTTTCAGGGCGAAGACCCAAAAAATTAATCCCATCTTCTGCCGGAGCAATAATTATTTCTCCATCTTTAATTTTCGTTTTCGGCTTTTTGTAATTAACGTCCCATTCCCAATACGTAAAATTCTTATCTGAAGAGAAATCATCATAAAAAACAGAATCTCTTTTTTGCGCAGTGTTGTCAAAAGGAACTTCAGCGCTAACAGCGGGAGTTCTGCTTTTAAAATACGGCCATCCGGTTTGATCGTCCCATAGTACCTCACCAAGCATTCCCTGTCTTCCAATGTATTCAAAATCAGTTGAATTATATGAGTGGTATAAATAGAAATAGCGATTATTTGGGGTGGTTACCAGGGTGCCATGCCCAGGACAACGCCACTCATCTCCACCTTTTAAAATTGGTTCAGGAAATTGCTCCCATCCCGACTGAAGATTTTTTGAGCGGGCTACCCGAACACGGTAATCGCAGCGATTATCACAACATCCACCAACAGAATAAAACATGTAATAATAGTCGTTGTGTTTTACCAGGCATTGTCCTTCGTCACCAGCGCCTTGCCAGCCTTTTTCATGATCTGTTAGAGTAAAATGCGAACCTTTTAGACTTAACCCATCGTCACTTAATTCAGAACCCAATATCTCGATATCCCTACCTGGGGTCAAACCATAAGCTTTCCAGGTGATGTACAATTTTCCGTCGTCGTCACGAAATACAAATGCATCAATAGCCTCTTCTCCCCATTCGATAATGATTCCATGGTCGGCAAAACCCTTATGAATATTTTTTGTTGTTGCCACGCCAATACATGCGATTCCGTTGTCTTTTCGTTTGGTTGTATAATACATGTAAAAAGTCTCGTTGTGCCAGAATAGTTCAGGAGCCCAAAAATCCTCAGAAGCCCATTCCGGTGGCTGATTAAAAACAGCACCAATTTGTTTCCAGTTGATGAGATCTTTTGATTCGTAAAGGGGGTAATTTGGAGCAAAATCGTTACTTGTTCCGGCTGCATAGTACGTGTCTCCTACGCGGATAATGGTAGGATCCGGAAAATCACCGGCAATAACCGGATTGGAATAAAATGCTTTCTTTTTTTCTTTTGCCGGATGCGTGCATAAATTAAGTAGCATTAATGTTGCCAGGAGTAGTACAGTTCGTTTCATTATTTTTAAAAGTTACCATTTTTTTCCATTTCAACTTCTCCCGACGGACGTTTAATTTCAACACTGGCAGCAGTTGCTTTTCCAAAGTTAGGTGTTCCGTCTTCATTCCACAAAAATTGTTGCATCCGCACGTCTCTGTCCCAGCCCGGAACGGTGTCTTTTTTTGAGTGATAGATAATCCAGTCTTCACTGTCATCGGGCGATTTTACAAATGAAACGTGCCCCACTCCAAATACTTTTTCGTTTCCCTCGAAAACAGGGCCTTTTTTTGTCCAGTTTTCGGGATTTAGCGGATCATCGTTCGGATGTTTTAGTTGCAGCATTACCTGGCGGTACTGTTTTAGCCACGATTCACGACAGGAATAAATAATAAAAATCTGGCCTGCGTGTTGGAGAACTTCTGGACCTTCATTTATATTTAACGGGCCACCGGTTTCCCAGCTTTCTTCAGGCGACGAAAGCAACACACGTTTCCCTTTCAGCGAATACGGATTTTCCATTTCCTGGATAAAAAGGTGCTGAGGTGTTGCATCTGTATCCATCTGTTTTAACCAGCCCGACCATACTGCATACAATTTTCCCTGATGTTTAAAAACGGTCATGTCAATGGCCCAGATATTCTTTGAAATGTCGTTTGGCTCATCGCCGGTATTTAACATCCCCATATCTTCGTAATCGCTAAAAACATCATCAGTTTTCGAGCGCAAAACTCCGGTTCGCTGGTGAATAAAAGGCGGCCCTGATTTGCCTGCTGCATAATATACATACCAATGTCCTTCGATAAAATGAATTTCAGGTGCCCAGATGCAGTTGCTGTTCCAACCGCTTTGCGGCGCTTGCCAGATTTCTTTTACTTCCCCTTTTTTTGTCATTAATTTTGAACGGGAAACCGAAATACCATTATTTGCAGAAAAACAATAAATATAATTATCACCTTGTTTTGTTAGCCACGGGTCTGCTCCATCCCAAACCGGATTTGTAAAAGTTTCATCAATTTGTACGGCCTTATTTTCTTGAGAAGTTGTTTTATGATGACACGAGATAAAACTTGTAAAAATGAAAAGAGAAAGTAAAAGAAATCGATGCATTATTGCTTGTTCAAAAATTATTTTTCCAACATTTTAATAAAGTAGCCTCCAACGACAGAACGGGCCTGGAAACCGACCTGTTTTGCGTCAGGCGTTTCATACCAATCGGACATAGGAACGCGATCTCGTGTTTCTGTTACAAAACCATACAACGGATCGACAAACTTTTGGAAGGTAGCCATATCGTCTGCCAATGTAGCTGTCCAGACAATCCAGTCGGCTTTGGTATAGGTTCTGCGGTTATCCAACGGTAAACCATATTTATTCTGTTTGGTAAGATAGTAGGCTATTTCTTTTTGCGCTACCCCTTCAGGGAAAATTCCAAGGTTCAGTAATTTATCCCAAACCAGGTTGTATTTCTGGCTCCAGGTTCCCGGCTGGTCAAAAGTTAACCGAAAGTGGTCGCCATCGTCAGCCATTTTTCTCCATTCCTGCGCCATTTGTTTCGCTTCGGTGGTGTATTTTTCTGCAATATCTGTTTTGCCCAGCATTTCCGCTAACTTTCCATATCCGGCGATTCCCATAATGGCTTTTGCCGAAAGGTTTACGTTGTGGGCAAAGTGTCCGGCAAAGTCATCTGTACAAAGTTGGTTTTCCGGATCAAGCCCATTTTCCATCAGGTAATTTGCCCAGGTTGTTAATACTTCCCAGTGTTTGGCTGCGTAATCGGCATTTCCTTCAGCATTGGCAATGGCGGTTGTAAGGATTATCATATTTCCACACTCTTCCACCGGCATATCTCCGCCATAGGTTTGGCCGTTTGCTTTTGGATAAGTTCCCACATCGTGTGCAGCAAAAGGTTTGGTCCATTTTCCGCTTTCCGAATAATAAAAAATCGGGTTTAGCATTCCTTTTAACAGCTCTGGATTATATTTAAGGAATAAAGGAGCGGAAGGATAAGTAACATCCACAGTTCCGATAGAACCGTTACTGAAATTTTCTTTGGAAAGGAAAAGCGTGTTTCCTTCGTTGTCTTTTATCAGCTTGTGGGCTGCAATAGATTGACGGTACGCCAGCAAACAAAGCCGCGCGTAATTTTCACCTCCGGCAGACAATGCTTCCTCATAGATTTTTGCATCCGTTGCATCACACAGCATCATAATATTTGTATAATCATTCGCAGCAGATGTTAAAGCTTCGTCAAAACTCACGGCTCCGTCTTTTGCCCACCAGGCTTTTAGGTTATTCCCAAAATACTGAATGGATTCAATGTCGTTGTATGCCAGCATAACATAACCCTTTGCCGGTTTTGAAGAAACTTTTCCAAGGTTGTCAGCGCAGGCCAGTACCGGCATCGATTTGGTCATAATTGTTGTGATTTCATTTTCAGAAGAGTTTAATGTCCCGTTTTCAGCAAATGAATTTTTCATGGCATCAAAATCACCAACTGCTATTGTGTTGCCTTCTTTTTCCTGTGCTGCCAAATAAAAGTAGCCCCAATCGATTCGTACATTGTCGCCTTTTTTTTCTAAAACTGGCTGCTCTGTCGTTCCGGTTTTGGCAAAGTTGATGTTGCCGGTTTTGCCGGTTGTTACCTCTATTTCCTGGCTCAGTTCATTAACCGCCCACTCGGGAGTGGCTTCAAAGTATACTTCCACTTTATGATTTTTCCCGTCATTGGATGCTACTTCATAGTTGATATAATTCACCGGACGGGAAAGAATATCCAAATCGTTCATTAATAATGGCGAAACAAATTCAATATCCAGGTTTACAGGGCCACAGGTAAAGCTATACTTGGTTTGTGTGGCAGTAATTTTCACACTGTTTTGAATGGCTGTTTGTGCAAAAATTTGTTTTTGTTCGCTTTCTTTAAAAATGCCAAAGTCGACATAGGCTAACCCGCCACGGTCGAGACAGTGAGCTGCAATTGTGTTTTTGCCCTTGTTTAGTAAACTTTTATCCAATTCCAGGACAACATTACTTTTTGCACTCCGGCCTGTATTTACAATTTCGGTTCCGTTCAGATAAAGTTCAAAATCATCATCGTGGGAATAGACCAGATACAGTTTTGTAGCACCATTTTCCGACAAGGTAAATTCACGGCGAACCCATATTTCAGGGGTCTCCCAAACTGTACCCGCCTGATCCATCCCTTTTGTTCCAAAGGCTGCTTCTCCGGTTTTCCAGTTGTCGTCATTAAAATCTGTTTTTTCCCAACCGGCTACCGGTGTGTTTGTCACAAATTTCCCTTCCCATGCTTTGTATTTTGCGTTGGGAAGAACCGGTTGTAACGGGATCTCTTCTTTTCCTAAAAAACGATACGTTTGCCCGTCAACGCGCACAGCTCCAATTAATGAATGATTGCGGCCTGTCCAGTGTTTTACCGGAGAATCGAAAAGCTGGTCTGTTGTTGACCATGCACTGGTATAGGGATCGATGGTAATTAAAGGATAAGCCGGTGCACGGAATTCAGCTCCCGCTTCTTCTTTTTTTTCAGGTTGCTGAGAGACACATGCTCCCAGAAAAATTCCGGCAATAAAAATTGCGACGATTCGATTTAAAGGTGATTTTAACATGTTGTTTATTTTCAAAGGTTATTGTTTGCATTGAAGAGGTTGTCCAAAAAGTCATTTCATAATGGTATTAACTTACAATTCGTAAGCAACCGCTTTGTTTCTTACCCCTAAATCCCCTGTAGGGGACTTTAAGCCTCCCTTTTTAGGGGAGGTTTGGAGGGGTAAAACGAAAGCTGGTTATAAAATGAAAGTTTCATTTTAATTTATTTTACTTTTTGGACAAGCACTTTTATTTCGTTATTCTTTTATTCCCGTCAAAGAGAAGGTAAAAAATCTGTTTTGAACCTTAGAAGCTGTCTTAAATTTCTAACAGGTTTTCTTTCCCCTCATTTATCAATCTCAAAATTAATTCACCAAAAAGTGTATTTGCCCAGGCAAACCAGGAGCGGGTAAAATTTGCAGGGTCATCTTTATGAAATGTTTCATGCATAAAACCGGTATCCGCATCCGTGTTACGCAATGTTTTAATACACCATGCTATTTCATTGTCGGAGGAACTGGTATTGGCCCGCATAATGATACTCATTGGCCAAACCATATTATACCCCACATGTGGACCGCCAATCCCTTCGGCTGCTTTTCCTTTAAAAAAGTATGGATTATCTTCACTCCAAACCAGTTTGCGTGTGTTTTGATAAATTTTGTCGTTTTTATCCACTAAACCAAGATAGGGTAGTGCCAGTAAACTCGGTACATTGGCATCGTCCATAAATGTGTGGTTGCCAAAGCCATCTACTTCAAAAGTATACACTTTTCCGTATTTGGGATGCTCAACGACGGCGTATTTTTTTATTGCATTTTCTACTTCATTTGCAAGTTCGTTGCATTCTTTTGCAAAGGTTTTATTGCCGGTAATTTTGGTACTAATTTCCGCCAGCTGTCTTAATGAAACAACCGCAAATAAATTCGAAGGGATTAAAAAGCCGTAAGTCGTTGCGTCATCCGACGGGCGGAATGCAGAGTTAATCAATCCAACCGGATTTAACGGACGTCCCCAGCCGTTATTTGATAAAGTATCCAATTGTTTGGCTGTAGTTCTTTCAAATTTATACGGGCCTAAGCCGTCTTTTCGTTGCTGGGTTTTAAATGTTTCAACAATTGTTTTGGCAGCTTTTTGCCAGTCACTGTCAAAAACGGAGGCGTCGCTGGTTATTTTCCAGTAGTTGTAGGCTAACCGTACAGTATAACAAAGCGAATCAATCTCCCATTTTCGTTCATGCAGACCTTGTTTCATATCCGTATGGTCGCTCATCCAGTGAACCTCTTCTTTTTCTGTTTTATTGAAGGCATTGGCGTAAGAATCGAGCAAAACACATTGTGTCTGACGATTGACAACTCCGGCAATCAGTTTTTTTAATTGCTCATCCTCGCTGGTTAATGGTAAATAAGGCCAAACCTGTGCGGTGGAATCGCGAAGCCACATGGCATGAATATCTCCGGTAATGACAAAAGTATCAGGTTTTCCGTTTTTGGTTCCAAACTCCACTGTTGTGTCTAATGTGTTTGGATAACAATTTTCAAACATCCAGGCCAGTTTTGGGTCTTTAATTTTTGCCTTTGTTTCTGCAATAGCTTTTTCCACGGCTTTTGATGTGAAGTTACGTTTGCTCACTGCCGGTCTGTTGCTTGTATAGCCTTTTTTACCCGAAGCTGCCAACACTCCTGAAGTTCCGGCAAAAGCCAATCCTGCTACGGTTAAGGTCCCGGTTTTTATAAATTCTCTCCTTTTTGTCATCTTTCAGTATCTTAATATTGTTGATTATTCTGTTTTGATAATAATATTCCCTCCGGTTTTCAATTGTTTGTCTGAAATAAAATAGCTGTTAATTTTTTCTTTATTGAAGGTTATCTCTTTGATTTTTTTGCCATTATTTTCTTTTTGAATAACAGATTTTTTTTCACCTGTTAAATTTAACTCAATCTTATCGAATACAGGAACAGAAACGATATATTCTGCATTCGCGGGGGAGTAAGGATAAAATCCCATGGCAGCAAAAACGTACCACGACGACATTTCGCCTGCATCATCCATCCCGCAGAGTGCCAGTCCGTGTTCTCCCATTCCGTAAAAATGATTCATAATACTGTCGAGCATAATCTGCGATTTTTCCTGCTTATCGATAAAAGTGTACAGATACGGTGCACTGTGGGCCGGTTGATTTCCATGGCAGTATTGCCCGATGAAAGATGAAACGTTTCGTGCGATGTAATTTCCATTCCAGGGAATAGAAAACAACGAATCAAGTTTGTTTTCAAATTCTTCTTTGTTAGAATAAAGGCCAATCAGGCCTTTGGTGTCGTGTGGCGCAAAAAAGGTTGATTGCCATGCATTGGCTTCGCGGTACATGTATTCGTAGTAGGGATATTCAGGATTAAAATTACTGACCCAGTCTCCGTTTTCCAGTTTCCCCCGCATTAGACCGGTAGACGGATCAAACAGATTTTTATAATTTTTTGTACGGTCCATTAGCATTTTGTAGTCGTCTGTTTTTCCCAACTCTTTGGCAAGCAATGCTACTGCATAATCGTCATAAGCAAATTCCAGCGTTTTGGTAACTCCTGCTTTTGCTTTGGTTTCCACATGTGGATTTTCAACTTCAGGTGTTGAAATATATCCTTTTTTAACGTATTCTGAAATATATGGTCGTGTGCCACCTTCTTTGGTCGCATTGTTCAGCAGCAACTGGTAGGCGCTATTTATGTCATAATCTTTAATACCTCGCAAATAGGAGCCGGAAATAAAAGGTGCAGCATGGTCACCATGAAAAAAGGTGGGCATAAAACCGGTTTTTTCTCCTTTATCGATTAGCGACTGAATAACATCGGCGGTGACAGCGGGTGATAACATACTGAGCAGAACCAGTTTATTTCGGTAGGTATCCCATAATGAAGGATTTGTATAATAGCGAAAGCCTTTGTTTACGACATTTCCGCCGGCATCGGTAAAATCACCGTTGACATCGCTGCGTAATGCCGGCCACAAAAATGAGCGGTACAGTGAGGAGTAAAAAAGTTCTTTTTGACGTTCGGTTCCGCCTGTAACTTTTATTTTTGAAAGCAGCTTTTCCCATATTTCCGAGGCTTCTTTTTTTACTTCGGTAAAATCTTTTTCTGAAAGTTCAGCTTCCAGGTTTTGTTTGGCATTTTCTGTATTTACGTACGAAAGAGCTATTTGAATTTCCAAAGTTTTGCGGTTGTTGGAACTGTCAAATGAAATTACAGCGATTTGCTGACGTTCTTCACCTAAAATTTCAAGGTTCGAAATTGGCTGGTTTGCTTTGGCATAGAAATAAATATTTTCGCCTGTGTTTTGAAAGCCTTTAAAAACATTATCTCCTTCCTGGTCAATATTCCAGTCGCGTATCCTTTCGTTTGACTGCGAGAGATTTACAATCAATTTCTTCGGTTTTTCCTCAGGATATTCATATTTGTGGAAGCCGCAATGTAATGTTGTTGTCAGCTCTGTATTAATTTCATAGCGTTCCAGATAAACCTGATAATAACCTGGTTCAGCTGATTCATTTTCGTGACTGAAAGTGGACCCGAAGTCGTTTACTTCAAAATTTTCTGTAACTGGCAGAATTGGAATGTGACACAAGTTCCAGTGGCCTTTATTTGTATGAGTAAAAGCATAAATCGTTGTGTCTTCGTATTCGTACCCAGCGCCGCTGTGCCATTCGGTAATTGGGCTTAACTGTACCATGGCATTGGGCAATGAGGCGCCGGGATAGGTTAGTCCGGCCCAAACACGCCAGTCTTTTGGAGGATTGTAGCCAACGTCAACACTGTCAGTAAGAGGGGCTGTTCCCAAAAATGGATTCACGTATTTAGTAAGTTGTTTTTCGGAAATGGATTTACAGCTTGCTAAAACAACGATGGTTGACAGAATAAAAAGAATTGGTTTCATAGTAACAGGTCGAAATTTAACAGTTGTTTAAAAAGATACAAGATCTTTTGCAGTCGGTTTTTGTATTGCAATTTATTTTTTAACAGATTATTCTGATAATAATCCTTCTTCGTTTAGCAAAGCAGCTGCTTCAATCAGCATAGCTCCGCTTGTTTGTGTGGTTAAGTCTGTTGTAGTGCCCGGTTTCGATTTCCAGTATGTTCCGTATAAAACCAATTGTTTGTTTGTTCCTGTTGTCCAAAGTGTTTCTGCGTTGTATTTCAAAAATTGCAGATAGCGGTTTTGTGTTCCTGCTGACACATCGGGGTGAAGAATTAGTTGGGTAAAATATCTTACGAATATTCCTTTAAACAGACCGCCGTCGCCATTGCCTTCATCTTTTAACAAACGGTCGTTGCTGTTAACCAGATTATTCAGTGTATAATCGGCGGCTTTTTGAGCATCGTTTAAATAACCTTTTTCGCCGGTAATATTATAGAGTTCCAATGCCGAGCCAAGAAACGTTCCCTGGTTGTAAGTAAAAATCCAGGAAGTTTGTATGTCTCCGGTTCTGCTGTCAATGTTGTCGTAAACTGCACCATTGGCAGGGTTGAACAGTACTTCTTTTTCCCAGTCGTAAATTTTTATTGCCCATTCTTTATCGGCTTCGTCGCCAAATTGCTGATACAGTCGGGCTGCCAAAATACAAGCAGGTCCGTTGGAGCATGCATTTTTACTGTAAGGTTGGTCTTTTTTCCAGGCAATTCCACCACCTGCATTGTCGTTCCAGCCGGTTTTTATGTCTTCCCAAACCGAAAGAGCTGCTGTTTTGTAACGCTCATCGTTGGTAGCATTGTATGCACGGAGCATTGCCAATGCGTTCCATTCCATATCATCGTAGAATACATTGAAAAAAGTGTTTCCGTTTTTTGCATTCACACCTTCATACCAATCGTTGATTGTGGTTTTATATAAGTTATCACCTGTGCGCAAATAAGCATCTATAACCACATCCAAAGCATGTGCCTGAGGCCAGTAATGAAAGTCGGTTGAGCCATTATTCCCATAGTTGAAATATTTGTCTGAAGTATTCCAGAACGAATAAATAAAATTTTCGCTGCTACTGTCGGCAGCAGTGGTCCAGTCAATTACATCATCTTCGCCGCCGTCAATTATCGTCTCTTCTTTTTCGCATGCCTGAAACATCCCCAGAACCGCAATTAATATGAAATAATATATCTTTTTCATTACTGTAACTTTATTTTTATTAAAATAATTTTGGGGCAGACATTTAAGCCTGCCCCAATTCAATATGTTTTTTATTTCAACTATTGATCTCCCACTTTTTCTATTTTGTGAGTGTATGGTCCGTCGGCAGTGAAATATACCGTTACATCAACGATAGCCATATCCATTTCGCCGGCAAATTTCCATTTGTCGGACCAGATATCGTCGGTTGCCGGAGCCATGTAATAATAGGAATCAGGGCTGTCGGCATTCGGGCGGCTGTCGGTGGAATTTAGCGTACCCCACCATTCTGTTACAGTATCTCCTGCACTGTTAATTGTTGTCAGCGTAAATTTATATCGTTCGTCGCGTCCCCAACTTTCCTGTTTGAATTCGATGGGTTCAGAATTGGCTTTCCAAACTCCACTTCCCTGGTAGTCAAGCGAGAATAATGCTGTGTTTAAAGGAGAGAAGAACAACTGAACATCGGTTATTTGGGTATAGACTGCTGAACCAACATTAAAATCGAGGTTGATTCGGTAAACACCTGTTTCAGCAACTGTACTGGTTGATTCGCCTTCTTTTAGCAATCCGTTTTCAGTATAAAACTGTCTTGGTGTTCCGGAATTAGCATCGGTAAAGTAGTATGCTTCGCCGGCAGTAAGTTTGGTATAAATTTCATATTCTCCAACTGCTGTGCCTTTCATTAAACTTGCCTGCGACAAATCGTCCCCGCCTTCAGAACCTTCACCAGTAACATAAACATCAACCGGGACATCGGCAAAACCTGCCAGGCGTGTAATTTCGATTGTGCGTATCTCGTTGGCCTGGAGTTCATTGATTCCTTTTGAAGAAAAAACAGTCCAGATTAATGTCCCTGTTTCTGCAGAAGGAATTCCTGCCAGTTCACCAATTTTATTTAATTGTTTATGTGAGATAGTAGCGTGGTTGTATCCTCCTGTATTGTCGCTGGCCATTTTATAAATCGGATTTGTGAAATCGCCGCCTTCAACATCAAAGGCCACTTCGTATAAAACCATTCCGCTGTCTTCAGCCTTGGCCGGTTCCCATTCAAAGTAAACGGAAGCCGATGCAGAACTTTGTAAAACTACTGATTTGCCATCGGCAGGCTCGTAAAAAGCGTTAACCGCAGTTACGTTGGTATCTCTCAGATGTTCATCTTCTTCACAACCAAGGAAGGCAAAAATTAGAGAAGATAATACTGTTAGTTTGAATAATATCTTTTTCATGATTCTATCAATTTTTAATGCTATTCTAAGTTTAAATTTGTTTTTTTAGTATCCGGGATTTTGACCGAGATTTGGGTTTAAGTCTTTCTGTGATTGTGGAACAGCCCACAGATAATCGCGCTCCGGATTAAAAGCTCGCTGGTCGAGGCGGATGTAACCGTCATCAATGGACGAATCTCCGTATTGGGCTCCGTGAGGATAGCCATTCAGTGCGTCTTCGGCGGTTTCCCAGCGGCGAAGATCAAATATTCTCAATCCTTCCAATGCCAGTTCAACGCGTCTTTCATTTCTGATAATGGACCTTAAATCGGCAGTACTCCACGAAGAATCAAAAACCAATGCTTCAGGATCGGTAAAACCGGCACGTTCACGTATGGCGCGTATGGTTTCGTTCCACACTGTTTCGTTCATTTCACCCAATTCATTTTTAGCTTCCGCATACATCAGCAATACATCGGCATAACGGATGAGAATAAGGTTCAACCCAGATGTAAAGCTCGCCAATGATGTTGGGTCGTAATACTTTCTCATATAATACCCTGTAGATGTTGAGTTTGTACCCTGTCCCTGGTATTCGTCAACAGCAGCTGATTCGTCGGGCGCTGTTCCCGGTTGGATATAAATGGTTTGAATGCTGCCATCCGGTTTTTGCCAGGAGAATTCATGATAGACCACAGTGGCCGTCAATCTTGGATCCCGATTTACATAAGGATCATTTTCCTCGTAACCCGAGCCGGTTACATCAATTGGTTTTCCATTTAACATTACGTAGCTGTCAACGAGTTCCTGTGTTGGTGCCATCTGGTTCACACGTGCTCCAACTGAAAGCGGAGCCAGGTCGTAGTAATTGCCCCAGGTGCGAAGCGAGGGAACATAACCCAGGTCAAGAATTACCTCGTCGTTATATTCGTTTTCAGGAAGAAATAATCCTTCATATGAAGAGAAGAGAGTATAGTCACCATAACTGTCTGAATTGATCAGCGTTTCGCAATTGGTAACAACATTTTCCCAATCGTTGCTGTACAAATAAGTACGGGCTTTAAAAGCAGCAACAGCTCCTGAAGTAATGCGGCCAATATCTTCATCTGCATATTCTTCTTTTGTTGGCAACACACTTGCAACAGCATCCAGCTCACTTCGCACAAAAGCCAAAACGTCACTTTGCGAAGTACGGCTGATTTCTTTTGATTCCGATAATGTTAAATCATGATCAAAAAGAGGTACGTCGCCAAACCAGGTAGTTAAACGGAAAAACAAATAGGCCCTGATAAAACGGGCTTCTGCCACCATTCTTGTTTTTAATACATCATCCATGTCTGGCACGCGATCCACATTTTCCAAAAATGTGTGACAGGTTTTTATTCCTTCATAGCAGTTTTTCCATTCGTTGGCAAAACGTCCGTTTGAAGCGTCTGCCTGTCCGGAAGAGATTGCTTTTTCTGAACTTGAGCCACGTCCTTCGTAAATATTGTCTGATAAAGCTTCTGTTGAGAAAAAGTAATCGTTGTTATACATCTGACTGTAAGCCATGTTTAAGACCATATTGGCTTTTTCGGCTGAAGTCCAGTAGTTGTCTTCTGTAAATTTGTTCGTGGGAGCAAGGTCCAAATCATTACACGATGTAAACGTAAGTAGAATGGCGCTTGCTATCACTGCACTATATTTTGAAAATATCTTTTTCATTGTCATTCTTTTTTAAAATTCCAACTCTAAACCAAACCCATAGTACTTTAAGGTGGGATAATTACGTCCGCTGTTTGCTCCTGTGCCTCCGGTTCCACCCATGTTGCTTCCAAATTCTGTCGATTCAGGATCGATGAACGAAACTTTTGCCAGTGTAAATAGATTCTGTGCATTGGCACTAATGCGTAATTTCTGAATACCCAAGCGCGAAGTAATTTTTTGCGGAATGGTGTATCCTAACTGAATGTTTTTCAGACGTACATATGCTGCGCTGAACATATAGATATCCGAACTTTTCTGGTAGTTGTTTGTGTTTGAGGCGGATCCCGGCGCCGATAATCGTGGCCATTTTGCATAGGTATTGGTTGGCGTCCAGTAGTCCAGCTGGTGTGTATACATTACATAGGAATAATTGGCATGGAAGGGTTCCACCAATTCACCACGCAAAAACATATCACGTTTTCCTACGCCCTGAAAGAGCATAGACAAATCAAAACCTTTCCATTTCAAATCGTATGTTAACCCAAAGGTGTAACGCGGAAAAGCATTCCCCAAAATCTGTCGATCTTTGTCATCAATAACTCCGTCGTTATTGGTGTCAACATATTTTACATCGCCCGGTTGAACAGTTGCGCCAATAGGTAAGGCACTGTTTTCAATCTCTTCGTAGCTTTGAAACAGTCCGTCGGTTTTGTATCCAAAATAGGATCCCAGCGCTTCACCTTCGCGGATGATTTTTAACATCTGGTCGCTGGAGTCAATTTGCTCGTTGCCACCAAAATCAGTCACCTCATTTTTTGCATCAGCAATATTTAAACGGATATTGTGGTTAAAAGCTCCTGTTCTGGCATTATAACTAATTGTAGCTTCCCAGCCGGTATTTTTCATTTCGCCGGCATTTTCTTTGGCTACAGCACCACCAAAAACAGATGGAACAACCGGTGTTAGCAGGATGTTGGACGTAACTTTGTTAAAATAATCAAGCGAAACATAGAGTTTATTTTGAAAGAAAGTTGCATCAAGACCAATGTTAAAGTTAGCCGATTCTTCCCACTGTAGTTCGCTGTTTCCAAAATCGAAACCAGTACCTGATACCGAATTGTTATTAAATCCGTAAATGTTTGTATAAACCGTGTAAGTCGTGAAATAAGAATAATCGTCAACATTCTGATTTCCGAGCACACCATATGAACCACGGAGTTTTAGATCGCCGAAGCGGCTTTTGTAATTTTCCATAAAACTTTCTTCAGACAAACGCCATGCACCCGAAACTGAAGGGAAGAACCCCCATCGGTAATCTTCCGAAAATTTTGAAGAACCGTCGTAACGGAAACTGAACTCGCCGTAGTATTTGTCCTGATATGAATATCCGGCACGGCCAAAGAGTGAGTATATACTCCGTTCCTGTGTTTGAGCCGGCGTGTTGTAGCTGGTTGGGTCAATTTCAGTTTCCGACTCGGGAAGTCCTAGATCGCGGTCAGTATACTTCATTTTGATTTCGTTGGCCTGACGAGTGTACGATTCATTTGAAACACCAATCAAACCAGAAACGTTATGAACATCGTCGAACGTACGATTATAGTCAAGCAGAAACTGGGTGTTCAAAATGTATTTTTTCTCGTTATAATCTTCCGTGTTTCTGGTACTGTTTGCGTAAGAGTTGGGTGTAGTTGCAGTTTCGCTGGAATAAAACGGAACCTCAAGTCCGCGGATATAACGGTGGTTCGCGCTCAAATCCAGACCAACAACTCCTTTTGCTGTTAAGCCATTTGCTACTTCCAGCTCAAGATTTAAATTACCTAAAAAATTGTCATTGTCTTTTTTCTGAAATCCTCCGGCTTCAAGCAATCCCAAAGGATTAAATTCCGACAAAACATCGTTAATAATATAGTTGCCATTTTCGCCTTTCATTTTATAATAATAGTAAGGAGGAATACGCCCACCGTCAACAATGAGTGTTCCTGCACTTGCATTTGGCGCATTTTGCATGGTACGGTTAAAAGCCATTAACGCTCCAACTTTTAATTTGCCATATTCGCTGGTAAGATTGGTCCGGAAGTTATAACGTTCAACACCAAAATCGCCCACGAAGTTACTTTTCTGGTTGTAATATCCGGTTGATATCATGTAAGTTGATGTCTCACTTCCTCCTGAAATACTGGCATTGTAGTTTTGCTGAACAGCATCTTGCAGGATTCCGTCAAGAAACCATTCTCCGTCGCCGTTTTCCTGTAAATCGCGAATCTCAGCCGGTGTAAAAACCGGAGATGAACCGCCGTTTAGCAGTGCTTGATTTTTTAGCAAGGCATTTTCGTAGCCTTTAACCGGACTGTAAAGCAGGTTGGGAACCTGAAGTCCGACCATTGAATTAAGGCGAACAGTTGGTTTATCGCCCTTTTTACCCATTTTGGTTGTAACCAGTATTACCCCGTTTGACGAACGTGAGCCGTAAATTGCTGCACTACCGGCGTCTTTTAAAACAGAAATATTTTCAATGTCGGCCGGGTTAATTTCATTTAAGCTTTCAACCTCCGTAATCATTCCGTCAATTACAATCAGTGGGTCGTTGTTATTCATGGTGCTGATACCACGAATATTAATGTTCATACTGTTGTCGTTTGGGTTCATGCTTTTTTGCTGAATAACCAGGTTTGCCGATGCTCCCTGCAGGGCCTGCATGGTGTTTCCAACCGGTCTTTCTTCAATAAGACTGGAGCTTATCTGATCAACAGAACCAATCAGGTTTTTCTTTTGGCGGCTGCCATATCCGATAGCAACCACTTCCTGTAACCCGATTGTTTCTTCCTCCATAACAATATTGATTGTTGTTTGATTATTTACCGCAACTTCCTGAGTTTTCATTCCTACAAATGAAAATTGCAGAATAACATTTTCGGGTACTTCGGTAAGCGAATATTCGCCATCAAAATTTGTAACCGTTCCATGTGTGGTTCCTTTAATAATAATTGAAACTCCTGGCAGCGGTTGTCCACCCTGATCGGTAATTTTCCCTGAAACTGTCTTTTCCTGCTGGAGTGGTGTGCTTTTTGTCGTCTCTGATTCTTTGATTCTCTCAATTAAAATCAGGTTGTCGTTTACCTCTTTGAAAGTATATGGTAAATCAATAAATGCAGCCTCCAGAATATTGCCAATTGATTTATTTTCCATTTTGATGGTAACTTTCCGGTTGACATCAATGTCTTCGTTGTTGTAAAAGAAACGGTAGTTGCTCTTGTTTTCAATCTGTGTGAAAAGCTCCTGCAGTGTGGAGTTCTCAACTTTTACATTCATTTTTGTGTTCTGCGACCAAACTGATGCAGACACATTAAAAGTTAAAATGAAAATCAAGAATCCTGTTATTCTCATAATAAGAAATAATTTTTTCACTGCCTTTCCCGGTTTGCCAGGTAGGCATCTTCGACTAAAATTCATAAATTAGATCCTTTAAAATTGTTAAACTTCGGTTTGATTATTTAGTGGGGAAGTGTGCGAGACTTCCCCATCTTTTTTGTGAAGTGTTTTTTGAAATATTTTCTATGTTTTCATTGTTTTAGTTATTTATTGGTTTGATTATAAAAAGTTACTTTATTTCCATCTATTTTGTATTCAACTGATTGTGCCAGGCTGAAATACGACATGACTTCCAGGATGCTTTCCCTTTCAATTGTTCCGGTGTATCTTCGTTTTTTAACCTGATCGTCGGCCAGTACGATATCAACGTCAAACCAACGCTCCAGCTTTTTTTCCAATTCTTCCAACGATTCATTTCTGAATACCAGCCGGCCGTCTTTCCATTCCGTTTCTGGTGAAGTATCCGAAAGTTCAAACAAAGCCATCTCTTTGGTTTGATTGTCGTATTTTAACTTTTGACCGGGTTTGATTATCGTGGAATTTTCTAATCCGCTTACTTTCAGGCTTCCTTCAACCAAGGTTGCTGAAACGTGGTTTTCATCGGGATAGGCTTTTAAGTTAAACTCGGTGCCAAGTACTTCCACATGAACATCGCCACTTTTTACAGTGAAAGGATTTTTTTTGTCCTTAACAACTGAAAAGTATGCTTCGCCTTCAAGGAAAACCTGACGTTCTCCTTTTTTGAAATTGTTGCTAAATTGTAAAGTACTTCCTGAGTTTAACCAAACGCGCGAACTGTCTGGAAGGTAAATCATCGATTTATCGCCAGGTACACAGTTTACTGTTGAGAAAGAATCAACTATATTGTTGTGTTTGCCGGCGAAATAACTGAGGGGGATACTAACAACCAGCAGAAAAATAGCCGCGTATTTAAGTACATTGAAAATAACAACGCGACTTTCGTTTTGCTGTTTTTTATAATTTGTCTTTTCTCTGAATTCCAGAATTGCCTGTTCAAGGTTATACTCGTCGGCATTTGTTTTAATACCGCTGGCAAGCCACAAGTCTTTCAACTCGCTGTATAGCTGTTTATTCCCGTCTGACTGGTTTAACCAAACCCGAATCGATTTCTTTTCGTCAGGGCTGGCTTCGCCTGTGAACAATCGGATTATCGATATTTGAATATCTTCGTTAAAGTCCATTTTTAAGTTTATTCATTACTATGATGTGGCTTTATAAAAAACCCTGTATCAAAAATTAATTTTTTCAATCTTTTTATTGTCGATTGGGATGTTCCTTTTTGTCGGGAGGTTATTTACAGGCTTTTAAACAATATAAAGAAAAGAAAGTCGGGAAGTGAATTTTTTAAATCTTCGCGCAGTTTTAGCATGGCTTTCGACAAATGCATTTCTACTGTTTTTATTGAAAGTCCCATTAATTCTGCAATTTCTTTATTTTTTTTCCCTTCAAAACGTTTTAGTTTAAAAGCCTTTTTTTGTTGTTCGGGGAGTCGGTTTACTGCTTCTTCAATTTTTTCTGAAATATTGTTTTTTATAATGCTTTGTTCCAAAACCTCTTCAGGTGAGAAGGAAAACTCAATATTGTTTACTTCTCTGTCGCTAAAAAACTCTTTTAGCTTGTTCTCTTTTTCCAGCTTTCTTAAATAGTAAAGTGAGTTGTTTACTACCGATTTAAACAAATAGGACTTTAAAGAGGTGTTTATTTTGAGTTTTTTACGGTTTTCCCAGATGCTAAAGAAGATGTCAGAAACAATTTCCTCGGCTACATCTTTTCGCCCGACATATTTTTGGGAATACGCACAAAGCGAAACGTAATATTCGTTAAAGAGATAAACGAAAGTGCTTTCATCTCCTTTTTTTAGTCCTCTAATTATTTCTTTCTCACTTGTTTTCATTCCAAAATAATGGCGCAAATATAGAAATAACAACGCAAAGTTAACCTTATATTTAACAGCAAGTTGAACTTAATGGGTTGAAGTATATTTACTTAATTTAAAAAATCAGCTAAAAGAGAATGTTTTATTCCTGTATAAAAGTACGCTGGACATAGCGGAATTGATTTTTTGACAGCATCTCAAAAAATTCTTTTTACAGAGACGATTATCAAAGGGAAACCTGGCGATGTTGCAGGTTCGTGGGACGAATAGTTTTCTGGAGTGTTGCAGATTCCGGCAGACTGGACAATTGAAATCTACGGGCATAATAATCCCATGTGTGAAAATTACAAGACGAGTCAAATTTGAGTTTTTTCAATTTCAGTTTTACAGAAACTGCTTTCAAAAGCTAAAACGGAAATCGAAACGACTTTTTAAATTTGCTTACAATAATTTCAGTCACACCATTTGTTTGAAAAACTTTATCTACCTTATAAAGTTTATGATTTAGGGAAATTTTATTCCCTGTTTCAGGTATTTCCAACAGATTTAGCTCTCTAATAAATTTTCTCGATTTACTAAATCTTTGGGCGTAAATTTTAACCTTTGGCATCCGTCCTACAGTATTCAGGCGTAAAAGTACAAAATGAAAGATAAACTCCAAATTGTTGGTTTATATATAGTTTGAAGAAAGCGGAAGATTAATGATTTGTTATAATTCATGCTTTATATATTGGCGAAAAAAAACGAGCACCGTAAAAGTGCTCGTTTTTAATTGTTTCCTTTTTAAAGGAGTGGTGCCACCTGGAATCGAACCAGGGACACACGGATTTTCAGTCCGTTGCTCTACCAACTGAGCTATGGCACCCCTTTATTTTGGTGTGACAAAAGTAAACAATTTTTCAAAATCACAAAGAATTTTTTTTTCAAATCAGAAATTTCACAAAAAAAATGAAATGGGTGACGTTTGTTTGTGTTCAGTCTTTCTTTTCTTACTTTTGCAGGCTCATTATTTCGATTAATGGTAGACACTGATTTTCTGACATATACATTGAAGAATGGCATTCGTGTTATTCATCAGTTTGCCGATTCACCGGTTGCGCATCTTGGAATCTTGATAAACACAGGCTCGCGCGACGAGACGGAGATGGAACACGGTTTGGCACATTTTATAGAACACTCGGTTTTTAAAGGAACAAAAAAACGAAAGGCTTTTCATGTGTTAAGCCGGATTGAAGATGTGGGAGGGGAATTAAATGCTTATACCACTAAGGAAGAAACCACACTGTATTCCACTTTTTTGGCCGAGTTTTATGAGAGGGCAGCCGAGTTGCTCGCGGATATCTTGTTTAATAGTACATATCCAGAAAAAGAACTGAACAGGGAAAAGGAAGTGATAGCAGAAGAGATTAATTCATACAAAGATTCCCCTTCGGAGTTAATTTTTGATGAATTTGAAGAGTTGGTTTTCGATGGCCACCCAATTGCACGAAATATTCTGGGAACAACAGAAAATATCAATAAATTCAATAGAAAAGCGATTTTGCAGTTTATTGAAAACAACTACCATACAAACCAAATGGTGATAAGTTCGGTTGGTAAAATCGATTTTGAAAAGCTTATAAAAGTTGTAGAAAAATATTTTGGTGAAGTCGGGGAAAAGAAAAGGGAAAAGAAAAGGGAGCGCTTTGAGTTGTATGTCCCGGTTGAAAGATTTCTCGAAAAAGATACATTTCAAACTCACTGTGTTGTTGGGAACATTGCATTTGATATCACTCATCCAAAACGTAATGTGATGGTTCTTTTGAACAACCTGCTTGGAGGTCAGTCGATGAATTCGAGGTTGAATCTCGCTCTTCGCGAACGAAAAGGAATGGCATATAATATTGAATCAAATTACACCGCCTACTCCGATACCGGACTATTCAATGTGTATTTTGGAACCGACAGGGATAATTTTGAGAAAGCTTATAAACTTGTTTTAAAGGAATTTAAACTTTTACGCGATAAAAAGCTTGGTGCGGTTCAGTTAAGTAAAGCAAAAAAACAACTAGTCGGGCAAATTGCGATTTCAACTGAAAGCCGGGAAGACCTGATGCTGACCATCGGTAAAAGTTATCTTTTATACAATAAAGTAGACCCGTTACGGGTTATTTTCGACAAAATAGAATCGATAACGGCGGAAGAACTAATGGAAGTTGCCAACGTTGTACTGGATGAAAAGTGTTTGAGCCGACTTGTTTATCAATAATTATGAATCGTTTAAAGGAAATTGACAAATACATTTTGGCACATATTGAACCGGAAGAGGAAGTTTTAAAAGAACTTGACCGGGAGACGCATCTCAAAGTGCTTGGTGCAAGAATGATCTCGGGGCATTTACAGGGGCAGGTTTTAACCATGCTTTCAAAAATGATACAACCCGATAGGATTCTGGAACTGGGAACATTTACCGGTTACTCGGCTATTTGTCTGGCAAAAGGACTAAGTGAAGGAGGAAAACTAATAACTATTGAAATTGACGATGAGCTGGAGGCGTTTGCAGCACAATATTTTGCCAAAGCCGGTATCGAAAACAAAGTGGAACAAAGGATAGGCGTTGCGTTGGAAATTATTCCAACTCTGAACGATAGCTTCGACCTTGTTTTTATGGATGCGGACAAACGTGAATATGTCGAATATTATCAATCGGTTTTTAACAAGGTAAAACCGGGAGGTTATATCATTGCTGACAATACTTTGTGGAACGGAAAAGTATTGGAAAAACAACCTGCTGCCGATGACAGGCAAACAAAAGGAATTATTCAGTTTAATACTTTGCTGAAAAATGATGACAGAGTTGAACAGGTAATTCTACCTCTGCGTGATGGTATGACAATTGTTCGCAAAAAATAAAACTCTGCACAAATCCCGGTTCAATCCATCCGAAAAAGTGAGTACCTTTAGTCGTGCAATAGTTTACTATTATTGCATAATAAAATGGTCAATATCTTCAACTTATTTTGATTAAAAGCTTATTTGTAAAAGAAGTAAATAAAGACTATTTTCAGCCTTTGATACAAGCGCTTTTTAAACACGTTATGATAAAACCACTAACTAATGATAATGCCACAGTAGCAGGCATCTGTCAGTTTTAAAAGAAAATATTTAGAAATATAATGTTTTAAGCATGTTTGGGGAGTGCACTTGTAAATAACTTTAATCGTTGATAATGAAAGATAAAACAAGTGCTGGTGAAATACTAAAAGCATTGCCTGTAACGTATTACGTGATTAATTATGATTCGAAGAAGATAATACAATCGAACGATCCGAATGTTGCGGTAAATAAAAGCATTTGTTGTGAGTATTTGTGTTTCAACGATAATGCTTGCGAAAAGCCTGAAACCTGTGTTTGCTACAAAGCCCTTGAGACCGGGAAGTCGGGGTGTATTATTGAGAAGGGAAACAGTAACAATAAAGAATTTTACAGTGCTGAATTTTCGCCTCTGGACAAGAAGCATTTGGTGGTTAGCGTAAAAAACGTAACCGATGAGTTTTTAACAAAAAAAGAACTAAAAATAAACACCAAACGCTTAAACAGAGCAGAAAGGCTGGCTGATTTTGGAAGTTGGGAGTTCAGTGTTGATGATAAAATAATGATTGCTTCTGATGGCGCTGTTAAAATTTATGGAGCTCGATCCAATCAGTTTTCACTTGAAGAAGCGCAAAACTTTCCATTAAAGAAATATAGAAAAGAGTTGAATAAGGCGCTAAAAGATTTAATAAATTTAGCTAAACCCTACAATATAAAATTTGAGATAAAACGCCCGACTGACAGTAAAATACGCCGGATTCACTCGATTGCTGAATACCGGGAAGACAAACGAATGGTTTTTGGTGTAATACACGACATTACAGAAGCAGAGGAAGCACAAAAAGCGCTGGGCGAAAGCGAAAATAATTTGAAACATTTGTTCAAAAATATGAACAGTGGTTTTGCTTATCACAAAATCATTACAGATAAAAGCGGAAAACCAATTGACTATATTTTTCTGGATGTTAACAGCAAGTTTGAAGAGATTATCGGACTAAAACGTCAGGAAATTTTAAACAGACGTGTTTTGGATATTTTACCAAATACCGAAAAATTCTGGATAGAAAGATACGGTAGAGTTGCACTTACCGGTAAACCAGATAATTTCTCGGAATACGGTTCACTCACCGGTAAATATTTTGAGGTATCAGCTTATTCACCAAAGAAAAATTATTTTGCTATTACTTTTACTGATATTTCAAAAAGGGTACAGTCTGAAATTGATTTGAAAGAGAGTTTGGAAGATTTAAGAATGGCTCAAAAATATGCCAAGATTGGAAACTGGAAATACAACAGAAAAACTGAAGAAATACAATGGTCTGAACAAATTTTTGAGATCCTGGAAAGAGAGCCATCTTTAGGGGTTATCAAGCCAATTGAAGTTTCAAAGTACCTATCGGAAAAAGATATAAAAGAGTTGGGCGCTGCCGTAACCCGGGCTTTGGTAAATAATAAAGCGTCAGAATTACAGGTTAGGATAATATTACCCGGAAATAAAACGAAATGGGCAGAAATAATATGTCAGCCGGAGAAAACCGACAATCAAAAAAGTAAAGGACAAATAATACAGGGGACGATTCAGGATATAACCGAAAGCAAAAATGCGGAAGAGGAATTAAACACTACAAATAAACTTCTTCGCACCGTAATTGACAATATTCCTGATGCAATTTATATGAAAGACACTCAGTATCGTAAGTTGATTGCAAACAAAGGAGATGCAATACACTGCGGTGTGGACGATATCAGTGAAATTATCGGGAAATCGGATTATGATATTTATCCCAAAGAAATTGCGGATATTTATACTGAAGATGACCGGAGAGTGATAGAGAAAGGAGAAACCATCATAAACAGGGAAGAGCTTCTTCCGTCGGGAGATAAAAACCGGATTATTTTAACATCTAAGTTTCCTTTAAAAAATGATAACGACAAAATAATTGGTCTGGTTGGTATAGGGCGCGATATTACTGAATTAAAAGAAAATCAGAAGAAATTGGATTTGTTCCAGTACATTATATATCAAACACCTTTGTCAGTTATGATTACCGGAACAAACGGAGAAATAGAATATGTAAACCCCGGCTTCACAAACGCAACAGGCTATAAATCAGAAGAAGTTATTGGGAAAGATCCGGGATTCTTGAAATCGGGCTTTACTGAACCTTCCCATTATAAAGAATTGTGGAATTCTATTTGTTCCGGGAAAACCTGGTATGGCGAATTTCATAATAAGAAAAAAGATGGTACTTATTTTTGGGAAAACGCTGTTATTGCACCGGTTTTTGACGATAAAGAAAAAATAATACATTTTGTAGCTATTAAGGAAGATATTACCGAAAAGAAACAGATTATAGAAGACCTTAAGATAGCCAAAGAGAAGGCGGAGGAAAGTAATCGGCTAAAGAGCAATTTCTTAACCAATTTAAGTCACGAGATACGTACTCCTTTAAACGGAATACTGGGATTTTCAAATCTTATTTGTTCGGGGACTGCCGACGCCGGGAGATTGAAATATTATGGCGAAATTGTAGAGGCCTCCGGTCGGAGATTAACAAAGGTGATTGAAGATATTATCGATATGTCTATGCTTCAATCCAATCAGCTAAAATTTGAAATTTCTGAATTTGATTTAGGTGATGTTCTTGAAGAACTGTATAATTCATACAGAGAATCGTATAAAAGTAAATTGACGGATATTGAATTCAGTTTGAAATCTTTAAAAATTGAAAATTTTGTTGTAAAATCAGATAGATTAAGAGTAAAACAAGCCTTAAATAATATAATTGAGAACGCATTTAAGTTTACCGAAAAAGGATTTATTAAATTTGGATATTTTAATTTTGATGATGAAACTGTGACCTTGTTTGTTGAGGACTCCGGGATTGGAATTGAAGAGAATAAATCGAAAATAATTTTTGAAGCCTTTAGGCAGGGAGAAGAAGGAGATTCAAGGAAATATGAAGGCTCGGGACTTGGTCTGACTATTAGTAATGCAATAATGGAAAAGTTGGGCGGAGGTGTCGAGTTTGAGTCAAAGAAAGGGGGAAGTAGTATATTCTATTTAAAATTTAAAAAATAAAAAATATGCCTTTAAGATGAAAAGAATTATATCAATAGAAGATAATCCTGCAAGTGCTGAGTATATCGATATTGCGATTGATATGCTTGGTTTTTCACACAAAAATTTTAATAATGCAAAAGATGGCATCTCTTTTATTGAAGAGAATGGTGCAGATCTGATTTTAATGGATGTTCAGCTGCCTGAGCTAAATGGATACGAAGCCACAAAAATATTAAAACACAAGTTTCCTCATATCCCCATTATTATTCAGACGGCTTATGCAATGAAGGGGGACAAAGAAAAAGCTTTCGAGGCCGGTTGCGACGACTATGTGGCCAAGCCCATTTCCCTGAAAACATTGAAAGAAAAGATAATTGCTCAAATTGAGAAATAACTGATTATTTTATCTTTAGTTCCTAACGCTGACGAACTTTCTTTTTTCTGTAATTTTTACGTTTTTTATTTCTGTTCCTGTTTTTTTTGTCAAATCTGTCAAGCCTGTCATCTAGGCTGACTTCCATTTTTACATCTTTCTCTCCACTGTTTAAGTATACCGAAACCTCCGGCTGTATTCCTCTCTTGTTCTTTTGAATAATACTTTTTACCTCTTTTACTGAAAGTTTGAAAGAGTTACCAGGTAAGCCTTCTGCAAGAGAATACCAGATTTCTTTTTTCAAAAAGTCAGTTTTTATGGGTTTTGCGAGCCCCTTGGAAGTCTCCAGATCGAGTAATTCTTTTGGGAAATCGTTTCTTGCTTCCATATAGGCGTCGAGTTCGTATAAAAGGCAACATTTTAATTTTCCGCAGGCACCAGCCATTTTTTGTGCTGACGGGGACAAGCCCTGTTTGGTAACTGCCTCCGAAGAAATGCTTTTAAAATCAGTTCTCCAACTCGAGCAACACAACTCTCTTCCGCACGAGCCAATTCCCCCAACCAGTCCGGCTTCCTGCCGGGCACCAATCTGTTTCATCTCAATTTTAATGCGGAACTCCTGTGCATATTTTTTAATCAATTCCCTGAAATCTACACGTCCTTCAGCAATGTAATAAAATATGGCTTTATTGTTGTCGCCCCTGAATTCAACATCACCGATTTTCATTTCAAGACCTAAATCTGCAGCAATCTGACGGGCACGGATCATCGTAGGCTTTTCACGAAGCCTCGCTTTAATCAGTTTGTCCAGGTCGAGTTCGGTAGCCTTGCGGTAAATTGTATTTAAAGTATATCTTTCAGGATTTCTGATTTTTCTTGTAAATTGTTTTTCGGCCAAATACCCTGTTAACTGAACTTCTCCCACATCGTGCCCCGGAGAAGTTGCAACAACAACCTTGTCGCCGCGTTTTAGAGAAATACGACTGTTGTTTTCAAAAAACTCTCTGCGGGTTGATTTGAATTTTACTTCAACTATGTTTGATTGGTCTGTTGTATCGGGTAAATCGTTAATCCAGTCAAAAACATCCGTTGTTTGAGAACCGGCCGAATTATTAAGTGAACATCCATTGCAACTCATTGTTTTCTTTCCCCTCTTTTTAAATAATCCAGTGCAAAGATTGAAAAAAGATTTAAATATCGTAAATTAATGTAGTCTAAATTAAAATTTTAACTTATGAATTTTGAAGAAATTTTTGCAGGCGTTAATTTTTTAGCTGTTTTGGTTTCGGCTTTAAGTGCATTTGTTATTGGCTGGTTGTGGTACGGCCCGCTTTTTGGAAAACAGTGGATGAAACTGAATGGTTTTACCGAAGAACAACTCAAAGAAGGAGGAGGAATGTCAATGCCTCTGATTATGATTATCAATTATGTGGCAACAGTTCTGGCGGCTTTTGCCATAGCTATATTTATTGGGGCTGAATCCAACATGTCATTTGGTATTTTTGCCGGTTTTATAATTGCGATTTTCTGGATTGGTACCAGCCGGTTAAACGATGTGCTTTATGAACGAAAACCTTTTGGACTGTTTCTTATTAATGTTGGTTATTATTTGGTAATTTATGTGCTGATGGGGGCAATTATAGGTGCGTGGCACTAATTTTTGTTGTGTTTTTATCGGTCGGAAGATAAAAAGGTGAATAAACAAACGTAAAAAAACAAATGTTTCAGGCGCGGAATTCCATTCGGATTCTGCTTTTTTTTGTTCCTTTAAAAGAAATTTATTCAAAGGAAATTTTATGTCGATGAGAATTCAGCACCTGACACTTTTATTGATTCTGGCCTTTTTACTTCAAAATAAAGAAACCCGGGCATTTGTACTTAGCAGGCAGTCCGAGATAAGTGTTTTAACCTGCAGCCCCGGGGATGAAGCCTATTCCGTTTACGGGCATTCAGCTATTCGTGTAAAGGATGAGTCGTACAATTATGATGTGGTTTTTAATTACGGGATTTTTGATTTTAGTTCTCCCAACTTTCTTTACCGTTTTGCCAGCGGGCAAACTGATTACTTGCTTGGAGCTTACGGGTTTTCTGATTTTGTTGAGGATTATATCGCCGCTAAAAGAAGCATTTACGAACAGGTGTTAAATCTCACACAACATGAAAAACAAAAAGTTTTTGATTTTTTACTTTGGAATGCCAAACCGGAAAATAGGGTCTATCGATACAATTTTCTTTTTGACAATTGCGCCACCCGGGTTCGCGACGTGATTCAGGAACAGTCTGATGGAAAAGTTAATTTTCCGGAGAAGACTGAAAATCAAAAAACATTCAGGGATTTAATAAAGGAATATCACTCCAAATTGTTGTGGTTAAATTTTGGAATCGATCTGATTGTTGTCGCTCCTTCCGATAAAGATGCTTCGGCTTTTGAAGAAATGTTTTTACCCGATTATCTTATGGACCATTTTGCCCATTCAACAATAACAACCGGAAACGAAACAAAAACTTTGGTAGGAGCCACCGATGTAATTTACCAGGCACCTGAATCAACATTTAAAAGTTTGAAAATAGTTAGTCCCTTTGTAGTTTTTGGCATTTTGCTGCTGCTCGTTATCTATGTGTCTGTTCGGCAATGGCGAAAAAAGAAGATAAACTATTTGACAGATTACCTGGTTTTTGGGATTAACGGTTTTATGGGAGTTGTTATGTTGTGGTTTGTTTTGTATTCGGAACATCCCGCTATGCACCCCAATTATAATCTTTTGTGGGCAATTCCGGTAAATTTTGTTTTTGTTTTTATTTGGAAAGTAAAAAAGTGGAGGACAGTAACACGGTATTACTTTGTTGTCGTTTCAGTGTGGTTGTTACTTTTTTTGCTTTTAAGTTCTCTGGCACCCCAGGAATTTCATGTAGTCTTTTACCTTTTAATTTTGATTGTTTTGGTGCGGGCTGTTTTGAACACTTTGTTCATTTTGCGGGGTAAAACTTTTGGGCGGTTAACTTAATCTGATTGTTGAAAAAAATCTGTGAACAAAATCCTGAGCAGTTTCCTTCCTGTAGCTAAACTTGTATCTTTGTTTTTCATAAGATAAAACTGATTTGACAGGTTCAAAAAAATATGTTGAGACGCCTTTAATGAAGCAGTACTATGCCATTAAAGACAAACATCCTGATGCCATTTTACTGTTCAGGGTCGGTGATTTTTATGAAACATTCGGAGAGGATGCGATAAAAACAGCAGAGATTGTCGGGATTACACTTACCCGCAGGGCAAACGGGGCAGCAAGTTATGTTGAATTGGCCGGCTTTCCGCATCATGCACTCGACACCTATTTACCCAAATTGGTACGTGCAGGGCAGCGGGTTGCTATTTGTGAACAACTTGAAGACCCGAAGTTGACCAAGAAAATTGTTAAGCGCGGGATTACTGAACTCGTAACTCCCGGAGTTTCTATTAATGACAATATTCTTGAAAACCGTGAAAATAATTTTTTAGCCTCTGTTCATTTTGACAAAAAGTTGGCTGGAGTCGCTTTTCTTGATATTTCAACCGGAGAGTTTTTAACTGCACAGGGGAATTATGAATATATCGATAAATTGCTGAATTCTTTTCAGCCGAAAGAAGTACTTTTTCAACGTGGAAGAGGAAAAGAATTTTCTGACATTTTTGGCAATAAGTTTTATACTTTTAATCTCGACGATTGGGTTTATACCGATGAATCAGCCAACGATCGTTTACTTCGGCATTTTGAAACTGCTTCACTAAAAGGTTATGGTGTGCAAGGCATGTCGTTGGCAGTTATCGCTTCCGGAGCAATTTTGCATTATCTCGATATTACTCAACACAGCCGGTTAAAACATATCACCAGCCTGAGCCGGATTGAGGAAGAACACTATGTTTGGCTCGATCGGTTTACCATCCGGAATCTTGAACTTTTTTCGCCATTGCACGATAGTGGGAAATCATTGATCCAGGTGATTGATAAAACCATTTCGCCCATGGGCTCACGTTTGTTAAAACGCTGGTTGGCGCTTCCGTTAAAAGACGTAGAGCCGATCAATGATCGCCTGAATGTGGTTGAGTTTTTTCTGAAAAATCCTCAAATCCGCGAGAACCTTGAGGAACATCTGCGTCAGATTGGCGACCTTGAGCGTTTGGTTTCAAAAGTAGCGGTGGGCAGAATTAATCCACGTGAAATGGTTCAGGTAAAAAATGCTTTAAATGCTATTTTGCCAATAAAAGAATGGTGTGCCGATGCAGACAATACAACCTTACAACGGTTTGCCGAACAATTAAATCCCTGTGACGGTATCCGGGAAAAAATCCACAAAGAAATTTTACCCGATCCGCCAACTGCAATCAATAAAGGAAAAGTAATTGCCGAAGGCGTTTCACAGGAACTGGATGAACTTCGCGATATTGCCTATTCCGGGAAAGATTATCTCGCAAAAATTCAGAAACGGGAAAGTGAAACGTATGGAATTCCTTCGTTGAAAATAAGTTACAACAATGTTTTTGGATATTATATCGAAGTTCGGAATACACATAAAGATAAGGTGCCGGAAGACTGGATTCGCAAACAGACTTTGGTAAGCGCAGAACGTTACATTACGGAAGAATTAAAAGAATACGAAGCAAAAATATTGGGAGCTGAAGAGAAGATTCAGGTGCTGGAAACTCAGATTTTTAACGAAATTGTTTTTGCTTTGGCCGATTATATTTCTGCCATTCAGCTGAATTCGAATATTTTGGCGAGGATTGATTGTTTGTTGTCATTTGCCGGTTGTTCAACCAGCTACGGATATTTCAGACCTGAGGTAAATGATTCAAATACAATTGACATTAAGAATGGGCGACACCCGGTAATTGAACAGCAGCTTCCCATCGGGGAATCCTACATTTCAAATGATGTTTTTTTGGATCAGGATGACCAACAGATTATTATTATTACCGGACCCAATATGGCAGGTAAATCGGCACTGCTGCGGCAAACAGCTCTGATTGTTTTATTGGCTCAAATGGGAAGTTTTGTTCCGGCAGAGTCGGCCAAAATTGGTTTTGTTGATAAGATTTTTACGAGGGTGGGAGCGTCTGATAATATATCACTTGGCGAATCTACGTTTATGGTGGAAATGAACGAAGCGGCCAGTATTCTGAATAATGTATCCGACAGAAGTTTGATTCTTTTTGATGAACTGGGGCGCGGAACATCTACTTACGACGGGATTTCCATTGCCTGGTCGATTGTGGAACATTTGCATGAGCATCCGAAGGCGAAAGCAAAAACCTTATTTGCAACTCATTATCACGAGCTAAACGAAATGGAGGGCGCTTTCCCACGTGTGAAAAATTTTAATGTTTCCATAAAAGAAGTTGGAAATAAGGTAATTTTTTTACGGAAACTGGTTCGCGGAGGAAGTAACCATAGTTTTGGGATTCACGTTGCAGGAATGGCCGGAATGCCAAAATCGGTGATAAAAAGAGCCGAACAGATACTCAAAAAACTCGAAGGTGGGAAGGAGACGGAAAATCTTTCAAAACCTTTGGAAGAAATTGGTGGAAACCGCGAGGGAATGCAGTTGAGCTTTTTTCAGTTGGATGATCCGGTATTGAAACAAATCCGTGATGAGATCGCCTATCTCGATGTGAATAACTTAACACCAATTGAAGCTTTAAATAAATTAAACGAGATAAAAAAGCTAACAGGTTTGAAATAAAACTTACCTTTTTTTTTCAATATTTTGCAGGGAAAAAAATTACCCATATATTTGCATCGCTTTAAAAGAAACGTTCTGTTAAATACGCGAGAATAGCTCAGTTGGTAGAGCACGACCTTGCCAAGGTCGGGGTCGCGGGTTCGAGTCCCGTTTCTCGCTCATCACGATATTCAAGGATGCCCGGGTGGTGGAATTGGTAGACACGTTGGACTTAAAATCCAATGATCATTATGATCGTGCGGGTTCAAGTCCCGCCTCGGGTACCATTGCGAGAATAGCTCAGTTGGTAGAGCACGACCTTGCCAAGGTCGGGGTCGCGAGTTCGAGTCTCGTTTCTCGCTCAATAAAAAAGCTTCACAAAACATTGTGGAGCTTTTTTATGCGTTTATTTTTTTTGAAAATCAGTAAAAATAGAAAGGAACAAGGTTGAGGCTTTCCGGTTACTTGAGTTTTGCGCCCGGGAGAGTTCCACTTTTTTGTAAGTTTTTTTTAGTCTTTTATATAGTTCCCTTTCTTTCCTTATCTTCGCATTTGACTGTAACAAACGAACTAAAATGAAAAAACAAATTGCCTTTGCACTTGCTGTTGTCGGCTTGTTTGTGTTTTTAAGCTCATGTGAACAACCTGAACAAAAAACCGAAGAAAAACCAAAGTTTATTACCATCAACGGACCTGATTTAGTTGCTCCCGATGGCCGCAAATTTTTTATTCAGGGAATAAACCTCGGGAACTGGCTAAATCCCGAAGGTTATATGTTTCGTTTTAGTAAAGCCGGTTCGGCGAGATTAATTGACCAGGCGTTTCGCGAAATGGTTGGGCCCGATTTTACAGATGAATTCTGGAAACAGTTTAAAGACAATTACATTTCACGTGAAGATATTCAGTACATAAAAAGTACAGGCGTAAATTCTATACGGATTCCGTTTCACTACAAACTTTTTACAGATGAGGATTATATGGGATTAACTGTCAATCAGGATGGATTTCAAAGAATCGACAGTTTGATTGAATGGTGCCGTGAATCAGAATTGTACCTGATTTTGGATATGCACGATGCACCAGGCGGACAAACAGGCGATAACATTGATGACAGTTACGGTTATCCATGGCTGTTGGTGAGCGAAAAAAGCCAGGAATTGTTTGTGGATATCTGGAAAAGAATTGCAGAACATTATAAAGATGAACCGGTAATTTTGGGCTATGATTTGCTCAATGAACCCATTGCAACTTATTTTAAGGAAGATGAGGCGATGCTGAATTCGAAGCTCGAACCTTTGTATATAAAAGCAGTCAAGGCTATTCGGGAGGTCGATACAAACCATATTGTTTTGTTGGGTGGCGCTCAGTGGAACAGCAACTTTTCAGTGTTTACCGATTCAAAGTTTGATGATAAGCTGATGTACACTTGCCACCGCTACTGGACCGATACTTTACAGGCCAATATTCAGGATTTTGTTGATTTCAGGGATTCAGTGAATTTGCCAATTTATATGGGAGAAACAGGTGAAAATACCAACGAATGGATTTCGGCCTGGACACGTCTGATGATAAAAAATAATATTGGATACCATTACTGGCCTTATAAAAAAATGGGAAGCCCGCGTTGTATGGTTACTATCCCAACTCCCGAAAACTGGCAGTTGGTTATAAATTTTACAGAAAGTTCGCGGGGAAGTTATTCCGAAATCAGGAAAGCACGCCCTGACCAGGAAGCGGTAAAAAAAGCGATGCTCGAATTTCTTGAGAACTGCAAATTTTCAAACTCTGCCAAAAACGAAGCATATATCCGGGCGATGGGAATGGAACCATAAAAAAATCAAGGGCCCCGGGCATTTTTGTATATCGTCACCCTGCGTGTATTTTAGGGGCTGCTTATCTGAAACAAATCCACAGTGGCCTTCGAAATATTTACAGTGGTTTTTATTACATGTTTTTAATCTCCAATCAGTTTTATCAGTTTCCCACGTGAAACCTGTTCTGTAAGTTCCATGTTGTTTAGCAAAGCCAGTTCATTCATTTGGTTTTGCGAAACGCCAAAGGCCTTGAGGGCATCTGCCAAGGTGCCTGAATTTCTCACCGACTGGATTTTTATCCGTTTCGGTTTTACATTTAGTTTTGAAGCTTCGGTAAGGCGGTTGAAGTTTGACATGGTAAGTTCAAAAGTTTGCAGATAGTTGCTAAAATTTTCACCCGACGAAACCCCGTGAAATACATAAACCGAACCACTATATTCGATAAAATAGGACAAAACTTTAATTGTTTGCTCCGCTCCTGTTTGCTCGTTTTGTGATACTTGTTGTGATGAAATAACAACTGTGGGCAAGCCATTTACGGTTACATTCCTGCTCTCCAGCGTCGTTAAATTTAATTCCTGAACTACTGTTTGTGCCGCCTCGGCAGCTGTTTTTTGTTTGGCAAGGGTGAATATTACGGCAGCTTTGCCATCGCTTGGAGCCATTTGAACCTGTAAAGGAGAGTTTTCCAGTTGCCAGCCGGAAGGAACCGGAAATTTGAATTTCATTTCGGGATGGTAAAAGATACCGGACTCAACATAACCCTGTCGCGGATCTTCTCCGTAAACTATTCCGTCTATCATACGTAAATAGTTGTCTTCATTTACTGTCCAGTTGTTCGAGTTGAGGCTGTCCTGCCATGATGTTGCTCTTTGGTTTACATCGTTGTACCTGTCTCCCGGATCGGGGTGGGTGGAATAAAAGGTTGGAATACCGCCACTCTCACTCTCCATTTGCATCTTGTCAAGGACATGAAAGAAATCGGCCATTTTATGTGCATCGTAGCCTATTTTGGTTGAATACTCAACTCCCAGTTTATCCGATTGTCGTTCATTATCCCGGCTAAATTTCAGGAACAAAAGTTGCATCCCCTGCATGGCATAGTCAGCAAACTGTCGAAAATCTTCAGAAACGATCATTCCGCCCACCAGAAGCAATTGACCCAGCTGCTGTTTACTTTGCTGGCTGGCTGTGTGACGCGCTGTAATATGGCCCATTTCGTGCCCCAATACACCGATCAATTCTGCTTCATTATTGAAGTGGGCCAGAATTCCCCGGGTCATGTAGATATATCCTCCCGGAACAGCAAATGCATTTATTACAGGCGAATCCAAAATTCTAAAATGATATTCCAGGTTTGGGCGATGCGAGATTTTTGCGAGTTCAGTACCTTTCTTTTCTATAAAAGTCTGCAAATCCGGATTCTCATATAAGCCAAATGTAGCAATAACCGTCGGGTCGTATTGAGCTCCCAGCTCAATTTCTTGTTCTTCAGTCATTAGCATAAGCTGTTTCTTTCCGGTTACCGGATTTACTGCGCACGAAGGAATCAATAAAATTGCAGCAATTAACAAAGCGAGTTTTGATAAAACCTGTCTCTTTTTCATAAGAAAATCTTAATTTTTTGGAATCAATAATTTAGTTCATTTAAATGGTTCGATTTGAACTTTCAGCCTTTATTGGTAAATTTAACGCTGTTTGAACAATTTCAGAAATTTTTATGCATAATAATAAAAGGCTTTGCCTGCCGCTTTTCTTTCTTTTAATCTCCACTTTAACCTTTTCTCAGGAACAAGCGTTAAAATCAATTGTTCAGGATGATTTAAAACAACATTTGACTTTTATTTCTTCAGACGAATTGCAGGGTAGAAAGCTTGGAGTCGGCGATGGTTTGGAAAAAGCAGCTGAATATATAGAAAGAAATGCAAAAGAAAACGGACTACAGCCGCTGAATGATAGTTACACGCAAACGGTTGATATTTTTTCTATTCATCCAGATAATTCACATACCTATTTAAAAGCTGAACATCCCAAAAAGAAAAAGAGCCTAAAGTCGCCTGCTATTTGTTTGGATAAACAGCTATTAAATCTGGATTTTAAAGGTAAAGTGGTTTTTGCCGGATTTGGGAAAGAAGATGAATCGGCGGGCTATGACGATTACGAGGGACTGGATGTAAAAGGGAAAGTGGTTTTGCTTTCCTCCGGGGATATGGAATCCTTTCAGGAAGACAAAAATTTTCAGTGGAGCGATCGTTGTGAACATAAAAAAAGACGGTTAGCTTTTGAAAAAGGGGCGGAGGCAGTTGTTCTTATTACCAACCCCAATGATAAAAAAGATAAGATCTTTGCGCAGCTTGAGAAATGGATGAATAGAAATAATTTTACGTTAAAAACCGAAAATCAAAACGAAGGAGAAAAGTATTTTATTACCACTCCCGAATTTGCCGATTTTTTGTTGGGAGGAAAAAACAGCTACAAAAAGTATCTGGAAACAATTGTAAAAGAAAATAAAGCAAATTTGTTGGAGCCGGAAAATGATGAGATTGAAATTCATATTCAAAGAGAGATTCAGACTTTTCATTCACGAAATATTCTGGGAATGGTGGAAGGAAGCGATCCTTTTTTGAAGGATGAGTTTGTAGTTTATATGGCTCACTACGATCATTTGGGAGTCAGCGAAGATGGGGATGTGTATAACGGTGCCGATGATAACGGGTCGGGGACAACCGTTTTGCTTGAATTGGCAGAAGCTTTTTCTTCAACAAAAGTAAAACCTAAACGAAGCCTCTTGTTTTTGTGGGTGACCAGTGAAGAGATTGGCTTGTTTGGTTCTGGTTTTTATTCCGGAAATCCGCTTGTGCCGATGGAAAAAACAACGGCCTGTATTAATCTTGATATGGTTGGAAGAGTTTATGAGCCAAGGGATTCGGTTTGGAGGCGTTCACCCAAAATGGTGAAGGATTTTGATGGTCTGTTTACACTTACTAACGATGTGTGGCCGGAATTGAAGCAGATTAGTGACTCCGTTTGTTATAGTTTGCACCTGGTGCCGGATAATTCCTTGCCCGCACAATTTCTTCGAAGCAGTGATCATTATCATTTTCATAAAAACGATGTGCCGATTTTGAATGTGGCAACCGGTTATCATGCCGATTATCATAAGCCAACCGATGAAGTTTCAAAAATTAATTTTGATAAGATGAAACGGGTAGCCGATTTTGTTTTTCTGGTTGGCTATGAAGTTGCAAATTATGAGCCACTTCGGAAAACAGGATCGCCGGCAAATTAAAAAAGCTGCCCGATTCCGAACAGCTTTTCCTTAATATTTTTTGTGAACAACACCACTGTTTTTAAATCCCCCTCCTTCGGAGGGGTTAGGGGAGGCCCTTACCTTGCGGCTTTTAAACCTTCAGTAGTCGTATAATATTTTACAATCATATTGGGTACTTCCCATTCCGGTAATTTCCCGTCAATAAGATACTGCAAATATTTTTCAGTAACCTGGCCAAAATGTGCTTCGTGGCCCACTTTGAATTTGGCAGGAATATTTAATTTCCAAGTTGTGTCGGTAAGTTTTTCCAACTCAATGCCGGAATAATTTGATGTTAATCCCTGTACCGCATTGTACAAATAACCGGCAAATTCTTTGATGTCAACATCCGGACTTGCTTCAATATAAAGTTGAGGTTTGTAGCCTTCTTCTTCTCCCTGTTTGATAATCAGGTTACACTTTGTTCCACGCATAATCGAATAGTGTGTGTCTCCGGCGCCTTCAGGTGCCTGGAAATTCCAGATTACAGAGGCTTTGGCGTGGATGCCCTTTAAAGTATAGTTTATCTCTCCATTGCTGTAAACCTTTAATACACCGTCTTCAACATCTTTTTGCAGATAATCGGGATATTCTGTTAATTTGGTAACTTTTTCAAACATTTCGGGTGTGAGGTCTGTGGTCCATCGTTTTGCAGACAATACATTTACATCCGATTTACTCAAAATTACTTCCGGAAAAGCTTCCCACTGGATGAGGTCAACGAGGTGTGTCGTTACGTCAACGATTCCTTCGCCCTGTTGTTTTGTATCGAAAAACCAGGCCGGACGTTTTAATGCACTTCCTGAAACATATTTAAAAAAGTGATGAACACTTTCTTTTGTTATTGCCGGTTCTTCTTCAGTTCCGCTTTGTAATGTTCCAAAAACCTCAGGAATATGTGCAAGTTCGCGTTGCAGCATGGTCGTTATTTCATGACGTTCAGTCATTATATCGTATAAAAGAACACCTTTTTCTTCGGCAACTTTGAACGCCCTCTCCAGGGTTGGGAATTCCTCAGGGGAAATAATCATTGGTTTATCTGCCAGAACATTAATTCCTGCTTCAATGGTTTTTAAAATGTATTCTGTTTTTTTTGCGTTGTTCCCCGCTGTTACCATAACATTCCCTGGTTTTTCTTCCAGCATTTTTTCCAGAAAGTCAGCTCCGGTATATACTTTTTCCTCCCAGGCAGTCGGATTCTCTGCACGAGTGTTGTAACTGTTTATCAAAGCCAGGTGTCCCTGAACATCGGGTCCGTCAGGTGCATACACATAAACAGTTGGATCAACTTGCTCATACATGTTTTTCTGAACCAGCGCTGCATGGAAATGTCCCGGATCCAGCGTCATAATTTTAACTTCTCCTTTTGCTCCTGTAAACATGGGTTTTACTTCTTCGGTTTCTGTTGATTTATTGCCACCTGAACATGCCGAAAGAAATGCGGCAGCAAGTGCAATTATCGGTAATTTTTTCATTGTGAATAGAATTTTAAGTAGTTTCCGTGTACGTACACACAAAAGTACAATTTTATTTCATTTTGTTGTCAATTGTATGTTTTCTTCTGTGGATTGAGCTTTAAATTGTTGGAAGTCGGTTTAATCTTCTATCGTATATTTTATACTGGTATCGTAATTTGTGTAATGGATGTATTTTTTGTTTTCCATCCACAAAACTACAGTTTTTGCACTCTCAGGCAGATAGCGCGGCACATAAGGCCGAACATTGTCGTACTCTGAGTTTTTGGTAATCGGAGTAATATCCCATGTTTTTCCCTGGTCATTGGTGCTGTACTTTTCAATTTCAAAAATATCGTTTACTTCCCGCGACAGGTAGACATCATTTGGATTTTGAGGGTTAAATGTCATATTTCCCATGTAGTGAGGTTCACGTTCAACCTCTCCTTCCTGTGTTTGCGGAAACCATTTTCCGGCTTTACAAAGTTCAACATCTTCCCAATTTTGTGAACCCGAATTGTACCATGCATAATGGTACCGGTGGTCTGTTTCTTCCGGATGGCGCGAATATAAGATGTATGGTACTCCATTTTTTTCAACGACATCAGCAATCCATGCCCGACCGGTTTCGGTGCTTGCCTGGTAAACAAGAGAGCCGTCTTCAACGTCAAAGGGAAGCTCAGAAAGGGTACAGATTTTTGTTCCGTCGGCTTTCCAAAATGCCCCGTTTTCGTAATAACAGTAATAAACAGAATTAAATTCTTCATTCCGGGGATGCCCGTTGGTGTAAATCATATGAATTTTTGAATCGCCATTGGAATAATATTTCGCGTACGGACGGTTATTGGGGTCAAACGGTTCGTTGCTTACAACCACATATTGCTGATCCCAGGTTTTTCCATTGTCGCCTGAAATTATAAGGTTGGGTTTGTAACCTATCCACCGGCCAAATGAAAACAGATTACTGTCTTCAGCTTTTAAAACATACGGGTTGGCGTAGGTGTATGTCTCACGGGGAAAATTCTCAAGGAGCTCGTCAGTTACAGGTTTAAAAACAACGTTTTCGTCAAATGAATGAACATCGGAACCGTTGGTTGTTGTATTTGAAATTACACCTTTTTTTGTGGAATGCCACGCGTACATGGTAATGATGTTCCCGTTGGATAAAACAGCAAATCCCGGATTGTCATGGTCGTCGACCTCCATTTTCGGATTTATATTTTCAAATTCTTTTTCACCTGTTTCAATATTTAATGAAGCGGTTTCAATCGAACCATCCTTTTTCACCCACCCGGTTACAATTTTATCCTCCGAATAATAAATGGCGCGCGGATCGGAAAACCAACACCAGGCACCATCGTCGGTTAATGTTGAAATAGTATCTTTTGCAACTGATTTTGTTTCTTCTTTTGCGTTTTTATTTGAGTTGCAAGCTGAAAAGCTAGCTCCCAAAGCAAATAAAATTATCTGCAATACGGGAAACCTAAGTTTTTTTGTTCTGTTCATTACTTTGTTTTTATCGATCGTTAATTAAATGAAAACGTCATAAATATATAAAATCAGCATGTTTTTTTGCCGTCAATATCTTTAAAGTCGATCTTGTATTTTTCGCCGTTACTTAGTGTAATTTGAGCGCCCAGTGGAGAAAACTCAGAAGTAATGTCCATGATTTCAATATCTTTAATGGGTGACAATTCTTCCTCTGTCCATTCACTGTTGTCCGTTTTGTGCAGCATTGCCGAAATCATCAGTTCCATTGGCGGATTCTTTTGCAACCGCTTTTTGTACGCATAAATGACAGTACTTGTACCCGCCTCAGCGTTTCGGTTATTATGAACCAGGTTATCAATCTTGTCCCAACCATTATAGGTTATCAAAGCAATCTGTCTTCCTTTTATGGAGGCAGTTATCACTTTTTTCGTCCCGTTTCCGAATTGATTAACAATGGCTTTTTCCCCGTTTAAATGAGGAAGTCCAAAATGTCCAAGTATCAGTTCGTATTCAAATGCCAGACGCGAACGGTCTGCCCGAATTACTCCCCCCGGGATGGTTATTTCTGCCAGATCAATAATGTATCCAACCCCGTTATTTGGCGGGCGCCGCATGATAGCCTGCCGGTACAGAACATTTTTCCGAACACCGTTAAAAAGCATGTTTTGCGAAATGGTGTATTTCTGGTTTTTGTCTGAATCGTTTTGAACGGTCAAGCCGGTTAAATAAAAATTGATGTCGTCGCCTCTTACATCCCGTGGGTCCTGGCTGCGGAAACTGTATTCCATTGAAGTTCCACCGTTTGGATTGTGATCTTCCCACGGGAAATGTGTATTGTAAGCTAGCTTTGAATAATTGGGATCGTCATAATATACTTTACCGGGGATAATCTCAGAAGTCCCTGTTTTTCCATGATTTACCAGAACCAGCCCCGGGCTTTCCAAAACTGTTCTTTTGGAATCATTCCCAAGTTTTTCCCACGTCCCGTCATTTTCTTTGGCAGTCCAAAAGGGTGAATCATCAGGCAATGAAAGACAAATAAAGGGGAGAAACATTAAAAACGGGCTGGCAGCACAACTGTAATTCTGAATCATATACTCCTTTTGCCCGTAAAACCCAAGGCTTGGAATATCGTTATAATAAAATTCTTCCTTGGTAACAAACTGAAGGAGCGAACCGGAACAGAGTCTGCGCGCCCAGCCGGCATCTAATAAAGATTGTTTTTTTAACATAAAAGCAACCGGAAATGCTCCTGAAACCCAGGTTCGGTAGCAAATGCTCCGCGACCACATATTAATATATCCGTCCCGACCAAAAAAGCTGGTGAGCGATTCCATTAGTTTTTGAGCCGATTTCTCAATAATTGATGCGATTTCAGGGTAATGTTCGTCACCAAAAGTGCGGTTCCAAATGGTTGTATAAACAATAAAAAGACTAATTGAGTAGTAATTGTATGTTTGTTCGAGGTACCAGCCATCGCCTGAGTGATAGGAGGCCACCCATAAGAGATGACTTTTTAGTAATCCATCATCAATTTCGTAGCCGTATTTTTTAAGGAAAGAAAGCGTGATAATGTTAAAGATCCGCCAGTTATTCTGCGTTGTCCTGTGGTGGGCCCATTTGGAAATACATTCCACCATTTCCTCTTTTTCTTTTTCCGAATATTGCGTCCAAATGGTTTCCGGCATCAAAAGCAGTGTTTTAAAAAGGCCGCCAAATTCGCAAATGAATTGGTAGTTGGAATCGGGCAAATCCTCGGGTAGCGGCAGCGAATTAGGATGTCCGGGAGTAAATGCATTATAAATTTGAAGTTTGTAATAATCCCGAAGTTTGATGTTGTTAATTGTAATTTCCGGGTTGACATGTATCAGCGGGCCTGCCAGAGTAAACGTTCTTTCCAGCGCTTCAAATTCGGCAGATCTATATCTCCAGTCCGGTGCATTCGGCTGTGGATAGCTTTTACCCGGAACCGTTGGGAACGACAAAGGTGTATGTATTGAATCGACATTTTTAAAAGCCCTTTCCAAAAGATATATGGCCAGTTCGATATAATGTTGCTTTGTCATTCCGGTTAACGGACTTAACTCAAAATCAGGATTCTTAATTTCAAATGCGTTTTTCATTGATTGCCGGATTAGTGTTCTTTTATTTATTTAACAGTTCTGACTTTAATATAGTCTATTTTCTTTGAGAACAAACAATTACTTAATAATTATTTACAGGGAGTTAGTTAGGCGCAGATAAGTCTTTTTTCAGTTTTGAATTCGAATCTGCCTAATCGCCGATAGCAAAACGGAAGAATTATAGGAATGGTTTGGAATAAAAAGAAAAAGCGCTACCCGAAAAAAGGCAGCGCTTTTTATCTAAATCTAACTAAACTAACTATATTATTTTTTTCTAAAGGTCCTAAAGATTATTAATATCCTGGATTTTGCTCAAATTCAGCATCTATATTAAGATCGATTTGAGTCTGTGGGATAGGCAACAGAACATGGTAGTCTTTTGCATTAAGCCCCGGGAATTTAGGATTGTTATTGTATTTTAGAATCCTTTCGATTAGTTTTCCGGTACGTCGCAAAGTTATTTGTCTTTGTTCTTCACCCCAAAGTTCCCTGATACGTTCGTCGAGCATATAATCAATGGTTGCCTCATCGGCTGTAATAGGTGTTGCATTTGAACGTTCGCGAATTACGTTAATATCGTCTGCTGCTTTGCCTGTCTGTCCCAGGTTAATATAAGCTTCAGCACGTAACAAATACGTTTCGGCCAATCGTAATGCATACTGATCTTTGTGGTTGTAACCACCGCCCGAGCGATCAGGACTGGTAAAATGGTTACACGGATCGGCAAATTTCATAAAATACGGGAAAATATACTGGCAGGTATCTTTAATTGGATCCCTTCCGGCATCGGCAGGATAAAGGCTAAAGTCAACTGCCTGTCCGTAATAGGCAGATGCAGGGTTGTCCCAATAGAATTTACGTTTTATCATATGTTTTGCATTTCTATAGTCGTTGTCCCAATCGCTTTTCCAAATGGCATTCGCAGCGTGATATGTAGGCCTAATCCAGGCAACGGGTCGGCCAAGAGTATCAGAATATCCTGTATATTTTCCGTTGTAGTACTCTCCTAAAAATGCCTGATAACCGTCGGGGGTATTTCCCATTCTGAAATAAGCACAGCCAAACCCCCTTTCACCAAGATTGTTAGAACCTCCTTCAACCAGGGGTTCGTATTGGTCAACCCAAATTGCTTCGGTGTTTGCATCAAGATTATGGTTTCCATAAGCGTGCAGGTCAAGATATACATCGCCACTTCCAAAAACATCAACAGTACTTCCAAAACGTTCGGTCATAATTGCATAACCGTAATCGTCTATTACATGGGTACAAGCTTCTACAGCCTCCTGGTTTTTCCCTTGTGCCACATAGGCTTCAGCTAAAAAGTGCCATGCTGCTCCCTGGGTAATCCTACCCGGATCTTCTTCTTCACCACGCACAGGAAGGTGTGTTGTCCCGTATGACAAGTCGCTTTCCATGGTAGCGTATACTTCAGAAACAGAGTTTCTTATAAAATCGGTTTTTGGTGCACTTATCACTTCTGTAACAATAGGAACAGAACCAAAACACGATACAAGTTCACGATATGCATAAGCCCTGAAAAACATAGCCTCGGCTTTGTATGCATTCATCTGGTCTTCACTCTCCCATATTTCCGGATCTGATTCCTCGATTGCTGCAATTAATACATTGGCATTTTGTATCAGTTTATAGTTACGTGTCCAGCTGTCACGACTGACATAATTGGTAGAAGTAAAGAAGGAGACAAAATCGCAGGGGAATTTGGTACTGGCCGGATCTTCACCATGGTACGCTATATCCGTACTCACTCCTCTTCTCCATGCAAAACATTCCTGAGATGCTGCATCTTTGAACAGGTAATTACGGGCATAGGCGTGAAGCCCCGAAATACCTTGTCGTGCCCCGGCTACACTGCTGTATGCATTTTTAGGTGCCAGAAAATCCAGTGGTGTCTCTTCCAGTATTTCATCTTCATTGCAGGAGATGCCTATCAATGGAATAATCAATACCGCTAAAATGTATGTTCTGATTATTCTAAATATTTTTTGTTTCATCTTATTTCTAATTTAAATTTTTAATCTATTTAACTGATTATAACGAAATTTTTACTCCTACAGTGATATTTCGCATTAATGGCGTATTACTGGTACCTGTTTCAGGATCCCAACCCGACCATTTTGTCCAGGTATATAAATTTTTCCCTGAAACATATACTTGTAAATTATTTATTTTCAGTCGGTTTAATACTGAATCATTGAATTTGTATGCCAGAGAAATATCCTGAAGCCGGATAAATCCCCTGCTTTGATAAATTCCACTTGACACAGCCGGTGAGTTGTAAATACCCGTTGCATTGTTTACTCCGTTATCGGGAGTCCAGTATTGACGCACTGCCGACATGTTTGTGCGATATACATCGTCTGACCTCCACTTCGTGTTAAGAACACCAGCGTTGTCCATTATGTAATAGCCATTTCCGCCACATATTGCGTTAAGCAGAAAGTTTAAACTGAAATTTTTGTACGACAATGAGTTGTTGATACTGAAGCGGAAGTTTGGATCTTCGTAACCAATTACCTTCCTGTCGTTTGTTGGATCAATTACTCCATCTTCATTCTGATCGACATATTTAAACTGACCAGGATACCAGCCGTCGAGGATTTGCCCGCTATAGAGTTCTTCTTCAGTCCAGAGACCTCCGGCCATTTCATAGTCATATTGAGCACTTATTGATTCACCTACAAACCATTCGTTTCCAATATCAGCATCGTTTTCATCGCCATAAAGTTTTGTAATTTCATTTCGGTTTAAACTAAAAGTAAAGTTTGAAGACCATCTAAAATCACTTTGTTCCATATTAATGGTGTTCAACATGATTTCAATCCCTTTATTGTTAATCCCACCAATATTTGTGTAGACGTTGTCATATCCTGCTGTTGCAGGAAGTGCCCTTTGTACGAGTACATCGGTTGTATTAGCATTGTATAAATCCAACGATCCGGAAATTCTTTGATTCAGAAATGCAAAATCGACACCCATATTCAGCGAGGCTGTCTTTTCCCATTTAAGGTCGTCGTTACCCAGACTTCCGCTTGGATAAAGACCTATACTTGTTTCAGCGTCATAAATGTACGACAGTGTAGTCATCGTTGAGAAACTTTTATAGCGTCCCAATCCCTGGTTTCCGTTTATACCGTAAGATACACGTAATTTCATATATGGAAAACTGCTACCAACAAAATCCTCCTCAGAGAGAACCCAGCCTAAAGATAGCGATGGGAAGTTTGCAAATTTATTGTTTGCGCCAAAACCTGAATATCCATCGCGGCGTACAGTACCTGTAAGGTAGTAACGGTTTTTATACGAGTAACTAAGTCTTCCCATGTAAGATATTCCGTCTTCTTCCCATGCTGATGTGGATACAGTAGAAAGTGTCCCTAAGCCAAGTCCGTTGTAGCTAAGCTGCTGGTTTTCAAATCCTGATGCCGACAGGGTAGAGGCATTTGCACCCGAATGTTCGCGACTGTAAAGGAAAGTTGCATTTACGTTGTGGTCGCCAAAATCGCGCAGATAGGTAAGTATGTTGTTCTGAATCCAGCTTCTTTCTTCATAATGGTATTTACTGCCGGCGCCATTGTTGCCTGCTCCGTCGTAGTGGGTCACCGGGAAGAACGTAAAATTGTTTCGCGTGTAATAGGTGTTCGAGTAATTAATATCAAAACTTAATCCTTTTATCCATGGAATTTTAATGTTTGCACTACCCACCATAAACAGGTTATTCCTGAGGTCGCTGTTATCGGCGTAAAGATGAATCAATGGGTATGGCATGTACGCTTCGCCGGTTAAGTACATATCATAATCTGGTTGACCAATATGATTGTTAGCCAGAGGGCTACAATTTCTTGCGTCCGAGAGAATAGTATTGTCATCGAGATCTGCAGATAATCCGGAATAGTCGCGATAAGAATAGGCTGAATTTAATCCTACTTTAAGCCAGTCTGTAATTGTGCTTTCAATATTTGATCGTACTGTAAATCTCGAGAATTTATCATTTACCAGTATTCCCTCCTCATTTGCATAAGAACCAGATACATAATAGTTTGTTCTCCCTGTATTGCCCGAATAGCTTAAATTGTAGCTTTGTATTGGTGCAATTTGAGTGACTTCGTCAACCCAGTCAATTTCGTTCCCTGCAAGGTAATTGTCCCTTTCTTCCTGGGTGCGAAGTGTTGAAGCAACAACTTCGCGGTTGGTTATATCCGGCCTTACCGGTTTGCCCGCATCGCTTGTAGGATTGGTAGCATACCAGGTGTACAAATCTTGCTGATAGTAATAATCGGTAAGACGAATGGCATACTGTTCTGCATTCATCACCTTCATCGGTGTGTTGGTCATATCCTGAAAACCATAGTACATACTAAACTCTACCTGTGGCTTCTCAGTCGTTCCTGATTTGGTAGTAATCAGAACTACACCGTTTGCAGAACGTGATCCGTAAACGGCTGCAGCACTGGCATCCTTTAGTATATCAATCGATTCAACATCGCTAACGTTAATGTCGGCGATGTCGCCATTGTAAATAATACCGTCGAGTACAATTAAAGGCCTATCAGAAGCAGATAAAGAAGTTTGCCCCCTTACTGAGAAATCAGGTTCTCCACCTGCTGCTCCTGTTTGCTGAACGTTAATCCCAGCTGATGCCCCCGATAAAGATTGTAAAATGTTTAAGTCAGCCTGAAGTGCCTTATCTTCCATCGATACTCTGGCCACCGAACCTGTCAGGTCGCTTTTCCGCATTGTACCGTATCCAACTGCGATGACCTCTCCAAGGCCGATGACATCAGGCTCCAAATCAATACCTATATTGGATTGATTACCAATTTCAACTTCCTGTGTTTTCATTCCAATAAAAGAAAACACAAGAGTAGTTGCATCGTCGGGAACTGAAAGGTTGTAATTACCGTCGACATCGGTGACGGATCCGATCGTACTTCCTTTAACAAAAACAGTAACACCTGGTAAGGGTACACCCTCAGATGTAACTGTTCCTGAAATTTCTTTTTGTGCCATTGCACTACCAATGGTAACAAAAAGTACCATTAATAAAGTTAATAGTTTTTGCATAAATAGAGATTTTTATAGATTATAAGAATAACAAAAGGACCTCTGTCCAATTGTTTGAAATAACTAAATTATAAAAATGTTAAGTGTAGAATCGAGATTTTTGGTATGTCATGTTAAATTTGTTTAAGTTAGTTTTTTAGCTATGAATATTTCTTATTTTGAATTTTTGAAATTAAGTGTTTCAAAAACATCAATTAGAAAGTATGAAATAAAAGTAAATGAATTTTAATTTATAACCTTGACTAAATTTGACAAAGTTTGATACTTTTTTTGCATGCCTGCATGTCAGAAAACATACAAACTTAAGTGACTTGCATTCAACTATCTTTAACTATATATTTTAAGGTATAATTTATTCCAATAAAATTGGTTTATTATCTGGTTAAAAATTAAAACCCTGCAATTTTATCGCGGATACTTTAGCTTCTATAAAATCTTAGATATAATAAGGTCCGAAGATAAAAGACCGAAAAAAACCACTTCCGACTTCCGTCTTCTGACCAGGTATGTTTTGTTCTTTCGAATTTCATTTGCAATCTATAAACCGATGCATAATGATTTTTTTTTGACTAAGAATTCCTGCAATCAAATTTATCTTATTATATAATCAGTACCGTAAGGATATCGTTGTGGCCTGCTTAACATAGAGTTTGCTACATCATTATCAACAAATTTTTCTGTTTCCGGATTCCATTTCAAAACTCCGGGAATCTTCATCGCAATGTGGCTAACCAAACAAACAGAACATGCTCTGTGTCCGATCTCAACCGGGGAAATGGGTTGTTTTCTCGATTGAACACAATCCAGCCAGTTGCCGTGTTGTTCTTCACTTACGTACAGTTTAACTTCGTTGTCGCCAATTTTCGATTTTAAAATATCTTCACTACTGGCATCCAACGCTTTTGTTGAACCCTCCGGAATTGGGTCACTGGCCGTAGCACGATAAGCTCCGCGAGTAACAAAGATCCAGCCGTCGGTTCCTTCATATCTGATTCCGTTTGGGAAACCACCACTTGTGTATACCGTAATGCCGTTTTTATATTCGTGTTTTACCATAAAATCACCATGTACATTCCAGCTTCCCGATTTTGGAAACTGGGCTACTGTTTCAACTGAAATGGGACCTGTGAACTCCGTGTCCATTCCCCATGCAGCTGAATCGTAGTGATGTTGTCCCCAACCAGTTATCATTCCGGCACCATAATTTTCATGACGTAACCAGCCCGGACGATCATATCCTTTTTGCGGGTGAACCAGGTTTTCTGTGTAAGATATTTCAGGTGTTGAGCCCAGCCACATATCAAAATTCAGACTTTTCGGAACCGGCATTTCCTCAAAAAGTGGCCCGGAAGGATCGCCGGGAAGCCCTATCTTGACGGTATGAACTTTCCCGATGCGGCCGTTTCTTACCAGTTCAGCTGCTCTTCTGAACTGCGCAGATGAGCGTTGCTGCGTACCTACTTGAAGTATCACACCTTGTCTGTGAACGATATCACTCAATAATCGCCCTTCCGTAATGGTTAATGATGTTGGTTTTTGAAGGTAAATATCCTTTCCTGCCAAAGCAGCTTCTATGGCCGGTTGCGAATGCCAGTGGTCGGGCGTGCTGATAACAACCGCGTCAATGTCTTTGTCGAGAAGCATTTCTTTGTAATCGGCATACATTTTTACATCAACCGCGTTGTTGCTTCCGGTTTTTTCATTGTAATGATCTTCTACTAATTTTTTTCCGTCTTCCATCCGCTTGCTGTCAAGGTCGGAAACAGCCATGATTTGCGCCACATCGTGTTGCCATACCCCCGGCATGTCGTGCCCACGCGCAATTCTTCCGCAACCAATCTGCCCAATATTTATTTTGTTGCTCGGTGCATTTTTTCCAAAAACTGATGACGGAACAATCGTCGGAATTATCATTGTTCCGGCAGCTGTTGCAGCCGTTTTTTTTATAAAATTTCTTCTTTTCATGATATTATTTTTTGGTTTAGTAATTATTTCTTTCTAACCGAAGACCGGAGACGGATGATCGGTGATCAATGTCAATTATTTTATGTTGTTTTTAAATGAAATTAGCATATTCATCAATTTAAATGAAGAATCGTAATATGACTGAAATTCTTCATTTGAGATATATTCTCTCATTTTTGCTTTGTACAAACATGTTACAACTTCAGCCAAAGAACGAATGGAATATCCTACAAATCTTTTTTGTTCCGGATTTGATTGACCAATAGAACCTTCTGAAATATTCAGAGCAACAGAATCAGCAGCTCGTCTGATTTGCGAAGACAAATTATAGATTTCTTTGGGTGGGAAATTGTCAGTCAAAGTATTTATTTGTTCACCGAGTTTCATTGCATCCTTCCAAACTACAAGTTTTTCAAATTTGAATTTCATTTTTTTATTTCTTTTGTCACCCTCATCGGTCATCGGTCATCAGTCATCTGTTACCGCTTATCGACCTTCTGTTGTCTCAACCGGTATTATTCTTCTTTAAAACTCTCAAACTCCCCGGCAATATCAGCCTCCAAATGGTCACCGGAATGAACCACCACCCGGTATTTTAAATGTATTTTTTCTCCTTTTTTGAGTGAAATATATTCATCATTTTCGGGCCAGTACATCGGAGTGGGTGAGAAAAATCCGTAATCGCGTGTAAACCACGGTGCAGGATACCAATCGTTTGATGGATGTTGCAAGATGGCCAACCCTTCGGTTTTTCCCATTCTTTCTCCGTAGTAATCCATCCAGGCCGCACGTTTCCCAAACGTTTCTTCTTCGCCTGATTCACCTTCAGAATTCACAAGTGTGCCGCCATTTACAACAGCAATATCCATATCCATTCGGGCACTGAAGAGGGAATGGTTTGTTTTTTGAATCGTAACATCCATCAACATTTCCATTGAAATTTCAAAATCTATCTGATATTTGTCGTCAGCCGGAACTGAAACAGAAATTTTACGTTTGTCTTTGATTGGAGCGTCGGCTCCCGGACGTCTCCAAATACACTCATTTTCGATAACTGCTTTTATTCCTCCTGTTTCCAGCACATCTTCGCGAAGCGAAATTATTTGTCCGCGTTCAAGACCCTCTTGCCAATAATTGCCACCGTTCACGCGGTCGCAACCAAAAAAGAGAGAGCTATGATGGGGATACAACGCATTTCTCATGGAAGTTACATTGGCCTTTGAAGGACCATTCACAGGGAAGAAAAAGGGGTATTTTTCATATTCCGAAACAATGTAACTCGTAATCAGGTTGCCATTTGTTCTGAATTCAATTTTATCTCCCACTTTTTGGGCAGTAACTTTTGATTGAGCGGATGTCACTGAATTGATTAATAAAAAGCTGATAATTAAAAAGGTTTGAGTTTTTATTTTCATTTTTAATAATTGTTGTAATTTCATGTTAATATATTGCCACAGATTCACAGATTATAAAATGACACGGTTTGTGACCAACGAATCCTCCCCAAAATTGACAATTAAGCCCAATTTACATTTTGAAGCTGCAAGATAATTTATGACCCACTTGTAATGATTTTCAACAATACCCTGTTGTGCTTTTGCTTCAAGAATAATTTTGTCGAATACGACAAAATCGGCATAAAAATGATGAGGCAGAATAATATCTTTGTATTCAATTTCATATTTTTTCTCACGTTCATAATGAATTCCTTTTTTTGTGAATTCGTATTCCAGAGCGTCTTTATAAACAATTTCAAGGAAACCCTTACCTAAGGTACGGTGAACCTCCATGCAAATTCCAATTATTTCGTAACTCTCTTTTTGCAACGGATATTTTTTATTATCGTAATGTTGACTCATATTTTTAACTCATAACTTTCAGACGACATTTATTATTCATCTGTGAATCTGTGGCGAAAAGCATATCCACAGATTTATAAATTATTATTTGTTTTAATTTTTGGCATTTTCGCAAAACTACTCCAATACATTTCTGCTGTTTCTGCATCCATTTTTCCATCAAAAACCACTACACGGTATTTTAAAGTGTATTCTTTTTTGGGTTCCAGTTTCCAGTCGTTGTGGCGGATAGGTACAAATTCAAAGTACATGTCGCCCCTGCCACCATTGGCATCGAGCGGCCAAACACGCATAGGTTCGGGGTGCATTCGATTTGAAGGATGACTTAAAAACAATAGTCCGGAACGACCTTCTTCGGTGTCCGATTCTCCTTCCACAATACACCATCTAGCGAAGGAACCATCAGCATCCAAACGGGTTTTGTTGTCTGAAGTCAGTACAGTGCAGTTGTTCTTGTGCCATTTTTTAGTGGCACGGAAACCAATTCCACCACCGTAGCGGTAAGCCTCAAGCAGAATCCCGTTTTCCAACGGGCTGTTTAACGACGTGGTATAGTCGAACATAAAAGTATCTTCACCAAGATTCCAGGCTCTTATATCCAAAATTTCATTCATAGCTACCTGGTCTTCACCTTTGGCACCAAAATAGATGTGCTGCTGAAGTGCCTGAAAGCCACTGTAAATATTTCCTTCTGTTTGAGAAAGAAAACTGGTAAATTTTACTGTACCTTCACCGGAGCCTAAATTCCAGAAATCAACATGGCGGCCATCGATGCTGGTTTTTGTCCAGGGACCCCAAATCCCGTAATGATGATAATGATCGGGCGGCTGTATTCTCGATAAAATCTCACCCCCCGGAGACCATAACGGATGAATAAAACCAGAACGTTTAAATATCGGATCAATTCCATCCGGTGGGAACGTTGTGGCAAAACGGTAATTCAGAATTGGTTTCTCACCGCTTAAAAGATGCAGGTCTTTCTGGTCTTTTTTTAAGACGATTCCCAACTTCAGAAGGGGAATTTTATCCTCCAGCTTTAAAACATATTCTTTTTTAACCTCAGCTTCGGTTGTTCCCTCCAAAAGAAACCAAAGCCGGGCTGAATATCCCAACTCGATCTGGCACGGAACTTCAACTTCTTTTCCGTTCAGAACCTCATACAATACGAGGTTTCCGTCATCGGAATTGTAATTGATTCCGTTTAATGGTAATGAAACCGGGGCGTTGATTCGTTTTTCGAAAGGTTGAACTGAAAACCGCAATAATTCCTGCGCAGTTGTTTGCAGCGATAAACACACACACATCAGGATTATATAGTATTTTATCTTCATTTTTGGTTTAGTTGAATAAAATTACAAGTTACGTATTTCGTTTTCAATCGTTTCTTTAAATATAAGAATATTCTCCGTGGAGACATTTGGAGGCATTCCACCCCCGCACGACCAGATTACCCTGTTTTTATCCCCAAAGTCATTAACCATTTTTATGGTTTCGTCTTTTACCTGTTCCGGTGTTCCTTCAGCTAAAACGTCACGAGGTGGAAGGTTTCCGATTAATGCCACGTCGGGTCCGGCCAGTTCCCTTATTTCTTTCATTGAATGTTCAAAGCTGAAATTAAAAAGTTGTACACCCATTTCTTTTAGGTAAGGTGTTGAGATCAAGCCCTGAGCATCGTTGTGAAAAAAATTGATTTTGGAATTGAAAGCAGTAAATATCTTTTTGATATATGGTACAGCGAACTCTTTGCACTCGTCGTCACCCACAAAACCAACAATATCATCCAAAACTAAAATTCCTTCAATAGAGGGGAATTTCTCCTTTTGGTATTCCAGCCAGTTGACTGTAAATTTTGTAATGGTATCCAACAACTTGTGACTATTTTCCGGATCCATCATCAAGGCCATCAAAAACTCAGTGGTACCCATTAAGAAGGATGCAATATTTAAAGGGCCGCGGGCAATGGCAAATTTTATCTCATGACCCATTTCCTGAATGGGTTTTTGATAATTGACAAGACGCTGAATGATAAAAGGCAAAAGGCCATCGGTTTTTGGATTTGGAACTTTTAAGCTGCCTGTTTCCGAGATATCGCTGATAACTTTGCCTGCATGAGGCAAATTATAGTCGTTCCACACTAGTTTTGCTCCAAATGCCGAAGGTTCCGTACACATGCCAAATTCTGACCAAAATCCAGGCAGGAAAAGGATATCCGGGAAAGCTTCTATTGCCTTTTTATTGGCCTGAAACCATATTTCTTCGGAAGAGTAATATTGTAATATTGATATTCCCGCCCAGCCAGGTAACCACGGACTGTCGATAATAAAACCGGTAACCGGTTTTTCCGGCACATTTCCACTTACTGTCTGTAGCAGTAAATTCCATTGCTCGTCTGTCATAAATTCAGGTTGAAGTTTCAACAAATATAAAGAAAGTAATGCAACTATTCAGCAGTACTTTTTTTGCAAGATGTTGTATTTTCTTTGCAAAATTTAGTATAATTGACTTATGAAGATGATGCACGAACATATTAATTTCCCGGGTAGATGTGCAATCAGGATAAAAAAGCAGGAGGTTTCGCAAATCACTTATCCCTGGCATTTTCATAGTGAATACGAAATTTTTTATGTGGTAGAAGGAAAGGGAACCGGCTTTGTTGCAGATTCCATTGAGCCTTTTGCGACTGGTGATATGGTTATGCTTGGAAGTAATCTCCCTCATTTCTGGAAAAATGACGAAACTTATGAGAGAAGCGATTGTAACGAAAAGCTGAAATATATTATCATCCAATTTCCTTTTGATTTTTTTGATGCTCAAATTTCAACGTATCCCGAATTTCGTCTTATCGGAGAACTATTGAAGCGCTCATCGCGTGGATTGCAGTTCCCACCGGAAGTTTCCAGGCAGTTTTCTTCTTCATTGCTTAAACTTACAGAAGAAAGCGGAATTGAAAGGATTATTTTGTTTTTGGACTTTTTAAACAAGTTGGGGAAAGTTAAAGACTACAACTTATTGGCTGGCGAATATTATCAAAAAGATAATTTTGATTTTGGTAACGATAGATTAACAAGTGTTTTGCATCACATAAGTACCAATTATCTTCAAAAAATTGAACTGGAAAAGGTAGCCGAAATCGCTCATCTCCATCCGTCCGCCTTTTGCAGATTTTTCAGGGAAAAGACCGGAAAATCATTATTTGAATATGTCAACGATATGAGAGTTAGTTATGCTTGTAAATTGATTATTGAACGCACAAAAACAATCTCTCAAGTGTGTTTTGAAGCCGGATTTAATAATCTTTCGAATTTTAACCGGACATTTAAAAAACAAACCGGATATACTCCTTCTGAATACTACCGTGAATTTAATAAAAGGTAAGCCTCTCTTTATCTTTCCGAAAAAGAAGTTTTTCATGTGATTTATGGAGCGTAATTTATTTTTAATATCTTATTTTAGAAGACATAAAAAGAATAAGCCAAAAACTACATCATGAATCGAATTTGTTTCCTTTTTTTCATTCTTATTTTTTGGGACGCGACTACTTTTTCTCAGGAAGTTGAATTTTTACCCGATGATTGGGAAAATCCGGCGGTTTTTGAAAAAGGGCAAAATTTGCCACGGGCTTTTCATATTCCTTTTTCATCAAAAGCGGAGGCTTTGCGAAACCGTATTTCAGGCAACGAAAACTACCGGCTGTTAAACGGACAGTGGAGATTTAAATGGGTAGAAACTCCTGAGCAGGTGCCGGAAGGCTTTTGGCATCCCGATTTTGATGTGAAAGAGTGGGATGAGATAAAAGTTCCGGCTAACTGGCAAATGGAAGGTTATGGCCATCCAAAATTCAGAAATGTGAGACTCTCATTTGAAAACGATCCGCCTAATATTCCCGGGTATTATAATCCAACAGGTTGCTACAAACACAAGTTTACAGTTCCGGAAGATTGGGAAAACAAGGAAGTAATGTTGCGCTTTGAAGGTGTAAAATCGGCTTCCTATGTTTGGGTGAACGGAAAACGCGTGGGATATAATCAGGGCGGTTTTGAACCAGCAGAATATAATATCACATCTTTTATAAAAGAAGGGGAAAATGATTTAGCTGTTGAAGTGATTCGTTTTTCAGATGGTTCGTATCTTGAAAACCAGGATATGTGGCGGCTTTCAGGAATTTTCAGGGATGTAAAACTGATTGCGGAGCCAAAGACATTTATCCGCGATTTTTATATTGTTACCGATTTGGACAGAGATTACAAAGATGTGACTCTAAATGTTGAATCCGACATTCAGAATACACTTCAGGATTCCGTAATTTGTTCGCTCGAAATCGATGTTCTGGACGAGAACAAGGAGTCGATTCTGTCGGAAGGATCTACGTCAGTAATATTTTCGGTGCCACCTGATACTTCAAAAAAAGTTTCCATTTCAATACCTATTGTTAACCCCTCAAAGTGGTCTGCTGAATATCCGAATTTGTATACTGTTCTTTTTCATTTAAAAAACAGCGACGGAAATACACTGGAAATTTTTACTAAAAAAACAGGTTTTCGGGAAGTGGAATATAAAAATCATATTTTAACTGTAAACGGAGTGCCGGTGAAATTGAATGGAGTAAACAGCCACATGCACGATCCGGATCACGGACAGGCAGTTCCTTTGGATATTTTGGAGAGAGATCTAATCTTGATGAAGCAATTTAATATCAATTGTGTTCGCACTTGTCATTATCCACCTACACCAGAATATATTGAAATGGCAAACGAATTGGGGATATATATTTTTGATGAAGTGGGTGATGAGGCACATTCAAATACTCAACTTTCAAACGACCCAAGCTGGACAGAAATGTATAAAGACCGTTCGCGAAAACTGGTTTACAGGGATCGGAATCATCCGTCGGTGATAGTGTGGAGTGCCGGCAATGAATCGGGGAGCGGAAATAATATTAACGAGGTGATAAAAACCGGAAAAGAAATCGATCCCAGCCGTCCGGCCTGGATGTACGGTGGCAACCGGTTTTATATCCCGTTTGAAGATTTGGTGGGACCTCGTTACTGGGCTCCAGTCGATTATAAGAATCTTGCAGAAGGGAAAGTTCTGGCAGAAAACGATCAGCGTGCCTCTTTTATGGATGAATATTTAGCAGCAACCGGAAATGGTTTGGGAGGAATGGATGAATACTGGGAGTGGATTTGGAAATATCCGCGCTTAACCGGAGGCGCCATTTGGGATTGGATTAGCCCCGGAGTTAAAACTTCGCGCTGGGTTTTACCCGATTTGTCAAACCATAAAAATGACGGGCAAATTATGGGACGGCCTGTTTTTGAACAGGGTATCTCTGGCTGGGGACTGGCTTTTTCAGGGCACGATGACTGGATGGAGTTTTACCGTGCCCCAAATCTCGATATTACCGGAAACGAGCTTTCCATCGGCTTTTGGGTAAAACCTTCCAAAATTCCGCAGCCCAATACCTTTGTTGCAAAAGGGCAGTTTCAGTACGGAATACGAATGGAAGATGAAGAGACGCTGGAGTTCTATGTTCACAGCGAAAAACGAATTTCAGCAAAAGTAAAGGTTGATGAAAATTTTTACGAAAGCTGGCATCACATCGCAGGTATTTACGATGGGAGATCATTAAAATTATACATCGATGAAAACGTAGTGGCAGAAACCCGTTTTAGCGGGAACATAAGTCACACACCTTTTCCGCTTTGTATTGGCCGCGAAGCCGATACCCAGGATCAGGGAGAATATTCGGGCAGGCTCTCGAAAATGATTATTGATGAAGTGAGGGTATTTGACCGGGCTGTTCCGGTTTCTCAATTTAACGAACTTGTATCCGATGAAGTATTAGCGCTCGATTTTGAGAAAGATAAAAAGGATGGTGAATTTTTTGCCGTTGGATTGGGGGGAAGAACCTATGGAATTATCTGGCCTGATCGCAAAATTCAGCCCGAAATTTACCAGATAAAAAAATCAGGGCAGCCTGTTCTGATAGAAGCTGTTGATATTGAAAAAGGGATTGTAAAAATTACCAATCGCCATCAGTTTAAAAATCTGAATGAACTTGCCGGAATCTGGGAGCTGACCGTGAACGGGGATACAATACAGCGAGGTTTTTTTGATATAAATCTTCCGGCACAACAGTGGAAACTGGATACCATCGGTTACCGGATGCCCAAGGTGGAAATAAATTCTGAGTGTTTCCTCACTGTTACATTTGTTTTGAAACAAGCTGCAGCGTGGGCAGACGCTGGTCACGAAATTGCCTGGGAACAAATCAAAATCCCAACTTTATTTTATAATGTTGAAAGTGAAATTAAACAAAGAGGAGTCAATGTTTCCGAAAATGACGCAGCAATTGTTGTAAGCGGCAGTGAATTCAAATATACTTTTGATAAAACAACAGGGAAAATCAGTTCTTTTCAGTTTAAAGGAAAAGAATATCTGGAAGACGGCCCTGTGTTTAATGTTTGGCGTGCACCCTTGGCGAATGATATCGATCCGTGGGGAAGTTACTTTTTTGAAAAAAGTAAAATGACAGATGGCTTTGGCCGGAGCATCGACAATCAGTTGCGCACACTGGGAATGCGTGATCTTGAGTCGCAATTGAATGAAATGGATGTCCTTAAAAAATCGGGTGGAGAAGTTGTTGTGAAAATAAAAGCTTTTTCAAATTCATCGTTGCCAGCAAACCGAAGGTTAAACCGGGGGGGATATTTTTCTGCTTTTCAGCGAAATGAAACCTGGACTGTTTTTGCTGACGGTACGATTCAACTCGAACAGGAAATTATTCCAAACGGTCCGATGCCCGATATGTTACCAAAGATTGGTTTACAGTTTCAATTGCCAAAGGAGTTTAAAAATGTGGAGTGGTATGGTCGCGGACCGTTTGAAACCTACCCCGATCGAAAAACGGGGGCTAAAGTTGCTGTTTATAAATCGGATGCCGATGAGATGTACACGCCCTATATTATTCCGCAGGATTATGGCAACCGCACCGATGTGCGCTGGCTAAAAGTTCAGAATAAAAATGGCGACGGGTTGTTCGTAAGAGGGAGTGAATTACTCAATTTTAGCCTGCACAAATATTCCACCGATAATCTTTCCCGGGCAATGTACACCTACCAGTTGAAAGAAGCGCCAAATACGATTCTGAATATTGATTATGAAGTGTCGGGAGTAGGGGGCACTGCTATCCGGCAGTTGCAAAAATACAGGGTAAAGGCGCATGCCGGGAAATATAAATTAACGATAAAGCCGTTTTAAAATGGATTAACTCCCTTCTACTTCCTCCAAATCGCCGGAAAGATCCGCGTTCAGGTCAGTATTTAAAAACTCGCCCTCGCCCGGAAGTATAAGTTTGAAGTTTGTAATCTGATCCAGATCCAGAGTTCCTTCATCCAACTCAAATTCCAGCACATGACCGCCAAATGTTTCATCTTCCGAAATAAAGTGGAGGTGATAGCCCGGCACATTAATTCCGGTTACAAAAGGCGGACAATAATAGCCGCATAAAGTTCCGGAGACCGATTGAATTTCAAACTCCGGTTGATTTGCAGTAACTTCCACCAACGGAGGATAAGGTTTTTGCTGCGCCGGAACACTTCTGGTTTTTACGTAATTAAAATTTCCCTGTAATCGTATCGCGTAAAATAAATTGGGGCTGGCAATTAACGTATCGATTGTATTTTTTAATTCTTCATAGGAAAACGAATTCAAATTATAATTGACTTCCGGGGCGAAATAGGTTATTGTAGAAAAAGGTGTCTTTGTATCTCCGGCAGGTTTGTATATTTTCCCGTCACCTTTTATCTGATAAAAAGTACCGTTATAAAAAAGCATTTCGCCGTCAAGCGAGTTAAACGTTCCAATCCCAAAATCTCCCGAGCTTGTTAATTTATTTAGCGTTGTTTCGCCATCAAAAACGCCTTGTAATAAAGCGTCAATTGTAGAAATCTGAACGACGATTTGTTCATTCGTTCCCTGAACTTCTTCTTTTGAGCAACCGGAAAAAAATAGAAACAGAAATAAACTCAGGCATATGTTTTGAAGTGTAAAATAATATTTCATTGTTTAAAATTTTAATTCATAAAGAGTGGAATGTTATCAAAAAAAACTACTAAAACTACATAATTCAGAATTTTTAATATTTTCCTGATTTTGATTTTCAGGGAAATGAATTGTTTCAAAATCGTTGTCTTTTATCAGTAAATCCATATAAAAAGTTAATCCTCTCAGGTGTAACAAATACTACAACACCCATTTCTTCAAAAGCAAATATTGTTCAATTTGATTGTTACAGTGCGAGGTTGGTATTTATATTTTATTTCAAAGTATAAACAAAAATTGGAAGTTCCAGGGCAATTACTCGTCTCTGCCAATTTCTCTCGAACCACTGCCTTTTTCAACCCCAACATTTAAATCGCCAAGTTCTGCCCGCGTGCTTTCCACGAGTTTCATAATCTCTTCGGCTTTTTCAGGGTAATATTCAATTACATTAAATTGTTCTCCCGGGTCACGCATCATATTGTACAATTCCGGGCTTTCCACTGTTTTCCTGATTCTTGGGCCGCCATGTCCATCCTGTCCGGGTTTGGCCTCGTAGGAAGCCCAGGTATGGGGAAGTACCAGTTTCCAGTTTCCTTTCCGAACAGCATTTAAGTTGTTTTTTCCATAGTAAAACAGGATATCTTTACGAGGTTCGGCATCAAAATTTCCCTGCCACAGTGCTGTAATATCCACGCCGTCAATTTTTAGTTCCGGCAAGTTGGCACTGGCCAGTTTTGCAAAACTCGGAAGAATGTCGATTGCACACGCCAGTTTATTGCAAATGGTTCCCGCAGGAGCATGTCCCGGCCATTTAATAATAAACGGTACACGTTGTCCTCCTTCCCAACTGGTGGTTTTTCCTTCACGCAATCCACCGGCAGAACCACCGTGATTTCCAAAGTTTAACCAGGGGCCGTTGTCGGTTGTAAAAATAAAAACTGTGTTTTCTGCAATTCCGTTGGCTTTCAACGCATTTTCAATTTGCCCCACACTCCAGTCTATTTCTTCCATCACATCGCCGTATTTCCCTTTTTTTGTTTTTCCCCTGAATTTGTCTGAAACTCCAAGTGGAATATGTCCCATACTGTGTGGAATATATAAGAAGAAAGGTTTGTCGGCATTTCGGTTAATAAAATCAACTGCTTTTTCTGTATAAAGCGTGGTAAGCGTATCTTGTTTTTTTAATGAAGTAATAAAATCTACCGGTTCATTTCCTTCTATCAAAGGAAGATTGGGGAAAGAATTTCTGTTGTGTCCCTCAGGCAGCGGTTGACCTACATTGTCAAGTGGCCACATATCGTTGGAGTAGGGCAGTCCAACATATTCATCAAACCCGTTTTGCAGCGGCAGAAATTTTTTATGATGCCCCAAATGCCATTTACCAAAAATTGCCGTGGAATAGCCTTTGGTTTTTAACATTTCAGCAATTGTAGTTTCATTTGGGTTAATTCCAATATTGTCGTAAGGAAACAAAGCTCCTGAAATTCCAATCCGATTTGGATAACAGCCTGTCAGAATCCCGGCACGGGAAGCACTGCAAACCGGTTGTGCTGCATAAAAATTGGTAAAGCGCATCCCTTCAGCAGCCATTTTGTCCAGATTGGGTGTTTCAAAACCAGTGGCTCCGTACACACCAATATCTCCATAGCCCATGTCGTCGATAAACATCAAAACGAAATTTGGAGATTGGGATAAGCTGCCGTCTGAAGTTTCAGTGTTGCAGGAAAAAAAGAAAGCAGAAATTAATAAAACAGGAATTAGAAGCTTTTTCATTGTTTTTGTTTTAGAAGAGTATTTTGAATACAGGAACAAATTTAATGTTTTTGGCGATTGATGATTTTTAATAAGCAGATGAATTCGTAACTTTCCAGATATTCAATTAATAACTAAACCAATGAAGCAGCTTGTTCTTTCTACTTTTTCGATTTTCATTTTTATTTCAGTTTTTGCCCAGTACCCTGAAATAAAAGGAGTTGACGTACGCGTTAAATTTGATCATAAGATCAGGGATTGGGATGGTTTTGGTTTTAATTACGTTGAAACGGCCCAAACACCGGATTACAAAGAGTTTCCGCAGGAATATGGCGGGTTTAGCTTGCTTGATGAAAATGAAAAATCAGAGATTATTGATTTAATTTTTGGTGAAGACGGGCTAAAAGTGGGTTTGGTAAAAATGTTTTACGATCCTTTTCATCAAAATGAATCAGGTGGCACTTACGACCACGAAACAACAACCAAAAATATGCGGGAATTTGTTCGTAAAGGTTTGGCTGAAACGCGTGATAGGGGAGCAGATCTGGATATTATTACAACACTTTACGGGCCACCTGCATACATGACTTTACAAAAGGTAATTCGTGGAAGAGATCTGGACCCTGCACACCAGGAAGATTTGGCAGATTATCTGGTTAGCTGGGTAAAATTCCTTCGTGAACAAGAAGGATTCCCGGTTAATTATGTTTCGTTGCACAATGAAGGCGAAGATTGGGATCGCTGGCCCTGGGACGGAAAAGATCCAAATATCGGGCGTGGTCATGATTATAATTTATATTACACGCCGGAATTGGTAAATGAAATGATGATTCTTACCAACAAAAAGCTTAAAGATGCAGGTTTAAATGATGTTGGCGTAACACCGGGTGAAACTTCAAACTGGTATAGGTTTTCCTACTGGGGATATGCCGATGCGATTGCAGAAAACGATGCCGCTGTAGATGCTATAGGCTTAATAACATCACATGGTTTTTTTAACGGTAATTATGCTACGCGTTGGTTTAGTGACCATAATTGTATGGGAACCGAGCTGATTCGTGAGAAACGGCCCGCAATGCATTCATGGGTTACATCCACCAGTTGGAGTAAAATGGATACAAAAAATATTAAGGAGATGCACGATAATATTTATTCTGCCAGAGTAAATGGTATTATTCCATGGGCAGGAATTCAACGCCCCGAACAGTGGGTAGGTGGAGACCCAAATCCCGGCTCGGCTTTTACAGTACATGAAGACGGGACTTACGAAATTCGTCGCGGGTATTATTTTTATAAACAAATTACCAGGGCAGGCCAGCCCGGAGCAATGGTTTGCCGTACAACTTCCAACGAAACACAATTGCCTGTGATAGCCTTTGGCAAAGGAAACTCAAATGGAACAGATGCTTTTGTGGTTACAAATATGAGTGATCGATGGAATAAACCTTGTGTTATTACAATAACCGGAACAAATGCAACTGAATTTAAAGCATTCAGGACAAATGAGGCGGAGACTGAAAAATATGCTGAAATTGGAACTTTTAAAGTGGAAGACGGTAAATTGGTTTATGAAGCGCCTGCAGGGACTGTTACTACTTTTTTTGCCAATGAATGATTTATTAAAAACGAATCAGAACTTTACCCGAACTCATGTTATTTTTATATATTTCAATTGCTTCTGATATTTTTTCCATTGGGAAAGTTTTGTTTACCTGCGTGGATAATTCATTGCCAATCAGTGACTGTATTTTACGGGTGGTTTTTAGAGAATGAAAAAAGTTTTTGTTTTTCAGGTATTCCGCTAACCAAAAGCCATGAATATGATTCCCTGAAAAAATTAAATTTCCGGGCAGTATTTCACAAATATCCGGGTCGAGTCTGCCGTAAATAAACAAGTGAGCACCCCGGGGAGCTGCATCCAGCAGTTTTTGTACCAGGCTACCTCCAACAGCGTCAAAAATTACATTGGTATTCAGCTTGTGAGCAATTTCTTTTAACTGAGATTCGAAGTCCGCATCTGAGCTATTTACAACAAATTCTGCTCCTTCTGCTTTTAGAATTTCCACCTGTTGTTGCCTTCTCACCACTGATACCACCGGGATGTTGTATTTTTTCCCAAGCTTGATTATCATTCTGCCAAGGGCGCTTGCCGCTGCAGTATTAATAATGCCTCTTTTTTCTTTTTTCGAATTTGACAGTTTTTTAAGAACATCAAAAAAGGCAAGTGCAGTCATCGGGTTTACAAACATCATGGATGCTTGTTCCATGTTTATTTTTTTTGAAACCGGAACACACATATTGGCTGATGTTACCATATATTCAGCCCAGCAGCCATTGTATTTTGGAGAAGCAGCACAAGAAACTTTCTTCCCATTCCATAATTTTGGAAGAAAACCTTTCCCTGCTTCCACCACTGTTCCGCTGCCTTCAAACCCGGGAACCACAGGATATTTTTTTTGAATTCCGTATCCTCCGCCCATAAAGGCTAAATCAGAGGGATTGATAGGAGAGGCATGCATTTTTATTAATACTTCTCCCGGACCAGGTTTGGGTATGTCTATTTCAGAAATTTTGAGCGGCTGTCCGGCTTCGTGTAAAACAGCAGCTTTCATTTTACCCATTTTTAATGTGCTTAAATTAGTTTCGATTCAGATAAAAGTATTTCCATTTCCTGTTGTACTTTTTTTGCAGCTTCGCCCGCTTTTTCTGCAAAATCGGTTTCGGCTGAAGCGTAAATTATTCCTCTGGAAGAATTAACCAAAAGCCCACACTTGTTGTTCATTCCGTTTTTCGCAACTTCCTGCAGGCTGCCACCCTGTGCTCCAACTCCGGGAACCAACAAAAAATGATTGGGAACAATTTCACGAATTTCTTTTAATTTTTCAGCTTTTGTGGCTCCAACAACATACATCATACTTTCATTGCTGCCCCAATCTTTTGAGGTTTTTAAGACCGATTCAAACAATTGGTCTCCCGACTTTTCATCTTTCAGAAATTGAAAATCAAAAGCACCTTTGTTTGATGTAAGGGCCAGTAGAATTACCCATTTATCAAGATAAGTCATAAATGGTTTTACCGAGTCTTCTCCCATATAAGGGGCAACTGTAATCGCATCAAAATCAAGTTTGTCAAAAAAAGCCCGGGCATATAAATTCGACGTGTTTCCAATGTCGCCACGTTTTGCATCTGCAATCAGAAAAATATCCTGATATTTTTCCCGAACATAATGAACTGTTTTTTCCAGACTTTCCCAGCCTTGCCATCCGAGGCTTTCGTAAAACGCTAAGTTGGGTTTGTAAGCCACCGAAAATTCTGCAGTAGCGTCAATAATTTCCTTGTTGAACGAAAAGATGGGGTCAGAAGTGTCTTTTAAATGTTTTGGAATTTTAAGAATATCAGTATCCAATCCTACACAAAGAAAACTTCGTTTTTTCTGAATTTGCTCGAAAAGTTGTTGATGGTTCATTTTTTTGTTATTGCCATTCCCGCGCAAACAGGAGTCTGTTTATATTTTTGTTGAGATTCCCGATTCCTCGGGAATGATAGTTAAATCTCTGCTTCCTTCAGTTTTTCTGCATTTTCTTCAATCATCAGTTTTTCAATTATTTCGTCGATTTCGCCGTTGATGATTGCTTGCAGGTTATATAATGTCAAATTAATCCGGTGGTCTGTAACACGGCCTTGCGGCCAGTTGTAGGTACGTATTTTTGCTGAACGGTCGCCGGTGGAAACCATTGTTTTTCGTTTTGACGAAATCTCGTCGATGTACTTCTGGTATTCCATATTGTACAATCGGGTTCGAAGTTCAGTCATCGCTTTGTCGAGGTTTTTGAGTTTTGATTTCTGATCCTGACAAGTTACCACAATTCCCGTGGGGATATGGGTTAAGCGAATGGCCGAATAGGTCGTATTCACCGACTGACCTCCGGGACCAGAAGAACAAAATTCATCACGGCGTATATCTTCATTCTTTAACTCCACATCAAACTCGTCGGCTTCGGGCAAAACGGCTACTGTTGCTGCCGATGTGTGTACACGTCCCTGAGTTTCGGTTTGAGGTACACGTTGAACCCGGTGTACCCCCGATTCATATTTGAGAATTCCGTATACTCCCTCTCCTGTAACATTGGCTACAATTTCCTTAAAACCTCCGGCAGTACCTTCGTTTACGTTTGTTATTTCCATTCGCCAGCCTTTTTTCTCGCAGAATTTGGTGTACATGCGATAAAGGTCGCCGGCAAAAATACTGGCTTCATCACCACCGGTTCCGGCCCTGATTTCCAGAATTGCATTTTTGCTGTCTTCGGGATCGGCAGGAACAAGTAACATTTTTATTTCCTGTTCCTTTTTAGGAATCATCTCCTCCGAGGATTCTATTTCTTCGCGCGCCATTTCACGCATTTCTTCATCTGTCTCTTCGGCAAGAATTTCTCTGCCCGATTCAATATTTCCAACCAGGTTTTTATACTCCTGGAATTTCGCTACCAGTTTTTGCAGCGACTTATATTCCTGGTTTAATTTTACATATCGCTTCATATCAGCGATCACTTCCGGGTCGGTAATCAATTGCTCCACTTCCTCGTAACGGTGTTTTATCGATTCAAATTTTTCCAGTAATGCGTATTGTGCCATTTTTCTTTTTTCTTTTAAGTTTCTGTGTAAATGGGATGTTTTATTAAAGAACAGTTATTGCCGGGGAAATATTCAAATCCCCATTTTCTCACAACCGGGTGAGCTAATAAAAATATGTTCCTTCACCAGAATTTATGGTAAGCTTTTTCCCTTTGCAGGATTCTACTCTGCCAACAATTTGAGCATCGATATTAAATGATTTTGATATCGAAATTATTTCTTCGGCAGTGCGAGTGTCTGTATAAATTTCGAAACGGTGTCCCATGTTAAATACTTTATACATTTCTTTCCATTCGGTTCCCGATTGTTCCTGAATCATTTTGAAAAGCGGAGGAACCGGAAACATATTGTCTTTAATTATATGCACATTATCAACAAAGTGAAGCACTTTTGTTTGCGCGCCACCGGAACAATGTATCATTCCTGAAATTTGATTTCTGAATTGGTCAAGAATTGTTTTGACTACAGGGGCATAGGTACGGGTTGGAGACAAAACCATTTTCCCGGCATCGATACCCATACCTTCAATCTGCTCTGTAAGCTTCATTTTTCCTGAATAAACCAAATCAGAAGGTACTTCCGGATCAAAACTTTCAGGATATTTTTTTGCCAGATAGTTTGCAAAAACATCGTGGCGGGCCGAGGTTAATCCGTTACTGCCCATTCCCCCGTTGTACTCCGTTTCATAACTTGCCTGACCTGAAGAAGAAAGCCCTACGATTACATTGCCGGCTGAAATTTTATCGGCAGAAATTACGTCTTCCCGCTTCATTCGGCAGGTAACGGTTGAATCGACAATAATTGTTCTCACCAAATCGCCAACATCGGCTGTTTCACCCCCTGTTGAATAAATACTTATTCCCATGTCACGGAGTGTGGCAAGCAATTCTTCGGTGCCATTTATAATTGCTGCAATTACTTCGCCGGGGATATTATTTTTATTCCTGCCAATGGTTGATGATACCAGAATATTATCGGTTGCCCCTACGCAAAGTAAGTCGTCAACATTCATAATTAAAGCATCCTGCGCAATACCTTTCCAAACGGAAAGATCTCCGGTTTCTTTCCAGTACATGTAGGCCAGCGATGATTTTGTTCCGGCACCGTCGGCATGCATAATATTGCACCATTCCGAATCGCCGCCCAAAATATCGGGTACGATTTTACAAAAGGCTTTTGGAAACAGTCCTTTATCTACATTCTTTATTGCTTCGTGCACATCTTCTTTTGATGCTGAAACTCCTCTGGCGCTATATCTTGATTCAGTTACCATTCAATAATTCAGATTTTGGCTACAAAATTAATATTTTATATTCACCTGAAAACACAAAAATGGAAAGCCATAATTTTGACCTCCCATTTCTGTACTGAATATTTTTTAAGCTAAGCGTATAAAAAACGCTTGATTTTTTTTGTCGGTGTCTTTTCAAAAGGAATGGGCTGTAAAACAACCTGTTGGATTCTTGAGAATTTATTCACTTCCTCATTCACTTTTTTCTGTATTTCTTTTAAGATTTCTTCTGACCTGACATGAATATATTGTTGAGCTTCAGCTTTCAGATGTTTAAAATTCTGCTCAATTTCTTCCATATTCAGGTGAATCATTGCAACAAGTTTGCCTTTCTTTTCTACAACCAGAGATTCCAAAACATAACGCATTTTGTTGATGACCGATTCAATTTCCTCCGGATAAATATTCTCTCCGCTGGCACCTACAATCATTGTTTTAATTCGTCCCTTAATGTAAAGCATATTGTTTTTGTCAAAACAACCCCGGTCTCCGGTTTTGAACCATCCATCTTCAGTAAAAACCTCTTTTGTAATTTCCGGTGCTTTATAATATCCTTTCATTACATTTGCCCCTTTTGCCTGAATCTCTCCTTCACCTGTAACCGCATCAGCATCCGCAATTCTTAGTTTTACTCCTTCAACAGCAACTCCGGTTGAGCCTATTTTAGTCTTTCCAACAACTGCACCAGCCAAAAGCGGAGAAGTTTCTGTTAAGCCATACCCAATTGCGTAAGGGAATTTTCCTTCGTTTAGAAACCGTTCAACAGTAGGATCGAGCTTGGAACCTCCTATTCCAAAAAAATGTAAATGGCCACCAAAAGTTTTATGAAGCTTTTTCGCGGCAACCCTGTGTAACAATTTCCGTGTTGCCGACACCGAATAAAGGAATCGTGTAACCGCACTTTTTTGGAATTCGGGTAGTATTTTTGCTTTGAAAACCTTTTCAATAATTAGCGGAACAGCAAGCATTATTGTCGGTTTTACTTTCTCCAGCGCGGGTAGTAAAACTGACGGAACAGGAGCTTTTCGTAAATAATGGATCGACGCACCGTATTTGATGGGTAGTAAAAAGCCTACTGTATTTTCCAACGTGTGAGACAAGGGTAAAATAGAAAGGAAACGATCTTTTGATTTTACCTGATACAGTGAATAACATTGTTGCGTTGTCCAGGCCAGGTTTTTATGTGTTAACATAACGCCTTTTGAATTTCCTGTTGTTCCCGAAGTATAAATTATTGTTGCCAGATCTTCCTCTTCCACATTTACTCTTTCTTGTTTTTTGGTAATAACCGGAAGTGAACTGGATAATGAATGCAAATGTTCTGCCGGTGTTTCTTTGGGAATAATAGCAAATTTATCCAACAAAATTATTCTTTCAAGAGATTCAGCTGCATCGCTGTTTATGTGTTTGTATAATCCTTCAGCAACAAAAAGAATTTTAGCTTCAGAATGTTGCAGGATTGATTTTATTTCATTTTCATGAAAATCGGGTAAAATAGGTATAACAATTGCTCCAACCATAGAAATGGCAAAAAAGGCAACACCCCAGTTGGGCATATTGGTACTCAAAATGGCTACTTTATCACCTTTCGAGATTCCTAATTCGGTTAAAAAATCGGCAACCAGATTGATATCTTCACCCAATTGTTTATATGTGTAGCTTTTCTCTCCCGCAAAAACAATTGAAGTATTTCCGGAATATTTTTCTACGGATTCGTTGATTAATGAAGGTAAAGTAAGTTTTGATTTATTCACCATTCTAATTTACTACTATTAAAACTTTTAATTTGTACTGTCATTAAAAAAACAGTTTCTTAATCTGCTTTGTTCAGGCAGCAAAAATAGCAAAAAAACTATGACTAATTCTTATTAAGGCATTTATATCCACTTTTCAATATATATGTAGCTGGCTGGGAAACAGATTTTTGCTTTGCGAAGAGCGGGAATTAACATTTTTTATGAAATTAAAATGGCTCAGGAATGGCTATCTTACACTTTAATATGAATAAAAATCGGAAAAATATAGTTACTCAAACTGCCAATTATGTTCAGGGTGTTTTTGAAAAAGATAGTTCCGGGCATGACTGGTGGCATATTTACAGGGTTTATAATCTTTCTCTTAAGATTTCAGGGGTGGAAGGAGGCGAAAAATTTGTAGTTGAACTTTCAGCTCTTTTGCATGATTTGGATGACTGGAAACTTAACGGTGGCGAAGATGCAAATAAGGCTGAAAACTGGCTTAAAAAGGTCGGCGTTGAAAATAAAGATCGTGCAAGAATTCTTCAGGTAATTGACGAGGTTTCGTTTAAAGGAGCAGGAGTTGAAACAAGAGCAACATCACTGGAGGCCAAAATTGTACAAGATGCAGACCGGCTTGATGCCATTGGTGCCATTGGAATTGCGCGCACTTTTGCGTACGGGGGGAATAAAAACCGCGTTATTTACGACCCGGAAATTAAACCGGTGAAACATAACAGTTTTGACTCGTATAAAAGGAACATAGCTCCAACTATTAATCATTTTTACGAAAAATTGTTGTTGCTTAAAGACAGACTAAATACTACAACAGCCAGAAATATTGCTCAAAACAGACACGAATTTATGGAGAAATTCCTTCATCAGTTTTTTTCTGAATGGGAGACTATTTTTTAAGAAATTAAAACAAATAATGTGATGTTTGTTTCTTAATTTTGAATGAGAAATGAGGTTGGTTTTAAAGCGTTTTATATAAAAACAAATAGCCATGAAAATTGAACACATTGCAGTATGGACCAGTAATCTGGAAGGAATGCGCAGTTTTTATATGCGTTATTTCGATGCATCTTCAAACGAGATTTATTACAACCATTCAAAAGGATACCGTTCCTATTTTCTTACTTTCGATGGTGATTGCCGCCTTGAAATAATGGAAATGCCCGGCATACCAAAGTCAAAAAATGACCCGGTAAAACAATTTTCCGGGCTAATTCATTTTGCTATAAAAGTGAATTCCAGAACCGATGTAAACAAACTTACGGGTACGATCAGGGAAGATGGATTTAAAGTTGTAAGCGAACCCCGGACAACAGGAGACGGATACTACGAAAGTGTCATTTTAGACCCCGATGGAAACAGGGTTGAGATTGTGGCCTGAAACTTTAATATTTTTGTTGAATATTATTTCCTCCAAAACGGAAAAAGCAGCCGATGTTTTGTTATTTTTGGGATTCAACTAAAATCTTAACCAATGAGACTTCACTATTTTTTGAAAAAATCAACTTTGTTAATCTCTTTTTTAACCTTTATTTTTTTTATAAGTTGTAAGGAGAAGGCACCCAAAGAACTGCCAAATATCTTGTGGTTGACAAGTGAGGATAATAGCCCCTTTGCGGGATGTTACGGAGATGAGTTTGCCACAACTCCAAATCTGGATAAATTAGCGTCGGAGGGGTTTTTGTATACACATGCATACGCAAATGCACCTGTTTGTGCACCTGCGCGAAATACAATAATTACAGGTGTTTATGCTTGTTCAAACGGCAATCAGCACATGCGGAGTTATTACCCTAAATCAGAAACAGTAAAAACATATCCTGAGTTTTTGCGGGAAGTAGGATATTATTGTACCAATAATGTTAAAACTGATTATAATACGACATCGATAAACCCGGATGAAATTTGGGATGAATGCAGCAGGGAGGCTCATTATAAGAATCGGGCGCCCGGGCAACCGTTTTTTGCTGTCTTTAATACTACTATTTCACACGAAAGTTCCATCCATAAGTGGATTCCCAACGAAGACCTGAGACACAAACCTGCAGATGTTACACTACCGCCTCATCATCCTGATACTCCTGAGATGAGACATGATTGGGCACAGTATTATGACAAGGTTGAAGACATGGATACTCAGATTGGAAAATGGTTGCAGGAGCTCGAGGATGCCGGCCTCACTGACAATACCATTGTTTTTTATTACGGTGATCATGGTGGTGTGCTGGCTCGCAGTAAAAGATATGTTTACGAATCAGGAACACGGGTTCCTTTTATTGTTCGTATCCCTGAAAAATATAAATATCTGTTTCCTGAAAGCAATCCGGGGTCGAAAGTAGACCGTTTGGTAAGTTTTGTTGACCTGGTCCCGACTTTGCTTAGCATCGCAGGAATTGAAATACCTGATTACCTTCAGGGAGATGCTTTTTTGGGAGAGCAAAAAACAGAAGATCCGGAATATGCTTTTATGTTTCGTGGAAGAATGGACGAACGCTATGATATGAGCAGGGCTGTTCGGGATAAAAAATTCAGATATATTCGCAATTACATGCCGTACCGGATTTATGGCCAGCATCTGGAATATCTGTGGCGTGCTCCTTCAATTGGCTCATGGGAGCGGGCATACAAAAATGGTGAATGTGACCAAGTGCAGAGTATTTTTTGGGAACCAAAGCCGGCGGAGGAATTGTACGATACAGAGAACGATCCATGGGAAGTAAATAATTTGGCCGAGGACCCTTCTTATAAGGACGTTTTGGACAGAATGAGAATAGCAAACAGGGATTGGATGTTGCGGATTGAAGATACCGGATTTATTCCTGAAGCCGATCGGATTGAACGGGCAGGTGAAGAGCCGTTTTATGATTATATGAGAGGTGGTAGCGTTAATTTAGAGAAACTTATTGAAGTAGCAGAAGTTGCAACACAGGGAAAGCCTGAGAACATGGATTTGATGATCTCATATCTAAAAGATGATGAAAGCGCGGTTCGATACTGGGGAGCAACCGGATTATTGATTTTAGGTGAAAAAGCTGCTTCAGCAAAGCAAGATCTGGAAGCTGCATTAACAGATGAATCTCCAAATGTTGTTGTTGCAGCGGCTGAGACGCTTTATAAACTGGGAGAAAAAGAAAAAAGCAGAAGTGCATTGCTTGCAGTTCTTGAAGACGGGAATCCTTTTGCGCGTTGTTATGCTTTAAATGCAATTGACGGAACAGAAGATTCAAGTCAGGAAATGATAGACGGAGTGATTGCTATGATAAAAAGGATGCCCGATATGGATCGTAATCGTTATGATTTGCGTGCAGCTCGCGGGTTATTTGAAAAATGGGGACTGGACCCGCTTAAATACGATTTGGTTTTTAACTGGTAGTATTAATGAAATATTTACTAACCGGACAGGAATCGGAACGTTTGCTTTTCCGGAACCTTGAGGAAACTGATTTTGAATGGTGGCTGGAATTTACTTCGGATAAAGAAGCTACCCGTTATTTTGATTTTACAGGTGATTTATATCCGGAGGAATTTTGTCGTTTTTGGTTTGATAAGGTTTTTGAAAGATACAGAGAAAATACAGGTGGTCATAATGTTCTGGTAAATAAGATTACAGGTGAACGGATTGGAATGTGTGGTCTTTTAATACAGGAAGTTGATGGTGTTTTGGAAATGGAGATAGGGTATTCAATTCATCCAAAATTCTGGAAAAAGGGGTACGCAACCGAGGCCTCAAACGAGTGCAGAAAATTTGCATTTAAAAAAAAATTTGCAGATTCACTGATTTCTATTGTTCACAGAGAAAATATTGCTTCGATGGAGGTTGCCAAAAACAACAAAATGGAGTTTGAAAAAGCTACTGTGTTTAAAGGAGCTCCTGTTTTTATCTTTAGGGTGTTTAGAAACAATCAGTCATCATAAACCGTAATAATAGTATTTGTTTCAAAATCCTGTGCTCTCATTATCAGTGAAATACCACTTATTCTGATGCTTCCAAAAAGACAGATATTCCTTCAGATAGCCCTCCCTGCAAGATTTTGGTCATTATTGAGTGAGTTGAACTTTGGTTTGGAAGTGCGGATGAATAATTTATCCAAAGCGGATCATTTGCTGATTCGATAATATTTATGTTCTCACCAGGTTTCGAAGAAGGGATAACCGAAAACCTCACATATCATTGTTTGATACTGATTCGATATCGATTAAAGCAATTTCCGGAGTGGAAAAAATACATTAATCTGTCCTTCGTCCCACTGCGAAAAAGCTGTGATTAAAAAAAATTGCCCACCGAAAAAACAACAATTTATTCTTGCAGTCTCCATTTTAGATTTTTTATTTCTGAACTACGGAAAAAAAGGTTGCCGTACATTAAGCAAGCAACCTTTTTACGCTAATTATTGCAAGGATAATCAGTTCCCCGTAATTGTATATGTTACAGTTGCACTGTATGAACCTGCATTGATGTTTCGATAACTATTCTGATCTTTTACCTTAAGTGAATAAGTAATGTTGTGGTCGTTATTGACTCCGTTTCCGGTATGGCAGTTTTTAATATCGTGTATGACATTGGTGGTTAATTCTTTTTTTTCAACAACATTAACAACTTTGCCGGTTTGTTCTTTCCCGTTTCCCTGGTAATCACTTGCTTTTACATATAACCCAACACTACTTGGTGAATTGCCACTTGTTGAAGCAGAAATTGTTCCTGGGTTTCCTTCGTTAACGATTGAGGGATAATTTAAGCACAGGTCGCTGTTGGTGACGGTTTCAAAATCGACTGCCTCGCCGGCTTCAAAGCTGTTAATTTCAGGACTTGGGCTGATTGAAGAAGCTTCACTGTTAATTATTGCGACGGTTGGCACTTCTATTGATACACTGTGAGTCGCAGTGCTTTTGTCGTTGTTGTCTCCTGAGGGGTGAAGCATAACCATTGTTAAACCTGAGATAAATAAACTTGCTGTGATTGTTAAAACTATTTTTTTCACGATCTTCTGCGTCTAGATTGTTTGTAAATTTCATCAAGCGTCGATGTGCTAAAACAATTGCAACTCAGATGCCATGTGGTCCATATGTTTGTTGTAGAGGTCTTTATGTTTTTTTGTGATCTCGTGTTTGTCTCAATAAGAGACGGGTTGATTTGTTTTGGGAGTCAGATTTAAAATGGGAATTTAATTCTTTTTGGGCTTGGGGTGAAATTGTATTGTTCTTTTTTGCATGATATAGGACAGTTTTTGAAGAGGTGCTAAGTCCCCTGCTGCAGGTGCTTTGCAGCAATTTCAACCTCGTTATACCATTCTTCTCCGTATTTTCTGATAAGAGGTTCTTTTAAGAATTTATAAAGTGGTAATTGATTTGAGAATCCGCATTGTCTCCCTGGTTTACAAATGTCGAGTTCCTGATAATTAACAGCATCAAACCTTTTGTACTCTGTTATTCGAATAGGAAAGAGATGGCAGGAGACTGGTTTTCTAAATGTTGTTTTTCTTTCAAAATACGCTTTTTCGATGCTACATTTCAAAATTCCATTTTCATCGTAAAATGAATAAGCACATTGCCGGTTGTTTACGAGTGGAGTTACCAGGTCGCCATCACTGTCTATAACCGAGAAGCCTTGTTTCTCAATTTCTCTGATGTGCTTTTTGGGAAGGTAAGCCCGGTAAGCCGCGTAATTTTTTTCGATAGTTTTTGCTTCCTCCTCTGTCAGTGGGGCGCCGGAATCACCTTCGATACAACATGCTCCCTTGCACTTCAATAGGTCGCAGAGAAAGTGTTTCTCAAAAATATCAAGGCTAATTAATGTACGGCCAATTTCAATCATTCTGTTTTTATTCATTAAAACAAATTGAGAGCTCTTTTTATAAGAACTCTCAATTTGCACACAAATTTTAAAAGTATTTTATTTTACTAATACTTTCCCTGTCATTTCTTTTGGTATTTCCAATCCCATGACAGAAAGAAGGGTAGGAGCAACGTCGGCTAATATTCCATTTTCAATTTGAACATCTTTTTTGTCGCTGATAAAAACACAGGGAACCGGGTTAAGAGAATGGGCTGTGTTTTCCGAACCATCAGCGTTTACTGCATTGTCAGCATTTCCGTGGTCCGCTATAATCATCACATTAAATCCCCCTTCAAGAGCTGCTTCAACAACTTCTTTAGCACATTGATCAACCGCAGTTACCGCTTTGTAAATGGCATCGTAAACACCTGTGTGTCCCACCATATCACCATTGGCAAAATTAAGGCAAACAAAATCAGCTTCCCCGTTTTTTAATTTGGGAACAATGGCATCTTTTATCTTGGGCGCCGACATTTCCGGCTGTAAATCATAAGTAGGAACTTTGGGTGATTGAATTAAAATCCGGCTTTCTCCTTCAAATTCATCTTCTCGGCCTCCGCTAAAAAAGAAAGTAACGTGGGCATATTTTTCTGTTTCGGCAATTCGGATTTGTTTTAACCCGGCTTTTGAAACAATCTCTCCCATCGTATTTACAACATTCTCTTTATCAAAAATAACATTAATTCCTTTAAAATCAGCTTTGTAGTTGGTCATGGTATACCATTGCAGATTCATGGTTTTCATGCCATAATCAGGAAGATTTTCTTGAGTAAACGCAATGGTCGTCTGGCGCAAACGATCGGTGCGGAAGTTAAAACAAATTACCACGTCGCCTTCTTCGATTTTCCCAATCGGCTCTTCGTTTTCATCTACCATTACTACGGGTTTCATAAATTCATCGGTGACACCGTTATCGTATGATGCCTGAATAGAAGTTAAAATGTTAGATGATTTCTCGCCTTTCCCTTCAGTATATAAATCATATGCCAGTTTTAAACGGTCATAGTTTTTATCACGATCCATTCCGTAGTATCGGCCAATCAATGAAGCAAATTTTGCATTTGTTGGTTTCAAAGCCTCCAGATCCGACTCAATAAAACCATACCCTGAACGAGGATCTGTATCGCGTCCATCTGTTAACCCGTGGATAAAGATATCTTCCAAACCCATGTCGGTGGCAATTTGTGCCAGCGCCACCATATGTGAACTCAAAGCATGGACTCCACCGGGCCCGATTAATCCAAGAAGATGAACTTTTTTATTGTTTTCTTTTGCGTAAGTGTAAGCTTTAACAATTTGAGGATGCTCCCACAACGATTTATCACGGATTGCCTTGGTTATTTTTACCATGTCCTGGTATAGGACACGGCCTGCACCGATGTTTAGATGGCCTACTTCTGAGTTCCCCATTTGTCCGTCGGGAAGACCAACATTTTCTCCCGAAGTTAATAATTGTGCATTTGGATATTTCTCTTTTGCAGAATCCATAAACGGTGTTGGAGCAGTTGCAACGATATCACTTTTCGAACCATCGCCAATCCCCCATCCGTCAAGGATCATTAATAATGTTTTTTGTATTTCAGCCATAATATTGTTGTTTTATTATATTACTTTTTAAAGAACAGACAAAAGTATCTTTTTTCCATCCATTTAGAAAATAACAAATGAATGAAAGAAAGGATTTAACAAATTCTTTCGGCTAATTTTGCGAAAACATGTTATCAATCTTTTTTAAAAATTAAATAGCTAAAAACGCAACCAAATAATAGCCAACTTCGTCTGTTTAAAAACGTGAAAAACTGAACCATGAAAAAAATCTTCCTGTTCTTTTTGCTTCCGCTTTTTATTTCATGTATTGACGAGGGCGTCGATTTTCGCAATACCGGCGATAACAACATACGTATTTATATTGTTAAGGATGGGGAGGTCGACAACTCTCAGCCAAATGAGGATTTAGAGTCGTTGGAATTAGAGAGTACACCATGGTTAAAGAGTTCGGAGATTGAATTTTACGATTGGTCATCTCACATTTTTTATTTAAATACCAAAAAGGAAAAAGGGCAATATTCGGGAAATTATTTTGTAATAAAAGACGGTGATACACCTCTTCTCCTGGGTGTATTTTTTGCAGTATACTGGTCATTTATGCCGCAATTTCCAAGTATTGTTGCACACGATGACTTTTTTTATCCACAAGATGTTATCGGCTTAGGTGGAATCAATTTTTCTTCGGCGGTGGATACAAGTGCCAATTTTCAGAATTTCAGGGAGGCATTGGAAAGTTCCGGGATTTTGCACGAAGGAATAGATGTTGAGCTTACTAAACTAAAAAAGAAAAACGCAACTACACTTGAGTACTCCATTCGTATAACAAACAACGATATAGAAAGTATTTACGTTTTAGACCCCAGCAAAATGGGCGAGGGGAGATTCCATTATTATACAAACGGGGTTTCGTTCCGTAAAGATAATGTTAGTTACTATTCGCAGAGTGAAAGTATTTCATCTCCGGAAATCAGAAGCAATTGGTATTATAAACTGGTTCCGGGAAAATCGATAACCAGAACAATCTCCCGGGGTGGTTTTTCAGATTTGCCGAGCGGAAATGTTCACTTTTATTTTTCCTTTCCCGGGGCGAATGTCGATGCTGGTGAATGGAAAAAAGCAGACGGGCGGATTTGGTTAGGAAACAAATATATTGAAGGCGATATAAGTCTTAATTGAACATCGTTTACAATTCGTCGCTAAAAAATTACAGTTCGGTAGGATTGTTTTTTATAGGCTGTGTTTTCATCTGAAATTTGAATTAAAAGATTCGCAAGAATGAACAATTCAAACAGAAAATGAAAACAGAACTTTACAAAATAAATTTCAAAGCCATGAAAACAATTTTATCCATTTTTTTTATTTCTTTTTCTCTTTTAATAAGTGGTCAAACCAAAATCAACGGGTATGTAAAATCAGAAAACGGGGAAGCACTTCCCGGAGTAAATATTTTTTTGGAAAACACATACGATGGTGCCAGTTCCGGTGAGAACGGAGATTTTTCATTTTCAACAGACGAAAAGGGTATTTTTCTTTTGAAAGCCACTTTTATTGGCTACAAAAGCTGGGAAAAAGAAGTTGATCTTTCAGAAGATATTTATGTTGAAATAATTTTAAAAGAAAGTGTAAATACCCTTGATGCGGTTATAATTACAGCCGGAAGTTTTGCCGCTTCCGATGAATCGAGGGCTTCAGTTATGAAATCGCTCGATGTGTATACAACACCAACTGCCAACGGCGATATAATGGCAGCCATGAAAACCATGCCGGGCAACCAGGCTGCTTCCGACGACGGACGTTTGCTGGTGCGTGGCGGCGATGTTTATGAAACACAAACATACATTGATGGTCTTGTTGCTGCAAAACCATATTTTTCAAAGACACCTGATGTGGCTACCCGCGGACGTTTCGCTCCTTCGCTGTTTAGCGGCGTTTCATTTAATTCCGGTGGATATTCAGCAGAATACGGACAGGCACTTTCGTCAGTTTTGGTTTTGAATTCAAACGACCTCGCCGAAAATGATAATACAGGGCTCTCTATAATGAGTATTGGTGGAGAAGTAAACAAAACCAAACGCTGGACAAAGTCGTCGCTAATGTTGTCAGGCGGCTATACCAACCTTTCGGCATACGATAAGGTTTTTAACAGCAGCATCGACTGGGAGAAACCGGTTCAGGCTGTAAACGGAACTGCTGTATTCCGGCACAAAACCAGCTCCCGTGGAATGTTCAAAGGATATATAACCACCGATTGGGGCAATCTTTCGTATTTTGTTCCTGCTGCAAAGCCTGACGAGTTAATGCGAATTTCCAACAAAGGAACAACCGTCTACTCCAATCTTTCCTATCGCGACTGTTTTTCGGATAAAAGCTGTTATAAAATCGGGGTTTCGTCAACTATTCAGAACAACAAATTGGGCTTGGATTTTGACAATATACAAACGTTGGAAATGAATGTGGAAACGCGTTTTTCTGTATTTCACGATGTTTCAGATGGTGTGAAAATTACATGGGGAGCAAATGAAACGTACAATAAATACGATTTGGAATACAAACCGTTTGAAAGCACATCTTCGAAACTGGATTTTGATGATCACCTGCTTGGTGGTTTTATTGAAAGTGAGATTAAATTCAGTAGAAACCTTGCCATCCGACCCGGAATTCGTTCTGAATATTCATCTGTATTAAATAAGTGGAATTTTGCGCCACGTTTTGCCCTTGCATTAAAAACCGGTAAAGAAGCTCAGGTTTCCGGCGCCTGGGGTTTGTATCATCAAACTCCGCAGGCCGATTATCTTCGCTGGGAGACGAGCCTCGATTTTGAAAGGGCTTATCACTATGTTTTAAGTTACCAGTTTGGCGATATATCAAAACGTTTGTTTCGAGCTGAAGTTTATTACAAAACCTACAACCGGTTGGTTACTTACAGCGGAGATAACGAATATCAGATTTCAAATATTCAAAACAGCGGAACCGGTTATGCCGGTGGGATTGATATTTTTTGGCGCGACCTTAAATCAATTAAAGGCTTTGACTACTGGATAACGTATTCATACATAGATACAAAAAGAAAATATCAAAATTATCCAGAGAAAGTAACGCCCTGGTTTGTGTCGGATCATAACTTTTCATTTGTTGGCAAGTACTGGGTGAATCAAATCAATACTCAGTTTGGGCTTTCATTCACCGCTGCGAGTGGCCGGCCTTATAACAATATAAATTCGGATGAGTTTATGGCGGAAAAGACAAAACCGTATTCCGACTTGAGCTTAAACCTCAGCCACGTTTTTTATATCGGGGATCAGTATTCTGTTCTTTACTGTTCGGTTAATAATGTTTTGGGAAATGATAATACCTTGAGCTATCGTCCATCAAATCTATCGGATGCGCAGGGAAACTACACAATGATTCCGGTAAAACGCGATTTAAAACGAATGGTTTTTATTGGGCTGTTTCTGAACTTTTAATCATCTGCAATTCATCCCTAAAAATCAACAGTTCGGTTAACAAGTTTTTCAAAAAGGATACATCTGTAAGAAATTTGAATAGTATTAATTTAAAAAGAACAATGTCATGAAAAAAATTTTAATAATCACTCTTTTTGTCGCTGTTTATGTGAGCAGCACTTTTGCCTCTGGCTATGAAGAAACAATGGGGAAAAACATTGAGAAAATGTATAAAATAACTTCCGGACCTGAAATGCTAAGCCAGGCAAACCAATTCCTTCGGATTGCCTCGGTTGAAAAAGACAAGTGGCTTCCAAAGTATTATGCTTCGTATTGTTTTGTTATGTCGACCGTATTTGGCGAGATGAGTGCCGACGAAAAACATCAGAGATTGGATATGGCTCAGAAAGAAATGGATGTTTTAAAAGAGATGGCTTCTGAAGAATCGGAAGTTTATGCTTTGCAAGCATTTATTTACCAACTAAGAATTACCGACATGACAAAGGGAATGAAATATTCAGGACTGGCAAACGAAGTTTTGGCCGTTGCGGAAAAATTAGAACCCGAAAATCCTAGAGTTTATTATTTGCGCGGCATGAATACCTATCATACTCCCAAAATGTTTGGCGGCGGCGCTGAAAAGGCCAAACCTTTTTTTGAAAAAGCGGCAGAGAAGTTTGAAGCTTTTGAAGCTCAAAACGCGTTGTCGCCTAACTGGGGGAAAGAACACAATGCGCAAATGTTAAAGTCTTGTCAGGAAGAATAGTATGATTGTTAATCTCCCGATTTTTTCGATTATTTTTATAAATCCATCTTTTCAAAAAATAAAACGTGCTAAAGAAGAATTTTATAGGAATTGTTTATGCTGCATTCATTTCTATTTTAATTGGTATAACTGCTATGCTGTTAATAACCGGCACATTAAACCGGCCTTTTTCGGTTTATGTTTGGAACGCGGGGTATTCTTTGTGCCTCGGATTACCGTTGTTTGCCAACGGATATTTGTTTCACTGGTTTGAAAAGCGTTATATCGACTGGATTAATAAACCGGTGAAAAGTGTTGCCGCCGCTCTTTCAATACACTTTGGATATTCGAGTGTTGTAATCTTTATTGTAAACTGGTTTTGGTTTGTAGTGGTTTTAGACCAGGAGTTGAGAAATTTCTGGGCTTCAAATACTTCCATGATAATTTCTGAATATATTATTTTTGTAATTGTTGCAGCCATTATTTATGCGATCTCATTCTTCAGGGCATGGCGAAGTGAGGTTACACAGTCGGAGGAAATAAAAAGAGAGGCGTTGTCATTAAAGTATCAGGTTTTACAAAATCAGGTAAATCCGCACTTTCTTTTTAACAGTTTAAATGTGCTGGGATCTCTAATTGATATTGACTCTGAAAAGGCAAAAGAGTTCACGCGTGAACTATCGCTTTTTTACCGCGATGTTCTTCACTATAAAGATCAGGATATTATTTCGCTGAAAGAAGAGATTGCTTTTGTTAAAAAGTACATTTATTTGCAACAAATCCGTTTTGGAGAAGCTCTTGAGGTAGAGATAATAGCCAATGAAAACATTCGAGGGAGAGTTATCCCGCTTTCTTTGCAGGCTTTGGTTGAAAATGCAGTAAAACACAATGAGATTTCGAAAGCGAATCCGCTTAAAATAGTGATCGCAATTACTGATGATTACGAATTAATAGTTGAAAATAATATTCAGTCTAAAAAAGTGTTGGAACCGGGTAGCGGAACAGGCTTAAAGAATTTGGCGAGCCGCTACGAGTTTTTAACCGGCAAAAAAGTAAACATCAGTGAAAACAATCGTTACTTCAGAGTTATATTGCCTTTAATTGTTTTAGATGGAAAATGAAATAAAAATATTAATTGTAGAGGATGAACCCCTGGCAGCAGCACAACTGGCCGCTCTGATTGCTTCTTTGAAGCCGGGAGCAAAGATTTTGGAGGTTTGCGATACGGTTAAATCTGCAATTAACTGGATTGCGAAAAATGATGAGCCGGATTTGGCATTTTTTGATATTCAACTGGGCGATGGATTGAGTTTTGAAATTTTTGAACAGGTAGATTTGAATTGTCCGGTTATTTTTGTTACTGCTTACGACCAATACGCGATACAGGCTTTTAAAGTTAACAGCGTTGATTATCTTTTGAAACCGATTGAAAAACAAGAACTGGATAGCGCTTTGCAAAAATATGAAAGCATGTTGACGTCTAAATCTCCGAATCTTTCGCCAGAAATTATTGAGGAGATTGTTACATCGTTTAGCCGGAGAAAGTTTAAAGAACGATTTCTTGCAAAAGTAGGAAGCCATCTCCGGATTATTGAAATTGATGATGTCCTGTATTTTTATTCTTATCAGAAAGGAACCTTTGTGAAACTGGCAGATGGAAAGGATTATCTTCTGGATTACAGTCTGGAAGTGATTGAAGAGATGGTAGACCCATCAGTTTTTTTCAGAATAAACAGGAAGTATTTTATTTCATTACAAAGTATTCAGGATGTAATTGCATACAGTAGTTCAAGATTAAAACTGAAAGTTCAAAATCCTGTACAAGATGATTTTTTGGTAGCCCGCGAAAAAGTAAAAGCTTTTAAAAAATGGATTGAAGGAGACAGTTAGTTTAAGATGAAAAGAGATACCTGTTTGTACCGTAAATTTTTAAACTGAGCTGTTGCTATAAACGATTATTTACAATGTTATTGTATATGGAACCAAACTGTAACCTGACACCTACTCCCGCTCTCACTTCGAAAGTCGATGGTAACTGAACTTTGTTTAGAAGTATATCTTCCAGTGAAACATCGCCTTTTGCCAAATAAATCTGGTCGTGAATATTTTCAACCCTCAGATTAAAATTTACGGAGAAACCGCGAACAATACGAACGGATAAATCAGAGTCAAAAGTGATTCTGTTTTTGCTAAAGTCATGAAGATAATTTGAAGCATCCAATCCGGCCTCAATTTCGCCCCAGGTTTGAACAATTTGCAAGTCCAGGCGCAATGTTTGTTCCCACAAACCTTCCTGAAATTTTCCGTAAATGGTTTCTTCGTAATACTTTTTCCACTCCGGCCCTATATAATAGGCAATTGTAAAAACTTTTCTGTCTGAAATATCCCAGGGAAAAATATTGTATTCCACAGCTGGTTTTGCCGATATAGAATAAATGAGGTTACTGTAGTTGCTGTTTGAATAACCGAAAAAAGCACCTGCTGACCAGCGGCTTGAAAGACTGTTTACGACACTCGACGAAATATAACTACTGGTATTTTCCGAGCGGTATATTTCACCATCATCTTCGTATTCTTTTGTTCTTACACTCATCTGACCACTATTTCTTATACGCCAGTCTTCGGTAACTTTGTCAGCCCTGAGATTGTATGAATAATTGAAGTTTTTTCGGCTTTCTTCCATATAAATATCTCCGTTAAAGGTTCCCCTGAATGTCCAGTTATGCCAGGGATCATCGGTTACAATCGGCTTAATTTCATTTTGTTCTCCACGATAGCGAATAGAAAGGTTGCCGGCTACTTCTGTCTCGTTTGCAAAAGGCATTAACCCCAGCGTAATGGTATTTACGATTTTTCCTCTTCTTTCTTCGTATGTGTCGCTTGAGGCTGTTGTGCACGATAGTGTATATTCTGTGAAGTTTTCAAACGTATTGTTGTTGTATCGAATAGAATAAACCTGCCCGCCAGAACCGCTGATGCGGTTGTTTATAATAATGTGGATATCCGCAACGGCAGGGTCGTTTACAAAATCAATATAAGGCAAGTGTCGTCTCATGTAGTCAAAATCGAGCCATATTCCTTCGATAAAAACTTTCGGTTTCCCTTCCTTTTTTCCGTATGGGTAAACCCCCTTTGTAATCGTAGTGTTAATATTTTTAATGTCATCGTGCGTAGGATGATTCCCCGCATAAGCCTGAAAGGTGCCCAAAAGAAAAATAACGATGGTGAAATTGAATATTTTTGAAATCATCTTTTAAATTCGTTTTTAAGTTAGGTTAAGGTTGCAATTTTGTTTTCTGAGGGGATTTAGTTAACAAAAACCGTGCAAATTTATATATTTTATTTACATTTCAAATAGTTGAATTTTACAGACCGTTTATGGCAAAGAGAGAGAAAAAAATACGAAATAAAGGTTCCGCCGGTAACAACAGGAGAGTTGGCGAAGATTTTTTAATTCAAAACAAAAAAAAGGAAGGCGTAATTGAGACTGAATCCGGATTACAATATACAATTATAGAAAAAAAAGAAGGTGGTCGTATTACGGCCATTTTTGACGAAGTAAAGATTCACCAGCGAGCTATGTTGCTCGATGGAAGAATACTGGAAGATACTTACCGTCAAAATGCTCCCGAGCTCGTTAAAGTTGAAGAACTGATTGAGGGGTTACAGGAAGGTTTACTCCTGATGAATGTTGGGAGCAGATTTAAATTTTGGATTCCTCCCGAATTAGGTTGGGGACGTAAAGGAACCGGAAACAAAATACCGCCCAACGCGACATTACTATTTGATATTCGCTTACTCGAGATCTTATAGCCTAAAAATTTAAAAAAGCTGACCCCCACTTGAGCCAGCTTTTTATCTGTCATTTTCAAATATCTTTTATTTATCAATAGAATTTTGATCTTTTGTCAACAATTTCTATCGCACTTTCGTGGGCATTCACAACCTGAGAGTTTGCCCGGAAAGTTAAGCTTTGTGCCAAACGAGTTTGCTCTGCAGCAACATCCTGATTTTCCAGCTCGTTAACAGATGTAACCTGTACAATAAAAACTCCGTTGTTCCCCACAATTGGTTTTGAAAGCTGATCTGTATCAAGCGATGCCGCAGTTCCGATAACAGCAGGTTCTAATCCTACTCCCGGCAACTGGAACGAGTTAAAGTTAATACTTGTTGCATTTTCAACGGTTGCATCAAGTTCTCCGGCAATGGCTTGTAAGTCTGTTTTCCCATTCATTGCAGCAGCTGCTTTTTCTTTTAATAGTTCTGCTTTTTTCTCTTTTATAACGGCGAGTTCAACTCGTGCCTGAACATCATCCAAAGGAGCAATGCCTTCTTCTGTAATATTGGTTAATGCAGCGATTACAAAATTATCTCCCAATTCAAAAATCGGTGTTTCCTCCTGGCTTAAGATTATATCTCCTTCTTCAGCTTCGTAAGCTGCACGAATTAACTGTCTTGGATTTTCCAATCCGGCTATCAGACGGTCGTTTTCTCCCACTGTCGCAACTTTTTTGGTTAAGTTTTGTTCTGTAACGGCAGCTTCAAATTCTTTGTGATTTGAGTTTTCGCTTGCAAATTTGCTCGCCTTTGCATATACATCCTGATACGTTTGCGTACTTGGTTGAACGTTTCTTACCAGATAAGCTACCTGAACTTGTTTTGATAACCTTCCGCGAGCTGTTGTTTGAATAACATGAAAGCCAAATTGAGACATAACAACAGTTACCTCGTTTACTTTATTACTAAAAGCAGCATCTTCAAAAGGTTTTACCATTTGTCCACGGCTGAACCACCCTAAGTCTCCACCCTGAATTGCTGAGCCCTGGTCGGTTGAAAACTGGCGCGCCAGCGTGGCAAAATCACTTCCGTTTTCAATGGTAGTTTTTAAACTGTCGGCCAGATTTTGCATTGCTGTAACTTCAGCTTGTGTATTTACACGCAACAAAATATGACGTGCTTCTACCGAATCAGGTAACATTTCAATCGCATTGAGTTTGGCAAGTTTGTATGCTTCACTTTCAAAATAAGGACCGAAAACATCGTTTGTGTCCGCATTTTCTTCGTAAATCCAATTGCCAATGTTTTCCGGGAGATCGGCCTGCTTGAACCAGGTTTCGTCAAAACTTATATCGGAGTTTGAATTGACAAACTGAACATTATCAGTTGCTGATGCAAAATCTGCTTTGATGTCATTAATCCATTCTTCAGTATTTCTGAAATCGGCTGCAGACGGCTCAACAGGAAAGCTGATATATTCTATTCTACGTGTCGTTTCCTGTTTATAATCTTCCTTGTGTGCGTCGTAATAATTTTTTAAGTCTTTTTGAGTAACCACAATCTGGCTGTCGGCAACTGAATTATTATTCAATAAAATATAGTCGAAGTTGATTTGTTTGTTCCGGGCTACAAGGCTGTTTTGTGCCTCTTCGCTGGTTACGTACAAACCTTTCCCAACCATATTGGCGTATTTTGTCTGAATTCTGTCCTTTACAATCTGTTGTTCAAGGTAAAGCCAGTATTGTCTTTGTTCAGGATCAACTCCTGTGTCCAGATTTTTCAAAAAATTTACGATTGCATTTCGGTCAACCTGGCCCGTGTTAGGGTTTGCAAACAATTGCTGAACGATTGGATGAAGATTGCTTCCCTGAAGCATGTCAAAAAGCTCATCGGAACTTACGTCAATTCCAAGATCATCATAAACATCCCCCATAACCTTTTCCTGAATAAAATTTTGCCAGGTTTGTTCACGTATTTGTACCCAGGTATTTTCATCTAATTGACCTTGTCCTGAATTCATTCTGTAAATTTCACCAAGTTCTTCAACCTTCTGTTGAAACTCAGGATATTGAATTGATTCTCCGTCAACTTCTCCTATTTTTAGCTGGTTTTTCCGAAACAGAGAATTTCCTGACTGTAGCATGTCGCCAAGAATAAATGCGGCAAGTGAAACACCAATTACAATTGCTACCAACAATCCTGCTTTCGTTCTTATCTTTTGTAACGTTGCCATTGAATAACAGTAATTTTAATAAATTTCTACTTCATTTTTTCGAGCTACGAAGATAACAATTTTCGATATTATACCTGAACAATTATTTTTTTTTTAACAGTACCCTGTTAAATTATGTAAACATTTGATTTTAAGATGAATTCGTGAGCGCGTTTTGGTAATTTCTAATCGCCGGGCAGTGTGAGTTTCACCAATTCTATTTTTGTGCTGGTAGCTTTTAATATTTTTAGTTGGAAATTGTCAATTTTTATTATTGTATTAATTTTGGGAATACTCTCATGATGAAAAAGTATTAGTCCGGCAAGCGTCTCAAATTCTTCACTTTCGGGGAGCTCAAAGAAGTATTTTTCGTTTAATAAATCAATTTCGGCCCGACCTGAGAAAATGTATTCGCTTTCACTTATTTTCTTTTCAATAATTGCGCTGGTGTCATGTTCATCTTCAATTTCTCCAAATATTTCCTCCAGAATATCTTCACTGGTAACCATCCCTGAAGTTCCTCCAAATTCATCAACAACAATAGCTATACTCCTGTGTTCCTGGATGAAAGTACTCAATAATTTGTTGGCAGGCATTGATTCAGGGACTATTAAAACTTTTTGAATGTGTGGTTTTATCGAAGTTGGGTTTTGAAAAATTACTGATGAATGAACGTACCCGATGATGTTGTCTACATTTTCATCAAAAATCAGGATTCGTGAATAGCCTGTTTCTACAAGTTTTTGACGTAAATCGTTAATTGTTGCATTGATGTCGAGCATTTCAATCTCTGTTCTCGGTACCATAATCTCCCGGAGTTTTACTTTTGAAAAATCGAGCGCATTTTTAAAAAGTTTTACTTCTGTTTCGATATTTATTTTTTTATCCGGGCCCTGATGGTCGTTTTCTTTTACAAATTCATCCAGATCAATCCGCCCAAAAACGAGATCTTTGGATGATTTTTTTACATCGGCTTTTAGAAAATGTTTTAATAATGAATTGGTTATGCTTATTGTAAATTTTGTAACAGGATAAAAAATCACATAAAACAATGCAAGAGGCAGGGCAAAAATATTCAAAATGGTATTTGGAAAAATACGAAACAGCGTTTTGGGTAAAAATTCCGCAAAGACCAAAATAATTATTGTGGAAACAATGGTTTGGAGAAACAGAATCAATGATTCAGACTCAATAAAATTCCGAAAAGCGGGTTCGAGAAGTCCGGCAAAAGCGATACCATATATAACCAGGGCAATGTTGTTTCCCACCAGCATGGTTGCTATATAATGCCCTGAGTCGGCAGTAACAAATTTTAGAATCCTGGAACTAAACGGCTCCGATTTTTTATCCAGTTCCAATCGTAATTTATTGGCAGATACAAAAGCGATTTCCATACCTGAAAAAAAAGCAGACAGAAGAATGGTAATTAAGATGATAATATACAGATTCATCTTTGGCTTACTAATTGAATTCTAATTTTTTCTGACCTGATGGATTGTCCGAGTCATTCCCTGAATCATTTTCTTGTGGAATATTGTTTTCCGTATTTTCCGTATTTTCTGTAGATACGAAAACAGTCCCTTTTAGATCTTTTATTTTCCAGTTTCCCAAAGCTTGATCCGATTCAAAGCCAACACCTGTGTAGGTCTGATCTGGTCGAATAATTCGGACAAACTCCTCGGTATATATCCTCCCTTCCTTTTCTTCGTATATCAAATGTTCTGTTTTAAGCGTATCTCCTTGTGCATTTGTTGCAATAACATTGTTTTTTGCTTCCCACTTGTCCTCCTCTAAAAATTGCTTGGCGTAATTTGCAGTGATACTAAAGACTATTTTTCTGTTTGCATCATATTCTGTAAGTTCAACACCTTCAGGAAATTCCGAATAAGAATTTTTTTCAGTTTCGAACTGAAGCAATTTAGGTGCTTTCAATTCGTATCTGATAACACCGGAGTCGGTATCGATGGTTTCAAAATCAGATGCTTCCAGAACAGGAAGATCTTCTGCGGAGCTGAATGCTTTTATTTCTTCGAGGTTATTTTTCTCACAGGCAAAGAAAAGTATTGCAGCCCCCATAAAAAGAGCTGCAATACCTAATGATCTTATTTGTTGCTTTATTTTAAAACCTAATTTTTGACGATTCATATATTCCGACCACCAATTTTAATAGGTTTGATTTTGTAAATCCTATTTGAAAGGAGTGTTCTTTTATTTATTGAACCTTACTTTTGTTGATTCATTTATCCAACCACCAATTTTGTAAGTTTGTCCTTCCTGTAGTCCTTCCATAAAAGCATCTTCTTTATTTGGAAAGTAAGCGCTGTAAGTAGCAATTTTTTGTGCTGCTTCAATCGAGCAATCTTCTCCTCTTCTTGCTTTGGCAAAATAATCAGCAGCCAACCAGAAGACGGCATCTTTTTCAAGTTTTGAACCGCTAAAAGAACGGGTTGCCTGAACATAGATTTCACCTAACAACATGTTCGCTTCACAGTTATCCTGGATATCCAATACTTTTCTAGCGTAACTGCGTGCTTCCGGATAGGTACTTTGGCTGAAAAGAACTTTTGCATACTGCATATAATAGGTTGCCAGAAGCTCCTCATCTGTTTCTTGCTCCATGGCTTCTTTGTAGTATTCTTTTGCTTTCTCAATGTCGCCTCTTTTTACCAGGCGGCGGGCCATGTTGTAAGCGGCCAACGCTGATGGTTCAAGATCATATAATTTTTCTGTGGCTTCAGCAAACAGTTCGCTTTCGTCACAATCAGCACGTCCCAATTTAAGAAGCATTGATTTGATGAAATCGATATCGTTCCCTTTTTCCTGAAACTGCGGTTTGTAAATATTTACCAGGGCTTCGCAATCGGCTGCTCCAGACGTTCCAAAAATGCTTTCAATTGCAGGTTGAATTTTTTCTTTAATTACAGAAACGAGTTCTGCATCGGAATTTTGGCTTATAATCGAGTTCATAATGGTATTACATTTCTCGTAATTCATTACTACTGTTTCTTTTGAAAGCTCACCAAGTTTAAACAACGATTTTGAAGTCTGCATTAACAATACCAAAACCGGTGCTTCTGTTTTGTCGCCCTGTAATTCTACCGATTTGCTAATCCATTCATAACCGCTTTTCAATGCACTTTTTTGGGCATCTAAGCTTAGCTCCTGCTGAACTACTTTATATTTTAGCCAATCCGTTCCTTTTCTTCCAAGAACATATCCTTCTTCTCCAAAATATTCGACCCTTTTGTCGTAAATCTTCATCAACTCATCGATGAACTTGTTTTTTTCTTCCGGACTAGATGCATTCTCAACAAAACTTTGGTACATCTTTATCCCTTGAATGTATACATTGGAAGAAGATTTTGGGAAATTGCTATATATCTTTTTCCAGTGAGGAAGTGCTGAATTATAGTCATCCTGTTTGTAAAATTCAGTATATAATGAATATTCATTGATATAATCCTGATTCTGTTCTTTAACCAATTCTTCCTGGCTTTTCATGCTAACACCTCCAACTGCTGCACTCCCGCCTCCGCCTTCTTCAGGAATATTTCCGTCAAAAGCAAAATTGATAATACCATCTGAATTTTCAGGAATATCTATTTTTTCTGTATCATCGATAAACGTAAACCGAATCCATTTTGATTTCTCATCGCCTTGTAACTCATATTTACCATCGAAACTGGTCATCATATCTCCCCCTTTGTGAACTTCAACGGTAACCCCGGCAGCCGGCTCACCATCTCGGTAAACTGTACCTTTAAAAACTTTTTGCCCTATTGCGAAAGTTGAGAAAAACATCAAAACTGACACGAATAGCATCGTTTTACGAATATTATTAGCTTTCATTGTAGTATTAGTTTTTATTTTAATTATTCTTAATCGTATCTCCTTTTGATAAACCAAAGGTCGTGCAAATTAACACTTAGATTTAATTTTGCGTACTTTTCTTCAATTAAATTATTCTTTTTTGTGCCTCTTCTCCCCAATTCAGCAGCTATGTTAATTGTTGAACTGGAACGATATATCGGTAACCCAACACCAAAAGTTATGCCAAAATCATCAATTTGTTGATTACTAAGCATAAGGTATGATTTTTCATATTTTAACCCGGCGCGATATGCCACTCTTTTTATGTAGCTTCGAATAGAAAATTTCTCAGGAATCCATTCTGCACCAATTGCAAATTTATCTAAATCTGTTAAAACTGGGTTTATCGTTCCGAAAAAAGTTGCGTCAGACCATGTTTGGTGGTAATAATCGAAGTTCACTTCCCATTCGTTTGCCTTAACATATGAAACGCCTGCGCCATATGTTAACGGAAATTTAATTTTTCCTTTTTCTTCTTCCTGAATGTTTAGTGTGTCCAGATCCGTCGTTGAAGAAGCCGTCAGGTTTTTTTGAATTATATCTGATTTAAAAGCTGTGTATTCCGGTTTGTTTTCAAGTATTGCACCAAAAATAATCTGCTGGTCATTTTTTAAAGGCAATGTAGCCTGTAATCCAAGATCAAAGCCAAACTGTCGGATTCGTATACGTTCGTATTTTTGGGTATTATAAAAGTCAGAAGCATCAAGAAAATATAACTCTGCGTTATGTGTCAGGCTGCCAAACAGATAGTTTAAGTTGACGCCTAATGAAACATTTTTAAAAGGTTGAATGGCTGTGCCAATATAAGCCCTTGACAGAGAGCCGTCTCCGTAATATACGGTCAGGAAGTTTCCTGTGTTTTCCAAATAGTCATACACCTCAATGTTGTAGCCAACATTTGAGTAAGGTGTCAGTCCCATACTCGCAGCCATCCATGGAGTGATGCGAAAATTGAATGCCAGATAACTGAAATTGATATCATTGGCACCCGTACTTTCCAGTTCACTGTTAAAATTTGAAAACTTACCATTTAATCCAAATTCGAATAAAAAGGCAAGCGAATCAAGCGAATTGTAGGATGCCGGATTTGCCATGTTTATTTGTAAACTGTTTCGGCTTGCCAGTGAAGCACCCCCCATAGCTGTAGTTCGCCCCAGGCTTCTGGAAGAAAGGTCTCCTAATCCAAATCTTGAATAAGGTGATGTTGTGTTGTTATTAAATTGTGCAAATAATATTGTCGGAAAAAGTATTAATCCGATAATAAGACTAACTCTGCTAATTCTCCCCATTATGTTCTAATATGCGATTTAAACCTAAGGCTACTAAATTGAAATGTACAAAGAAAGAATTTTTTAATTTTTTATCAAAAAATTCAGCATCGCCTCCGGTAATAATAACTTTTAAATTACTATAAAATTCCTTAAAATTTTCAATGGTTTTATCCACTTCGTATGTTACTCCGTTTTGAACACCGGCAAGGATGGCCTCTTCGGTGGTGAGGCCATACAATTTATTGTATGGCTTTTGTTCGACCAACGGAAGTTTTCCGGTAAATTGATGTAATGCTTTAAATCTCATCGTTATCCCCGGAGAGATATTTCCGCCAAGGTATTGACTTTTGTCGTTTACCATGTCGTATGTTATTGCTGTGCCTGCGTCAATAATCAAAACATTTGTGTCGGGATATAAATCGTATGCTCCAACGGCTGCGGCAATTCGGTCTTTGCCAAGTGTTTTTTTTGAAATGTATTTGTTTTCTAACGGAATTGGTGTTTGGTGATCCAACTCAATAAATGTTTTGAAATTGTTTTGTAATGCTTCCTTGAGCTGCGGCGAGTATTCTTTAACCGATGATAAAATTACTTTGTCAAGCGAAGGATGTTCGTCTTTTAAAACTTCAATATGTTTCGGTAAAAATTCTTCAACCGGGACTGTTATTATAACTTCCCCGTGATTGAACACCGAAAACTTTGCGCGGGTATTTCCAATATCAATTACCAGGTTCATTTAATCAATAATTCTTTGACTGATATCCAAAGCTTTTACCGAATGCGTCAATGCACCAATGGAAATATAGTCAACTCCGGTGCCTGCTACTTTTCTGATGCGTTTGATAGTCATGTTTCCTGAAGCTTCAATTTTTGCTTTTTTATTTATCAGTTTAACAGCCTCTGTCATCAATTTGGAACTCATATTATCCAGCATTATTATATCCACATCAGCATCCAATGCTTCTTGTACCATTTCAAGGTTTGTTGTTTCAACTTCAATCTTAATACTTTTCGGAATCTTATTACGAATGGCTTCAACCGCCTGTTTTATACCGCCGGCAACCTGTATGTGATTGTCTTTAATCATTACCATATCATACAGCCCAAAACGGTGATTTGATGCACCTCCCATTCTTACGGCGTATTTATCAAGGTAACGGTAGCCGGGCAAAGTTTTCCGGGTGTCCAGAATTTCAACTTTTGTTCCCTCTACTTCTTTCATACATTTATTGGCATAAGAGGCAATTCCCGATAAACGCTGCAAAAAATTTAAAGCTTTTCTTTCGCCCGTTAACAAGGCCCTGTAATTTCCATTAAATTCAGCGATAATATCTCCTTGTTTTACTTTACTTCCATCCGGCAATATGGTTTTCCATTGCAGTTTTTCGTCAAACTTTTTAAAAACCATTTCGGCAACCGGAAGACCGGCAACCACTCCTTCTTCTTTTGCCACCAGAATAGCGGTTTTATTTTTGTTTGGAGGAATCAGATTATTTGTGGTTATATCGCCGTCCCCTATATCCTCAGCATATGCCAAATTAAAAAGCACTTCTGCTGATTTCAATATTTTTTCATCCATGATATTTATTTTCTTACTGGTTCAAACTGAATATTCCTGTCTTTTTGCTGAATGCTGTGGTGTTCAAATTCCGGTTTTTCATTTTTAAAATCCTCCCGAATGTGTCCACCTCTGCTTTCCTCACGATTCAGCGCAGCCATTGTTATTAATTTACAAATTTGAACGGAGTTTTTTATTTTTAAAAGATTGTATTCGTTATTGTAATTTTCAAATCTGGTTTCAAGCTGGTTGAAATAGCGTAGCGCATCTTCCATTTCTTTTTGTGTCCTGACAATTCCCAGGTATTTGGTCATCGTTTCTGCCAGTTTATTTTGAATTTCCAGAAATATTTTTTCGTTTGATGGATCTACGCTTATTGGGCTTATTTCAGGAAAATTACATTCTTTTTCTTTGATTTTTGCTGCCTTTTCGCTGGCTCTTTTTCCAAACACCAAACATTCAAGTAAGGAGTTACTGGCAAGTCGGTTGGCTCCCATTACTCCCGTTGAAGCAGCTTCGCCACAAACAAACAGTCCGGAAATGTTGGTTTCCGCTTCAAGGTTGGTTTTTATTCCCCCAACCATATAATGCGCTGCCGGCGATATTGGTAATAAATCGGAGCTTAAATCAAATCCATATTCTTTTAAATGAGAATTGATGTGATAAAAGCGTTTTTCAATTTTTGCTTTTTCAAGGTGCCGTAGAGAAAGATATACGTGATTGGCCCCGGACTTCTGAATTTGCCTGAAAATGTTGTAAGCGACTACATCACGCGGTGCGAGTTCGGCCTGTGGGTGAATGTCTTTCATAAATCGGTTTCCGTTTTTATCAAGCAACCAGGCACCTTCTCCTCTTACTGCTTCACTAATCAGGTAGGCTTCTTTTCCTGGAACATACAGGGCCGACGGATGAAACTGAATAAATTCCATGTCGGCAATTTTTGCTCCTGCTTCATAAGCCATGGCTATTCCATCTCCGGTTGCTGTGTGCGGGTTTGTCGAACGGGCAAAAATTCTGGACAAACCTCCGGTTGCCACTATTACTGCTTTACATTTAAATACAATATTTTTTTGCGTGGTAAAGTCATAACACTGGACGCCTAAAATGCAGTTCTTTTCTTTTATAAGATGAATCGCTGCTACATATTCAAAGGCTTGAACGTTTTTTTGCGCTTTTACTTTTTGCAGCATAAAACAGGTTAGTTCTTTCCCCGTTGCATCTCCTCCGGCATGCAAAATCCTGCGTTTTCTATGACCTCCCTCCAGTCCAAGTACATAATTTCCTTCTTTTTTGTCAAAGGCCATGCCTAAACTGATAAGGTCTAAAACCCTGTCTTTTCCTTCATTTACTAAAACCTCAACGGCGTCGATGTCACAAAGTCCACGGCCTGCATCGCTGGTGTCGCGCAGATGTTGTTCGGGAGAATCGTCATCGGTAATTGCAGCAGCAATCCCGCCCTGGGCGTAATAAGAATTACTGGTGTCAAGTTGCGATTTTGTTACAATAGCAACTTTCCCATATTTCGAAGAGTGAAATGCAGCCGTAAGCCCTGCTAATCCACTGCCGATTACAACTGTGTCAAATTCAAGTATTTGCATTAAATAGTCCTTTCCGGAACGACGCGCAAAGTTAGTATTTCTTTTAAGCAATTACATGAATTTTTTCACGAATAATAGATTTATTAAGGAAGATAGTCGGGACGGATGGGCGCGAACAGCTCGATTACTATCGAATCTTCAACTATTTCAACTTCATGTTCCACATTATCAGGTATACACCAGCTGTCTCCTGTTTCTGCATCGTGCCATATTTCGCCTATTCTGAATTTTAATTTCCCTGAAACCAGATAGCCGGTTTGTTCATACGGATGTTGGTGGCTGGGAAGGATATTTCCTTTTTGTAGCTTGAATTCACATAGTATTGTTTTTTCTTCAAAAACCAAAGGACGCATTAAAACTCCTTTGATGAGCGGTTTAAATTCTTTTGAATTGTTTTTAGTGAACATTTTTATTTTTATAAAATTTGAAAAGTGAATTTAGCAGACTACCTCAGATCATCAAAATTTTTTTGCTGTTTTTATGGTTGCCACCATCGAAAAGAATTTTCGTTTTGCTTTTTTTTCAGGATTCGTCTTTGAAAGCTTCAGTCTACAATCAGTGCAATTTTAATTGTTTTTATTATGAAATATTTTTCATCTCGAAATTTAAACCTTCAATAAAAAAGCAAGTCTTAAAGTAGATTTCTAATAATGAGTAGATTAATAGTTTCTTTCATTTTAGAAGAATTATTACCAAATAACAATCTATATTTGCAATTTTTTGTAAACCTAAACATTTGTTATTAAGCTTGTTTTGTATCAGAAATTTACCAGAAACATTAAATACGTTTAGATTATGAGTTGGAGAAAAATCACATTTATTGTTGTGGCCTTAATTTTGTTGTTAGGGGGGGCTGCAGCACTTTCGTTATTGTTTGTTTCAATGAAACCAGATCCGCAAAGGGCACCGGAGGCTGAAATTATCAGGTCGGTTGTAGCTGAAACAGTTAAATACGGAGAAGTTATATCTCCTGTCACACGTTCGGGAAGAGTAAGCTCCAGTAAAGAAGTTCTTTTGGTGGCTGAGGCTTCAGGGAAAATTGAAGCCGGAGACGTTCGTTTAAAAGCGGGCGAGTCTTTTAGAAAAGGCCAGCTTTTGGGAACCATTTACAAAGATGAAGCAGAGCTTGCATTAAAAGCAAGTAAAAGTAATTTTTTAAATACTTTGTCAAATATACTCCCCGATTTGAAGGTCGATTTCCCGGAGCAATTTAATACTTATTACGGGTTTTTTAATTCCATTGATATGGAGAAGGATCTTCCTGAGTTCCCCGAATTAAAAGACGGTAAACTAAAAGTTTTTTTAGCTAGTCAAGGCGTTTTGAGTGAATACTACACGATAAAACAAGATGAAAAAGAATTGGAACGACATTCGTTATATGCTCCTTTTAACGGGACTTTTATTGACGTAAATTTTGAAGTTGGCTCGTATGTAAATACCGGAGGACAGATCGCTGAAATGATTCAAACTGATGAACTGGAAATAGAAGTACCTGTAGAAAATAAACACAGCGAATGGATAAAAATAGGCGACAAGGTAAATATTCATTTTGAAAACGGTGATTCTTTAACCAGAGGCTTTGTCGTGCGGAAATCAAAATACATTAATGCAGAGCAACAATCAAGAAGTATTTTTGTGAAAGTACCCAATGCAAAAAGCTTGTTGATTGCCGGACAATATTTGCAGGTTGAATTTCCCGGGCAAAAAATTAATGAGGCCATGGAAATACCACGGGCAGGAATATTTAACACCAATGAAGTTTTTGTCGTGTTGGATGGGGAGCTTAAGAAAAAACAAATCAATATTTTAAAGTGGAATGAATCGACGCTTATTTTCAACGGTCTGGATGAAGGGATGCATGTTGTAACTGAAGCATTGGTAAATGTGAAAGAAAATACTCCTGTAAATATTATTGGGCAGGAAAATACAGGAGCCGGAGGGAGCGGAAAGCAAGTAGCGGGGAGGTAATTCTATGAAAAAAGCAATTGAGTTATTTGTCAGGTTTCCGTTTTATGCCAACCTGATTATCGTTTTTTTACTGGTTGTAGGAGGTTACAGTTTGTTTTCCATGAAAATGTCTTCTTTTCCTGAACGTCCTTCCCGGTATATATTTGTTACGGTCTCCTATCCGGGAGCTTCTCCGGTTGAAATGGAAGAAGGTGTGACTTCGAGAATTGAAGAAGCTGTTCGTGCTATCCCGGGTATTTACGAATTAAATTCAAGTTCATCAGAAAACAGTACCAGTGTTTCAATTGAAATTTTACCGGGTTACGATATTGATGAGGCTTTAATTGAAGTAAAAAATGCGGTTGATGGAATTTCTTCTTTTCCGACTGCTGCTGAGCGTCCAATCGTGTACAAGCGAAGAACTACTTCACCGGCGATGCGAATTTTGGTTACCGGCGATGTGGATTTACAAACGCTAAAAACTTATGCGCAAAAAGTGGAGGAGGATTTTCTTGCTTCCGGCGTCATCAGTCAGGTAACACTGTCAGGCTATCCATCTCTCGAAATTTCAGTAGAAGCTAAGGAGGAAGATTTATTGCGTTATGGAATCACATTTTCCGAGTTGGCAACAGCAATCGGGAACAACAACAAGGATGTTTCCGGCGGGGAGATTCGTTCATTAGAGGAAGAATTGCTCGTGAGGCTTCGTTCAAGGAGTGCAGATCCGAATAAAATAGGTGATATTATTTTGCGTGCCAATGACGATGGAAGCGTGATTCGGATTCGTGATATTGCTGTTGTTAAAAAGAAATTTTCTGATACACCCCGTAAAACGTTAAAAAAGGGAAAACCTGTCGTTTATATCAATATTCAAAAATTAATTACCGAGGACCTGGTTGAAATCACAAAATATGTTGAAGACTATGTTGAGGATTTTAATGCAAAAACACCGGGAGTACAGATAGAAATTTTCAGGTCGTTTCTGGATGTTTTAATGAGCCGCCTTGAACTTCTGTATGTAAATGGCGGTCAAGGGTTGTTGCTTGTCGTTCTCGTACTCGGATTAATGTTGAGTACAAGGCTTTCGCTTTGGGTGGCCTGGGGAATTCCTTCGTCGTTTTTAGGAATGTTTATTTTTGCCAACCTGATGGGCATTACCATCAATATGATGTCGCTTTTCGGGATGATTCTGGTAATCGGAATTCTTGTGGACGATGGGATTGTAATCGGAGAAAATATCTTCCAGCATTTTGAAATGGGGAAAAGCCCTATGCGGGCAGCAATTGACGGCACAATGGAAGTGGTGCCCGCTGTTATTACTTCAGTTTTAACCACGGTTGTTGCTTTCTCCCCGCTTCTGTTTATTACCGGAAGGATGGAGATGATGTACGAAATGGCCGTGATTGTTATTTTGAGTTTGTTATTTTCTCTTTTTGAAGCATTTTTTGTTTTGCCGGCTCACCTTGGCAATAAGGTTATTTTAAACCGCAAAGTATTTGAAGCAAAAACAAAAGGCATTAGAAAATACACGGAAGGAGCTATCAATTGGTTAAGAGATTATGCCTATGACAGAGTAATCCGGTTAATTCTCGACTGGAGATACATTGTTATTGGTATTCCTTTGGCAATGATGATAATAACTGCCGGGTTGATTGGGGGGCGTTTAATTAAAACCACATTTTTCCCCCGGATGGAATTTGATGATTTCGCTATTAATATTGCGTTTACTCCAGGTTCCGGACAACAACAAACGATGGATTATCTTGAGCGTCTTGATAGTATCGTCTGGTTAGTGAATGAGGAAATGAAGGCCGATTACGGAGATACAGTTGATATCATTGAAAATAGTATTGTAACTCTGGGAAGCGGTTTCGACGGAGATGAAAGTGGGGCTCACACAGGAAATGTTAGTGTTTCTCCAAGAGATTCCGAAGAATCGGGAATTAGTGCTTACGAAATCATTCAGAGAATAAGTAAAAAAGTAGGAACGATTCCCGAAGCCGAGAAATTTACTATCGGAGGAAGTAACCGTTTTGGTTCTCCGGTTTCCATCGGTTTACTTTCTGCCAATGCAAAAGAACTGGAGCAGGCGCAAGAGTTTTTGATTGTTAAGCTCTTGGAAATTCCGCGTTTAAAAGATGTAGTAAACACAAATGCAATGGGGAAACAGGAAGTGCGCCTGGATTTAAAACCACGGGCTTATATGTTGGGACTCGATGAAGCTTCCATTGCAGAGCAGGTTAGACAGGGATTTTACGGCGGACAGGCACAGCGTCTTCAGGAAGGACGTGACGAGTTGAGAATTTGGGTGCGTTATCCTTCCGAAGACAGACAACGTATCGGACAGCTTGAGAAAATGAAAATCAAAACTTCTGACGGAGAATATCCTTTGCATGAACTGGTTGATTATCATATGGAACGAGGTCCGGTTACCATCAACCGTTTTAACGGGAAGAGGGAAATCAGGGTAGAAGCAGAAATGTCCGATCCGGATGACTCCGCAATAGAAATTTTAGACCAGGTTAAATCAGAAATTATTCCTCAGTTAAAAAGAGACTTTCCGGGACTCACTGTTGAATACCAGGGGCAGCAAAAAGAAAGTGCCCGAAGCAGTAACGATTTATTTAAATATTTTCCTCCTGCTTTTCTTGCAATTATTTTCCTGTTGATGATTCATTTTAAATCATTTGAACAACCGGTTATTATCCTCATCCTTTTACCGATTTCAATACTTGGAGCGATTTGGGGACATGGTATTCATGGAAAACCGCTTTCTGTTTTAAGTTTATGGGGAGTAGTTGCACTTACCGGAGTTATCGTGAACGATGCCGTAGTATTTCTGTCCAAATTTAATTTGTATATAACTGAAGGATGTGATGTGCGCCAGTCGATAATTGATGCAGGCAAAACCAGGCTGAGGCCAATCTTACTTACTTCGATAACAACTTCGCTGGGGCTCTTTCCAATCATTTTGGAGAAAAGTTTTCAGGCACAATTTCTTATTCCAATGGCCATCTCTCTGGTTTATGGTGTCGCATTTGGAACGCTGTTTATTCTTTTATTTTTCCCTGCATTGATATTGATCCTGAATGACATCAGGCGTTGGGTAAGAAAAATGTATTTCGGCAGGGAATTCACACGCCAGGAAGTTGAAATAGCATGGATTCATGCACAACGGACAATTGATGATGAGACAGATAACAAAGAGTTAGAAAAATGAGAAAATTTCAATTAATACTATTTATACTCCTATCGGGAATTGCTGCCGGCGCTCAGCAAATGCTCAGCTTGGATCAGGCGATTGGAAAAGCGCTGGAAAATAACTATCAGATAGAGATTATTCTTAACCAACAACGTATTGCCGAAATAGAAAACAACTGGGGGGATGCCGGGCGTTATCCCTATATCAATCTTTCGTTGGGGGATAACAATTCTTTTAATATGCCTGAAACTGAAAATTATACAACAAACCGTTTTTCGGGTGATGCAAATATTAGCTGGACTCTGTTTGATGGATTTTCAGTAAAAATTAACAAACAACGTTTTGAAGAGCTGGAGGAACTGTCAAGAAAAAATACTGCAATTGTAGTGGAAAGTACGATTCAGTCGGTGATTCTTGCCTATTATTCCGTTTTACTTGAAAAAGAAAAACTGGAGGCCTACAAAGAAGTGATGCAGCTTTCAGATGACAGATATCAGCAGGCAAAAGACAGAAAGGAATTTGGAACTTACGTAACCTACGATGTTTTGCAGGCGCAGAATTCATATTTATCTGACCGTTCAGACTATTTATTACAAGAGGTTGCATATAAAAATGCCCTGCGCGATTTGAATTATCTGATGGCAGATGAGGCTTCGGTAGCTTATACCTTAACCGACAGTTTCCGGGCCATTCCAATAGATTATTCGCTGGCAGACCTGGAGGCACAGATGGTTGAAAACAATAAAAGTCTGCAAAATCAATACATCAATCAGCGCCTGCTTGAAAATGCAGTCGCCTCGGCAAAAAGTGCTTTTTCTCCTTCGCTTGGATTTAGCGGAGGGCTGTCGGGAGCAAGTGCACGGACAGCTTATGTCAATTCAGGAACAAATTGGAGTAATTCAGCATCCTTCTACGGGAATTTCACTTTAAGTTTTAATCTTTTTAGCGGAGGAAGCAGAAAACGGGCTCTTCAAATTGCAAAAATTGATGAAGAAACCGGAATCGTTGAAATTGACGAAATGACACACGATTTAAAAAATAGTCTTTCCAATGTATATGAATATTATTTGGTTCGAAAGGAATTGCTTTCGGTAGCAGAGGAAAATCTGGCAGCCGCCAGGTTAAACTTGCAGATTTCGAGGGAAAAGTTTGAATCTGGGGCAATTAATTCGTTTAATTTTCGCGATGTGCAAATTGTATATCTAAATGCAGCATTAACCAAACTGGAGGCCGTATATAATTTTATTGATACACATACTTCATTATTGCAACTAACCGGAACGATAATTCAGGAGTATGAATAAAAAAAGCGGGGAATCTCAGGTATGGGATTCCCCGCTTCTTTTACATTATTTTTTAATCCTGCATTCGTATAAAGCAATCCATTGTTTAACTGACATTTTTGTGCATAGTTGTCCTATTAATTTATACGGTATTTCGTCAATATTTTTAAAACGAATACAACTTTTCCCCATATCTAATTTTTGAGTCGTGTGTTTTTTATATTCAGATACAAACCAGTCATATAATTTACTATCGGCATACATTCCGCTATGATACAAATTGATTGAGTTTTTTTGAGAGGCAATACTCATAAATGGTAAGGGTAACTCAGGTGTACAATGATAACCATCAGGATAAATGGTATGCGGAACGTAATACCCTATCATGCCGTAACTTATTCCTTCTTCAAATCCTTCTGATAAATTTTTCTTAATAACAGAACGTAATTTTTGAATTGCTTTTTTTCTGTCTTCAGGAACCTGCTTTATATACTCCTCCGGTGTAGATACATTGTATTTCATTACCTCAAACATTTTGATATTTTCCTTTGTGCTTTCACTGATGTTTTCATAATCAAATTAATTAAGGTTATTATTATCTGTCTACCGTTGGCCACTATAACCCCGGCCTGACGTATCATATACAATTTTTTAGCGGTACAATGATTGCTTGTGCTGCATTTTTACTTCATTTGTTATACATTCCTGCTATTCCTGTAAATCTTTTTTAAGATAAATCATATCAACAAGTTGTATGTCGCCCTCAAAAATAGGGTGGTCATAATTATCGGTAAAAAAATTTTTGATAAAATGAGATTTTTCAAATCCGCAGCTTTCATAAAATGATAAAATTGTTGGTGTTTCGCCTGTCCCGACAAGCATTGTTTTATAGTCGTTTTTGTACATATCAAAAATGAAATTTATCAATGCTTTACCGTAGCCTTTGCCCTGGTATTTTTCGTATGTCGCTATGTTTTTTAACTCACAGGTTTCGCTGTTTACCGGCGCTACAACGCAAACACTTTTTAAATCATCATCATATAAAGCAAACAAGTCTCCACCTGGCAAATACTTGTCAATCATATCCTCTTGCTCATCTGCTAATAGTAATAAATCAAGGTATTGCTTTTTGTTACTGGTAATTCTTTCTATTCTCATTTTTTCAATAATACTCATTAAAAAATAGTTGAGCAAGCTGCTTTTTTCGTTCCGGTGTTTTGTAGTTTGCCAATGAGTTGCCCATATGCATTCGCAGGTGTTGCATTGCACAGTTTTTGCCATGAAAGATAATAAATCGCGGCTTACGTTCTTGTCTTAGGTGCTACTCATTTAATGGTATAACGACCGTTGTGCCTTATTTCTGCTTAAGAACTTTGTAGCTGATATGATTTCTGGGGATTTGAAGTTTATCAAAGCCAACAAAATACAATTCATGAGACGCTTGTAATTTTTTGTTTATTTCTTTTATTGGAAGCTTTTTTCTCACGATTACAGGCTTTTTTATGTTGAAATTTGAATAGGTTGTTTTTAACCTGGCCATAGATGTCCAATTGCCCATTGACAGTGAAGATGTTTCTGCCCAGTGAAGAATATTTGGTACAACTTCCATAACATCTAACACCGAAGTATCTTGCGGATAAAAGACAGCCCAAACACTATCGGTAAGATTTTCATAATCGGGTTTACAGGTATAAATTCTCAACGAATTAATGTTCGGATTATTTAGTACAGGCTCCATATCAGATGTATTCATGTGACTAAGAATAAGCTCACCTATATCTTTTATGTTTTCTACAGGATCGCCCCAAAGCTTCTTTTGCTTTTTGTAAGAAAAGGCGCCAATTTCATTAAAAACCAAATTGGTGATGCCATCGGGTGAAGCCTTTTTTGAGTTGGGATAATAGCTAAAAGCCCCTTCCTCTGCTACGTAATAGTTTTTAAAACAAATATCAATATTTCGTGCAATCATTTGCTCTGCAATTTTTTTGTCCTCGGCTGAGGCATCGTTCCATAAATATCTTAACAACATGGATAAACCTTTTGCCTGTCGAAGGTTCCATTCATGTATTTCTGCCAGGTTATCTTCATCGGGATAAGGCTCCGACAATTGCTCCAATGACGATTTGAAAAGCTTATCTCCATATTTTAAGGGATATTCATCATAGAGGTCGTTGCCCTGATTATCCCTGAAAATTTTAACGATTGATTTGGTGTTATTCAAATCATATTTCCTTAATTCATTGGTCCGCTTGTTTTTGGGCCCCCACATGCCACTTACAGGATCCTGAAAATCGTACATCCATTTTAACATAGCCTGTTTCCATTCCGGTGAAAAAGTATACAAATTATATGCTTCCAAAGTATTATCAGACCTGGTTGCGTCCAGAATATTCCGGGCAAAATGAAAGCTTGTCTGTGGAAAATGCGATGCAAACCAACCTACATAAGATATATCATTCAAATGTTCTATTAAGTTTTCCGGGGTATTAATCGAGTCCAGAAATGTTAGCGGATAATGTAGCTTCAAGGGAGCTGTTGTTGAATCGGATAGTGACACTAAATGTTCGAGAACATTTTTCGTGGCTTCATAGTAAACACAAAAAGGAGCTGATTCATCAATAAAGGCTCCTGTACGTGGGTTCTGAAGATTCAGATAAAAATCGATTTCTTCCTGATTGTTTTTGAATTCAGGAATTTTAATTAAACCTTCTTTATTGCTCAGTTTTGTAAGATAATCGGACAACTTTGTTTCTGCTTTCCGATATTGGCCTTTATCCAGTTCATATCCCATACCAACCAATTGGAATTCAAAATCTGTCATAAAGTAGCCCTCTGCTTTTAATGTTTTATTCAGTTTAAAAAGCTCTTTTATCTGAGATTTCATTTTTAACGCTTTATAGCCTACTAAAACGGCGGTTACAATGCTTAAACTAAGTATGCCTAGTGTGATGTGTTTTGCCAATTTCATTTTGTTTACTGTTTTCTGATGATTCACTATTTCGGTTTTATTGACTCATTAATAAAAGTCAATACTACCCGTGCTAAAACTGAAGCAAACATAGCGGTAAACACCTGTGGTACCAAGCATAAGGGATATATGGTACTAATAAGTGATGAAGTGGAATTAAAGAGTGTTCGTCCGAAGAGCTCTAAAGGGTTGTCATTTTTTCCAACTTTAGAGTCAGCGTTTTAAAATACCTTCGTGAAACAGGAATCTCTTGTAGCTCATCATCAAGAATAAGTCCTGCATTTTTACTATTTCCCTTCATTTGTTTTGCCTTTTTCAGATTCACAATAAAGGCCCGGTGACAACGGAAAAATTCGATGTAATTTTCTAAATCTGTTTCCACCTGGTGCAGTCGACCTCTTTTGGTAAGCTTTGTTGTCACTCCGTCGCTTTTACACAAATGGAAATCTAAATAATTGCCTTTTGATTCAATAAAAACAAGTTTCTCCCTATTTACCGTAAGCTGACCCTTTTCCAAAGACAGTGTTAGAATATCCTGCTCCTTTTCTTTTTGAGCCATTGCTATTTGTTGGGAATATCGTTGAATTCGGGAAGACAAGTCTCCGATCTGGATACCGGCCGATTTATTGCTGTAGTGTAAATATTCGATAATACCGGCTACTGTAATCAGACTGGTTGTATAATAAAAAAGGGTTGAATACCAGTGGATATTAAAAGGCATGTCGCCGGTAATCCAATAAGAATAAATATGGATGATAAACACCAGTGGAAACATGCCTGCGATATGACTTACAATTTCATTTTTCAGTGTCCATGTTTTTTTTGATTGAAGCATCTTCCTGATGACATAAAACCTGCAGATACTATAGGAAAATGCGATAAGAGAAAAACCGGGGAATAGTAGGATTTTTAATTCCAAATCTTTATCCCTGAATCCGAAAGGTTGGAACAAGAGAAAGATGATTAAGACAACAACAGCATGGGAGAGCCCGTTTTTCCATGAGGCATTCTCCTTATTGTATTTGGTATAAACGTTATTTAAAATCATTGTTTGCCAACTCCGATTAGTTCATGGTAGTATATTGTATTATCTATTAGCAATTTTTTTTAGTTCAATCATGGAAGTGGATGTTTATCACATGCTTTTTCCCGGGCGGCATCGTTAGCCATTCCACCATCTCTCAATTCTTTTGAAAAATGTGCTCTAATTGAAGCAAAATCGTCAAAAGGGTGGTTCTTTAAAATATTCTCATGATTCTTTTTTTCTCTTGCTTTCCAATCATTATTTATCAAACCTAAAAGCTCCTCTTGTTTTGAAAATATTAATCTTCTGCAATCTTTGTTTTCAATTCTATTTTCCAATTCATATTGAGTTGACAAACTAAATGTGACATCATTAAAAATCCAAAACATCAGTTCGTCAATCTCCGTAGTAGTTTTTCTGTCTGATTCCCGTCCTCGCTCAATGTGTACATAATGAAGTTTTCCGGTATTGTCAATTTCAATAAGTGGCGATTGCTCTCCATTTGATTTTTTGAAGATTGGCAGTAAATTGGCAGGTGCATCTATTTTACCTGCCATTTCTTTTATTTTTCTTTTAATATGACGATACTTAATTTTTGACATTTTTAAGTTGGTCTGTTTTTTCAAAATAAGCGCCAGCGGCAGTCTGTCTGAAAAGCAAAATTGAGCCCTCGGGATTTTAATGTTTTATTCTTTCTTACTATTATATTAGTCACATATTTTCGAACATCTTTTTTCAAAACAATATCTGCAAATTCCCCAGGCGATAATTTACGGCCGCTTTAATAAAGCTGCTCGCAGAACGCATATTTAAAAAATGCTGATTTCTGCCTTTGTCACGGTTTCCCGATAGTTCTTCCAGTCATTGTCAAAAAAATCGTTTAATTTTTTGGTGAATTCAAGCATTGCTTTTTCAGCTTGTTCGATGGCAAATTTCTGATTGGTATTTAATTTTGTTACCGCATATAAACCTGAAAATGCAGGACTTATTTTACTGCTGATTTGTTTTGGATCACGAGTGATACCCTGAACATCCTGTTGGCCATACATAATCTCATTGAGTTCCTTAATTGATTTTTCGATTTCTTTACCGGCTTTTTTTAAGCTGTCGATATTTTCATTGTTTTCTTTTGGTATCAGTTTGTTAATGATGTTAACCTTTTCCTCCATATCTTTAAGTTGATCCAGGGCTTTATTCAGTTTGTCGACCCCGGTAACAAATTGTTTTAGGGTTTCGCGGTTTTCGGTCATGGCCTCCACACTAAAGTCAAGCCGATTGTCGTATTCCACTTTTAGCCTGGATGACGATTCCACATTTTTATATTTCATTTTTAAGGTGTACACTCCCGGAAAAGCAATCGGACCTCCACCTTCTTCTTCGCCTTCTTTAGCTGCCTCACCTCCGGGCCTTCTAAAACCTTTGGTATCGAAATCCCAGTAAACTCTGTTGATTCCTTTTTTAGGTTTTACGGAGAGGGTGCGAATAACTTCATCGTTGCTATCGATAATTTTAATGCTTACTTTTTCTTTTACAGAATCTTCTTTGACATAAAAACTGATCATAGCACCCATTTTTCGATTCTCACCTTCGTAATAGGCATCACCGGCATACTGTCGCATCCACACCGGGTAACCAGGCGCAACACGAGCTTGTGCCATTACAGCCGTTGGTGGTTCAAAGGCAACAATTTCTTCATTGTAAACATGCTCTCCCTCCTGAGCCAATTTTCGCAATGGTCGTATATCGTCGAGAACCCAAATCGATCTTCCGTACGTTCCAATCACCAGGTCCTGTTCGTCCGGATGGATTTTCATGTCCATAGTTGAAACAGTAGGATAGCCGTTTGTCCATTTTGTCCAGTTCATCCCTGCATCAAGACTCACATACAGTCCCATTTCGCTTCCTAAAAACATTAGTTTAGGTTCAATCGGATCTTGTTCGAAACATAAGGTATACCCCCAAATTTGTGATTCATTAGCAATTTGCTCCCATTTTTTGCCATAATCTTTAGTATGGTATAAATAAGCTTTATAGTCGTTTTGGCGATAATTATTTACCACAACAAAAGCTTCTGCCGCATTGTATCGGGATGGATGAATTTGCGGAATCCATGCATTTTCAGGAGCTCCCTTAATATTCGGATAGAGGTTTTCCCAGCTTACACCGCCATCTTTGGTTAATTGTAAGTTGCCGTCATCGGTTCCTGCCCAGATCACTTTTTCATCAAGCGAACTGGGTGCAATTGAAATGATGGTGGTATGATTTTCGGCTCCTGTGGCATCTATGGTTAAACCACCACTCAGGTGTTGCTTTTGTTTTTCAGGATCGTTTGTTGTTAAATCCGGGCTTATAATTTTCCAATTCTCGCCTCTGTCGTCACTTTTATGTACAAACTGACTCCCAAAATAAATACTGTTTGTATTGAACGGATTTTGAGCAATGGCTGCATTCCAGTTAAATCGAAGCTCTGTCCCGTCAGGATGAACCGGTCTGATCCGTTTTGTTTCGCCGGTTAGTATGTCATTTCTGGATAAGTACCCCCGTTGCGACATGGAATAACAATATCGTGCATCGCCGGGAACAGGAACAACATCAAAACCATCCCCTCCATTCAGAAAGTCCCAATAATTATTGATGATGCCTTGTTTGCTCCAAACATAGGCAGGCCCAACCCACGAGCCATTGTCCTGCATACCGCCATAAATATGGTAAGGCCGTTCCCTGTCAACACTGATATGATAAAACTGCCCAACCGGGAGAGTCGAAATCAGCCTCCACGTTTTTCCCATATCGTGTGTAATGGCCATCCCTCCGTCATTTCCATCAATCATAAATGAGGGATTATCAGGATGAATCCACCAGGCATGATGATCGCTGTGAATACTTTCGGCAGTTTGTTCTGTGAATGTTTTGGCTCCGTCTTCACTTACGTTTACATAACTAAAAAGAGAATAAACACGATTTTCATTTTTTGAATCCACAAAAATATCGGCATAATAAAACGGGCGGTCACCAATGTTTTTCTCGCCTCGTTTTTCCCATTTGTATCCTCCGTCGGTCGACCGGTAAATCGCATTTTTTTGGGATTCGACCAATGCATACACATATTCAGGCTTGCTTTTGCTAATCGCTAACCCAATCCTGCCAAGTTCTCCTTCCGGTAGTCCGTCTTTATCGGTAAGCATTTTCCAGCTTTGGCCTCCATCAATGGTCATGTAAAGCCCGGAACCCCCGCCACCCGATTTAAAAAACCAGGGCTGACGATGATGTTCCCACATGGCTACAAAAATTTTATCCGGGTTCGAAGGATCCATAACCATGTCGGCGACTCCCGATTGCTGGTTTGTAAAAAGTATTTGTTTCCAGGTTTTTCCACCGTCAGTAGTTTTATAAACACCTCTTTCCGGGTGTGCTCCCCAGGGGCTGCCAATGGCACCAACGTATACAATGTCAGGATTGTCAGGGTGGGTTATAATTCTGTGGATGTGACGGGTGTTTTCCAATCCCATCGCTTTCCAGCTTCTCCCTCCGTCGATACTTTTATAAAGACCGTATCCTCCGTTTAAGCTGTTTCTTGGATTCCCTTCACCCGTTCCGGCCCAGATAATATTCGGATTTTTCTGGAAGATGGCCAAAGCACCTATCGAAGCAGCTTTTTGATCTTCAAAAACGGGTGTCCAGCTGGTTCCCTCGTTGGTCGATTTCCAAATTCCACCAGATGCTGTTCCGGCATAAATAATATTTGTGTTTGCTAAATTTACTTCGAGCGCAGTTACACGGCCACTCATTCCTGCCGGACCTATATTCCGGGGTTTTAAATCATTCATCAAATTTATATCAAGCTTTTGCGCCTGAAGCACAACAACCAACAAACATAAAACCGACAGAAGTAGAAACCTTTTCATAGATTTATATTTTTTTATTTTAGAAGACAAAATTTAATAGTCTTAGTAACAGGTTTGATTTCTCTATGGAGATGAAAAAAAAATGCCGTGTTTCCCACTGAAATAACAGACCTCAAATGCTTAAAACTAATAAAAAACTTTGTGTCTTTTTAACATTTATACAAATAAGCCTGTGGTTGAATGATAAAAATAAGAGATACTTCAAACACGAAAAAAAAGAGAAGTCAGAATGATTCATTATTTGGTATCTGCTTATCATGAAACATTAAATGCCGTTCAGCTTATTATCGTCCATCAGATGTTGTGCTCTGTCGGATGATGTTGACGTGCTGTTGCCCATTGATAAATTTTATTCCCTGATGACTTTTAACCGGTAACCTGGCGAGATTATCACATCAGGGTTATAAAATTCCTGACAACAGAAAATCGTATGAGTAGGGGCAGATTGCGTGGTAGTTTCATGTCAAACCGTTACGCAGTTTGAGCGGACTGCAAACCCTGAAAAATTACCACATCAACTGCCCTACTTATACAAGGTGTTACCTGCTGGTTTTGGTAACATCAGCGGGATACATTTTCAGCTTTAAATCATTCCGTTTGGATGAACCATCTTTTCAGGAATTAATTGTTTTACAGTCCAATGTTCAACAATTAATTGGTTTGCCAATCGGTAAATGTCATACCGAGCAAATTGAGTTCCTTTTACATTAATTTCTGATTGTGTCAATACAAAATTTTCCTCACCAATTAATCGATGAAGCTGAAAATTCTCATAGTCCATCCTAAAATCTGAAATTGTAAGATTGTCGGCAAGATAGTCTTTCGTTCTATTTATTTGTTTTTCAATCATTACTTGTTTTACAAAATCCGCTACAATCTTTTTATTTACAGAAGACTTTTCCTGAGTGTCAAACTCAACAGTTCCGGCAACTTTAGGAATAGAATCAACAATTTCTTGCGAAGCATCCCAATGTTCTGAAATCAATCCGTTTTCGATGCGATACAAATCAACAACAGCATTTTCCTTTCCCATGAATTCAATTTGCGAATGAACAGCCACAAAATTATCTTCACTAATAAATCGCATAAATGGTTTCTTTGGGTTTTCAGGTTTTGGCATTTGTTTTAACATGGCTAAAAACTCCATAAATCCAGTTTTTCCTGTTTTTACCATCGGATTATGCTGAATGTAATTATCGGCAATTACCAAATCCGCAAATTGCTCGTTTACTTGTCCGAATACTTTAAAATAAAAGTCGATTATCAGTTGTTTGTTTGAATCTTTCATTTTCAAATCAGTTTTAATGTTATTCTTTTCTGAATTTGTTTTGCATGAAATCATTAAAATCATACAAAATGCTAAAGATATTTTTTTCATATCTTCCTGTTTTTTAATTAAATATAAAGTTTTTGTATAGGTGCCGACCAGATACAACAATCCCGGGAAAACAATGGATTTGTCTGATTAAGTATCTACTCAAAAAAAGTCGGGATTTTCAGAGAAGAAATTTTGTATGTACTAAAACTAATTTTCAACGAATCAAAAATATAAAATCATGTTTTATATTTCAAATTTTTTTTGTTGCCCGTTTCGCATGGACCTTCGAAAAGAAACATTGGTCGGGGGAGAACTCGTTTTTAATATTCTGTTAACCCTTTCTGCAATAGTATTTTTAAAACAACATCTTTTGCGCCTGTACCGGTTTTGTTCTCCTTTTTTTAATTTATGTGGGTACCTGTCACTGTAAGTCTTAGCCAGCAACGGGGAGGCATCTTACGTTGCAAATATTTGCAAACAAAATTTTTTACTTACAAGTTTAGAATTTTTTAGAATCAGTTTAATTATATAGTTGTCGGGAAATAAGTATATTCTTTGTAATGTACTCATATTTAATTTACTATATCTGTGGTTTTGAGGATTTGAGAAGAGGTGTTAAAACCTCATTATTTTTTTTAATTAGAATTTTTTATAAATTTACTACAACAGATCCTAACACCGAATCACATGAAAAAAGTTTTTCCTCCGGAAATTATCAAATTATCTGTCGAAAATCATTTTAATAATTTTAGCAGGTCTTCACGTATAATTTATTTATCGGTAACATTGTTTATCGTTGGATTTATTATTTCTTTGTTTTTTATAGAAACAAGAGTTTCGGTGCAAAGTGCAGGCTTAATTCGATCGCTGTCTGAGTCTATTGAAATAACATCTCCTGTAGTCGCAGAGATTTCCAGAACAAACATCGCAGAAAACCAGTTCGTACATAAAGGAGATACACTTATTTGTATGAATGCAGAAAAGCTAATTCAGAGGGGAGAGCATCTGAATAAACTGATTATACAAAATGAAGATTATCAAGCTGATCTAAGATTCATGTCTGCCTTTAAATGCGATTTGTTAAAGACAGGTTTGTACAAGTCAATTTATGCACAATATAGGCAGAAACTGGAAGATTATGATTTAAAGATAAATCTTTTAAAAAAGTCGTTTAATCGCACGCAGACGTTATTTGACAAAAATGTTATCCCGTTAACAGAAAAAGAAGAAAAGGAATTTCAATTACAAAAAGCAATCGAGGAGAAAAATATTTTCGTAAGTCAGAGCAGAAGCGACTGGCAACAATTGGCTACTGAATATAAGCTCACAAACAAAAAATATAAAAATGAAATAATTGAACTTCAAAAAGAATTAGGGAACTATGCAATCCTGTCTCCCTGCACTGGTTATATTACAAATTTCAGTGGAATTCAAGCAGAAAGCTTTGTGACCACGGGTCAGAGAATAGCAGTTGTCAGCCCGGATGATAAATTGATATCTGAGCATCTTGTACCTCCGAGGGATATCGGATATTTGAAAAATAGTATGCCGGTTGTTTTTCAGGTCGATGCATATAATTACAGTCAGTGGGGGTTCGCCTCAGGTGAGATAATTGATATTTCAAATGAAATTTATCTCATAAATAATCAACCATATTTTAAAGTTAGGTGTAGTTTAAATGAGCAATACCTATTGTTAAAGAACGGATTTAAAGGTACTTTAAAAAAAGGATTGACAACAACTGCAAGGTTTCAGATTACTGAACGCACGCTTGCTCAACTGTTATTTGACAAAGCAGAGGATTGGTTGAATCCAAAATTGAAAGAATAACTCCAAAAATAAAACACAATGACCACCAAAATCAAACAACGGGACATAACGGACTGCGGTGCGGCATGCCTTGCATCGGTAGCTGCTTACTACAAGTTAAAATTACCGGTTTCAAAAATAAGGCAGTGGGCTGGCACCGACAAAAAGGGAACAAACGCTTGGGGACTTATCACGGCTGCTGAGAAAATGGGTATGACTGCTAAAGGTGTTAAAGCATCTCCAGAGGCTCTTTCTGAGATACCTCTTCCAGCCATTGCACATGTAATTGTTCAGGAAAAGCTGCAACACTATGTTGTTGTCTATAAAGCAACAGCGAATTTTGTTGAAGTTATGGATCCTGGAACAGGAACATTGACGAAAAAAGAGTTGGGTGTGTTTTTTAAAGAGTGGACTGGGGTGCTCATTCTTCTATCTCCATCCGGAGAGTTTGTTGCCCGTAATGAAAAGATATCCAATTTCAGACGTTTTGGGTATTTATTGTATCCTCATCGGAAAACGCTTTATCAAGCATTGTTGGGTGCGGCCATTTTTACAGTGCTGGGGCTATCAACTTCGATATATATTCAGAAAATAACTGATTACGTATTAGTTAATGGGAATAGAAACTTGTTAAATCTCTTGAGCGTTGCAATGATTGTTCTCCTGTTTTTTCAGGTTTTTATCGGGACAATGCAAACAATGTTTGTTTTAAAGACTGGTCAATTAATTGATGCAAAGTTGATTCTAGGGTACTATAAACACCTGTTTAAATTACCTCAGCGTTTTTTTGATACTATGCGTACCGGCGAAATTGTTTCGAGGATTAACGACGCGGTAAAAATCAGGATTTTTATTAATGACACCATGATAAGTTTTATTGTAAATATTTTTATCGTGGTCTTTGCCTTTATCCTTATGTTTATTTATAGTTGGAAACTGGCTTTAATTATGGTACTTGTTATTCCTTTTTATCTTGGTGTATATTTTATTACAAATTTTGTCAATAAAAAGCGCGAACGAAAAATTATGGAACAGGCGGCTGAATTGGAATCACAATTGGTAGAATCTCTAAGTTCCGTAAAAACCATTAAGCAGCTAAATTCTGAAGACTATGCAAATATAAAAACCGAAACTCGTTTTATTAACTTGTTATATTCAACATATAAATCGGGTTTAAATTCAATATTTTCAGGAAATTCATCGTTATTTACCAGTCGTATTTTTACTATTGTTTTGTTATGGGTAGGAAGTTTGTTTGTTTTGAGTCAGGAAATTACCCCTGGAGAATTGATGTCGTTTTACGCTCTTATTGGTTATTTTACAGGCCCCGTTTCTTCACTGATAGGGATGAACAAAACATACCAGAATGCTTCTATTGCAGCCGATCGTCTTTTTGAAATTATGGATTTGGAACAGGAAGTAGAGGAAGACTTGGTCGATGCAAGTAAAGTTCTGTGTGGAGATATTTGTTTCAAGGACGTTTCATTCAGTTATGGGACCAGAACTGATGTTTTTGAAAAATTTAATCTGACTATAGAGGAAGGAAAGATTACAGCTATAATCGGCGAGAGTGGTTCTGGAAAAACAACTATCGCTTCTTTGCTACAGAAACTATACCCGGTAAACAGCGGTGCAATATTTATTGGTGATACAAACATAAAATACTTTAGTAACGAAAGCCTCAGACAACGCGTGGGGATTGTGCCCCAAAATCTTGATCTTTTTGCAGGTACCATAACAGAAAATATTGCTGTAGGTGAGTTTAAACCCGATATGCCACGGATTTTAGAGATTTGTATACAACTGGGTATGACTGATTTTATTGAAAAACTGCCCAACGGGTTTAATACTTTTGTCGGCGAGCACGGGGCAACCCTGTCGGGTGGGCAGAAACAACGACTGGCTATTGCCCGTGCTTTATATCGTAACTCAAATATACTGCTATTCGATGAGGCGACTTCATCTCTCGATTCGAAAGCCGAACAATACGTGCAACAAACTATAAGAAAGCTAAAGGAAGAAGGTAAAACGGTAGTTGTTATTGCCCACAGGTTGAGTACAGTTTTTCTGGCTGACAGTATTGTTCTTCTTGAAAAAGGACATTTGATTGAGCGTGGAACTCATGATGAGCTCTATTCCCAAAATGGGAAATACTATGATATGTGGCAAAAGCAAATACCTCTTGGATTGTTGCAAAATTGATTTTTTAAGATTAAACCCCGCAAATATGAAAGCATTAGAACAATTGGAAAGATTAAAGAGAATGAACCAGCTTATAAAGGCTGAGAGTACAGGTACTCCAGATGAATTTTCAAATTGGCTTGGCATCAGTAGAAGACAACTTTATTCCGATATTGAATATATTAATGACATTGGTGTTAAAATTTCTTATTCAAAGAATAGAAGGACGTTTTATTATTGTAATGCACATGAATTGGAAATATCTGTTTCACTGAAAGTGATTTCAAAAGAAACTATCCGAACTATAGACGGTGGTTTTCTAAATAAAAAGTTGCTGTGTGCTTTTTTTGTGCACGGAACAAACCTAATTTAGAAGTGAGTTTTCGCGAAATGCTCAAAATTAATTATTTACAAACACAAAATTAACTATCATGGAAAAAACAGTAGATTTGAAAATGCCCGGAGTTGCGACAATGAGTACAGCTGGACTGAAAGAAGTTGATGGCGGCAATCCGTTGATACTCTTAGGTCCAGCAATTGCTATCGCTATTTATATGTATGACAACAGAGACAGAGCTATTGAAGGAGCTAAAGATGCAATTAAAGCGTATTTATAAAATAAATAATTTCAAAAATAATATTAATATGAAAGAAATATCTTTTTCAGAACTTAAAAGTATTAACGGAGGAGAGACAGGAGATTTTGCATATGCTGTTGCAAAATGGTGTGTTCATTATGCAATTTCTGAAATGACAGGAGGATTATCTAATATTTACCTTCTTATAAAGAATTGTAAGTAAGATTAATATGTATGTGAATAAATAGAAATATAGCAATTGATGTCAATTGCTATATTTCTGAAGTTTAATTAGAATAATAAGCATGAGAGAATAGAAACTAATAGTCAATCAAAAGTGAATACAAATATTATTCTAATACATGCCCAATCATTTTTATGTGTGCTTTTATTAACACCTATAAGTAAAATATAGCTTAAAATAGGGAATTGTAAACAATAGTCGCTAAACCTGCTGATTTATTTAAATATCAGTAGTTTAAATTTTATTTTTTATTTTGGAAACTTATAATTTTTTCCCATTTTTGAAAAAAGTTAGAATATATCTGAACTCCTATTTAAAGCAATATTTATCAACAATAGTTTATTCAAATGAAACTACAGAATATATCCAATCTCCCAAAGGACAAAAAAATTGTGCTTTTTTCTATAATTATTTTTTTTATCTGGCTAATTTGGTATATGATTTCCAACTACGATAAGGCAATCCAAGGTTTCTTTGATTCTATTAGAGCCTATATATAGATTTTGTAAGCTTAGTAATATATTTTTAGGGGATTATTCGAATATTGCTACATGAAAAAAGTAAATTAACAAATGTCTTTTTATGCATTTGAGGTTAAGCTCAACACTGATTTTTTTATAAAGATCCTTTAAAAATCCATATTTAATCCATAGCACCTGTATATACGAGTCTGTGTAAAAACTATATTTAACCTTTTGAGATTTCATTTCTTCCATTTTTTCATGTGTACCTATTTGAATACTCTATTAGTTTTTGCACAGTCTGAATATATTATACGTTATGAATTTACTAAGCCAATTCCTCCGTTTTTTAAAAAAGCCCGAAATCGCGCCTCCGGTGGTTTTATCTTTGGGGCAATCGCTTTTACTTCTGATTAAAAGTATTCCCATATATTTTTTGTTAATATTTGTGTGTACGATACTTTTTATTCCATTGTCTATTCTTGATTTAATTCCCGAATCTCCGAATCGTTCTTTGGCTGATGCCGTTGACATAATTGTTATTGCTCCAATCCTTGAAGAACTTTTTTTCAGGATGCCCTTGCGGAATTTCTTCAGGAATATTTTTGTTACGTTGTCGCTTTTGTTTTATGCGCTAACAAAATCATTGTTCGGGATTCCATTAACAATTGCCTTATCTTTAATAATAATTGGCTTACCTCAAATCCCGAATTTTATTAATCGTCAAGAACAAAAAGTAAATAACCAGATGAAAAGGTATTTCCCTTTTGTCTTCTATTTGATTTCGCTATCTTTTGGATTTTTGCATGTGACTAATTTTGAGCGTCTTTCAATAGGCCAGTATTTGGTTAGCCCCATTATTGTTTTTTACCAGATTTTGCTGGGTTTGTACCTGGGATTTCTTCGCGTAAAATTCAAACGGGGAATTATTTATTCCATACTCATTCATGCCCTTTTTAATTCCATTCCGGTTTTGTTAAAACTGTTGTAAAAAACAGAGCGGAATGTACACAGCATACCGGGCCAACATTTTTTACCAATCGGTTTATATTGAAGTTAAAACAACATAAACAGGAATAGAAAACCACCACCCTGAAAAAATTCCTATATTTGCATATTTTTTAAAAATCAGTATAGAAAGCCGATTTATATGCGTAATAAGTTTCAGGAATATAAGCAGTTAGATTTATCTCAAATAAACAAGGAAGTTTTACAACGTTGGGAAACCGATGATACTTTTCATAAAAGTATTTCTACACGTGAAGGGCGCCCTACATTTGTATTTTATGAAGGCCCGCCCTCGGCCAACGGAATGCCGGGTATTCACCATGTGATGGCACGGGCCATTAAAGATATTTTCTGCCGTTACAAAACCATGAAAGGATTTCGGGTGCACCGCAAAGCAGGATGGGATACCCATGGTTTGCCGGTGGAGCTGAGTGTGGAAAAATCGCTGAACATTACCAAGGAAGATATCGGCAAAAAGATTTCGGTTGAAGAGTACAACAACGCCTGCCGCAAAGAGGTGATGAAATATACCCGTGAGTGGGAAGAGTTGACCCGCATAATGGGCTACTGGGTAAACATGGATGACCCCTATGTTACTTTTGATAACCGCTATATTGAAACCGTTTGGTGGTTGCTAAAAAATATTTATAAAAAAGGCTTGCTGTACAAGGGCTATACCATACAACCCTACTCGCCTGCGGCAGGAACCGGTTTGAGTTCGCACGAGCTTAACCAGCCGGGGTGTTACCGCGATGTTAAAGATACCACGGCTGTGGCGCAGTTTAAAGCCATTCGCAACGGGAAATCAGAGTTTTTATATGAGGGAGTAGATACCGACTTGTATTTTCTTGCCTGGACAACTACTCCGTGGACCCTGCCGTCGAACACCGCGCTTTGTGTGGGGCCGGCTATAAAATATGTAAAAGTAAAATCGTTTAATCCATATACCGGGTTGCCGGTAACGGTTATCCTGGCAAAAGATTTATGCCCTTTGTATTTTAACAAAAAGAACGAAGGCCTGTCCTTTGATGAATACAAACCGGGTGATAAAAATATTCCCTACAAATTACTGGCAGAATATTCCGGTGAAGAACTTGCCGGCGTAGCGTACGAACAACTGATTGAGTGGGTAAAACCAAAAGGAAAAGCTTTTGAGGTAATCACCGGCGATTTTGTGACCATTGAAGACGGTACCGGGATTGTACACATCGCTCCGACTTTTGGTGCCGATGATGACCGTGTGGCAAAACAACATGGCATATCTCCGCTGATTGTAGTGGATGCCGACGGAAAAAACCAGGCACTGGTTGACCGGAAGGGAAGATTCTATCCAACAGCCAACCTCGATCCGGATTTTGTTGCAGACTTTGTGAATGTTGAAAAATACCATGACTTTGCAGGCCGGTCGGTAAAAAACGAATACGACGATAAACTGGATGAAGATGCTCCGACTGTTGACATCGATATTTCGGTCATGTTAAAACAGGAGAACAAAGCGTTTAAAATTGAAAAGCATGTGCACAGCTACCCGCATTGCTGGCGTACCGATAAACCGGTGTTGTATTATCCGCTGGATTCCTGGTTTATAAAAACAACGGCTGTTAAAGATAAAATGGTGGAGTTAAACAACACCATCAATTGGAAGCCCCAAAGTACGGGTACCGGCCGCTTTGGAAACTGGCTGGAAAATCTGGTGGATTGGAACCTGAGCCGCTCCCGCTTCTGGGGGACACCTCTGCCTATCTGGAGAACAGAAGACGGCTCCGAAGAGATTTGCATCGGCTCTACCGAAGAATTGACGGCAGAAATAGAAAAAGCTATCGATGCCGGGTTTATGACTAAAAATCCGTACGAAGGGTTTGAACCGGGAGATAATACGAAGGAGAATTACGATAAAATAGACTTACACAAACCGTATGTAGATAAAGTAGTGCTGGTTTCTCCGGGTGGACAAAAAATGTTCCGAGAACCTGACCTGATTGATGTATGGTTTGATTCCGGATCAATGCCCTATGCCCAACATCATTATCCGTTTGAAAGCCCCCACCTGACCTCCCCCCGGGGGGGAGGAAGTGTTCCAAAGTGGCAAACTGCGAGAGATTCGAGTTACGGTTTGTTAAAGGAGTTGGCAAAAAAACAAAAAGAGAATCCAACAGATGCGGAAGTTTTTCTTTGGAATAATTTGAAGGGGAAACAACTGGAATACAAGTTTAGACGACAACATATTATTGATCAGTTTATTGCAGATTTTGTTTGTTTGGAAAAAAGATTGATCGTTGAAGTTGATGTTGGTTATCACTCATTGCCAGAAGTTCAGGTTTCAGATGAACAACGCACAGAAATATTGAAAGAATTAGGATTCACAGTAATCCGGTTTACCAACGAAGAAGTAATTAACAATATTGACAGTGTCCTTCATGAAATTACCACTGTCCTTAACTCCCTCCCCCTCGGGGAGGGTTGGGGAGGGGCTGGCTCTGGCCTTTTCCCTGCCGATTTTATTGCTGAAGGTGTTGACCAAACACGCGGATGGTTTTTTACATTACACGCCATTGCTACCATGACGGATGAATCGGTAGCTTTTAAAAACATTATATCCAACGGATTGGTGCTGGATAAAAACGGCAATAAAATGTCGAAGCGTTTAGGGAATGCGGTTGATCCGTTTGCTACAATCGAAAAATACGGTTCCGACCCCTTGCGCTGGTACATGATTACCAATGCACAGCCCTGGGATAATCTGAAATTTGATGTCGCCGGTGTGGAAGAAGTAAAACGGAAGTTTTTTGGAACACTTTATAACACCTATAACTTTTTTGCTTTATACGCCAATGTGGATGATTTTAGCTATGCAGAAAATGAAATCCCGTTGGAGAAACGCCCGGAATTGGATCGCTGGATATTGTCGCTGCTCAATTCATTGATAAAAGAAGTAGGGGAAAGCTACGAAAGTTATGAACCCACCCGGGCTGGAAGGGCCATTTCAGAATTTGTAACTGAAAACCTGAGTAACTGGTTTGTGCGGTTGAGCCGGAAACGATTCTGGGGAGGTGAATATTCAGAGGACAAAATCTCTGCTTATCAAACCCTGTATACCTGTTTGGTAAATGTGGCAAAACTGATGTCGCCGATTTCACCGTTTTACGCCGATTTGCTTTATGCCGACTTAAATAAAATAACCGGTCGGGAAGCAGATCAAAGTGTTCATTTAGTCGATTTCCCTGCCTTCGACGAGAAAGTAATCGACAAAGACCTGGAAGAAAAAATGGGAATTGCCCAACGCGCTTCCTCCATGATTTTGGCATTACGCCGGAAAGAAAAGCTGAAAGTGCGCCAGCCGCTTGCAAAAATTATGGTTCCGGTGTTAAATCCGCATTTTCGCGACCAGTTTAACGCGGTAAAAGATATCATTTTAACCGAAGTTAACGTAAAAGACGTAGAATATCTGGAGGATACAACGGGTATCATAAAAAAGAAGATAAAACCCAATTTTAAAACGCTTGGGCCAAAGTACGGGAAACTGATGAAACAGATTGCAGGAGCGGTAAATCAATTTAATCAAACCGATATTTCGGAGCTGGAAAGCAATGGAGGTATAGAAATCTCAGTGGGTGAAGAGAAAATTGTACTCACAAAAGAAGACGTTGAAATACAAACAGAAGATATTCAGGGATGGACACTGGCAACCGAAGGTCAGATGACCATTGCGCTGGATATCAATGTGACAGAAGAACTGAAACTGGAAGGAATTGCCCGTGAGTTCATTAATAAAATTCAGAATTTACGAAAAGAAAGCAATTTTGAAGTAACTGACAGAATAAATCTTGTGATTGAAAAGCACGAAAAAATAAATGATGCCGTTTTAAGTCATAAAGATTATATTTGCACACAAACTTTGGCAAACGATCTTAAATTGGTTGAAAATTTGGAGAATACTGATGCCAAAGAAGTTGAAATTGACAAGGATGTTGTAACGCAAATTCTTGTAGAAAGATTGAACTAACGATATGTTGTTTGGCCTAAATTAGGTATTAAAAAATTACTAAATTAGGGCACAATAAAAAATCGGGAAGAAATTAATAAACCCTTTTATCATGGGAGAAAAAAACAGATATTCAGATGAAGAGTTAAAGGAATTCAGAGAGCTCATTCAGAAAAAGCTTAAAAAAGCTCAGGAAGATTATGAGATGTACAGAAATTCCATTACTCTTGGCGACGGGAATGATACGCAGGACACTTCGCCAACCTTCAAAGTATTGGAAGAAGGAGCTGCTACATTGTCAAAAGAAGAAGCCGGGAAACTGGCTCAACGTCAGCTAAAATTTATTCAGCATTTGCAGGCTGCTTTGGTTCGCATTGAAAATAAAACATACGGTATTTGTCGGGAAACAGGAAAGTTGATTTCCAAAGAGAGGTTGCGTGCCGTGCCACATGCTACATTAAGTATTGATGCAAAAAACAGCCAGAAGTAATTTATAAATTACAATAATATTTAAGTTTTGCTCTTCGGAATATTCAATGATTTGAAAAATCCGGGAGCTTTTTTATTTGATTAAGATGAATTTTTCACGACGCAGTAAATCATTGGCAATAATATTTTTAATTCTGATTGTTGATCAGATTTTGAAAATTTGGATAAAAACAAGCATGTCTCTTGGCGATGAAATTGTGGTTTTTAAAGATTGGTTTATTCTTCATTTTGTCGAAAATAACGGAATGGCTTTTGGTTTTGAATTTGCCGGTGAATACGGGAAAATGTTTCTAAGCGTTTTCCGGATTTTGGCGGTCGTTGCCATTGGCTGGTATTTGTCAAAATTATACAAGCAGAAAGAAATTCCTTTTGGATTTATTGCAAGTATTTCTCTTATTCTGGCGGGAGCTGTTGGCAACATTATCGATAGTTTGTTTTACGGAATGATATTTAATCACAGTTACGGGCAGGTCGCAACTCTGTTCCCTGATGGTGGCGGATATGCCGGCTTTTTGCATGGCAGGGTGGTGGATATGTTTTATTTTCCACTGTTTAGCGGTACCTACCCCGGCTGGTTACCTTTTGTTGGTGGGAATGACTATCTGTTTTTCAGACCGGTTTTTAATATTGCTGATTCAGCGATAACGGTTGGAATTTTTTCGATACTAATTTTTTACCGCAAATATTTTAACAAACTGGATGAAAAACCGGTTTCCGAAGAAGAAAATACAACAAAAGAAGAGGAGGCTAAAGTAGAAAACTAAACGTTTTTCGAGCGGCTAAAATCCACTGAATCCTTCAATTTATTTTACCTTTGTAAGCGCTGCTTCATTTTTATGATTATGGAAAATCAGTTTGTCATTTACAACACAATTTCACGAAAAAAAGAAGTATTTGAACCCCTCGTTCCGGGGAAAGCCGGATTGTATGTTTGTGGTCCAACCGTTTACAGCAATTCGCATTTGGGGCATGCCCGCGCTTACATCACATTCGATTTGCTCTTCAGGTACCTTACACATTTGGGATACAAGGTGCGTTATGTCAGGAACATTACAGATGTTGGACACCTGGAGGATGAGGAAGAGGAAACGGGTGAAGACAAAATTTCAAAAAAAGCCCGGCTGGAAAAGCTGGAACCCATGGAAGTGGTTCAGATGTACATGAATACTTTCCATCGGAATATGGATGATTTAAATGTTATCAGACCAAGTATTGAGCCACGAGCTTCAGGGCATATTATTGAGCAACAGGAAATGATCGAATCGATTCTGGAAAACGGTTATGCCTATGAGTCGAACGGTTCGATTTATTTTGATGTTGAAAAGTATAACAAAGAATACAACTACGGAAAACTATCAGGAAGAAACCTTGAAGATATAAAAACAAACACCCGTGTGCTTGACGGGCAAAGTGAAAAGAAAAATTCCTTTGATTTTGCTCTGTGGAAAAAGGCGACACCGGAACACATTATGCGCTGGCCATCCAAATGGAGCGATGGTTTTCCGGGCTGGCATCTGGAATGTTCGGCGATGAGTACAAAATATTTGGGTGAACAATTTGATATTCATGGCGGAGGGATGGATTTGAGATTCCCTCATCACGAGTGCGAAATTGCACAGTCAACAGCCAGTCAGGGGAAAGAAGCCGTTCGTTACTGGATGCACAATAACATGATTACAATAAACGGTCAGAAAATGGCCCGGTCGCTCGGAAATTTTATTACGCTCGATGAATTATTTACCGGAAATCATGAGGTGCTGAAACAGGCTTATTCTCCGATGACCATCAGGTTTTTTATTTTACAGGCGCACTACCGCAGTACGATTGATTTTTCAAATGAAGCTTTGCAGGCATCGGAAAAAGGCCTGGAGCGTTTGATGACTGCCTTACAAACACTGGATAAACTTACTGCTTCGAAACAGTCAACTGTTAATGTTTCTGAGTTAAAAGAAAGCTGTCTTGCTGCTTTAAACGATGATATGAACAGCCCGATTGCCATTGCACATCTTTTTGAAGGCGTTAAAATGATTAATTCATTAAAGGCCGGAAACGAAACAATTTCGGGCGAAGATTTAAAAGAGCTAACGGATTTTTATAAAACGACGGTGTTTGATATTCTGGGATTGAAGGAAGAAAATAGTGAAAAAAGCCAGGACAATGAAGTTTTGGAAGGGGTCATTGACTTGTTGCTGAAATTGCGACAGGAAGCGAAAGCGAACAAAGATTGGGGAACGGCGGATAAAATCAGAAATGAGTTGAACGAACTGGGGGTGGAAATTAAAGACACCAAAGATGGATTTGAGTGGTTGTTAAAATAAAAGCCTTTTGAACTTACTACAAGGGAGAAAAGGCATTTTTGGCGGTTTTAGTTTTAAAAATAATATTTCTGATTCCCTTACAGGAGGATTCAGGAAACCTAAAAATAAATGATCATGTTTTCAGGAATTGTAGAAGAATTTGGAACAGTAGTAAAAATCGAAAAAGAGCAGGAAAATGTACATTTTACGCTGACTTGTTCTTTTGCCGGTGAATTGAAAGTAGATCAAAGCCTTTCGCATAACGGTGTTTGTTTAACAGTAGTTGAAGTAAATAAGGATGCGAAAACATATAAAGTTACCGCCATAAAAGAAACACTTTTAAAATCAAATTTAGGTTTGCTGGAAGAAGGTTCAAAGGTAAATCTGGAACGGAGTATGATGATGAATGGCCGGCTCGACGGGCACATTGTTCAGGGGCATGTGGATCAAACAGCAAGCTGTACAAAAGTAGAAGAAGCAGATGGAAGCTGGTATTATACATTTGAATATGCCTTTGATATTGAAAAGGCAAAGCAGGGGTATATGACCGTTGAAAAAGGGTCGGTGACCGTAAACGGAGTTAGTTTAACAGTGGTAAATTCAAAAAATAATTCGTTTCAGGTGGCCATCATTCCTTTTACGCAGGAAGTAACCAACTTTCATACTTTTACCGAAGGCACAGTTGTGAATCTTGAATTTGATATTATTGGAAAATATCTGAGCAAATTAAATTCTTTTGTTCAATAAAATGAATCTATTTATATATTTTGAAACCCGGTTTTTACCGGGTTTTTTGTTTATTGTTTTTTGAACATAAATAAACAAATTCTGTTTATTTTTTAAACTGAAATCGTTAACTTTTTACAATGGAAAAAACAGCATTAATTACCGGGGCATCTAAACGGGTGGGAAAAGCCTTAACCGAACACCTGGCTTCAAACGGTTGGAATGTTGTTATTCATTACAACAGATCTGAAAAAGCTGCACAGGAATTGGCTGATTCGTTAAAACAAAAATTTCCAAAACAATTTTTTGAAATCGTTAAAGCCAATCTTTTTGAAATAGAAGAAGTGGAAGGGTTAATATCCAAAGTGGTTACAGAATATGGCAGGTTTCATTTGTTAATCAATAATGCATCGGTGTTTGACCCCGGGGATATAGAAGAAACTGACGTTAAGCTTTTTGATACGCAAATGAGTGTAAATCTGAAAGCTCCTTTTTTTTTAACTCGGGATTTTGCAAGGGTGTGCAGAGAGGGAAACATTATCAATTTTGTAGATACCAGGATTACAAGCAATAAATCAAATTTTTCAGCCTATTCACTTTCAAAAAAAACATTGTGGGAGCTGACAAAAATGGCTGCATTGGAGTTTGCTCCGGAAATCAGGGTGAATGCAATTGCGCCCGGTGTAACTTTAGCTCCCGAAGATAAAGATGAAAAATACCTGCAGAAAATGGCCGGCAAAATCCCGATGAAAAAGCCGGGTGGTATGTTGCCTGTTTTGCAAAGTTTAGACTATATCATTCAAAATGAACATTTAACAGGTCAGCTCCTTTTTGCTGATGGCGGAGAAAACCTTGGACAAAAAGCTTAAAAGATGGCAAAAATCAGAATAAAAAATCTGCTCATAAGAACCTATATTGGATTTAATCCTGACGAATTGGTTAACAAACAGGATGTAATGATAAATATGGAAATCGATGCTGAAATTCCGGAAGGTGCGATGGAAAAAGACGAACCTGATAATATTTTCGATTATAAAACCATTACAAAAAGAGTAATTTCACACGTTCAGGAAGGGCGTTTCAAATTGCTGGAGGTACTTACACAAAGTATTCTGGATTTAATCATGGAGGACCCCAAAGTTAAATGGGCGAGGGTGGAAGTAGATAAGCCACATGCACTTCGGTTTGCAGAGTCAGTTTCTATTGAAATGGAGGCAAAAAGATGAATTATGCAATTGTTGGTATCGGTTCCAATATTGATGCTGAAACGAATATCAAAAATATGCTGACCAACCTGAAACAGAGAGTAAATGTAATTAAAGTTTCACCTTTACTAAAAACCAAACCGATAGGAATTGAAAATCAACCCGATTTTACAAACGGCGCTGTAAAGATTGAAACCGGGTTAAATCGTGAAAATTTAATCAAATTGCTAAAATCCATTGAGAACGAAATGGGTAGGGATCGTAGCCAATCAAAATTTGGACCTCGTTGTATCGATTTGGATCTTGTGGTTTGGAACGGTGAAATTGTGGATCAGGACTATTATACCCGCGATTTTTTGAGAGATAGTGTTAAAAATGTATTGTAGAATTTATCTAAAACTGCAGCAGTCCTGAATAATGATTGTTAAACTGTTCAAAATCGAAGGGGTATTCTTCTCCCAGATTTTCCTTGTATTTTGTCAGGAATGATTTAAAATTAAATTTCGCCAAATGGGTGTTATTGGTTTTTTGTAGTACCAGAACTTGCATGTAAACCGCCTCTTCACTCATGTCGTCGTATTCCAGAATTCTACGTGAAATAGCCTCGATTTTATCTAATTTATTCTCTTTAAAATAAATATTTGCAAGTTTCAGCAAATTGTCGATGACCTGATTTCCGGTGAGCCCTCTTATCTCATCCAGCCAGGGCCAGTCCATCTCTTTTAAAAATCTTCCCCGTTTTACCAATTGATAGAAAGATTCCAACTCCGATTTTGTCATTTCACCGGTTTTTTGACATAACTGAAATGCTTGGTTAAAATCACAAAAAAACTCAGGGCTTGTAGTTATCTGTATAAAACCATTTTGTGTAGCGATTTCTATTCCATCAATCCTGTTTAAAATTCTTCGCAGTTTGTTTAGAGTAACAGCTCTGTTGTTCGCTACTTTTTTTGAGGAAATGCCAGGCCACAGATTTTCGTTGATATCATTTATTTTAGCTCCTATTCCGTTTTTTACAGAATGAATCAGGATAAAGAGAAATAACTCGCGTACTTTGGGTGTAAACAGGTCGGATATTTCATTCGCATCTTTATCAATGGCAAAGAATTTTCCAAATAGTCTGAGCTGATTTGCCGAATTGGATGCTGGAAGCTGCACTGTTGCCGAAGATATTTCCAACTTTTTTCTTTTAATAAAGATAAAGGCGATTGCCAGGAGGAGCAGAAATGATAAAATTCCAATAATCAGTTTTACATTGATGCTTTCAGCAGGACTAGTGGCTTCAGTTTCCCGGGGTATAACCACATTTTCATTTAAAGCAAGGCGATTAATTTCTTCAATTCCCAAAGGGCGGTCCCAAAAATACAGATCATCGATATACCCCCGTAAACTGGCACCGCTTGATAATGCGCTTCCTATATGAATGTTTCCGGTACCGGAAAATGGCGGATGACCATCCGAACTGCCGATATTTTTTCCGTTGAGAAAAATAGATTGTTCACCTGTTTCAATAATGTATCTCCAAACCAAATGATACCAAATGTTTGGTTGCAGCACTTCCTCCGAAACATAGTCGTTTGCATAAAGGCCAAAATAAGGATGCCCGGAGCGCAAAATTAAATGAAATCCTTTTCTGTATCCACTTTCGTTGTTCCCTATTATTGCATTATCGCCAAACTCCAGGATGTCTGTAAATTTTACAAAACAACTAACCGTAAAACTCCCGTTTCGCAGTCCGTAATTTCCCAGATTTCCCAGATTAATGTCTGAATTCTCCGGTAGCTTTAACACATTTCCCCGTTCAATATCCTGAGTAAATGAATAGTTTTCTCCAACATAAGTTTTTGATGGATCAATTGTATTCAATAAATCGCTCTCAAAATTAAATACCCCGGAAAGCCCTTCTGATAAAAGCGCAGGTGTTGCTATTATGGAGTAACTCTCCGGAACCTCCATTTCACCTGTCACAACTATTTGTTCGGGAGTCATGTTAAATCCCGGAGCAAACGGAGAAAGCATTATTTCTTCTCCTCCGCGTATCGGAAAACTAAACCTGCCATTTGTTACAGTAACTTCAGGATTTCTCCAGTATACTTTTTCTAAAATTTTGCCCGCATATTTTACTGTACCGTCAACCCACGAAAAAGATCCCAGTTGAGAGACTGTGAAATTATAGTCCCTGTATCTTTCGCCAATAAAAAGAAAATTGGGTCTTTTTCCGTGGCTTGTCCAAACCTCAAGCAGATAATTAACATAGTCAGGAACAACATTGTTACTTAAAGTATTTGGTGCAGACCTTACTGGTAGTTTATCAAGGTTATCTATCATAAACAGTTCCTGATTTAAGCCTGTATTTAGATTACTAACCAGATTTGCCCCAACGATGTCGTTTCCTGAAATTTTTATCACATAGTTGTCCAGTTTATGCAGAATCCTGCTTTCGCCAACATAATTTCCTGTAACAAAAAAGATTATTCTGCGGTTTGCCTGAACCAGGTACTCATAGGCTGGCCATGTTTCTCCCAAAGGCAGATAAAATATTTTCTCGGTAATCAGCGAATTTTTTAATACTGAATCGAGTTTATTGATATTATCATTAAAGTTCAAAAATACAGGAACTATCGCCTCACTTTGTTCGTTTAAAAGCGCGTTGATTTTTTCCAGCAGAAAATTAAAATCCTGGTTGTTCTCCTTTAGAACAATGTTTTCGTTTTTTTCAATAACTTCTACTTCAATGCCCGAATACGCGTTGTTTTTTAAAAAAGACCAGAAAGAATTGCTGCTGATATTTTTCTCACTGGCCTCCACAACCAAAAAAGAATAATCGATAAAATCATTCGTCTTTCCTGTTTTTGGAAAAAGAAGGAGTTGGATTATAATGATAAATGCTATGACCTTAAATATAGAAAACATTCGATTATGAAGCTAATAGGTGTATTGTTTACCACTTAATTTTTTATTATTTTCAGTTCAAATATATATTTTTTTTCAAGAATGAAAAATTTTTACAAAAAATGAATTAAAAGTATAAGTTGTTTTAAATCAATAATTTCATTGCTTCAATTAATTTTAAATTAAGAATGAATTAAATATCAGGTACAAGGGGTATTAATAAATAGCTAATAGCCTAAAACTATATTGGCGCCATTAAACTTTGAAATGAATTAAAAACCAGGTGAGGCGAAAGTATTATTTGATTTTTATCGCGGGAGGATTAACTTTTATATTGTTGCTAACTGCATCAAAAAAAGTAGTTCATTATACATCAACGAACGAATCGTGCGCATCTTGTCATGTTCATCCGCATGCAGATGCAAGTTGGAAACTTTCAATACATCACAACACACCCAGTGGAGTGTCGATAAATTGTGTTGATTGCCATTTGCCACCAGAGGATCAGACGGTTCGGTTTCTGACACGCAAAGCATATCATGGAATTCACGATTTGTATGTTTATATGACAAAGGATGTGGATGAAATTAACTGGGAGGATAAAAGAACGCTGGAAGCTGCAAGAAGATTTGTTTACGAAGACGGATGTAAAAAGTGCCATACAAATTTATTTCCGTCGACATTAAACGCATTGGGAAGCGAATCGCATTTAAAATATCTGCGGGACCCGGAATCAACTTCCTGTTTAAAGTGCCACCCGGGAGTCGGGCATTACAGAGGAGAAACCAGTTTAACAATCGTAGAAGACAGAATCGCAAAGAATAAAGAAATTTACCAACATTCAACTAAAATAAATGAGTTCTCTGACTTTGTAGAAAAAATTCCTGAAACTTCGGTTTCTTTCAAAATGGTTGCCGTTCCGGGCGGACAATTTAATATGGGAAGCCCGGCAAATGAAGCTTACCGTCAACCAACTGAAGGACCTGTTCGTGAAGTAGAAGTTGACAGTTTTTGGATGGCTGAAGTGGAGGTTACCTGGGACGAATATCTGGCATTTTTTAATGCAACCAGTTCCCAGGGAAGAAAAGAAGCAGAGTTGGAAACAAATCAAGATGTAGATGGAATTACCGGCGCGACACCTCCTTGGGGCGCACCCGATCAAGGGTGGGGAAAAGGAAGTCGCCCGGCGATTACCATGAGTTTTCACGCAGCGGAAACCTATTGCAGGTGGTTGAGCAGTGTAACAGGTAAAGAATACCGTCTGCCCACAGAAGCTGAATGGGAATTTGCTGCCAGGGGAGGAACTCATGGAGCCTATTTCTTTGAAGGAGCACCTAAAGATTACGAATCCGATGGATTTTTTAAGAAAATATTTGGTGTTGATACTACCGTGATTAATTCGTATGTTATATACCAGGAGAATAGTCCGTATAAAACGCAACAACCGGATAAAGTAAAAGCAAATCCGTTTGGTTTAAAGAATATGCTGGGCAATGTTGCTGAATTTTGTCTGGATTACTATGATCCTCAGGTTTATGGGAAATATCCTCAGGGGATAGTCAAAAATCCGCGTGGTCCAAGAAGTGGACAGGAACATGTTGTTCGGGGCGGTTCTTATAATAATTCAGCAAAGGATGTACGTGTGGCACGTCGTGATTTTACAAAAACCAAAGAGTGGTTGGTGACCGACCCGCAAATACCCAAAAGTATTTGGTGGTATTCAGACAGTAAGAATGTAGGTTTCCGTGTTGTATGTGAATACGACCCGAATGATTTTCAATAAAAACACTAAAAAGAATTATGGAAAAGAATCAACTATCCCGCAGGAATTTTCTTGAAAAATCGGCTTTAATTGGAGCAGCTGGTTTGGCAGGACTTAGCGCTTTGAATTCCTGCAGCAGTAGAAAAAGTACAGTTGATTATGAATTTCCCCCTCTGCTGGATAAAGCTCCTGATGGTAAAACTTTACGGGCAGGTTTAGTCGGTTGTGGAAACCGGGGAACCGGAGCAGCGTTAAATTTTTTGGCCGCCGGAGATAATTTGGAGTTAGTTGCCCTGGCCGATGTATTTGAAGATAAGGTATGGGATTGCCGGAGCAAACTTCAGAAACAAAAAGTAGAAGTGCCTGAAAACAATTGTTTTTGGGGATTTGACGCATATAAGAAACTCCTGGAGGTTGACGTGGATGTTGTAATACTGGCTACGCCGCCACATTTCAGGCCCGAACATTTTGACGCTTGTGTACAGGCGAAAAAGAATGTATTTCTTGAAAAACCAGTTTGTGTTGATCCGGTTGGAGCCCGGCAAATAATTGCTACATCCAGAAAGGCAGAGAATATGGGCTTGACTGTGATTACAGGAACCCAGCGTCGTCACCAGCGGGATTATGTTGAAACATACAAACAAGTCGCTTCAGGGGCGATAGGAGAGCCTCTTTCTGCAAAAGCGATGTGGTTGCAATCGCATGTATGGTTCCGAACAAGGGAGGAAGGTTGGAGCGATATGGAGTACATGCTCAGAAACTGGAATAATTTCTGCTGGTTGTGTGGAGACCATATTCTGGATACGCATGTGCATAACATCGATGTTGTAAACTGGTTTCTTGGAAAACATCCGGAAGAAGCTATCGGGTTTGGCGGCAGAGCTCATCGGTTAACCGGAGACCAATACGACTTTTTTAGTATTGACTTCGATTTTGGGAATGGTGTTTTTTCACATAGTATGTCACGTCAGGTTGATGGATGTGCTAACTCGCTGGGGGAACTGATTATGGGAACAGAAGGTTATACAAACTGTGTAAACACTGTCTACAACCTGGATGGTTCTGTTAAATGGCAATACGAATATCCCAAAAACAAAGATGGTAATTCTACTGAGGTTGTGAAAATTTCTCCTTACATACAGGAACATATACATTTGGTAACTGCCATTCGTACAAATACACCGGTTGTTGAAGCTGAAAGAACTGCAATTTCAACACTGACAGCGATAATGGGAAGGACTGCTGCGTATACCGGGAGAAAAGTAGAATGGGAGGAAATGATGAATTCCACAGAAAGATTAGGCCCTGAAGAATATGTGATGGGCCCGGTGGATATGGAATTCCCGGTTCCCGTTCCGGGCATCCAACATAAAGCTTAAATATGGAGAAATGATTTCTGTTGTCATACCGCTTTATAATGAAAACGTGTTAGTAAACCGTTTACTGGAAGAGGTATTTTTAAATTTGAAGTCTTTGAGCGACTCGTTTGAGGTGGTATGTGTCGACGACGGAAGTACCGATTCTACTCTTTTAAAATTGTTGGAATTCAAAAAGAATAACAAACAATTAAAAGTTGTTTCCCTTTCAAGAAATTTTGGTTTACAGGCAGCTCTTACGGCTGGACTGGAACACGCAAACGGCGAATATGTTATTATGATGGATGGCGATTTTCAGGATCCTCCTGAGATGATTCCGGATTTATATAATAAGATAATAGAAACAAATGTTGATATTGTTACTGCGGTGCGCGAAAGCCGAAATGAGCGTTTTTCCAAAAAGTTATATATCAATATTTTTCATAAGATATTTAGCAGCATTACAGAAGAAAAGCAAATTTCCAATGCCGGGAATTTTTGCATAATGAAAAGGAACGCCCATCAGGCAATTCTGAAATTTGCCGAACGAAACAGATATTTACCAGGTATCAGAAGTTTTATCGGGTTTAAACAAGACATTATTTTGTTTGAGCGTCCGGACAGGTTGGGAGGCAAAGCCAAAATGAGCAGAAAAAAGCTTTTTGCACTGGCAGCCGATGCTATTTATTCTTTCTCAAAATGGCCAATTAAAGTTTGTTTGTATCTCGGATTAGTTGGAATCGTTGTATTTCTGGGCGCAATAATTTACACAGTGGCTTCAAAATTTCTTGGGTTTGCTCCAACAGGATGGTCTTCAACATTTTTGGCAATTAGTTTTTTTGGATCAGTTCAGTTGACTTTTTTGGGAATCATTGGCGAGTATATATTTCGGATTTTTAAAGAAGTGCAAAACCGACCCATATATTTTGTAAAAGAGTTTTATGAATAAGGAGTTAAATATAGTCCAGTCGAAGAATGTTTTTTTTGCCATTTTGCTTATAGTTGCGGTGGTTTTAGGCATATTGACTCCGGGGGCAGCGGTAAATGTTGATGAACAGTTGCATTACCCGCATGCAAAAAAAGTTGTCGACTGGTATTTTACTGGAGGTAAAGATAAATCGTGTCTGGATACTCCGATTACAAATCTGAAATACTATGGCCAGTCAGTAGATAACTATACTGCACTGGTAAATAGAGTATTTCATTTTGAGAATGAGTTTCTGGTACGGCATTATACGGGGGCTTTTTTTTTCTTGTTGTTGTGTTTTTTTTCCGGTTTGGTTTCACATCAGTTAACAAATTCTTACTGGATTTCAAGTGTGACCGTTTTGGTGTTGGTTTTTATGCCCCGGCTGTTTGGACAAGCATTTGGAAACTTAAAAGATATACCCTTTGCGACAGGTTATATTGCAGGTGTATATATGATTGTTAGATATTTGATGGAATTACCAAAACCTAAATGGGAAACGGCAATTTTACTAGGAGCAGCTATTGCTTTTACCTGCTCTGTCCGGATTGGCGGATTAATTTTGTTTGGCTACCTCGGACTTTTTGGTGTACTGTATTTTGTTTTGAAGCCTTTTGAACTTAAACATATAGTTTCAACTAGACCTTGTTTTGTCAGGCTAACGGGCCAGTTAATTGTAATCATTATAATTGGCTACTTTGCTGGATTATTGTTCTGGCCCTATGCCTTACAAAATGTTTTAAAGAATCCGCTAGAAAGTCTGGGTGTAATGGAACACTACAAAGTTAGTATCCGTCAGATTTTTGAAGGCGATGTTATTTGGAGTACTCAGTTACCCTGGTATTACTGGCCCAAATGGCTTCTGATTTCTACACCTGAGTTTGTATTTCTTGGTTTTTTTACCTACCTGTTCTTACTATTTAAATCGGGTTTGCGGCAGAATGTTCAAGGGTTTTTATATGAATCGTTTTTGATTTTTAGTTTTCTTTTCCCCATCGTTTATGTGTTGCTTATCAAATCAAATTTATACAGTGGTGTTCGGCAGTTATTTTTTGTTTTGCCTCCTTTGGCAATTATTTCATCTCTCGGAATCCACCGGTTTTTTAAGCTCAGCATAAAACCTGCTTACAGGTACGCCGGAACAATATTATTTTTTTTGCTGATGTTAATGCCTTTTAGTCATCAGGCAAAAACGTTCCCCGTTGACTACATTTATTTTAATTCTTTTTCGGGTGGTAATAAAAGTGCATGGAGTAATTATGAGTATGATTACTACTTTCACGGATTAAAAGAACCGGCTGGTTTGCTGAAAGAAATGACTGGTGAGAATAAGATCATCGTTGCTTCAAATTGTAATCTTTCAAATTATTTTGATGATTTGCCAAATGTAACATATCGATATGTGAAGTATCTGGAGAGAAGTTCTTACGACTGGGATTACGGTATTTTCGGTGTAAATTATATTCACCCGTATTTGTTAAAAAACGACAAATGGCAATCCACAACAGCCTTAAAAACATTTTATCACAAAGGAAATCCGATTGCTGTTTTGTTAATAAGAAAAAGTAAAGGTGATTATCAGGGAATTGTTGAACTTGAAAATGGAAATTACTTTGATGCAGAACATGAATTAATTTATTCGTTGGATGAAGATCCGCAAAATGTATGGTTAATGGTGCAACTTGCTAAAATATACCTTTTGAAAGACGATTTGGAAAATTTTAATAAATATGTTCAAAAAGGTCGTGAAATTTATCCCTTATACGAACCATTTTATCTTTTGGAAGCGCAGAAATTATATAATGAAAATAATTTTCGTGCTTCATACGCAAAATTGGAAGAGCTAATTCAGATTAACAGGCGGTATAAGCCAGCAAAGTTATTATTGCAAGAGGTTAAAGATAAATTAGATATAAACTAAAAAAATGAAAGTATGAAATTGTTAAAAAACTTATCAGCATTTGTAATTCTTGTATTGTTAAAGATGCCAAATCTTTTGGCTCAGGACGATGGTACTTATATTGACAATCTTAGTTCTCAGGACAGCTCATATATGCAGCAGGACGTATTGGCTGGTGCAGAGCAAACTTCTGGTTCAAATACAATAGTAATCGTAATTGTAGCTGTGGTTGTAATTGCGGTTGTTGCGTTTTTACTTCTTCGTAAAAAGAAAAAGTAACCGGTTTTTAATTATTGAAAGTGAGTGAAGAACCTGTCAGTTTTGGCAGGTTTTTGTTTTGGTAAGGTGGTCAGACAAGACAAAAAAAAGGCAGCTTCTACAAGCTGCCTCAAAGCCATGAAAACAATTAAACAATGTTCAGAAAACAGAAAACTAGAAACAATCAAATAGTCATAATATCTTTTTCCTTAGTATTAACTAAGTCATCTACTTCTTTTCCAAAGTTGTCAGTTAATTTTTGAACGTCTGTTTCCGCATCTTTTTCCATATCTTCAGACAGTCCGTCCTTTAACAACTTCTTCAACATGTCATTGGCGTCTTTTCTTGCTGTCCTTATGCTCACTTTTGCATTTTCTCCTTCCTGATGCACTTGTTTTACAAGCGATTTTCTCCTTTCTTCAGTGAGCGCAGGAATATTAATCCGAATGATTTCACCGTTATTATCTGGATTAAAACCCAAATTTGCCGCTAATATAGCTTTTTCTATAACAGGAATCAAACCTTTTTCCCAAGGTTGAATGGCTACCGTTCTTGCATCAGGAGTACTTATGTTCGAAACCTGATTAAGCGGAGCCATACTTCCGTAATATTCTACCAGTACTCCATCCAGCATAGCTGGAGACGCTTTGCCAGCCCTAATGTGTAGTAACTCTTTCTCAAGGTGCTCTATTGCAGCCCCCATTCTTTCTTTACAATCGTCTAAAACTAATTCTACTTCTTCGTGCATTGAATTAAGCCTGAGTTTCCAACCATGGACTGTTAGCAAATATAGAAAAAATATAAATACGTGAAAATTTTTTACTTAATTTATTCTAAAAAGGTTGAAAAAATGTCAATTATAAACAATAGTTCCAATGTTTTCTCCGTTAAGCACCTTTGCTAAATTTCCCTTCTTATCCATATTAAATACCATAACCGGCAAATTGTTTTCCTTACATAAAGTGGTTGCGGTTAAATCCATAATTTTTAGATTCTTTTTATAAATTTCATCGAAACTTATTTTTTCATATTTTGTCGCATCGGGAAATTTTTCCGGGTCTGCAGAATAAATTCCATCAACACGCGTACCTTTTAGCATAATATCGGCTTCTATTTCAATTCCTCGCAGAGCACTTGCTGTATCTGTGGTAAAATAAGGGTTGCCGGTTCCCCCGGAAATAATAACTACTTCTCCATTTGCAAGGGCTTCCACAGCTTTCCCTTTTGAGTAGTATTCCCCAACAGGTTCCATTCTTATAGCGGTAAGCATTTTTGATTTTATACCCTGATTCTTTAATGCGGAATTAAGGGCCAGGCTATTAATTGTTGTGGCCAGCATTCCCATCTGATCTCCGTTTACTCTGTCAAAACCTTTGGCCGCTCCACTTAGTCCCCTGAAAATATTTCCTCCGCCAATAACAATTCCAATTTCAATTCCGGACTTTGACAATTCCGCAATTTGTTCTGCATAATCGTTTAAACGGGAACTGTCGATTCCATAATTTTGTTCTCCCATTAGCGACTCGCCGCTTAGCTTTAATAGTATTCTTTTGTATTTTTTCATTTACAGTTTAGTTTTTTCTATCCGGAAACAAAAAAGTTTATAGTTATCGTAACATTTCTGATTTTCTAAAGATAGGTGTTATAGAAAAATAAAAAAAGCCATTTGTGTCTGACAAATGGCTTAAAAATCTGCGCTGTCTATATTTTTACCCTTCATAGATTGGTAAAATCGGTTAATTTAAAACTTATGTTTCGCCTTTTATAGGGGAAAGGCTTACATTATTCAAATAACTGATACAAAATAGAGGTGAAATTTAAATTTAAAACCTGATAAAAATTAGGAATTTAAAATCGTTAGAGTGCACCAAAATACTGGTTTAATCAAAGACAAAGCTTTTATTGAAAATAAGAAATATTTACAACAAATTTTGTAAAAGAAATAAATATAGGAATGCAGAAAACTTTCAATTTAAAAGCGGGATTTTTTATTGTTTTTTTTTGATTTTTATAAGAGAATTATCATTTTTAACACTGAGTTAACGTTGGTGTCGTTTTATATGTGTTAAATGATTTCAATTCCCGTCCTTTGGCACATTTCTATACTTTGTTCGCTTAATTTGTATTTTTGAATTTTACCACTTGCAGTCATTGGAAATTCATCGACAAAAAAGATATATTTTGGTGTTTTATAACGGGCTATCTGACCTCTGCAAAAATCTCTCACTTCCTCTTCTGTTAATGAGGAATCCTTTTTTATTTTAATAAACGCCCCAATTTGTTCTCCATATTTTGGGCTGGGAACACCAGCGACTTCCACTGCCTCAATCTGTGGCATTCGGTAAAGGTAGTTTTCAATTTCCCGGGGATAAATATTTTCGCCACCCCGTATAATCATGTCCTTGATTCGGCCTGTTATTCTGTAAAATCCGTCTTTTGTTTTTACAGCCAAGTCACCGGAATGGAGCCAACCTTCATTGTCAATAACATCTCTGGTTGCCTCCGGATTATTATAATATCCTTTCATTACATTGTAACCGCGACAACAAATTTCACCCTGTGTTTCAAACGGGCATTCAGCTCCTGTTTCCGGATCAACAATTTTTACTTCAACATTTGGAAACTCATATCCAACCGTTGTTGATCTTACTTCAGGTGAATTATGAGTTCGTGTAGCTGTCATTCCCGGAGAAGATTCTGTTAATCCGTAGACAATAATGATATCTTTCATATACATTTTTGTCATTACCTGGTTCATTGTTTCAATCGGACACAGTGCACCAGCCATAATTCCTGTTCGCAATGATGACAAGTCGAACATATCAAACATCGGGTGATGTAATTCAGCGATAAACATGGTAGGCACTCCGTATAAAGCTGTGCATTTTTCTTTTTGCACCGAGGCCAGTACCATTAAGGGATCAAACTCTTCTGTAAAAACCATTGTTGCACCATGAGTTATAACCGCACAAACAGCAAGAACACAACCAAAACAGTGAAATAAAGGAACACAAACCAATAGCTTTTCATCGGCTGTATAGTTCATACATTGGCCGGTTGCAAGTCCGTTATTTAAAATATTATGATGCGAAAGCATAACTCCCTTTGGAAATCCTGTAGTGCCGGATGTATATTGCATATTTGCAACATCGTGACATTGAACCGTTTCTTTTGCACTTTCAAGTTCAATATCGTCAACATGATTTCCCAGCAATATTAATTCCGAGGTGTTAAACATTCCGCGATGTTTCTCCTGACCGATAAAAATGACGTTTTTTAGTTCGGGAAATTTTTTTGAAACCAATTCTCCTCTGGCGTGTTCTTTCAGCTCCGGGACAAGATTAAATATCATTTCTACAAAATCGCTGTCTCTGTATCCGTCGGCCAGACATAGCGTATTGATGTCAGCATTATTCAATAAATACTCCAGTTCAGCTAATTTATAACTTGTATTAATGGTTACCAAAACAGCTCCGATTTTTGCCGTGGCATACATAAAAGTTGTCCAGTCGGGTATATTTTTAGCCCAGATTCCAACTTTGTCTCCGGGTTTTATTCCAATATATAAAAGTCCTTTTGCCAGGTTATCGACACGTTCATTAAATTCCTGATAGGTAAATCTTAAATTTCTGTCAGGGTAAATCATAAATTCTTTATCCGGAGTTTCAAGTGCCCATTTTTCCAGAATTTCGCCTAAGGTGTAATCGATTAGCTGCATTTGCTCCTTGGTTCAGTTTATTTTAGATATTAATTTAAACAGGATAATAGATAACCGCCATTATTTTTGCAGCTTTTTCACCCGCTGCATGAACATTGTGCGCAACAATTGAATCGAGATAAATACTGTCTCCTTTATTCAACCGGTAAATATTTTTTCCGTAATTTATTTCAATCGCTCCCTCCAGAACGTAGATAAATTCTTCCCCTTCATGAGAAGATAATTTATAGTCAGACTCGTTCGCAGGCTCTATTTCAACCATAAAAGGCTCCATATGCCGGCCTGTTTTATCGGGGGCGAGCGAGTAAAAATTTAGATGCTCTCTGGTTTTTTTATCTTTGGTCGAAAAGCTTAAAGTCGATTTTTCTTCTCCAGCCCGAACAACAACCGGACCCACATGATCCAGATCATCAAGGAAAGTACCGATTCGAACTCCAAGTGCCCTTGTAATTTTTATTAAATGTCCCAATGATGGAACGGTTCCTTTTTCCTCAATATACTCAAGTTGTTTAGGATCCAGATTTGCTTTTAAGGCCAGATCTTCACGGCTTACCTGACGAAATTCGCGAAAGGCTTTGATTTTTTTTCCGATTTTATTTTTCGAATTCATTTCAAAAAGAATTTATAGTTTTCAAAGTTTGTGCGGGATCCAACCAGTAAAATCCCCGGAAATTGATTTATTGCTGCTGTTCTTAATAAACACATTCTGTTATTACAAGAATGAATTGATTGCAAATTTAAACCTTTGATTTAAAAATGAAAACGAATATATAAAATGAAAAGAGGCTATTGTATAAACAGCCTCTTTTATTACGTCGTCAACGATTGTTTTTAAATCCATTTAACATATCCAAAATCCTGTTTGTGTGGAAGATTCCGGTTTTTTGGTAACAAACGGAATCCATAATTGAATGAGCCTGGATGATTTGGATGAAGATTATATTTGAAAGTACAAATGCTGTTTTCGCAGCCCAGGTTTTCAAATTCAATGATATCCGTAATCTTTGGAGTTTCGCTTCCTTCGTTTTCGGTTATTATTAACTCGAGTCTGACATCTTCACTCGAAAGATTTTTGATATCTACTTTTACAACTATAGGGTACTCTTTTCCTATGCTCATTTTATTGGTAATGCCATCGGGAATTTCAATACTTTTTACTTCCAGATTTTTCCAGGCTGAACTAACATTAAATTTCCAGGCGGCCATTTCTTTGGCCATTTTGAACCCATTGTTCGTTACAAACTGGCTACGTTGGAATTGTGGATTGTAATATCTTTCCTGATAGTCTTTTATCATTCTTCCTGTTGTAAAATTAGGCGCAACCCGGGCGATTGTATTTTTGATAAATCCAGTCCATTTCTCAGGAATGTCTTCGTGGTTGCGATCATAGTATGCCTCGATAACTTCGTCTTCAAGAATGGAATAAATGGTTTCCGCGTCCAGTTCATCTTGAAAATCCTGCACATCGTAGGTTCGCTCTGCCGGAAGTGCCCAGCCGGCGTCTTTTTGGTAGCCTTCGACCCACCAGCCATCGAGAACTGAAAAGTGGAGGGTTCCGTTCATTACTCCTTTTTCGCCGCTTGTCCCTGAAGCTTCAAGCGGACGGGTGGGAGTGTTTAACCAAACATCGACACCCTGCAGGAGCATTTTGGCGAGGTTAATATCATAATTCTGGACAAATAGAATTTTTCCTCTGAATTCAGGGCGTTTGGAAATCTCAACAATATGTTTGATTAAATCCTGCCCGGCTTTATCAGCCGGATGCGCTTTGCCTGCAAAAATAAATTGTACCGGACGATCAGGATTGTTTACAATCCCGGCCAGTCGTTCCAGGTTTCTAAAAAGAAGATAACCTCTTTTATAGGTTGCAAACCGGCGGGCAAAACCAATTGTCAACGCATTTGGATTTAATTTGCCCATTACATCGTTAATTAACTTTGGATTTTCATTCCTTTTAATCCAGTTGTCGGCAAATCTTTGTTTAATGTAGTTAATTAGCTTTAAACGAAGGGCTTTTCGTATTTGCCATATTTCATTATCCGGAACCTGGTAAATATTATTCCAAATCTCAAAGTCGAGTTGATTGGCAGGGAACTCTTCGCCAAAATATTTTTTATGGATTTCTTTCCATTCCGGGGCAGTCCATGTTGAATAATGAACGCCGTTGGTCACGTAGCCGATTTCGAGCTCTTCTTCCAAAAATCCCTGATATAAATCTTTTAGAACAGTTTTACTAACTTCACCGTGTAACATGCTCACACCGTTAATACCTTGTGAAAGGTTACTTGCCAGGAAACTCATGTTAAAATGGTCTTCATATTCGGAAGCTTTGCCAAGCATTTCAAACTCATTCCATTCCAAACCGATTTTGGGTGGAACGTGATTCATGTAATGCCTGAACATGTCCTTGTGAAATGAGTCGTGGCCGGCGGGCACAGGTGTATGCGTAGTAAAGATGGTTGATGCACGCACCACTTCTTTTGCTTCTTCAAATGAAAGCCCTGTATTTTTTATATAGTCGGCAATTCTTTCAATACCAATAAACGCGGCGTGTCCTTCATTGCAATGGTAAATATCAGAATTGTATCCCAGCTTTTGAAGTGCTCTTATTCCACCAAGTCCGAGCAGCATTTCCTGCTTTAACCTGTTTTCGTTGTCGCCACCATACAAATGATGGGTAACTGAACGGTCTTGTTCTGCCGGGTTCTCGTGATGATCAGCATCGAGCAAATACAGTTTTACAGAACCGATATTTACCTGCCATACCTTGGCTACAAGGGTTCTTCCGGGATATTCTACATAAACTTCTATCCAGTTGCCTTCTGCATCCAGAGCGGGTTGAACGGGTATTTTAGAGAATTGCTGAGCCTCATAATTTGCCATTTGTTCGCCATGCAGGTTCAGGGTTTGTTTAAAATAACCGTATCTGTAAAGGAGACCGACAGCAACGAGGTTTACTTTGGCGTCGCTGGCTTCTTTTAAATAGTCGCCGGCCAGAATACCAAGACCCCCTGAGAAAATTTTCAGACTGTCGTGTAACCCGTATTCCATGCTGAAATAGGCAACCTGTGGTCCTTCAAGATGATTTCTTTCTTCGAGATATTGATTGAATTTACCATAAACATGGTGCATCTTTGATACAAATATTTCGTCATTTTCCAGCTCTTTGAAGCGGTTATAACTCACTTCATCTAGAAGAACAATTGGATTGTGAGCACATTCTTCCCAAATTTCCTGGTCGATATATTGAAATAGTTCGCGCGCTTCGTTATTCCAAACCCACCAAAGGTTTTTAGATAAAACACGAAGTGGATTTAAACTTTCCGGCAGGCTCGATTCTACGATTATTCTTTTCCAGACCGGCTGTTCAACAACCGGCTTCTGTATAAATCTTACACCTTCTGAATTCATAATTTTCTAATCTTACTATAACTTACTAAAAATGAATCTGCAAAAATAGTTTTTAATATTACATACAATAAAAAATCGATTGTAAATTAACCTGATACTAAAACTGCAAATTCAAAAACTTGTTTGAAATATTTCAGGATTTTCTTTTTCTTCCCTTTCTTAGCCTCTGTATATCGGCCTCCATTTTTTTTATTTTTTTCTCTTTTTCGTCAATAATTTTGTGTAATGATGCAATTTCATTTTCAACTTCGTTTTCCGGAACAACAGAATTAAGTCGAATTTTAAAATCACTCAGTACGTTCATATAATTAATAAAAGCCTCGTAAGGAGTGTCGAAAGGGTTGAATTGATTTGATTTTGTTCCGTGAGAATAATATTTTGTAGACATGTAATAGAAGTGGTCGCTAACCTGAAGATAGTTCCAGTCTTTTATTATTTCTTCGTTTTTACATTTTTCCACTCTTTTTCTGAGTTCATACAACTTGTCAAACGCCTCTTTTTGCATGTTGTTTCCCAGCCATGCGGTGAGGTCTCTTTCTTCGTCGGCCCAGGAAATGGCATGGGGAACGTTTACCGCCGAAACAGGTTGTAACTCCTCGATTACTTCAGACGGAGTTGCAAATTTAAGTTCCGGGCTTTCAACAATTTTTTTTGCGAGGTTTTCAAAGAAATCAAATATCCCGCTTTCCTTGGGTTGGCGTTCGCCAAAAGATTCATAACTCAGAAATATATTTATAACTTCTTCTTTTGCATCCAGACTCTCCAGCCAGCCTACAAATTTTTCGGCGGTTAAGGGAAATTCTGACCAGTCTTTATTTGAAAATCGGAAAGAGATATCATCACTGAGTTTAAAGTTTCTCATTAAAACTTTAAGTCTTGGATTTATTGCATTTACATACATAAAATTTGGACTTTTCCATCCCAAAATATGTTTTGCGCCTTCGGTTAAAATTCCCTGGTAACCCATTTCAGCAATCTGAGCTCCAATTTCATCGGAATAAATCATTTCGGTATTTCTGAACACCCTCGGTCTGTGTCCGAACAATGCAAAAATATGTTCGTCGTGAAGTTTTACCTGCTTTTTAAAAATGTGTTTGTCTTTTAATGAAGAAAGAGAATGCGAATAGGTTTCTGACAGAAATTCAATACAACCCGTTTTTGAAAGATCTTTAAATGAATCGATTACTTCGGGTGCATACAAATCAAACTGCTCGAGTGCCAATCCGGTAATTGAAAAGGAAACTTTAAACTTTCCCTCTAACTTGTCGGCCAGATTTAACAGCAGTTTATTGGTTGGCAGATAACTTTTTTCTGCCACTTTCCGCATTATTGTTTCGTTGCTATAATCGTCATAGTAATAGTGATCGTTGCCGATGTCAAAAAAACGGTAACGACGGTGTCTGAACGGCTGGTGTACCTGAAAAAACAAACAAACTGATTTCATTTAGCTGGTTTTTAAGTGTTTACTGAACTAAGTGTGCTTTCGTACACTTCTTTAACATGCGCGGCCGAGTTTATCCATTTTAAGTTGTCAACTTCCTGTTTTCCTTCCATTTTAAAGTGCTCTGCAAGTGATGGGTAATTTAATAATCCAAACATTGCGTCGGCCATTGCATGTGTGTCCCAAAAGTCAATTTTCATCGCATTTTCAAGTATTTCTGCCACACCCGACTGGTTTGAAATAATTACCGGAACACCCGATTGCATCGCTTCAAGCGGAACAATCCCAAATGGCTCTGATATCGATGGCATAACAAAAACGTCGGTCATTTCAAACATTTGAAAAACATCATCACCCTGAAGAAAACCTGTAAAATGAAATTTGTCTGTAATACCAAGTTCTGCTACCCGGCTTATCATTCCATCCATCATATCGCCACTGCCCGCCATAACAAAACGCACGTTGTTCATTTTCCGGAGCACCAGATTCGCTGCCTCAATAAAATATTCCGGTCCTTTTTGCATGGTAATGCGGCCTAAAAATGTCACTACCTTTTCGTTTACACCTTTTTTTATAATAGGGCGTCTTGTATCACCAACAGGTTCAACAGCATTGTAAACCGTTGTAATTTTTTCGGGTGGTATGTCGTATTTCTCAATAATTGTATTTCGGGTGAGATTACTTACGGCAATAATTTTGTCGGCCACTTCCATGCCTTCACGTTCGATGGCATAAACACCCGGGTTAACGTTACCTCCACTTCGATCAAACTCTGTGGCATGAACATGAATAATCAGTGGTTTCCCCGTTGCGTTTTTAGCTGCCATACCTGCCGGGTAGGCCAGCCAGTCGTGGGCATGAATAATATCAAAACTATTTTTTTGGGCAATTACTTCAGCAACAAAGGCATAATTTTTTATTTCCTGAAAAAGGTTTGCACCATACGAGCCGCTAAAATCAATTTTATACCCTTCATCGGTTTGAACAAATTTGGTTTCTTTTGAATATTTTCCGCTTTTTAGTTTCCAGAATTCCTCTTCTGAAACATAAGGAACAATGCTTGAGTCGACCTCGTAATAGTCAATTTTTTTTTGAATATCATCGAATTGAACAATTCGTTGATTGATTGCAACATTGTTCGCGCCAATCAATTGCATTCCTGTCTGGTCTTCGTCGCCAAATGCTTTTGGTACAACAAAAATTACATCAATGTTTTTCAGTTCTGTCAGACCTTTTGTAAGTCCGTAACACGCTGTCCCCAATCCTCCTGAAATATGTGGGGGAAATTCCCATCCAAACATTAATACTTTCATATTTGCGGTTTTATTCTTTAAAATTATGAACCAAATGTGTTGCATAAACAACTCCGGCCACACTCCACGCCATCGATATTGCGCCGCGTGCTTTATGTGGCGGGTTGCCGTTATAAATCTCAGCCATTGTACCAATACAATGCTCTGTTATATCGTCTTCAAAACTTTCCATAATTTGTTTCACAAAAGGGAGACCGCCTCTTTTGTGAATTTTTAAATATCCTTCTGCAAAAAATTGGATAAGCCAGGGATGAACTGTTCCCTGGTGCATAGCCATTTCGCGTTCGCGGGGACCACCTTCAACAACACCTTTATATCTCAAATGGTCGGGCGAGAGCGTTCTTAATCCTCGTTTTGTTAACAGTTTTCTTTTGGCCACGCTCAACAATGATTTTTTTTGTTCTGTAGAGAGTGGAGAGTAGTCCATTGCAGCAGCAATAACCATGTTGGGTCTTACAGCCCAATCTGCAATTCCGTTGTTTACTACATCGGCCAGATGTTCATGGCGATTATCCCAAAACGTGTTCAGAAAGGCATTTCCTGCTTTTTCAACCATATTTTTCCATTGCTCAATAAAATCATATTCACCGGCAAGATCGGCCAGGTCCAGCGCAAAACAAAGTGCATTAAACCAGAGAGCGTTTATTTCGACAGCAAAACCTCCTCTCTGGACTACTGGTTGCCCGTCAACATAGGAGTCCATCCAGGTAAGGGCTGTACCAGCTTTTTCTGCATAAATGAGTCCTTCGTTCGTTAATTTGATATAGTCCAATGCAGGATTTTTATACCCTTCAAATATTTCAGTAATGGCATTTCCGTATTTTTTCCACACCTCTTTAGCATTGCTGTTTTTTTTGAAATATTGCTGAACACCCCAAATAAACCAAAGAGAAGCATCTGCTGAATGATATGTTGGATTTGAATTGTGAATATGGTCGGGGAAAAAACCGTTTTTAAGGAATTTTACATAGGTATCGAGGATACGCCGGCAACTGTATCCGTTACTCAGCGAGATACACAACCCGGGGAGCGAAACAAAAGTTTGGCGTGTGATACTTTCATACCATGGAAATCCGGCAACAATGTCGGTTTCGTCGCTACGTTGTAAAATAAATTGTTCTGCCGCATTGTCGAGCGATGTTAAAAAAGTATCCCTTTCAGGCCGTTTGTTTACTTCCTTTGTGAATCGTTGTTTTAGCGAAACCGGTTTTGTTTCATTTAATCCTGCTGCAAAAACAATTGATTCGCCTTTTTTAATCGGAATTTCAAAATATCCGGGAACCAATAAATCCTCCAGATATTCGTAACCACGTCTCGCCTCTTCAATATACTCGATGTTGTAATACCAATCGGGAACAGGAATAAATTCCACTTCCTTATTAAATTGCATATATAAATCAGGATACCCATCGTAAAGTTTTATAAAAATTCCATTGTTGGCTGTATGAAATTTTGAGTTGGCGAACATGTTGGCCTTGCTCAATTGATGGATATTTCTGAAAGCCAGGAATGGTTTAAACCTTAAAGTAGTGGGAGAATGGGCTTCTTCAAGGGTATAACGGACCAAAACCTGTTCTTCCTTTTCAACCAATAATCTCTCCTTGCTCAGAACAACTCCGCCTAAACGATAAGTAATTTTTGGAATACGGTTAAATTTTACATCCCGGATATATTTGTGTCCTTTTGGCTCGTAAACCCCACCTTTAAACCTGTGTATCCCCAAATTAAACTCCGCATTGTTTTGAATCACCGTTTCATCGAGTGAGGACAGAAGCACGTGTTTTTCTCCTCCGAAGTTTTCTATCGGACTAACCAGTAATCCGTGGTATTTTCTTGTGTTGCAGCCATTTAATGTAGTGCTCATATAAGAACCGGCCCGGTTTGATCGCAGCACTTCCTTGTCGAGTGAATACTCGAGGTTAATAAGTTGCTCTTTGTCAAATTTGAGGTAATTCATGATCTAAAATAAGAGATAATGATTATTGGTATAGTCAGAAACAGGGAAGGAGTCTTTCCTGTATTCAAATGTAACTTTTTAGTTTCAGAATTGTTCGAACTTCTTTTTGATTTCATCAAATTCAACCTTAAAATGATTTTTTTCTAACTCAAAATTAAGATTGGGGAATTCTTTTTGCAACTCTTTAACTTGTTTTAACGCTGTGTTCAAAAAGTCTAAATATTCTTTTGAAACACGGTTGTAGGGACGATGCAGGAATGCCTTTTTTATTTTTTGAATTCTGTTCTTTAGGAACTTACTGTTTTCATCTATTAAGTTCTCTTCAAACAAATTCCAGATATGGTCTATTCCAACTTCAGAAACATGAATCATATCGTCTGCATAAAACCGGTAATCGCGTAATTCATCCATCATTATTTCGTAAGAAGGAAAGTAATTACATTTTTCTGTTCCAAATTTCCGAATGATGCTATCAATCGCTAAAATCAGTGTTGCTTTGCTGCGCTGATTTTCAACGGCACCATCTTTCCAGTGCCGAACAGGACTAACTGTAAAAATAATTTTACAATCCGGATTTTGTTCCCACACTTTTGGCAACAATTGAAGGTATTTATTTTCAATTTCCTCAGGGTTCAATCGACGACGCCCGAACTCAGCAGCAGGTATTTTATGGCAATTGGAAACCACCTCTCCTGTTTTTTTATATTCAAAAATCCATGCTGTTCCGAATGTTACAAAAAGGAAATCAGTTGATTTCAGGTACTCGGATGAAAACCGGAGTCTTGAATTTATGTTCTCAAGTGTTTTGTTTTTATCCGAATCAGAAAATTTTCCGTGATGAAAAAAACTGTGCCATAGTCCATTGTGATGCACGAGTTCCTTTTCATCAATTTGCAACTCTTCCAAAAGAATATTAATTCCGTTTGCAACAGATGCCGGATTGTATAAAATACCAAAAGGATTGATGTCCACATTGTATTTCAGATCAGCCATTTTGTTGCCCACGTTTTCGGTAAAACACGATCCTAAAAAAACATTTTTTTTGGAATAACTCGTTTTCCGGTTATAGGAGGGGATTTCAACTACCGTCTGAAATTTTGTTTTTACCATTTATTTTATTTTGGGAAAATCAATTTTTTTGAGAACCAAAGCGGTACGTGCAGGCAAATATAACTTCAGATAATGCTGGCTGGTAATCCCACCACTGGGCAATGTGTAATAACTGATGTCTTCATCCACCAGATCATTACCGCCAAACCTACCTGAGTCGGTATTTAGAACAATTTTGTATTTTCCGGGCCCCAGCGGAATACCAAAATCGGTAAACGACTGAGAAGGATTAAAATTGAAAACAAATAGGAATAAACCGCGGTGGAAAGCAAAAACCTTGTCCGGTTTGTTTTCCATAACCATATTTACTTCGGGAATAGTTAACAGCTTATTTTTGCTGATGAGTTGAATCATTTCTTTATCAAAATCATAAAGCCAGTGAAACTTTAACTCCGGATCTTCTGCGATATTCCAGATTCGGCGGCAGTGTTTATACGACCATCCGTTTCCTTCCCGTGGAAAATCGATCCATTCAGGATGTCCAAATTCATTTCCCATAAAATTCAAATAGGCTCCCCCCGCTGTTGTTGCTGTGGCCAAACGAATCATTTTGTGCAGGGTAATGCCACGATCGACAATCATATTGGGTTGATCTTTTCGCATACTGAAATACATCTCTTTATCGATGAGGCGAAAAATGATTGTTTTGTCGCCTACAAGTGCCTGGTCGTGAGATTCGGCATAACTTACCACTTTTTCGTCCATTCGTTTCGAAGTAAGCTGGTGAAAAATATCACCTACATCCCATTCATCATCTGATTTTTCTTTTATAATTTTAATCCAGAAGTCTGGCATTCCCATCGCCATTCGATAGTCGAACCCCAATCCGCCACTTTCAACAGGAACAGCTAAACCCGGCATCCCGGAAACATCTTCTGCAATGGCAATTGAATCCGGTTTTACTTGTTTTATTAATTTATTGGCCAGCCGAAAGTATGTGGTTGCCTCCAGATCGGTATTTGGCCCGAAATAATCATGGTAGTTTGTAAATGCTTTTTCCAGACCATGATCAAAATACAACATACTTGTTACGCCATCAAACCTGAATCCATCAAATTTATATTCTTCAAGCCAGTATTTAATATTTGACAAAAGAAAATGGAGAACCTCGTTTTTAGAATAATTAAAACAGTAAGAATCCCATGCCGGATGCTCGCCTTTGGGGCCGTCATGAAAAAACTGGAAACGCGTTCCATCGTATTTTCCCAAACCTTCAATTTCATTTTTTACGGCGTGAGAATGTACCAAATCCATGATGACTGCCATCCCCATTCCATGTGCTTCGTCTATCAGTTGTTTTAATTCGAAGGGAGTTCCAAAACGCGACGACGCTGCAAAAAAACTGGAAACATGGTAGCCAAAACTGCCATAATACGGGTGTTCCGGGATGGCCATTAACTGAACCGTGTTATATCCGTTGGCTTTAATTCGCGGTAGCATTTTTTCCCTGAATTCATTATAAGTATGCACACGCTCCTCTTCTCCAGCCATCCCGATGTGGGCTTCATAAATTAAAGGAGGTTCTTCCGTTTTTCGGTATTCAGGATGATTCCATTCATAAGGTTTATCGGGCGCCCACACCTGAGCATTGAATATATTTGTTTCCGAATCCTGCACAACGCGCGTAGCCCAGGCAGGTATCCTTTTCCCAAAATTAATAGCCCAATGTACATTTAGTGCATATAAATCGCCGTGGGTTAGTGCGGCGCTTTCAAGGCGTAACTCCCAAACTCCGTTTCCCAAAGGTTTGAATTCGTATTGTTTCTCTTCTTGCCAGTTGTTAAAAGTGCCAATTAAAAAAATGTGTGTGGCATTTGGAAGCCATTCTCTGATAACCCATCCCGTTTCGGTTTTGTGTAAACCAAAATAAAGATAACCGGATGCAAATTCGTTCAGCGAGCCTTTTCCAATCAGGTCTTTTTCTTTTTTTTCGGCCAGTTCTGTCCAGTGTTGAATAAATCCCGAAAATGGCTGAAGCCATTGATCATCTTGGACAAGCTTTGGAAGTGTATTACTCATATTCTTTTTTTATAAAGATAAAGAATAGCACATAAAGTTCATCAAGTTGAAGTAAAAACAACATTGGAATTGTTCGTTTTGTCGGGTCGTATTTGTACAAATGGTTTTAAATGAAATATTTAATTCTTTTTTATTTTGTTGTCGAACAAAAAAAAACCATGGTGGGGGACACCATGGCTTAAAATTGGTTTTTAATGCTGTTTAATTATTAATTTAAAACCAATGTTTAAAACGCAATAATTATACCATAATTGCATTCTTTAGCTGAAAACTAACATATAATTTACAACTATGTTTGGTTTAACCCTAACGTAAAATGTATAATTTTATGATAAGAATAAAAAAACAGGATTTCACAGAGACTGAATGAATATAATCGAATCTATAAGTCTAATATTCAAACAAATTATTTGGATTTTATTATTTCGTTGTGTTATACACGCAAAAAAAAATCTAACTTTTCTAAAAAAGTATTGTTGTTAAAAAATATAAATGGAACCAAGAATTGATATCTAATGAAAAAAAGCGGATTTACAACACTTGCATTAAATGTTCCCTATCCCAAAAATGACCCTCATAAAAGTTTACAGATTCCTCTTTATGAGAGTGTTGCTTTTGAATTTGATTCAGCAGAACAGATCGAAGCCAATTTTAAAGGCGAATATGTGGCTCATACTTATTCACGTGCATCGAGTCCGACAGTAGAATATTTTGAGTTAAAACTAAAAACGTTAACCCAGAGCAATGGTGTATTGGCGGTAAGCTCAGGAATGGCTGCTATTTCAAATACGATTCTGGCTATTTCAAAATCAGGAGATAATATCATTTCAGGGAGTCAACTGTTTGGACATACATTATCATTATTTCAGCAAACGTTGCCGGATTTTGGAATAGATGTCCGGTTTTCTGATTTGAAAGACAGCGGTAAGCTTGAAGAGCTGATTGATAAGAATACACGAGCCATTTATTTTGAAACGGTTACCAACCCGCAGTTGGAAATTGCTGATATTGAGATGTTGTCAGAAATTTCCCGCAAATATGGAATTGTTTTAATATCAGATAGCACTGTAACTCCTCCCAATGTTTTTAATGCCGGGAAGTTGGGGATAAATATTGAGGTTTTTTCAGCAACCAAACACATCTCTGGAGGAACTGCTTTTGGTGGTGTTGTTATCGATCATGGAAATTACGATTGGCGCCTGAATCCAAACTTTAAAGATTTTATAGAGAAATTTAAGGACAATGCGTTTATTGCAAAACTTCGCAAAAATATTTACCGAAACACCGGCGGAAGTATGGCACCACAAACCGCGAAGTTTCTGATCCAGGGATTGGATATCCTGGAACTTCGGGTCGAAAAATGTTATCAGAATTGCCTGGCTTTGGGGAAGTTTTTAAGCTCAAATCAGAAAGTAAAAAAAGTTGGGTATCCGGGTTTGGAAGCCGATTCGCGAAATTTCCTCGCAAAAAAATATTTTAGTGGAATTCCGGGAACAATCATGACCTTCGACCTTGAATCAAAAGAAGCCTGTTTTGCGTTTATGAACAAGTTGCAAATAGTCCGGCGGGCCACTAATTTAAACGATAATAAAACGTTAATTATTCATCCTCACTCAACAATTTACGCCGAATTTTCAGAGGAGGAAAGGAAAATTGCCGACGTGCGTGATACCATGATGCGGCTTTCCGTTGGGATTGAAAACGTGGAAGATCTGATTTCAGATATAAAGCAGGCTCTTTCATAATTAGTCTTTTATTTTTAGATTTTCCAAAGTTTTAAAATCATAAGGAGATGCTCCTGTTGTATACTGGTTTTCCCAAAACTCGGTTTCGTATCGGTTTTTAATAGAACGTAAAGTAATTCTGTTGTCAAAAATTCGTTTGCGGTTTTTTCGGATTGTTAGTGACTCAACTCCGTTTTTGTATGTTTTTAAATGTTCAGAAACTTCTATTTCCCGACCCGGATTAATAACCGCACCCTGTACGTACTCCGATAAATATCCAAATCCATCAGAATAATCATATTTTATGTAATGGTAGGTTTTCTGAACAGGAATTGTATCCCATACTTCCTGTGGCTTTTCAAAAACCAGTTTTGAATGTAAATAGGGAAGTTTAATGTCTTTTTTTACCATCGCAAACGAAAGCAGGGTAGTATCTTTTTTATTAATGATTATTTCAATATTGCACTTGTGATCATATGTTGTTTTGCTGGCAAGAATTAATTTTATAGAGTTACTTTCTTCTTTTTTCAGATAGTTGAATTGTTTAGGTAAATCAACCCAGTATATTTGCTGAACCGGTGGATAAAATAAATTCAAATCAATCAAAAAATCGTTGTCCTGAATTTCTCTGTGTTTTTCTATTTTTTCCTGAACCCGGTATATATTGGTGTTCTCTCCTTTTTTGTATGACCGAAGTTTTTTCTGAACAATATCCAAGTCCAAAAAAGCCTCCTGTGCAAATGTTTCGCCATATAATTTCCGGGTACATTTTGCATAAGCCCTGGCGATATTTTCATCTTTAAATGTTTTCCATGTGTTTTCGCAGCTTTTGTTAAAAAGATTGAAAGCAAATTGTGGAGAAACCAACACTTCTTCAATTTGAAAGTCTTTGGATGAAAGAACAAAATCTTTGTTTTTAGTATCGATCAGGAAACGTTTTGTTTTATAGTTCAAATGTTTTATTTCAACCGAATCGTTAACCCGTGCTTCCAGGCTGAAAAATCCGTTCTCATCGGTAATACACGAAGTTTTTTTCCCGGTATTGTACAATGTGGCAAATTCAACCGGAGCGCCGTTGTTGTTTTGTACAGTTCCGGTAATAAAGTCTTTACTGGTATTTTTATTTTTCCTTGAAATCGTTCCTTCAATGTAATATTCCTCATGGTTACTACTTTCAGGATTAACTGTTTCAGAAACCGGTATATTTTCGCTTTTTTCTTTTGTTGAATTATCTGTTTCTGATGTTTCTGTATCTGCGTCTGAACTTCGGAACCGGTCAACAGTAAAATCAGCACTTCCCAAACAAATCTGCCCGTTTTCCGAAACTCCTTCCACCAGAACTTTGTAGCGCGAAACATTGTCGCAGGTAAAAAATAAAACTTCTGCCGGGCCATTTCCTAAAATAAGACTCGGATTCCAGTATAAAGTATTTCTGAAATCAGGTGTTTCTGAATTTATATTTTCCGGTGTGTATTGTGGTGAATAAAATTCTTTAACAGATGCCAAACCTTTAATCTTCTCTACCATCCCACCTAATAATGGCCTGTCCAGAGTTCTTTCATCTCCTGTTTTAAACGTAAGGTTTATTGCCCCCCACATTGCACGTGCTCCAAAAGCATAAGACATTGGAGGTGATATAATCTCTATCGTTTTAATATCACTTATGTTGTAACTTCGGACTTCATCGTATTCTATGTACCGGTACCCATCAATAAAAAAATTTGCAATGCCACTCGCTTCTCCGGGTGATAATTTTATAAATACATCGTTCTTTTTTTTCTCTTCATTCCAAATCAGACTAGAATAAACTCCTGGGACTCTTGTAGTAAGATATTGCACAATGTCTATGCTGCCTGCAGTCATTTCCCACGTTAATTGATATGCGCCTTTATTTTTCTGAGGTGTTCCGGTTTTTATTTTTGGTTCGGGTTTGCGGGCTGTTACATCAATTTCATCAATCAATCGTGTATCTCTGTCCGGATAAAATTCCTTTAACCGTAAGTCATTCAGGTAGCGTTGCCGGTATAGCGATAAAGGAATGCCGGTAAAGTCCTGTAATACCTTCAACCGTTGAATATCGATTGGAAGAAGTGTTATTTTTGGCAGCTCCATTTCAAACTGTACACTGTTTTTGTTTCTTTTATTGCGAGCCTGCACAAAAACAGAGGCTGAGTCGGTAAAAAAGATGTTGCTGAATTTAAAATTTCCGTTTTCATCGAGCGGCTGGTCGATAATTTGTTTTGTACTGTCGCTTTTAAAAAGCATCATGGTAACATCGCCTTCAGGGAGAGTTTTGTTTCCAATGGCGCGTTTTACCTGTCCTTCAAAATTAAATCCCAGTTGCGGTTCAAATTTTATTTCTACGGAATCTTTATCCAAATCATTCCAGATGTAATTGCTCCATCCGTTTGTTGTCATCAGCAAATCGAGTTTAGTTTGGGAGTCGAGCGAATCGTCGGAAATAAAATAATCAGCCGGCGCTTCAATATGGCCTTTTAACTCCGAATCGAGTAATAAATACGAAGCCATGTTTTGTGAAACTCCGGTGGCATTCAGATAGTTTTCATCAACTACAGCCATTGAAAGAAATGATATGTCGGAACCGACCGTGTCTTGAATATTTATCTGAACCATTTCGCGGGTTGACAGTTGCTTGTCGTTTAAGCGGACATGTAGGTGGTTGATATCATCGTTAATAAAAACCAGTCGCTCGGAAACCGGGTTCAATTTGTCGTCGAGCAGCACCAGCCGGTTGATTCCACCCCGTAGTTTTTTTGTATCTATTTTTAGAATCGAGTTTATCTTCCGGCGGTTGATTTCCATATAAAATAAGCCCCTGCCGCGATTCATCGCAACAAGTGTCCACTGTCCGCGGCCCGTATCTTTCCCCTGAACAACCAATTGTATCTGCAGTTTTCCCTGATTTACCAGTTTCAGTTTTGCGCCACTTTCTTTTACCTCGGGAAGTTCAAAGTGGTTTTCTCCAATTTGTGCAAAGTAAGTATCCCCGGTTTTAGGATAGAAATAGAATTTTCCGGCACCTTTGTAAATGGATTGAAAAGTTAATACCGGCTTGTTTTTTTCATCAAAAAGAGTTCCTGAAACCGGGATTTTTTTTCCTGATTTGTCAGCCGCTACAAACGTTACACAATTTGATTCGCCGGCAAGCAGAAACCCAGCTTCCGGGAGAAATGAAACATCGATTTTATTTTCCGGTGATTCTCCGGCTGAAATTTGATTTAATGTGTCAAGAGCCCAGTTTTTATCAATACTTCGCTGGCTCGAAGACAGTTCAAAAGAATTTTTAACGGTGGAAACCCTGATGGTTTTGGTGAAAAAGGCGTCGTCGCCAAAATTTTTCAGGTAGTCGGTATAGGCACGCAGCAAATAGTTTCCTTCCAATTCAGTGGAATTGGAAAGTGAAAGCCAACCCCGGCCCAACCCGTTTTGAATCACAAACATTTCGTTTTTTATAATATCTCCATCTTCACCAATTAAATCGATGTATAAGTTGCATGACTCAGGAACCGGTATGTGCGACTGTCCTTCCACCAGGTATGCTGCAAACCAGAGCGAGTCGCCCGAAAAGTAAAATTCCCGGTCGGTGTGGAGATAGAGTTTTTGAAATCGTATGGTGTTTGGCTCTTTTATAAATGCTTCCACATTTTGGGAATGAACTGCAAAAACATTTTCCAACAAAAGAAGCAGTAATAAAATACGATGTGTTGGCATGGTGGATTCGTTTAGTTGGCTGATTATCAACAAAAATTATTCCAAAACATACACCTTTGCAATCAATTTTGTTTTGAAACATGGTTTGGAAAAATCATTTTACTTCATTTTGTTTTCCATCAAAAACTCAAAAAAACGGTTCACACGTGTAACTTTCCCGTCTTTTGATTTTGGTTCGTCAATAAATCCGACCCAGAATTTTTTAGCAGAATAGCTCAGTTTATTAAATGCCTTCATCATTTTTGGGTCATCTTCCAGCAGCCACTGCAAATACTCCGGAACTGTTATTTCGGGAGGAGCTTCATCTTTTTCAACAACAATATGAACGCTGTCACCTTCGGTTTTCCCAATGGCCTTGCGGATGTCTTTTTTCAGGTGTAGCCAGTGGGTGCCGTTTCCGTGAGGAAGTAAACTCATCCGGTACATTTTCCCGTCGAATGCAGCTTTTACTCGAATCGCTTTTCGTGTGCCAAATTCCTTTGCACTTTCAAAAGGGAATTCGGCAAAAACACCCAATTGCGGCCCTTTAATCAGAATGGTTTTGTATTCGTATTTTTTAGCCATCGGTTTCGGGTTGAATAAACCTGAGGTTACGTTTAAGTCCTTTAAATCCGGTTCGCTTCACAGCCGAATTTTTAAAAATGTCTTTAAATAGTGGTTTGTCGATGTTGTGCCATTCGTCCCTGGTAAGTTCAAGCAGTTTGGATTTTGGTAGAAAATTCGGTTCATCATGCGGTTTCGACTTTAAATTCCACGGGCACACATCCTGGCAAATGTCGCAACCAAAAATTCGGTTTTTAAACTGACCTTTGAGCTTTTCATCCAAATCACCCCGCAATTCAATGGTTTGGTACGAAATACATTTTCGCGCATCAACCACCTGGTTGGAAACAATCGCTTTAGTAGGGCAGGCATCGACACAACGCGTGCAATTCCCACAGTGGTCGCGCACCAATTTGGATTCGTCGTACGGAAGTTCGATATCAAGCATTAGTTCCCCGATAAAAAAGAAACTTCCGTGTGTTACCGAAATAAGATTACTGTTTTTACCTACCCAGCCTAATCCTGCACGTTTTGCCCATGCACGTTCTAAAACCGGTGCGGAATCCACAAACGGCCTTCCGTTGCATGGTGCAATTTCATTCTGAATAAAAGAAAGCAGCGTTTCCAATTTGTCTTTCATTACAAAATGATAGTCAGTTCCATAGGCATACTTAGAAAGAACCGGTGCGGTTTCGTCTTTTTGTGTAGCTTTCGGATAATAGTTTTGAAGAACTACAATTATTGTTTTTGCGTTTTCATACAACAGTTCGGGATTCAACCGCTTTTCCAAATTTCTGGCCATGTAAGCCATTTTTCCATGCATCTCTTTGTTGAGCCATTTCTGAAAATGTTCTTTTTCATCCGCAAGTTCTTGAACCGGAAGTATGGCGCATTCCAGAAAACCTAAATCTTTGGCTTTGGATTTTATTATATTTGATAAGTGTTTTTCTTTCTGCATGTTTTATAAAAATAGTAAACTAAACAAAATGAACCTAAATCGCCGTAATTTTTTAAAAAGCTCTTCGCTGGCTTTGGTCGGAACTGCAACTTCACACTCTGCTTCTTCATTTCAAATTGATGAAAAAAACGAATATTCAAATCTGGATAAAATATTAACCAAGCCGGTACTTAAAAAAGAGTTATTCCCTGCTCCCGTCATTATTGATACGCTGGAATTGCTGAGGTACAAAAATAATTTTATTTGCCGTGTGCGTTCAACTGACGGTGAAGAAGGAATTTCTGTGGGAAACAATATGCAGATGGTTTCGTTGTATCCCATTTTTACCGAACGTCTTCAGCCATTCTTTCCGGGGAAAGATGCCCGCGATTTAGAAAAGATTTTGGAAGAGGTGTATGTTTACCAAAGCAATTATAAATTACAAAGCCTGGCACTTTGGGTACCGCTGGCTACCATCGAATTTGCCGTTTTGGATATGCTGGGGAAAATTGCCGGAAAACCGATGGGGGAGCTGATTGGGAAAATTTATCACAATGAAATTGCTGTATACCAGGCAAACAATTTCAGAGGGAAAACAGCGCAGGAGTCTATTGAAGGTATTAAGAGACAGGTGGAAGAAACTCAGGCGAAAGCAGTGAAATTTAAAATTGGTGGAAGAATGAGTAACAATGCTGATTATCCACCGGGAAGAACAGAAGAGTTGATTCCGCTTGTTCGTAAAACATTTGGTGAGAATATGACAATTTATGCAGATTCCAACGGATCTTATACGGTTGACGAAGCCATCAGGATAGGGAGAGTTTTGCAAGAGTATAAAATTGATTTTTATGAAGAACCCGTTCCTTTTGACTGGTATGAAGATACGCTCGAAGTGGCGAAAGCACTGGCAGTGCCGATTGCCGGCGGAGAGCAGGAGCCAAGCATGCACAATTTCAGGTGGCTGATTGCCAACGATGCTTTACAAATTGTGCAGCCCGATATTTTTTATTTTGGCGGGATGATTCGTTCCATGAAAGTAGCATTAATGGCTGATCTTTTGGGGAAACCTTGTGTGCCACATATTTCCGGTTCCGGTCTTGGATATTTATATATGATGCATTTTGTTTCTGCTATTCCGAACGCCGGACCGTTTCATGAATTTAAGGGATTTAACAACGAAATTCCCCTGGAATGCAAAACATCGGATCTGGAAAGTAATAACGGTGTAGTAACTGTGCCATCGGGCCCGGGGCTGGGTGTCGAAATCGATCCGGAATTTATTGGCAGGCACAAGTTGGTCAAAGGGTAAAGTTCTCTGAAAATTTCCTTAAGGGTTAAATATTTCCTGAGGGAAAAACCCTTAGGGTATAGAATTCCTAATTTAAAAGAATCCCAGCTCCAGCCTGGCTTCTTCGCTCATCATCGATTTATCCCATGGCGGCTCAAAGGTAAGGTCGACGTTTACATTTTCAATTCCTTCCACTGCACGCGCTGCAGCAGTTACATCGTCCATTAAAATATCAACAACGGGGCAACCCGGAGCAGTGAGTGTCATAACTATATTCGCGTTGTTGTCATTGTCAACATCAACATTATATATTAATCCGAGGTCGTATATATTTACCGGAATTTCCGGGTCGTACACCTCTTTGAGATTATTTATGATTAAATCAATTCTTTTGTCCATTTTAATTCCTCCTTCCTCAATCTGCAATCCTGCTATAAGCAACACCGTATAACCGAATTTGTTTTACCATGGCCAGCAACCCGTTTGAGCGTGTTGGCGAAAGATGTTGTTTGAGTCCCAAATCGTCGATAAAATGCAAATCAGATTCCATCAATTCTTTTGGTGTTCTTCCTGAAACAACTCTTAAAAGCAGGGCAACCAACCCTTTTACAATAACTGCATCACTTTCTCCGTGGAAATATATTTTTCCTTCTTTTTTCTCTGCAACCAGCCAAACCCGCGACTGACAACCTTTAATTAAATTTTGGTCATTCTTATCTTTCGGGTCCAATTCCTTTAAACCGTTTCCCAGTTCAATCAAATACGAGTACTTGTCCATCCAGTCTTCGTAAAGGGAAAACTCTTCAATTATTTCCTGTTGTATTTCTTCTATCGACATGAATCTTAGCTTTTAACAATCGTCAAAGATCGCAAAATTTTACTTTTATCCAATGACAAAACCTATGCATATTAAGAATCTTTAAAAACAACCCAATCCTTAATATTTGCTTAAAACGTGTTGTTTATTTTTCATAGTTTTATGTTCAAAACCAAAATCAAAAATCTTTAAATATGACTAGTTTAAAAGGTACACAAACCGAACAAAATTTATTAAAGGCGTTTGCAGGTGAGTCTCAGGCACGTATGAGGTATAATTATTTTGCAGAAAAAGCCAGGGAAGAAGGATTGGAACAAATTGCCGCCATTTTTGAGGAAACCGCCATGAACGAGAAAGTACATGCAAAGCGTTTTTTTGATTTTTTAGAGGGTGGAATGGTTGAGGTCACAGCGTCGTATCCGGCTGGAAAAGTGGGGACAACTTTGGAAAATTTAAAAGCAGCAGCAGAAGGGGAAAATGAAGAATGGACTGATTTGTACCCTGAGTTTGCACGTATTGCAGAGGAAGAAGGATTTAAAAATGTGGCAAAAGCATTTACTTTAATTGCCCGTGTTGAAAAGGAGCACGAAGAACGCTACCGTACTTTTTATACCAATTTGGAAGAAGGAAAAGTGTTTAAACGTGGAGATAAGGTGATTTGGAAATGCCGGGAGTGTGGTTTTATTCACGAAGGAACAGTTGCACCTAAAAAATGCCCGGCTTGTCTGGCTGAGCAGGCTTTTTTTGAAATTGCAGCATCTAATTACTAATTTTAGAATAGTTTGTTTCGAAAATCCACAAAGAAGCGTGTTTTATTGTGACTCAAATCACTTTCAACTTTTTCAATCCTGCGTTTCTTTGTGGAAATTTTTTGTTATGAAGCAATTTCTTGTCAGATATAAGTGGAAAATTGTAGGTGTTTTCCTGGGCGCATTGGCCGGATTTCTTTACTGGTATTATATTGGCTGCACTTCCGGAACCTGCCCGATTCAGTCAAACTGGCATACCAGTACACTTTATGGCGCTTTGATCGGGTATGTTTTTCCAAACAGTCCTGGAAAAGGAAAAAAGGAATCTTCAGCAAAACCAGAGAATTTATAACATCACCAGCACTCTTTTCAATGCCTCGATAAAAAGATCAACTTCTTCTTTTGTGTTGTACATTCCAAACGAAATACGAATCGTTCCGGGAACCTTGTAGTGTTGCATAACCGGATCGGCACAATGATGACCCGTTCGAACTGCGATTCCCATTTTATCAAGTAACATTCCGATATCGTAAGGATGGGTATTGCCAACATTAAATGAGATGACACCCGATTTTTCCGGTGCCTCTCCATAGATTTTTATTCCGGAGATTTCCTTTAATTTTGATGCGGCATAAGCTAGGATATCCTGTTCCCATTTTCCAATATCTTGCAGCCCAATCTCAGTAATCAAATCGATGGCGGAACCAAATGAAACTACACTGGTAATATTTGGGGTTCCTGCCTCGAACTTGTAGGGGATTTCATTAAAGGTTGTTTTTTCAAACGAAACTTCCGAAATCATTTCTCCTCCTCCCTGGTATGGAGGCATCTCATCGAGCCATTTTCGTTTTCCGTATAACACACCAACACCGTTTGGACCGTACATTTTATGTGCAGAAAAGGCATAAAAATCAACATCCAGTTTTTGAACGTCAACGGGAATGTGCTGAACAGCTTGTGCCCCGTCGATAAAAACAGGGACATTTTTGCTATGCGCAATCTCAATAATTTTTTCAACAGGATTTATGGTTCCCAAAACATTGGAGACATGTGCCAACGCGATAATTTTTGTTTTGGGATTGATCATTTTCTCTAAAACATCCAACTGAAGTTCTCCTGAATCGGTAAAAGGGAGTTTTATAACCGTTGCATTTTTTCTGCCTGCGACCAGCTGCCAGGGAACAATGTTTGAATGATGTTCCATTTCGGAAACGATAATTTCATCGCCTTCCTGAATATATTTTTCGCCAAAAGAATGCGCAACCAGGTTTACGCTTTCAGTAGTTCCTTTGGTAAAAATGATTTCTTCCCGAACTTCAGCCTTTATAAACTTCTGAATTTTGATACGAACAGCTTCAAATTCAATAGTTGCCTGGTCAGCCATATAATGCGCTGCCCGGTGGATATTCCCGTAAAAATCGTTGTGAAGTCGCTCTTCCGTCATGAGCACCTGTACCGGTTTTTGGGCCGATGCGGCATTGTCGAAATATACAAACGGTTTGTTGTAAACCTTTTGGTTCAGAACGGGGAAATAGCTTCTTATTTTTTGAATGTCGTAATCCATTTTAATCTTATAAAGAAAACTAAAGGTAGATAATTTTACGGCAAAAAAATATTCCCGCAAGTTCAAACAAATGAATCCTACGGGAATATCTGAAGAATTTTTATTTGGCTAACATTCGCAGTTGTACGCACATTCGTGACAACGTGCTACTTCGCCTTTTAAGCGTTTGTCAACCAGATCATCAATCCGCTCGCGAAGAGCTTCAATTTTTATCTCCTGAACTACTTCGTGAGCAAAAGCATTCATCATCATTAGGCGTGCTTTGTTTTCCCCAATTCCCCGGGCCCTCAAATAAAACAAAGCCTCTTCGTCGATTTGTCCAACTGTTGCACCATGGCTGCATTTAACATCATCGGCATCAATAATCAGCTGAGGTTTGGTTTGCATGGTTGCTGCATCGGTGAGCAATAAATTGTTGTTCCGCTGAAATGCGTTGGTTTTTTGTGCGTCGCGCATTACGTGGATTCTTCCTGCAAATGCCCCGGTCGATTGGTCGTTGAGCACATTTTTATACAACTGGTTGCTCTGGCAATGAGGTTGGGCATGAATAACCTGAGTGAAATTATCAACATGTTGTTTTTTATCGATAAACGACATCCCATACATATTGGATTCAGCATTTTCGCCGTTGAGTACAAATTTCAGGTTGTTTCTAATCAGTCCGCCATGTAACGACGAAGTATGGGTAGTAGCGGTAGAATCTCTCTCCTGCTGAATAAAAACAGAATTCAGAGATGTTGCTTTGTTGTGTTCATTTTGGAGTGTATAATAATCCAAATGAGCATTTTCTCCTACAAAAATTTCAGTAACCGAGTTACTTAGGTAGGTGTTCAAATCCAGCGTATGGTTACACAACAAAAGTTGCAAACTTGCTCCTGATTCCACTATGATCAAATTACGCTGAGTGGCATAAGTATCTTTATCAGATTGTAGCAAGTTGATCAGTTGCAAAGGTTTTTCAATCGTTACATTTTTTGGGATGTACAAAAAATACCCATCTTTTGCAAAAGCTGTATTTAATGCCACCAAAGGATCTTCTTCTGTTTTGGCAATTTTTGCATAGTATTTTTCAATCAGTTCCGGATTGTTATTGGCAAGCTCTTCCAAACTCCCCAGGATAACGCCTTCCGGTAATTCTGCCTCTTTGTTTTTTTGGTAATACCACCCGTTAATCAACAACGTGAGGTGGGTATCCAGTTGAGGGACATCGCAACGAAACACTTCGTTTAAATCTGCTTCAACCTCTTCTCTTTGGTGAATAAATTTGTATTCAGGCAAAAATTGCGGCTGCAGATTGGTATATTTGTAGTTTTCATTTTTTCGTGTAGGAATCCCCTGCATCACAAAATCCTGAAAAGCTTTATTTCTCTGGGCATTTAAAACATGGGAAGAGCCTTCAAACAAAAGGTCTTTCACTTCATTGTAATGCCCCGTATATTTTAGCGACAAATCCGCTTTTTCTACTAAAACACTCATATTAAACCGCCATTTCTTTTTTTATCCAGTCGTACCCCTTTTCTTCCAGCTCAAGTGCAAGCTCTTTACCGGCTGATTTTACAATTTTGCCCTGGTAAAGAACGTGAACATAATCGGGAACAATATAATCGAGCAAACGCTGATAGTGTGTAACTACAATGGTTGCATTTTCAGGACTGCGTAAAGTATTTACGCCACGGGCAACGGTTTTTAGCGCATCAATATCGAGGCCGGAATCGGTTTCATCCAAAATGGCCAATTTAGGCTCCAGTAGTGCCATCTGAAAGATTTCATTTTTTTTCTTCTCCCCACCTGAGAATCCTTCATTAACCGAACGATTGGTCAGTTTTGTATGCATATCCACCAATTCCATTTTTTCACGCATGTATTTCAGAAATTCACCGGCAGTAAGTTCTTCCTGCCCCCGGTATTTTCTTTGTTCGTTTATTGATGTTTTCAAAAAATTTACCATAGGTACACCGGGAATTTCAACCGGGTACTGGAAACTCAAAAACAGACCTTCTCTGGCACGATCTTCCGGAGACATTTCAAGGAGGTCCTCTCCTGAATATGTTACCTCTCCTGAGGTAACTTCGTATTCTTCTTTTCCTGCCAGCACATTTGCGAGCGTACTTTTGCCTGAACCATTTGGGCCCATTATGGCGTGGATTTCACCCGGTTTTACTTCCAGATTAATCCCTTTAAGGATTTCCATTCCTTCAACGGAAACATATAAGTCTTTTATTGATAACATTTTATTATTGAGATTTTGGGATGAATTTTTTCATCACCTGTTTGACATTGATTATTTTTTTCTGAACTTTTATCCAACACTTCCTTCTAAACTGATTTGCAGAAGCTTTTGTGCTTCAACTGCAAATTCCATCGGGAGTTTGTTTAATACTTCCTTTGCATAACCGTTTACAATCATACCGATGGCTTTTTCCGTATCTATTCCGCGCTGGTTGCAATAGAAAATCTGGTCTTCCCCTATTTTTGAGGTGGTTGCTTCGTGTTCAACAATCGAAGATTTGTTGCCTACCTCGATGTAAGGAAATGTATGTGCACCACACGTATCGTTTAACAACAGCGAATCACATTGAGAAAAGTTTCTTGAGTTAATTGCTCCCGGCAAAACTTTTACGAGGCCCCGGTAGGAGTTATCGCTTTTACCCGCCGATATACCTTTTGAAATAATGGTACTTTTTGTGTTTTTGCCGATGTGTATCATTTTGGAACCGGTATCAGCCTGTTGATGGTTGTTGGTTACGGCTACAGAATTAAACTCACCAATAGAGTTATCACCCATTAAAATACAACTTGGGTATTTCCAGGTAATTGCGGAACCGGTTTCGACCTGAGTCCAGCTAATTTTAGAGGAAACACCGCGGCAAATACCACGTTTTGTTACAAAATTGTAAATTCCACCTTTCCCGTTTTTATCTCCCGGATACCAATTCTGAACGGTTGAATATTTTACTTCGGCCCGATCTAACGCGATAATTTCTACAACTGCAGCATGTAACTGGTTTTCATCCCGCATCGGTGCGGTACAACCTTCCAGGTAACTTACGTAGCTGTCATCGTCAGCAACAATTAATGTGCGTTCAAACTGACCTGTATTTGCCGCATTTATTCTAAAATAAGTCGATAATTCCATCGGGCATTTTACGCCTTTCGGGATGTAGCAAAATGATCCATCGCTAAAAACGGCTGAGTTTAGCGCTGCAAAATAATTGTCGGCAACCGGCACCGCCTGTCCCAAATATTTTTGAACTAAATCCGGATGTTCCTGAACAGCTTCACTAAACGAACAGAAAATAATTCCCTGTTCCGCCAATGTCTCTTTAAAAGTCGTTTTAACCGACACGCTATCTATTACTGCGTCGACTGCAACACCGGCTAAATGTTTTTGTTCTTCCAACGGAATTCCCAATTTGTTGAATGTTTCGAGTAATTCCGGGTCCACTTCATCAAGGCTCTCGTACTGAGGTTTTTTCTTTGGTGCAGCATAATAACTGATCTCCTGAAAATCAATTGGCGGGACTTTCAGATAAGCCCAGTTTGGCATTTTCATTTTTTGCCATTTACGAAAAGCTTCCAAACGAAATCCCAGCATAAATTCAGGCTCATTTTTCTTTTTCCAAATGGTTCGGACAACGTCCTCATTCAGACCTTTATCGATGATGTCAGTATCTATTTCAGTTACAAATCCGTATTTGTATTCGCTTTGAGTAACCTCGTTTAATATTTTATCTTGTTCTACCATCCTTTTAAGTTTTCTTTTCTATATAACAACAGCTTAATTGGACTGTTTAAAAATTAATTGCAAAGATATAAAACTATAGGTAATTTTGTCCGAAGAAGTAAAATAAATAATACCTTTTTGTCTTTAATTAACAGAGAAGTAGGAATATTGAAGACAGTAGCTTATACAGGTATTTATATTAATTATTTAGTATTGTTATATTAGATGAAAAACGAAAAGCAGACCCAGATTTCTGAAGTTGGAGAGTTCGGATTGATTGAAAGGCTAACAAAAAATATTCAGATTAAAAATGAAAGCACTTTGAAAGGTGTTGGCGATGACGCCGCTGTACTGGATTTCAAAAACAAGCAGGTAGTTGTTTCATCTGATTTGCTCACTGAGGGGATTCATTTTAATTTGATGTATGTTCCGTTGAAGCATTTGGGATACAAGTCTGTAGTTGTAAATCTTTCTGATATTTTTGCCATGAATGCTGTTCCTCGTCAAATTGTGGTAAATATTGCTCTTTCAACTAAATTTTCGGTAGAAGCGGTAGAGGAATTGTATTCCGGAGTACATTTGGCTTGCGAGAAGTATGGAGTTGATTTGGTTGGGGGAGATACCACAAGTTCATTAACCGGATTGACTTTAAGTGTAACTGTTATTGGCGAAACAGAAAAAGAAAACCTGGTTTACCGGAGTGGTGCAAAACCAAATGACTTGCTTTGTGTTACCGGCGATTTGGGCGGGGCATATATGGGGTTACAATTACTGGAAAGAGAAAATGAGGTTTTTAAAGTGAATGAAAATATGCAGCCTCAGTTGCAGGGTTACGATTATATTTTAGAACGGCAGTTAAAACCGGAAGCTCGTGGCGATATTGTCGCTGCATTCAAAAAAATTGGAATTAAACCTACCTCTATGATTGACATTTCTGATGGCCTCTCATCGGAAATAATGCATTTGTGTAAAAATTCAAATACCGGTTGTAATCTGTATGAAGATAAAATTCCTATGGATTTTCAAACTAAAAAGATGGCTGAGGAATTAAGTATTAATCCTTTGGTTGCTGCGTTAAACGGGGGGGAAGATTATGAGTTGCTGTTTACAATTTCGATCGAAGATTATGAAAAGATTAAAAATGATCCGGATTTTACAGTAATTGGGCACATGACGAATGTTTCAGAGGGTACCAATTTAATAACAAATGCAGGTTCGGCTGTTCCGTTAGAGGCACAGGGATGGAATCATGGAAAATAAAAATGCCACTCCGGAGGAGCAGCATTCTTCAGAATATTTTGTTGAATTTAATCCGGATAATATCCCCGGATAATTCCGCGTTTTGAATCTTTTACAAACAGTAATATCTCATCACGTTCAGTAGAGGCCGGCATTTCTGCTTCAATAATTTCAGCAGCCTGCGAAGTGTTTAGCCCTTTTTGGTAGATATACCGGTAAATGTCCTGGATTTCACGAATTTTTTCATTGTTATATTGACGCCGACGTAAGCCGATGGAGTTTATACCAACGTAAGACAAAGGTTCCCTGCCGGCTTTAATAAAAGGAGGTACATCTTTTCGAACCAACGATCCTCCACCAATCATTACGTGGGAACCAATTCTGCAAAATTGATGAATACCAGTCATCCCGGAGATAATAGCCCAGTCGTCGACAATAACTTCTCCGGCCATATTGGTATTGTTACCAAGGATTATATTATTTCCTAGAAAACAATCGTGTGCGATGTGTACATAAGCCATAATCAGGTTATTATTCCCGAGTACCGTTTTGCCTTTTGAGGCAGTTCCCCGGTTAATAGTAACCATTTCACGAATGGTATTATTGTCGCCGATTTCCACGGTTGTATATTCTCCTCTGAATTTTAAATCCTGAGGGATGGCACCGATTACAGCTCCCGGAAAAATGTTGCAGTTTTTTCCAATTCTTGTACCGGGGAGTATTGTAACGCTGGAGCCGATCCTGGTTCCTTCACCAATTTCCACATCATGATCGATGGAAACAAATGGTTCGATTACAACATTGTCTGCAACTTTTGCATCAGGGTGTACGTATGCTAACGGTTGTTTCATAATTTATTTTCTAAAAGTATTAGTTTTCTTTTTCTGTCTGTTTTATTAATTGAGCCATAAATTCACCTTCAGCCACAACTTTATTTCCTACGTAGGTTATTCCTTTCATATTTGCTATACCTCTTCGGATCGGCGAATTTAAATTTAATTTGAAAATCAAAGTGTCTCCGGGTACAACTTTTTTACGGAATTTAACATTGTCGATACGGATAAAATAAGTCGAGTGTTTTCCTTCTAACCTGCTTAAAACCAGTAATCCTCCGGTCTGTGCCATTGCTTCAACAAGCAAAACTCCGGGCATAACCGGCTCATCAGGAAAATGCCCCTGAAAAAAAGGTTCATTTACCGAAACACTTTTAACCCCTATCACTTCATCCTCAGTCACCGAAATTATCTTATCTACCATTAAAAAAGGGTAACGATGTGGCAGAAATTCTTTAATTTGGTTCACATCCATTAAAGGCGGCAGATTGGGATCGTAGTCCGGAGCATTCTCAAGTGTTTGTTTATATGCTTGTTTTAATTTTTTTGCAAATATGGTATTTGGCCTGTGTCCCGGTTTTGTTGCGATAATTCTACCTTTAATGTGTTTCCCACACAGGGCCAGGTCTCCAATTACGTCCAGTAATTTGTGTCTGGCGCATTCGTTATCAAAATGTAAATCAAGATTGTTTAAAATTCCCTGTGGTTTTATTTCAACTCTCTCATGGCTGAAAAGATCGGCCAGGCGGTCGAGTTCCTGCTGGCTAACTTCTTTATCAATGATAACAATTGCATTGTCCAATTCTCCCCCCTTAATCAGGTTTTGACTCATCAGTATTTCAAGTTCGTGCAGAAAAACAAAAGTACGACAACTGGCAATTTCTGTTTTAAAATCTGCAATGTTTTCCAGTGTTGCAAACTGATTGTTTAAAACATTCGACTTGAAAGAAATCATAATATTTAACCGGTAGCTGTCATCGGGCAATGCTACGATTGTTGAATCCGATTTTTCATCATAGATTTCAATTTTATCCTTTATTTCAAAGTATTCCCGTTCAGCGTTTTGTTCAACAATTCCAGCTTTTTCTATAGCTTCGGTAAAGTATTTTGAACTGCCGTCAATTATTGGTGCCTCTTCATTATCAACTTCAATAAGTACGTTGTCAAGATCCATCCCGATTAAAGCAGCCAAAGCGTGTTCTATTGTGCCAATTCTTGCTCCGTCTTTTTCAAGCAGGGTTCCTCTGGATGTATCAATAACCAAATCTACATCGGCATCAATTACCGGTTGACTTTCAAGATCGGTTCGTTTGAATTTAAATCCGTGATTTTCAGGTGCGGGGAGGAAATTCATGGTGACATTTACACCGGTGTGTAAACCTACACCCTTTATTTCAAATGAATTTAATAGTGTTTTTTGTTTTACTGTCATGCCAAGTTCTCTTAGTAGAAACTATTTATTTTCCTTCAGTGATTTCACCTCTCTTTTTAGTTGAATAACATCCTCTCTCAATTCAGGAAGCTTTTTAAATATAATGGCTGATTTTACGGCATCTTTTATATTAAAAGCCGGTGTCATAAGTAAAGTCTCGTTGTCTTTTACCGACGAAGATAATCCGGATTGGGCTCCAATTTGTACATTATTCCCGATGGTTAAATGGCCGGCCAATCCAACTTGTCCTCCCAGTCTGCAGTTCTTGCCAATTTTTGTCGTTCCGGCCATTCCTGCCTGAGCCGCAATAACTGTATTTTCTCCGATTTCGCAATTGTGGGCAACCTGAACCAGATTATCCAGTTTTACACCTTTGCGGATAATTGTCGACTCCATTGTTCCACAGTCTATTGTTGTGTTTGCCCCTATTTCAACATTATCTTCGAGGATAACGTTGCCCAGTTGGGGAATTTTATTGTACGTTCCATCGGGTTGAGGAGCAAATCCAAATCCATCAGAACCAATAACACATCCCGCGTGCAGAATACATTGGTTTCCTATTTTACAATCGTCGTATATTTTTACACCGGCGTAGATAATACAATTGTCGCCGATAGTTACATTGTCGCCTACAAAAGCCTGGGGATAAATTTTTACGTTGTCACCTATTTTTGAATTTTTACCTATGTAGGCAAAAGCACCAAGATAAATATCATTTCCTACCGAAGCGGTTTCGTGGATAAAACTGGGATTTTCAACGCCGGTTTTTTGAGTGGATTTTGCCTGTTGAACTAACTCAAGCAGCGAAGCAAACGCCTGATAAGCATCGTCAACTTTAATAAGTGTTGCAGAAATCTCTTTTCGGGGTTCAAACGTTTTATTTACCAAAACAATTGAAGCTTTGGTTACATATATATAATGTTCGTATTTCAAATTGGCAAGAAATGCAAGAGTTCCCGGCTTACCTTCCTCTATTTTTGATACATTGAAAACTTTGACATCTTCATTTCCAACAACTTCTCCGTTGAGAAATGCTGCAATGTCTGTAGCTTTAAATTCCATTCATTTTTTATTTTGGCGTTGCAAATATAGGTTTTAACTAATAAAAGTCCAATTCTTTGGGATAACAGGCAAAATATTTCCTCACGGTTTTGGTAAGTGCTGTTAAATTAATATCGGAAGCTTTTCGAATATCTTTCACTTTTCCGTTCTTAAACAGGATAAGAATGTTTTCGCTGTCGCGGTTAAGGGCGTTGTTGGTTATTTCTCCGGTGATCAAAAAATAAGGTGCTAAATTTTTGTCACCGCTTATGTTTTCTGAAATCCCTTTCAGCATTTTTTCTTTCCATGTTTTTGAAACAGGTTTTGTCTTCATTTTTGTTTTAAACAATTTCCGGTTGGTAATACTGTCGGCCAGCGTTGAGAGTACCAAATCGGGGTGGTATTGCCATTCTTTTACCGATGTTAAAATATCGTTATCATCAAGTAAAGTATACCAGTGTAATATATTTTTCCCTAAAACAGACTTGTTTTCAATAAAATCATCGCTTGAAAAACTGTTATTCAAAAAGACATTGAGTGTAGGTGTAGCAAAAATTGGTTTACCGGCAGCGGCCAGTTCTTTGGCTCTTTTCAGTACATTTATTAAAAGAAACTCCGCAGACACAACTGTTTTGTGTAAATAAACCTGCCAGTACATCAATCGGCGGGCAATCAGGAATTTTTCAATCGAATAGATGGCTTTTACATCTACTACAAGTTGATCATCAACAACATTCAGCATCTTTATGATGCGTTCTATCCCGACCTGGCCTTCTGTTACTCCGGTAAAGAAACTGTCGCGGCTAAGGTAATCCAGTCTGTCCATATCGAGCTGACTGGCTACCAATTGATGCAAAAACTTCTTTTTATACTGATTTTTGAAAATCTCAATGGTCAAATCAAGTTTTCCGTTAAATTCGAGGTTTAACTGTTCCATTAACAAAAGAGATATCTCTTCATGCGGAATTTCAACCAGTGTGTTTTCCAAAACATGTGAGAAAGGTGCATGTCCTATGTCGTGAAGCAAAATGGCAACAGTAACAGCCTCAGCCTCCCGGGGGCTTATATTATGGCCTTTTAGTTGAAGTACGGAAATAGCCTGCCTCATCAGATGTACCGCACCTAAAGCATGTTCAAAGCGCGTATGGTTTGCGCCAGGGAAAACCAAAAACGAAAGACCAAGTTGTTTTATCCTTCGCAAACGCTGAAAAAAAGGATGTTCTATCAGGTCGAAAACCAGCTCCGATTGAATGTTTATAAAACCAAAGACAGGATCGTTAATGATTTTTTTCTTATTTATTTGAAAAGAGTTCACAAATCGTTTCTTCTTGAGTGATAAAAGTACAAAACTTTCGTAAATCAGGAAATGTATCCTTTTAATACACAAAGGTCTGGAAAATCAGCTGACAATGAATTGAACTACCCTTGGGAAACTGCTTTTTATTGAATTATTATTTCTTTAAAATCAGTAATTTATATGTGTTGCTATTTTTTTTATTAATCAATTATTTTACTATTTTTGCGATGATTTTGGAAAAACCTGCTTTAGGGGACCTCTGGTTCCCTATTTTGTTACTAATAATGAATGATTGATAAGGAAAAAGTAATAAAACTGGTTGAAGAAAAATTAGACGAGAAAATGTTTCTTGTTGATGTTTCGGTAAATAAGAGTAATGTTATCAATGTGTATGTAGATAGCTTTGATGGGATGACCATTGAAAAATGTATTGAAATTAGCCGAAACGTGGAACATAATCTCGATCGCGATGTTGAAGATTTTGAACTGCAGGTTTCGTCCCCCGGCTTGACAGAAGGATTTAAAGTGAGACAGCAGTACATTAAATATCAAAATCGCGAAATCGAGGTTGATTTAAAAACAGGTGAACATTTTGAAGGTGTTCTGAAAGAAGTTGATGATGATAAAATTATTCTGGAAACTTCAAAACGCGAAAAAGTAGAAGGGCATAAAAAGAAACAGTTAGTTGTTCGGGAACATAATATTAAATATAACGAAATAAAAAGTGCGAAAGCAGTTATTACTTTTAAATAAACTGATGAAAGATGGAAAATATTAACCTGATTGATACTTTTGCCGAATTCAAAGAGTTGAAAAACATTGACCGGGTTACAATGATGAGTGTACTTGAAGATGTTTTTCGCAGTGTGCTGATCAGGCAGTTTGGCACTGATGAAAACTTCGATGTAATTATTAACATTGACAAGGGCGATTTTGAAATTTGGCGAAACAGGGAGGTTGTTGCAGACGACGAACTGGAAGAGCCGAATTTGCAGATAACATTAACTGAAGCACTAAAAATAGATGACGACTATGAAGTTGGTGAAGAAGTTACTGATGAGGTAAAACTTGCGGATTTTGGGCGTCGGGCCATCTTGAACTTACGCCAGAACCTGGCAAGTAAAATTCTCGAGCTTGAAAAGGATCATATTTACGGTAAATACAAAAATAAAATCGGCGACATTGTTACCGGAGAAGTTTATCAGATTTGGAAAAAAGAAATCCTGATTCTCGACGATGAGGGAAATGAACTGATTCTTCCCAAAGGAGAACAAATTCCGTCTGACTATTTTAGAAAAGGCGACACCGTTCGTGCTATTGTATACAAAGTAGAGCTGCGAAACAATAATCCGTTGATTATTTTGTCTCGGACGGCGCCGGTATTTCTTGAGCGTTTGTTTGAACTGGAAATTCCTGAAATTTTTGATGGTTTGATTACCATTAAGAAAATAGTAAGGGTTCCGGGAGAAAGAGCGAAAGTTGCCGTTGAGTCCTACGATGAAAGAATTGATCCCGTTGGTGCATGCGTGGGAATGAAAGGTTCCCGTATTCATGGAATTGTCCGGGAATTGAGAAACGAAAATATTGACGTAATTAACTATTCTTCAAATGTTCAGCTTTTTATAAAAAGAGCACTGAACCCGGCAAAAATTAATTCAATCAAAATAATTGAAGATAATAAAAAAGCCGAGGTTTATTTAAGACCCGAAGAGGTTTCTCTGGCAATTGGTAAAGGTGGTTTGAATATCAGGCTTGCCAGCCAGTTAACCGGTTACGAAATTGATGTTTACCGCGAAATGGAAGAGGACGAGGAAGATGTAAACCTCGACGAATTTGCTGACGAAATTGAAGACTGGGTAATAGACGGATTAAAAGCCATTGGTTGCGATACCGCAAAAAATGTCTTGAGTATTCCGCGTAACGAACTGATTAAAAGAACCGACTTTGAGGAAGAAACCATCGACAATGTGCTGGGTATACTGAAGTCGGAATTTGAATAAAATGCTAAAATTAAAGTATGGTTTAATCATTTTTGTTAAAATTGTACCATTAAACTTTAGCGTTTGGATTAAGAAAAATTAAATTTTTTTATGGTAGCTGGTAAGACAATAAGGCTTAGTAAACTTGCAAGAGAATTTAACGTTGGTATTCATACCATAGTCGAATTTTTGCACAAAAAAGGTTTTGATATTGACTCAAATCCGAATACTAAAGTTAACGAGGAGGCGGTTCAACTTCTTGAAAAGGAGTATAAAATTGATATTTCTTTGAAAAAAGAATCAGAAAAGATTAGTTTGAAGAGCCAACGCCCGAAAAAAGAAGTTATCACGATTGATGAAGAAGAGGAAGCTGAGGTTGATGAATCATCACCTGAAACTACCGAAGAAAAGCCTAAAGATAAAGAGATAAAGCCCCAAGTGACCAGAAAGGTGGAGGAAGAAAAGCCGGTTGAGCCGGAAAAAACGAAACCGAAAGAAGAGGGCTTAAAAGTGCTGGGGAAAATTGATTTGGATCAGGTTGGAAAGCCGAAAAAGGAGGAAAAGCCGGTTCCGGAAAAAGAAGTGCCAAAAACAGAAAAAAAAGAAGAGAAAATTATTGAGGAAAAGCCTGCCGCTGAGAAACCAGTTACTGAAAAACCAGTTGCTGAGAAAGCTGCTGCTGAAAAACCGAAAGAAGAACCGGTGAAAAAAGAAGAATTTAGCCAAAAGGAAGAAGTTGTTGAAACTGAGGTCCCTAAAGTCGATGAGATTAAAGTAGTTGGGAAGATCGACCTGAAAAATATTAATCAGAAAACCCGCCCCGCAAAAAAATCGAAAGAAGAAAAAGAAAAAGAGCGGAGAGAACGGCAGAAGCAAAAGGCTGCAAGGAAGGCAGAATATCAGAACAAGGTCGAAAGAGTAGATAAGGCTGGAAAAACCGGAAATAAAGAAAACGTAGTAAAAGCTCAGGCAAATAAACTGAACGGACCTACTGTTGTCGGGAAAATTGATTTGCCGGATAAAAAAGATAAAAAGCAACACAGCTCTTCAGACCAGGGGGGAAATAAAAAACGCAGAAAACGGATCCCAAAAGACGGTGGCCGAATCAATTTTGAAGACAAAAAAGGAGACAACAAGTCAAAACCTAACTTTCAGGTTAATAAACAGCATGGTAAAAAGAGGAGACCTCTAAAAAAAGAGGTGAACGAAGAAGATGTTCAGAAACAGATTAAAGATACTCTTGCACGTTTAACAGCAAAAGGAAAATCAAAAGGCTCAAAACACAGGAGAGATAAACGTGCTGCAGCAAGTGAAAAGATACAGGCTGACATTGAAAAACAAAACGAACAGAAGAAGGTATTAAAAGTTACTGAGTTTGTTTCAGTAAACGAGCTCGCCAACATGATGAGTGTTAGTGTTAACGAAGTTATTTCTTCATGTATGAGTCTCGGACTTTTTGTTTCAATCAACCAGAGACTGGATGCAGAAACATTGTCGGTTGTAGCTGATGAATTTGGTTATACGGTCGAATTTGTAAGTGTGGATATTCAGGAGGCAATTGATGACAAAAACGAAGAAAGTGATGAGAATCAGGTTTTTCGCTCGCCGATTGTAACTGTGATGGGGCATGTTGACCACGGTAAAACCTCTTTGTTGGATTACATTCGAAGTACGAACGTTATTGCGGGAGAAGCCGGTGGAATTACACAACATATCGGAGCTTATCATGTGACTCTTGATGACGGAAAAGATATCACTTTCCTGGACACCCCGGGGCATGAGGCATTTACAGCAATGCGTGCTCGTGGCGCTCAGATTACCGATATAGCAATTATTATTGTTGCTGCCGACGACAATGTGATGCCGCAGACCGTTGAAGCAATTAATCATGCCTCCGCTGCCGGTGTTCCGATTGTTTTTGCAATAAACAAAATTGATAAACCCGGTGCAAATCCCGAAAAAATAAAAGAAGAGCTGGCCAATATGAATTATTTGGTTGAAGAGTGGGGAGGAAAATACCAGTCACACGATATTTCAGCCAAACAAGGTATTGGAGTAGAGGAACTGTTGGAGAAGGTTTTGCTGGAAGCTGAAATGCTGGAGCTAAAAGCGAATCCGGATAAAAATGCAACGGGTACTATCATTGAATCATCGTTAGATCGTGGTAGAGGTTATGTTGCAACTCTGTTGGTGCAGTCAGGAACTTTAAATATTGGCGACATCGTTTTGGCAGGTCAGTACTTTGGACACGTTAAGGCAATGTTTAATGAACGTAACCAGAGAATTGACGAAGTTGGACCCGCACAACCGGCAATTATACTTGGCTTAAATGGTGCTCCGCAGGCAGGAGATAAGTTTAATGTGATGGATTCTGAGCGCGAAGCCCGGAATATTGCCAATAAAAGGGAACAGTTGGCGCGGGAACAAGGACTTCGTACACAAAAGCATATTACACTCGACGAAATTGGCCGACGAATTGCAATTGGTAATTTCCAGGAATTGAACCTGATTGTAAAAGGTGATGTCGACGGTTCTATTGAAGCGTTATCTGACGCATTAATTAAGTTGTCAACGGAAGAAATTCAGGTAAACATTAAGCACAAGGCTGTAGGGCAGATTTCCGAATCTGATATTTTGCTTGCTGCAGCTTCTGAAGCCATTGTAATCGGGTTCCAGGTTCGCCCTTCGTTAAATGCCCGAAAACTTGCAGAAAAAGAGCAGATTGACATTCGGTTGTACTCCATTATATACGATGCAATTAATGAAATTAAAGCTGCAATGGAAGGTATGCTTTCTCCTGATATCAAGGAAGAAGTTACCGGAACCGTTGAGGTACTTGAAACCTTTAAAATTACAAAAGTTGGTACTGTTGCCGGTTGTATCGTTCGGGACGGCAAGGTTTCCAGAAACTCAAAAGTTCGGATCATTCGCGACGGTATTGTAATATATACAGGCTTACTTGGTTCTCTTAAGCGTTTCAAAGATGATGTAAAAGAGGTGAAAAACGGTTATGAATGTGGATTGAACATTGAAAACTTTAATGATATTAAAGTTGGAGATCACATCGAAGCCTATCACGAAGTAGAAGTAGCAAAACATTTGTAAAATTTTGATAAAATATAGTTAAGGCCGGATTTTCCGGCCTTTTTTGTTTTTGCCCTCGAAAATGATGTATTTACCGGGTTATTAACAATTCATGTTTTATTTTATAAACGAAAATTAGGATCGAACGCGTTTTGTATTTTGTACTTTTGAGTAAAACTTGATTGAATGAAACGAAATCTGATTTTATTTCTGATTTTTATAGTGGCATTGGTCGCCGGTTTTATATACTTTACAAAGGACGAGGTGACTTTTGCAAAAGAAGCATCGGTATATAAAGCTGTACCTGTAACTACTCCCGGTTTTTTTGAATTTCGTTCATTGAAATCAATTCCTGTTGATAATCCGATAATTAAGGAAATGAAGGATTCAAATATTGGAAATTCATTTCTGGGATTAATTACTCAAATGGATTCTTTGGTGAAAAAAAACAACGATGTTCAAAGTGGATTGCGAAATGAGTCCTTTATTCTGGCATTTAATTTTTCAGGCAAAACTGATTTGATTCCACTGTTTATAAAAAATGCAAATACCAATAACAAAAGGACAAGTATAAAAAACTTGATCGAATTGCTTTTTCCCGTTTCTCAATACAGATATGAAGGGAGTAACTACAGCGGTAATAAAATCACTGCCGTATCAAAAGAAAATTCATCTGTCCTGTTTTTTTGTTTCAGCGAAGGTATATTCCTGGCAAGTCCAAAAGCAACGATGGTTGAGCAGGCTATCCGGCAAATGAATACTTACACCATATTAAATGACCGGTTTTTTACTGAGGTTGATAAGACTGTAACCCTGCAATCCGATGTATCATTATACATAAATCATATTAATTTTCCGGAGTTGGTTGGTAACTGGATGAATAGAAAATCAACCCAAAGTGTTAATGAATTTGGTGAGACCGTTAGGTTGAATTATAAGAACCGCACCGAAAGTTTTGGAGATTTTGCTTCATGGACTGAACTGGATGTTGAGTTTGATGATGATAAAATTTTGTTCAACGGTGTTTCTGTTGCTGATGACTCTTTAAACCACTTTTTGTCTGTTTTCGACGGGCAGGATGCTGTAAATTCCAAAGCTGATGAAGTGCTACCGAAAAATACATCTTTTTTTGTAAGTTATTCATTTTCTGACAAAAGCATTTTTTTCGAAAATCTCGAACAATACTTTTCTCATACTGACTCGTATTACAAACGTGAAGAGCAAATAAAAAAGATCGAAACAGGACTGCGTACCGATTTTAAAGAGTCGCTGAAAGGAATTGTAAATGATGAAGTTATTGTTGCGGCAACAACAATTCCCGTTGATCCTTCCCATTTGACAACTTTTTTTATCCTTCATACGGAGGGGAGAACGCTTGCTACAGAACAGCTTACAAGTTGGCTATCATCATATGCAGCAAGAAAAGGAGTAGAACTGAGTTCATTTAGCAATGTTTATTCGGTGGACAGAGAAACTAAATTTACCATTTATGAGTTTCCATATCCTTCATTTCCGGGTATTTGGCTGGGGAAACCATTTGCTGCAGCAAAGGCAAATTTTGTTGCATTTCATGATAACTACATGGTTTTTTCGAATTCAGAAAAAGGGCTGGAGGAGTACCTTCACAATATGGTTTTGGATGCAAGTTTAGACCATGAAGTACGGTATTTGAAATTCAAACAAAATATCGCAAATCGTTCCAATGTGAATACGTATATCGACGTCAACCGTGCTTACAGTTTTAGTAAGCAGCTTTTTAACCCGGAGATAACCCGGGAGGTGGAGGAAAAGGAAGAGACTTTGCGAAAAATACAGGCAGTTAACTGGCAAATCATCCACGACAAAGAGTTATTTTTTAATTCGATGGTTTTGGCTTTCAATCCTAAAGCACAGGAAGAAGCGCAAACAACCTGGCAAAGTAACATTGGAAATTCAATTCGATTTAAACCACAAATAGTTGTTAATCACGATAATCCTGGAAATCGTGAGGTAATTTTACAGGACGAACAAAATAATCTTTACCAGATTACCAATGAAGGCCGCGTGCGGTGGACAATATCTGTTGCAGAGCCTGTTATTAGCGAGATTTTCCAGGTGGATTATTACAAAAACGGAAAACTTCAGTACCTGTTTAATACAAAAAATAAACTGTATTTAATTGACAGAAATGGAAATAATGTAGCGCATTTTCCTGTGGTGTTTAGCTCGCCTGCCACTGCAGGTGTAAATGTTTTCGACTACGATAACAATCGGAACTATCGTTATTTTATTCCTCATGAAAATAAAAAGGTAGTTGCCTATGACTATACCGGGAAAGTTGTAAGTGGCTGGATTTTTAAACAAACTGACCATTTGGTGACAACTCCGATACAACATTTCAGGGTTGGAAGAAGAGACTTTATTGTTTTTAAAGACAAATCCAGAATCTATATATTGGACAGAAGAGGAAACAGCCGGGTAAACACTTCTGCGACTTTTGAAAATTCACGGAATCCGCTGATTTTAAATTTGGACGGATTACCCAAAATTGTTGCAACAGATGTCACAGGAAAAGTATATTACATTTTTTTTGACGGGAAGTATTCTGAAAAGAAAACAGGCAAATTCGGAGCAGACCACTTTTTTACCTGCGACGATTTAAACGGAAATGGAGTTCCTGATTTTGTATTTATTGACGGAAATGAATTAAAAGTAATGGATGAAAACGGGAAAAAGCTTTACGCTGAGAAATTTGATAATTTAATTAAAGACCCTCCGAATATTTACAATTTTGGCCCGAAAATGAAAAAGGTCGGTGTTGTGGATGCATCGTCAAATCGTATTTATTTGTATAATCCTGACGGAGATCTTCACGACGGTTTTCCTTTACAGGGGAGCAGTCAGTTTAGCATCGGGAAAATGTCGGACAGCACAGGTAGTTTGAGTCTGCTGGTGGGAAGTGATGGCGGTAATCTCTTCAATTATACATTAAATTAGCATCTATTTTCCAAAGACATAGATTACCGAACTACAACGCCCGGGTTTGAACGAACTGGCAAACCATGAGACCGTTCCGTGGATGATTCCCTTCACCAGCGCTAATTTCGATTTTTTATATTTTTCACTAAGAAGCGATACATAAAACGAGTCGAATGGCATCGCATGAACTTCTGTAAGTTTGAACCCAAATCTTTTTCCAAAAGATTCCATTTGTTCGGGAGTAAAATGCCAGATGTGTCGGGGAACATCGTAAGCAGCCCAATATTCGCGATAATGTTCTGCATCGTACGATGAGTTATTAGGCACTGCGATGATCAATTTTCCTTTGGCCTTTAGAATTTTATGGAAGGTCTCCATATTTGCATCAAGCTGATGAATGTGTTCTAATACATGCCACAAAGTAACCACATCAAATTTATTCTCTTTGAAACCAAAAAGTTGTTCAGTAGGGAAAACATCAAGATTAAATTCTGATTTTACAAACTGCCTGGCCTCTGTACTTTTTTCTGTTCCTGTTGTTTGCCACCCGTGTTGTTTCATTTCGTTGAGGAAAAAACCAGTGCCGGTTCCAATGTCCAGAATGCTTCCTTTTTGTTCCGGGGAAATTTTTTCAACCAGCTTTCTTTTTTGCCCCAACATATATTTTCTTACCCTGTGGTATACCGAGTTTACCAGGCCTTTGGAAGTATTGGAGTGTGAAATATATTCGTCCGACTGATAGTATGAGCCAATATTTTCTTCGTCTTCAATTTCCTCTGTGATTTTGAATCCGCAGGAACTGCACTTTTTTATTTGAAACTCTTCTCCGCTAACAAAATGATCAATACATTTTAAAAAGGGTGAAAAGTTTTCGCTGCCACACACCGGACAGTGAAGAACATTAAATTTTGCCATTTCTGAAAATTTGCCGCAAGATAACAAAACTTACCTGTGCAAATATTGCATAAGTTCATTTTATGGCAAATTTTGCTTGTACCTGGTATGTGAGATTAATATTTTTTACCTGATTGATACTTTCCTGCGGGCTTGTTTGTACCGTTCGTAACATGGCGCTTGCAAATACAGGGCGATTGATTCCTTCCCCCATTTCCACAATCGAAACAACATTGCCAAGTTCTTCATTCATACTTTCAACCAAATAGAGTGCTTTTTCTTTGGCTGCCTGTAGTGCATTTATTTTTACCTGCTTTTTATATTCTTCAATATTTGAGTGTGTCAGTTCGCCAATGTTCATATATTTGATGCCTTTTGCGTCCATGATTTTGGCTAGCTCGTTTATTTTTGAAAAATCGGAAATGGTGATAATAAACTGTTTACGGTATAAAAATTCTTTTCCGCGAAAACGCCAGTAATTCCCCAAATTGCTTACCACAATATCATCTTTCCCAATTCCAACTTCCCGAAGCGTTCTTATTAAATTGTCTTCTATTGTTGCAAGAGGTACTTTGGTTCGATACTCTTCAAATCTGGTTTTTTTCTCCATTTCCTCTTCGCTGTACTCCCCGGGGAGTTTTTCTTCTTTAAACTCTTCTTCCCAGTATTCTTCAATTTCAATGACAAATTTAATTTCATCGGGTTCAATTTCCATTTCAGCACTTCCGTTAACCTGTATGGTTCGGCTGCTCCCGTTTTGCGCTTCTGTAGTAAGTGCTCCGACTACAAAAAAGAAAACAAAAAGATACGATAGTCTCATTTTTAAATTCATTTAAGTGTAAGGTATTTCACACTATAAACAAAAAACCACGAAAACAGTTGTTCCCGTGGTTCAAAAAAATATTGAAAAAAAGTTAAATTATCAGCATTGCATCTCCATAAGTACCAAACCGGTAGTCTTCTTTTATTGCGGTTTTGTATGCATCCATTACAAAATCGTAACCACCAAATGCAGCAACCATCATTAAAAGTGTTGAATATGGAAGATGAAAGTTGGTAATCATCCTGTTGGCTACCCTGAAATCATAAGGAGGAAAAATAAATTTATTTGTCCAGCCTTCAAACGGTTTCAGAAAACCTTGTGTTGAAACTGAACTTTCTAAGGTACGCATAACAGTTGTCCCTACCGCACAAACATTTTTCTTTTCTGTTTTTGCATTGTTTACAACGTCACACGCTTCGTCGCGAATCCAAATTTGCTCCGAGTCCATTTTATGTTTTGTGAGGTCTTCAACATCTACACTTCTAAAATTTCCTAATCCTACATGAAGTGTGATGTAAGTAAAATCGATACCTTTAATTTCCAGCCGTTTTAATAATTCGCGGCTAAAATGCAACCCGGCGGTTGGCGCAGCAACTGCTCCTTCGTGTTTTGCAAATATGGTCTGGTAACGATCTTTGTCTTCCGGTTGAACCGGACGACTTATGAATTTTGGAAGCGGTGTCTCGCCCAACCCGTATAGTGTTTTTTTGAATTCGTCATATGGGCCGTCAAACAAAAACCGCAATGTTCTTCCTCTTGATGTTGTATTGTCAATCACTTCGGCAACCAATAAGTCATCTTCGCCAAAGTATAATTTATTACCAATTCGAATTTTTCTGGCAGGGTCAACCAAAACATCCCATAAGCGTTGTTCCCGGTTTAACTCACGTAAAAGAAAGACTTCGATTTCTGCACCTGTTTTTTCTTTGTTGCCGTACAAACGGGCCGGAAAAACTTTGGTGTCGTTAAATATCATTACATCTTTATCATCGAAATAGTCAAGCAGGTCTTTAAATAACTTATGCTCAATGGTTTTTTTTGCCCTGTCTAATACCATCAGTCTGGATTCGTCCCTGTTGTCGGCTGGGTGTAAGGCAATTCTTTCTTCGTTTAAATCGTACTTGAACTTCGATAATTTCATAAACCAATATTTTAATTTTTATATTTCGATTTTATTTTTCAGGCTGTATTATTTTGTATCGCAGTTGGTTTTTTGGTTCAGGCCTCGTTTTACGGAGAAAAAATCAATTAGTTACAAATAAATGTAAATTTTCCATAAAAAAGTCAACTTTTACAGCATCTTCAATCCTATAATTTCCAATTTTTGTCCTTCGCAAATTTGTCAAATAAGCTCCACAGTTTAGTTCTTCTCCAACATCGCGCGCCAAAGCCCGTATGTACGTTCCCTTACTGCAAACTACCTTTATTTTTATAAACGGGAGTTCAACTGATTCAATATCAATTCTTTCAATAACAATTTTTTTGGCTTGAAGTTTTAGCTCTTCGCCATTTCTTGCATATTCGAATGCTCTTTTTCCTTTAACTTTTACAGCCGAAAAAACCGGCGGGACTTGCTCTGTTTCTCCCTCAAATTTTTTTAAAACTTCAAATATTAATTTTTCATTAACATGGGAATAATCAAAAGTTTTATCCTCTTCTGTCTCCATGTCAAAAGAGGGAGTAGTAGCTCCTATTTTAAACGTTGCGAAGTATTCTTTTTTCCCTAGCTGTAGTTCTTCAATTTTTTTTGTAGCTTTTCCCGTGCATAATATCATGAGACCGGTGGCCAGGGGGTCCAGGGTGCCTGCATGACCTACTTTCATCTTTTTGATTCCCATTTTTCGGCACAGTGAATTCCGCACCCTTTGAACCAAATCAAACGATGTCCAGTTGAGGTCTTTGTCAAACAACAAAATCTCTCCTCCCAAAAAATCGTACGTCCTTTTGAGGTTGTTCATTGTCAATGATCTAATCTACAGCTACTTATGGAATTTTTGCAAAAATCAGGCTGCAAAGATAGCAATTAGACCAATAATTAAACAGTAAATTGCGAAATAAATTAGTTTTCCTTTTTTGATAATTCTTATCATCCACGCGCATGCCAGAAGGCCGGAGGCAAATGCAGCAAGAAAACCAACAAGCAAAGGAATTGTGCCTATGGTGTCACCGGAAGTAAAATCACCGCCAACGATATCGAGAAAGGCAGCGCCTAAAATAGGAATTAACACCATTAAAAAAGAAAATCGGGCAACTTCGTCTCTTTTGGTTTTTAACAACAAGCCGGTAGCAATAGTTGCTCCACTTCTTGAGATACCGGGCATAACCGCCATTGCCTGAGCTATTCCTATAATAAGCGACTTTCCAAAGGTTATTTTCTTTTCTCCTTTTTTCGCAAAATGAGCGAAACTCAATAAAAGTGCAGTAACCAGTAACATACTTCCCACCAAAAGAAGATTGCCGGTAAATAACTTTTCAACCTGGTCTTTAAATAGCAGACCAAGAATCATTACCGGTACAGCCGATAGCAGAAGTTTTGATACAAATATGGTTGATTCATTCCACTGGAAAGCAAACAGGCCTTTAAAAAGCGAGATAATATCTTTTCTGAAAACCACCAGTGTACTTAAAACAGTAGCTACATGAACGGTAATATCAAAAAGTAAATTGTTTTCAGATTGAACCCCAAGTATCACGTGTCCAATTTCCAAATGTCCGCTTGAGCTAACCGGAAGAAATTCAGTGAGACCCTGTAAAAGCCCGAGAATTAGTGCCTGGATTTCATTCATAAATATCGAATTATTTATCTTCTTTGGGTTTTTTCATGATGGCGTATATTTCGAAAACGAAGCCAATCAATAATATAACGGGAGCAATTGTTAAGCGCCTGAAACTAAAGATGTCGGGATTAAAAACATTTGGATCATCACTTCCTCCGCCTGCCATTAAAATAAATCCGATAACAATAATGGCAAAACCGATGGCCATTAGTTTGTAATTTTCTTTGCCAAGGGCAAATCCTGCTGATTTTATTTCTTTTTCTTTTTTAGCCATATTTTTTTGATTGACGGGTTAAAGATAGTGATTAAAATAATTCATCAAATTTCAATCTCAGGTATTTGTTTACTGCTAACATTGTTGAAAAATATGAAATGAGCATTCCTAACAAAATAACCATTGCAAAAACGATTACTGCGACACTGATATCGCTTTGAGAAATGATGCCTGTAAGTTCTTTTTTGTAAATATAAAAAGTTCCTAAAACGACTATATTCGCCAGAAAGGCTCCGTAAACTCCCCAGTACAGACTTTGCTGCAAAAAGGGTTTTCTGATAAACGAATGGCTGGCCCCAACCATTTGCATCGTATTGATTGTAAATCGCTGTGAATAGATAGAAATGCGAATGGTATTGTTTATCAGCGCTACAAAAATGAATATCAGTAATGCACTTATTATTATTAGAACTAAACTTATTTTACTCACATTTTTGTTAATTACAGAAACAAGGTTTTTTTGATAGTATACTTCTTTTACTTCCGAATACTCCTGAAAATTTTTTTCTATCAGCGTCAAACTGTCGGGATGTGTGTATGGTGCGTAAAGCTTAACATCTATTGAGGCAAACAGAGGATTGTATCCCAGGAAGCCGGTGAAATCTTCGCCCAACTGCTCTGTCAACTCCTGTGCTGCTTCTTCTTTATCGATGTAGCGGGTCGATTTTACATAGTCGGTAGCATTCAAAACTTTTTGAAACCGAATAATATCAACTTCATTTAAATTATCCTGCAAAACAACTGTAAAACCAATTTTTTCCCTGACATATTCCGACAATCTTCCGGCATTAATCAAAATTAACCCAAGTGTTCCGAGCATTATTAGAACCAGCGAGATACTAACCATTGAAGTGAGCCAGGAACTAAAAATCCGTTTCTTTAATTTTTTGGGTTTTTGATTTACCATTTTAGATTTTAAATTCTATTTTAACCGCTGAAACAAAAGTATAAAATAAAAAAAGAATAAGTCAAGCGGAACTTAAATCCTAACCCTGATTTTTAGGAATTGGCCGGTGAAATGCAATTATTGTGTAAACTGAATATAAAACCCTGAAAATTTGGACATTATTTTTTTGGAAATACGAAAAAAGAAAATACTTTTGCAGTCCCGATTATTATCCTTATTAATAGGATGTATAAATAGTTGATTTACTTGGAGTAACGAATTTTGGTTAAGTATTCCGTATTAACCGGAAAAACGGCTTTAGGAATTTCAAAAGTGTTAAACAACAAAAATTTGAACAAGTGGATACACTTAGTTATAAAACAGTTTCGGCAAATAAAGCTACCGTTAATAAAGAATGGGTAGTGGTTGATGCTGAAAATATGGTTTTAGGACGTTTGGCCAGCAAAGTGGCTAAAATGTTGAGAGGGAAATACAAAGCGGATTTTACTCCTCATGTTGATTGTGGTGACAACGTAATTGTTATCAATGCTGAAAAAGTTCAGCTTTCAGGAAAGAAAATGACAGATAAAGTTTATATCCGTCACTCGGGTTATCCTGGAGGACAACGTTCTCAAACTCCGAAAGATATTTTAGCAAAATATCCGGAAAGATTAGTTGAAAAAGCTGTAAAAGGAATGCTTCCTAAAAATAAATTGGGACGGAAGCTTTATGGCAACTTGCATGTAGTAGTTGGTTCAGAGCATAAATATGAAGCTCAGCAGCCAAAAGTTGTTGATTTAAATACGATTAAATAAGCAAAATGGAAGTAGTAAACACAATAGGACGTAGAAAATCAGCAGTAGCACGGATTTACCTGAGCGAAGGAAAAGGTAACATTACTGTTAATAAAAGGGAATTAAATGAATATTTCCCAACTACAACTTTACAATACATTGTTAAACAGCCTTTGAATTTATTGGATGTTGCTGAAAAATATGACATCAAAGTAAATTTGAACGGCGGTGGCCCGAAAGGACAAGCTGAAGCTTTACGTTTGGCAATTTCGAGAGCTTTGATTGAAATTGATCCGGAAGCCAGAAAAGAACTGAAACCGGAAGGATTCTTAACAAGGGATCCGCGCGAAGTGGAACGTAAAAAGCCTGGGCAGCCAAAAGCAAGAAAACGTTTCCAGTTCTCAAAACGTTAATATATTTATTTTATCAAAAAACTATGGGTCTAAAACGGTTGAGATTTCCGGATTCCGGAACTACTCAACGGTTGCTTTTAGGAACATAAAAAAAGTAAACAGATGCCAAGAACAAATTTTCAGGAATTATTGGATGCAGGTGTACACTTTGGTCACCTGAAAAGAAAGTGGAATCCAAACATGGAGCCTTATATTTTCATGGAAAAAAATGGAATCCACATTATCGATCTTCAAAAGACAATAGTAAAAATCGACGATTCAGCAAAAGCAATCAAACAAATTGCTAAATCGGGTCGGAAGATTTTATTTGTAGCCACTAAAAAACAGGCAAAAGATTTGGTTGCCGATTTAGTGAAAAGTGTGGGAATGCCTTACGTTACAGAACGTTGGCCTGGAGGTATGCTTACCAACTTCCCAACCATCAGGAAAGCAGTGAAAAAGATGATCTCCATCGACAAAATGATGAAAGATTCAAGTTGGGATAACTTGTCGAAGAGAGAAAAACTGCAGATTACAAGACAACGTGCCAAATTGGAAAAGATACTGGGTAGTATCTCCGATCTTACCCGTTTGCCGGCGGCATTGTTTATTGTTGATGTGTTGAAAGAAAAAATTGCAGTTCGCGAAGCTCAACGTTTGGGAATTCCTGTTTTTGCAATTGTAGATACCAACTCAAATCCGGAAGGAATTGATTTTGTAATTCCTGCGAACGACGATGCTTCCCAGTCGATTAAACTGATTGTAGGTGCAATGACCGATGCAATTCGTGAGGGGCTGAATGAAAGAAAAGCTGAGAAAGAAAAAGAAGACGTTGATTCTCCTTCATCAAAAAAAGCGAAGAAAAAAGCAAAAAACGAAGACATTGATGAAGAAGATGTTGATGCCGACGAGGAAAATGATGAGTCTGACGAAGATTAATTAAGAACAGGTTATTAATTCTATAAAACCATTTAAAAACGAAATTTTATTATGTCATTTACAACAGCCGACGTAGTTAAATTGCGTAAAGCAACCGGTGCAGGGATGATGGATTGTAAAAATGCCCTGAAAGACGCCGAAGGTAATTTTGACAGAGCCCTTGAAATTATCCGTGAAAAAGGAAAATTAGTTGCCAACAAACGTGCCGACAGAGAAGCATCTGAAGGTGCTGTTTTGGCTAAAGTTAATGAAGATGGTAAATTTGGCGCATTGGTTGTGCTGAATTGCGAAACCGACTTTGTTGCTAAAAATGATGATTTTGTAGCTTTTGCTGACAGCATTTTGAATGTGGCTTTGGCAAATAAGGCTGAAAATCTTGATGCTCTTAAAGCAATGGAACTTGATGGAAGAACAATTGATGCGCAGGTAACAGAACAAACTGGTGTTATCGGTGAAAAAATTGAACTTTCATACTACAATAAAATTGAAGCTGAGACGGTAGTTTCATATATTCATCCCGGAAACAAGCTGGCTACTTTGGTTGGTTTTAATAAAGGTGAAGTTGAAATTCAGGTTGCAAAGGATGTAGCGATGCAAGTTGCAGCAATGGCTCCGGTTGCTGTTGATAAAGACTCTATTCCACAAAAAGAAATTGATAAAGAGCTGGAAATTGCAAAGGAAAAATACCGTCAGGAAGGTAAACCCGAGGCAATGCTGGATAAAATTGCGCAGGGTTCTTTAAATAAATGGTACAAAGAAGTTACTCTGTTGAACCAGACCTACGTAAAAGACGGAAAAATTTCTATCAAAGATTTCCTGAAACAAAACGACAGCGAGCTTACTGTTACTGCATTTGAACGTTACACGTTGAATGTATAATTAGAAGCTGAAGAAGAATATACAAAGGCTGCTCAATTTTTTGAGCAGCCTTTTTTATATTGTCCCAGAACCGCCGCCACCCGGTGTTTCAATTCTGAATTTGTCACCTGCTTCCAGATTGATATTTTGAATAGAATCCAAGCGAATTTCTTCCCCGTTTTTACGAATTACCTTCTGGCAACCCGATTTTCCAGGCTCCCCTGCATTGATTCCAAATGGCCCCGATTTTCTACGTTGGGAAAGAACAGAAAGATTCACCGGTTCAAGGAACGTTATTTCGCGGGTAACTCCGTCGCCACCGTGCCATTTTCCAGCACCTCCTGAGTTTTTTCGAATGGAGAATTGTTCCAACCGAACCGGGTAGCGATGTTCCAGAATTTCCGGATCGGTAATTCGGGTGTTGGTCATGTGGTGATGAACAGCGCTGGCACCGTTAAACCCTTCACCGGCTCCGCATCCGCCACAAATGGTTTCGTAGTATCCAAAGTTTTTATTGCCAAATAGCGTGTTGTTCATTGTTCCCTGACTGGCGGCAACAATACCAAAAGCTTTGAGCAAAGTATCGGTTAACCGCATGCTTATTTCCACGTTTCCACCAACTACTGCCGGGCAATTTTTAGGATTATTATCAAAATCAGGGTTGAGCAAACCTTCCGGTAAAATAAATGAAACCGGTTCCAGCAATCCGTCATTTAGCGGAATCGGCTCATTGAGTAACAATCGCAGTACATAAATGCTGACACTATTCACAATAGCGCGTGTGGCATTCATATTTCCCGGATGAACCGGCGAACTTCCTGTAAAGTCAAAGCTACATTTCCCGTCTTTCAGAGCAATATTCACTTTCAGTGGCGAATCGTCATCGAGGAATTCAGTTGCTGAATAAACGCCGTTTTTGAAAGTTTTTAGTGTGGCCTGCATTTTTTGAGAAGCGTGGTTTCGCAATAAATCCAGGTATTTCTGTACGGTTTCCTTTCCATGTGTTTGAATTAGTGAAAGTAAAGCATTTGAACCATTTTTATTGGCGGCCAGCGCTGCATTCAAATCGGCCAGGTTTTCTTCTACAGAACGCGTTGGATAAGTACTTTCAAGCAATATTTTTCGCATTCCCACCCAGTTTACTTTGCCTCTTTTAACCAGGTAAAATGGTGAAATGACTACTCCTTCTTCTTCCAGATTTTTTGCATTGGGTGGCATAGACCCAGGACTAATTCCTCCAATCTCACTGTGGTGTGCACGGTTTACAACAAAACCAACACGCTCGCCTTCAAAAAAAACAGGTGTTACTACAGTCACATCGGGGAGGTGAGAACCGCCATATTTTGGGTGATTGGTAACAATCGTGTCGCCTTCTTCAAATGAAAAATGTTCGAGCAAAGTCTGTACACAAACACCCAACCCGCCCAAATGAACCGGAATATGTGGAGCGTTGGCAACTAACCGGCCTTTGGCATCGAGCAGCGCACACGAAAAATCAAGTCGTTCTTTAATGTTTACCGAAAGCGAAGTCCGCTGTAGCAGCGCTCCCATATTTTCGGCAATCGCCATAAAACGGTTGGTAAACAGCTCCAACTCGGTTTCAACGGTTTGTGTTTTTGCTGCCGTTGCCTCGGTTTCGAAGTTCTCTAAAATGGCGGTTCCGTTATTTTGCAATTGCAGGTTCCAGCCTGGTTTTAAAAAGGTCGTCGAAAAATTATCCGCAAAAATCGCCGGCCCGGAAAAAGTGGCTCCCGTTTTTAATCCATCGCGTGAAAATCCCGGGGCCTGGTTATGCGAGAAAAATGACGGTTCCGGAGTGTACTCTTCAACTGAACTTTGTTGGGGTGCAATATTTTGAGATTGAACAGAGGCTACCACCCGCAGCGCTTCCACTTCAATTTCCCGGTTGGAAACCGCATGCCCGTACATTTTCTGATACTGTTCAGTAAAATCGGCAATGAGTTTATCCGGCTGCGAAAAAGGAATTTCCAGACTTGAATCCTGACCTTTAAAACGGAGAAATACCATTCGTTGCCGAACTTCAATTTTTTCTTTGTTGAAGCCTTCATTTTTTAGCTGTTTGATTGCGTCAATTTCAATTTCAGAAAAATATTCAGTGATCTTATTCTGAATCTCTTTTAGATTCTTCAGGATTTGTTTTTCAGCAAATCGTTCTACTGCGGCATTTCCAATTCCGTAAGCACTCAGCAAACCTGCATCTTTGGGAAGAAGAACGGTTTTTATTCCCAGGATTTCAGCAATGTCGCAGGTATGCAAACCACCGGCACCACCAAAAGCAACCAACGCAAAATCTTTTGGATTGTAACCTTTTGAAATAGAGATCTTCCGAATTGCTCCGGCCATAATTTCATTGGCAATATCAATAAATCCATTCAGTATTTCTCCCGGATTTCTTTTAACTCCGGTTTTTTCCTGAATCTGCTCAATCAATTCTTTTAGTCTTTTTTCTGCGGCTTCCCGGAAAACCGGAATTCCAAACTGGCGTGTGTCCAGGCGATGTAAAAGCAAATTAATATCGGTAATTGTAAGTGGACCTCCTGCTCCGTAACATGCTGGTCCGGGAAAGGCGCTGGCACTTTCGGGGCCAACAAACAATTTGTATCCGTCGAATCCGCAAATGGAGCCTCCGCCGGCAGCAACCGTTTCAATGGCAATGGCAGGACTGTTAATCTTTGCATCGCCCACTTCCAGTTCAAAACGATAGTCAAATTCGCCGTCAATACGCGACACATCGGTGCTGGTGCCGCCCATGTCGAACGTAATAAGTTTATGAAACCCACTTTCGCCGCCAATCTTTTTTGCGCCAACAACACCGCCTGCCGGGCCGCTGAGTAAACTGTCTTTTGGAAAAAAATTCCCGGCAGAAACCAGCCCGCCGGCACTTGTCATAATTTGAAACGACTGGTCGCCAATTTTCTCAGAAATACGATTTACATAATTGTGAATAATAGGGGAGAGGTAGGCATTTACAACCGTTGTTTCTGCGCGGTTCAGAATTTTGATGAGCGGAGAAAGTTGTGTTGAAGTAGAAATGAATTTGAACCCTTCCTCTTTCAAAATTTTAGCCAGCAGCTTTTCATGTGCCGGATTGATGTAGGAATTCACTAAAGTTATGGCAACCGCTTCAATTTGATTTTTAAAAGGCTGAAGTTGCTTTTTGATACTTTCAATGTCGGGCTCTTTTAAAACCGTACCTTTGGCATCAATACGTTCATTTATTTCAATAATGTGCCCGGCAATTTGTTTTCTTTTTTGAACGTTGAGTGCAAAAATATCGGGGCGTGCCTGCGTTCCAATTTTGAGCAAATCTTTAAATCCGCGGGTTACAACAAACAAGGTTTTTGCTCCTTTACTTTCCAGCAATGCATTGGTTCCTTTGGTCGATCCCAGTTTTAGTGAAAGATCGGGAAACGTTTCGTTTAATCCGGTTTGAGTAATCAGTCGGGCTCCTAAAACCGGCGCCTCCTCGTTGGATGTAATTTCAAAGTTTTTTCCTTCAATTTCTTCTGAGTTTGAAATTGCCTGACTTAGGTGAAGAATTTTATTTTTTAAATCGTAAGACTCAATTTTTAAATCGCCGTATTCTGTTCCGAGTAAACGAAATGAAAAACCGCTTAAAATATTCCGTTTCAGGTTCCATGATTCCGTAATTTCAAACTCTGAAGCGGAGATCTTTCTTTTAATGGTTCCCCGCAAACTGCTACTGCTTAAAACTTTTTGCCGGTACTCGTTTCCCTGGTTGTCCATTCCAATACAATCGGTAAATGTTCCTCCTGTATCCACAAAAAGCTGAAAATATGTTGTGCTCATAAAATTTTTTTAGTCATTATTCTTGCGGCGGGCTTTTATCCATATATAGATGGAAATTACTGCCGAAATTAACCCAATGAAAATAAGATACTTATTTCCTGAAATACTTCCTGAAGTAATTGCCGAATAAACCGCTTTTACCGCGCTGTTTAATCCGATAATCAAGGTTATAAAAATTACTAAAATCATTAAAATGTTTAGCCAGAGCGGATTTGAATTTTCCTTTCCTGTTATGCCCGAATTATTGATGACGATAAACAAAAATATACTAATAAAAGGCAGCAGGAAACCGTTGAGTGCCTGCGCCAGAATGATAGCCGGAATTGGTTTTACATTTCCTGCCGCAAAGGCAACTCCTGCAAGTAAAACAACTATCCATCCGATTTTAAAATTGAGTGATTTGGCTTCCCATTTTTTTTGGTTTTTATTTCCAAACAAACTTTTCAACGTAATGGCAGCGGCCAGTGGCGCGGTTACGGTGGATGTAAATCCGGCAGCAAAAAGGCCAAATCCCAACAAATATTTTCCGCCGATTCCCATTTGCTGCTGCAGTGCCAGCGAGAGTTCCTCAAAAGAAAATTTTCCGGTAACCGAGGTGCCCACAATTAAAACTGCCATGGAGAAAAGTCCGCCCAGCAGAACCGCAACGGCCAGTCCAAACCGCATTTCTTTTATCTTTTGTTTTTGTGATGAAATTCCAGATCCCAGAAATAAATTATAAGGAACGATGGTGGTTCCAATCAGGCCGAGAACCAGAACGCCCGCCCCTGTTTCCGAAGGAATACGCGGAACGAAGGCGCCTTTGAAAATTTCGGCAAAGGAAGGCTGGATGAGAAAAGCTGTGATAAGAAAACCGAGCCCCATAATTACGACTAAAAATCCCATAATCGTGGAAATTATTTTTAGTGAGGGAATACTTAAAATTACGGCTGCCACAGTTCCGATTATCAGTACCAAAACGTAGGACGGCAAATTAAAGATCAACTGAAAGCCGGCAACAGCACCGAGTAAGTTTCCCATTTCGTAGGCGGCAGCCCCTAAAACAATGGCGCCCAAAACCAATGACAAAACCAGCCATTTTGATTTGCTGGCGTTAAACTGTTCCACAATGGCTTGTCCCAGGTTTTTCCCGGAAACCATTGTCAGTCGCGCGGCGGCTTCCTGTAATAACAGACAGGCCAGCGTAGAAAAAAGTAAAGCCCAGAGTAATTCGTTTCCAAATGCTGCGCCCGATTTGGCAGCCGTTGTGATGGTTCCCGGCCCGATAAATGCAGCCGAAACCACCGACCAAAAAAGGATGTTGAGAATGCGTTTTTTTGTTGACATAATTTGATTTGAAGCTCCAAAATACAAATATCCAACGACAAATAAATTCAGAAAGAAGGAAAAGCATTAGATTCTCAGGAATTGTAAGAAGATTAACCTCGATTACCTTGAAACGCTGTCAATCCAATTTTTTATTATTTCCAAAACTTCCGGCGAAATGGTTTCTTCAATTTCCCCGTATTCTGAAACGGTACCGGTTTTACACTGTTGAAAAAGGTGGTTCAGCTGTTCCAGTTTTATGGTCTTGAAGTTTGTGTTTCCTCCTTCTTTAAGCGCTTCTTTTATGGCATTCAGGTTAATGTTAGCCGGAACCTGCAAGTCTTTTGCTCCGTTTAGCGCGAGTACCGGGCACTTTACTTTTTTTAATGTTGGCGCCGGATCGTAAGAGAGGAAAAAGCGAAACCAGGCATTGTTTACTTCCGCAACCTGTGCATCAATTGCGACTTTTTGTTCTGCATTTAACATTGGGTACATTCCGTTGGAATAGGCACGCTGTAGCCGATCAATTTGTTTGGCGGAGTCTTTTTCTGTCTGAATAATATTAAAAATGGCTTGCTGTAATTTGCGATTTTTATCAATCGCATTTTGGTCCATTCCCATTGCGGCCAGCAACAAATCGTTTTGTTTATATAGAATTTGTTCGCCCGTAATTCCTGGTCCTGCCAGAAGAACAATAAACGCAACATCTTTCGTTTGGCTGGCAACAAGAGGCGCAATCAACCCACCTTCGCTGTGTCCGATGAGACCAATTTTCTCCGGATTAATTCTATCTTTTGACTTTAGAAAATCAATTCCGGCAATAACGTCGCCGGCAAAATCTTCACTGGTTGCCTCTGATAAATGGCCTTCAGAACCACCCACTCCACGGTCGTCAACACGTAAAACCGCAATTCCGTTACGACTGAGAAAGTCGGCAATGACCCAAAAGGGCTTGTGTTGAAAAATGGTTTCGTCGCGGTCCTGAGCACCGGAGCCTGAAATTAAAATGACTGCCGGGCAATTGTTGGTATCCTCAGGAATCGTTAGCGTTCCGGCCAGTAGAAAACCGGATTTCGGATTGGAATACTCCACTTCTTCTGAGAAATAGGGAAACGGGCCTTGCGGTGTTTGTGGTCTTTTTAGTTTGGTAATGGTTTTTGTTTTCTTTAATGTAAGCGGAAATTTTGCTCCCCGCTGTTCCCATGTTCCTTCAAGGGTAGAGTCGTTTTTTAATTGACCTTCATAAACTCCCTGAATCATTTTTACAGTGAGTATTATTTTTTCTTTTTCCAGCGAAACTTTACTAACAGGTAAGTTTTCTGCCCCCTGCAATGGCACATCCATTTTGCAGGAAAGGCTGTCGTCTTCTGCGCTTATTCTGAAAATAACTCCCAGCTTTGCGGTTGGAAGTTCAATATTTCCGCTCCAGTTTCCAAGGACTCTTTGTTGGTTTGTTTCCTGCGCGAAGCTTATTGTTTGGAGGAAAAAAAACAGAACAAAGGCGGATAGAAATCGTTGCTGTCTCATCGTATCGGTTTTTATGTAAAGCTAATCATTTTTGCATGGAAAAGCCTCACAGAAATGCCTCTGTCCCGTTTTTCTTTCGTAATTTGGACAGCATTGAAAAACATATGCAAGAACTCAAAAAACAACTCGAAATTCTGTTGGTACATTATTTCCGGGAACAGTTGCCAACTTTCCCCAAAGGGAATCTGGATGCGGCGGAATCGCCGGATTTTATACTCTCGCTGAAAAAGAATCGTCAGAAAATTGGGATTGAACTGACCCGTTTAAATCCCGGAAATGCAAGTGTACCTGATGAAAGACAAACAGAAGTGAACAAGGAGCAGGAACATTTTATCGAATTGGCTCAGCATATTTTCGAACGTGAAAATCCGCATCGTTTGTTTGTGAAATTTTTGTTTTCGGATGAAGTTTTGATAACAAGTGAACGCCAAATGATGGCGTCGCTGCAAACAGCAAAACTTATTCGGCAGGCCTTAAAAAATAAAAAGCCCGGCAGTTTTTTTCAGATTTCTTTACACGATGGCGAATTGCCTCAAGGCATTCAAAATATTCTAATTATTGGGCACCCGGCGCTGACGGTGTCCATTTGGGAACGCTCCAATAATCTGGGTATTTCCAACGATGTGGTAGACGATATCAAAAAAGCCATTCATAAAAAAGACGAAAAACTAAAATTGTATCAAAAACAAAGGCTCAATTATTACTGGCTGCTGATTACCACCGACCGCCTGCGAGGCGTGAAGAATTTTAACCTGCCTAATAAAGTCATGAACCATCATTTCGAATCGCTTTTTCAGCACGTGTTTTTGTTTGATTTGATAAAGTCGGAGGTGTTTGAGTTGGTGTGAAAGGCGATGGGCTTCTGGCTGACGGTCATTCATTTTTGGTCACTGGCCATTGGTCATTAATGACCTTGTAACTTTTTAGCGGTCTTGGTTGGGATACGATATTTTTTCGTTCAACTCTTAACGTTCTGCTGTCCGCTCCCTGCTCTTCACCCACCACCAAAAACATCAAGACGTTTTTAATATCAAGCGGTTTTTAAAAAGGAGTGAGATAATTTTTAGGCCTGATTGTCTACCAGTTCCAGAAATGCATCTTTGTAAAATTGGTTTATTTGAATTAATTTTTCATGAGCTCCAACTGCGGAAACAGTTTTATCTTCAATGACATAAATTCTGTCGGTATACCGGGCAAGTTGAGGACGATGGGTGACAAATATAATTGTCATATCAGTTTTTATGCGTTGAAGCAGTTCGATAACAAAATGTTCCGTCCGTCGCCCCATGGCAGCCGTTGCTTCGTCTAGTAACAGAAGCTGGGGATAGCTGTACAACGCCCGGGCAAGCGCTATTAATTGTCGTTGTCCTCCCGACAGGTTGGTACTGTTTTCATTAACAATAGTTGCATATTCTTGTTGAAATTCCATAATAAAGGAATGAAAACCATATTCCTGACAGAATTGAATTACTTTCTCTGCATCCGGATTTTCTTCCAAACAAATGTTCTCCAGGATGGTTCCGTTAAACAATTGCACGTGTTGGGAAACAGAAGTAACCTTTTCTCTCCATTGATATAGGGAAGTGTTATCCCAATTTTCGTTATTAATTTTTATTTTCCCGGATTCAAATGAATGAAACCGTTGAAGAATGGAAAGCAAGGTACTTTTCCCACAACCAATTTCACCAAAAAGTGTAATAATTTCTCCTTTTTTTACATTGAAATTGATATTTTTCAGGAGAAGGCTTTTCCCCGGAAATCGGAAGTTTAGATTTTCGACACGTAACTGGTTTAATGAAGTTGAGGAATTGTCGGTTCTGAACTTTTTACTTTTATTTTGGGATTCAGTTTCGGGTTTTGCCGATGCAAATTCATACATTCTGTCAAATGCAATTTTTGCTTCCTGAAACTGAATATTTGCCATGGCAATATTTACCACTGATGTCCCCAGGCTGCCGATCAGGGTGATGATGGCCATCATCTGTCCCAACATGATTTGGTGTTTAAAACGAGATACGCAGACCATGAAATTATGCCGGTAAGCAGCATTGCGCTGGCGGCTGAAATCCAAAGGTTGATTTTTGCTCCCAGTAAACCCAATTCAAACACTTTTTGCATAAAAAATTCGTAAACTGTATTTACCACTTTGGCAAACAGGTTTTCGCGGTGAAAAGTTTTTATGGTTTTTACCCCGGTAATGGTATCGATGTATTTACTTTCGGTGGCGGCATACGATTGCATTACATTACGTTGTGCGGCAATTACCCTGCGGTTGTAGCGCCAGGCCAGCAACTCGAAAATGGGTATGGAAAATAAGCTGATAAAACCGGTTGAAACGGAATAGAAAAAGATATAACCGGCGGAAACCAAAACTATCATCACATCAATAACTACTTGGCTGCTCAACTGGACAACCGCCCGTTGAATACGTTGGGCATCGTTCATGCGGGCTACCATATCGCCGGTTGAGGTACTGTCGAAAAAAGGTTTAGGCAGGTAAAGCAGTTTGCCAAAAAAGTTTGAAATCAACCGAGTATTCATTTCCTTGCTTTGACGCACGAGGAAGATGCCACGGACATAACTGATTAATGATCTTGCCAACAAAATAGTACCAAAAATAATTACTCCAAATACAAGGGTGCGGATATCTTTTCCAGGTAGAATCTGGTCGATTAGCTTTTGCGAAAAAATTGCCGTAGCTAAACTCAACGACGAAATTACGATTCCAAGAAAAGCAGCGATTCCCAATACCGGGTAATCATCTTTAATCAGTTGTAAAAACCATTTCCGTTTGCTTTGGGACTCATTTTTTTTGGTTACGAAATTTTTACCGGGCACGAGTTTTAACAAAGCTTTGCTTTTCCATACGGCTGCCAGTTCTTCTTCGGCGTATTGTGTTATTCCCCAGCCGGGATCGCCGATGGTAAATTTACTATTTTCAAAACCATAACAAACCACAAAGTGCTCCAGCTTTTCATCTTTTAAAATATGCAGTATTACCGGCTCTTTTAATTCTTTCAGGTTTTTTGTTTCAGCTTCATATCCGGCCACATCAAAACCCAGATTTTGCGCCGCCTGGTACAAGCCCAAAAGGCTTGTACCGTTTAGGGTGGTGCCGCTTTGCTCCCGCAGTTTTTCCTGTGTGGTTTCACCGCCGTAATACTTTACAATGGATGCCAGGCATGCCAGGCCACAATAAAACTGGCTGTACTGTTTTACAAAGGTTTGTTTTATGTGGTGAATGTTGAGATCAGAAGGCATAAAGTTGAATTTTAAAAAACCACCAAGGGCTCATACACCTTGAGGGTCTGTTCGAAAATAATATAATAATATCCTTTTTCCTGCAAGAACGTATTGATTTTGCCACCTAACTGCATCCCCCTGGTTTGAGCCATTTGCATGGTTTCTTTTGAAATTTTACCTGTAGCGTCAGTCATTTTTTGTCCTAATGGCTACTCGTAAAAAGCAATTAGTTCTTTAATGTCGTCGTGGGTAAAGTGTTTTTTATACACCGGAATAAGTTGTTTGGTCAATTCCTCAATTTCCGTATCGAAAACTTCTGTACGCACCTGTTGCCACACCTCGTCAGGGGCGTCGGTTTTCATCATTTTGAACTGGGCAACCATTTGGTCGAATGCCATATCGTAAGCTGCCGAACCTCCGTTAATCGATAAAAGTTTTTCAATGTCGTTTTCAAAATCGTCAGTTTGGGCTGTGGTTAGCAAGCTTGCCAGTAAAAAGCCAAGAACATAAAAAAATCGCGTCATAATAAATGAGTTTAAAGATTAATAATTAAGATTTAAAGTATGTTTTGTTTTAGTGCTTTGTAAATGTGTTGTTTGTAGCATTAATAATTGCTTCGGATTTGGTTTCTCCAAGGAAATGCGTGATGAGTTTTCTGTTGGTTGCATAAATATAAACCGAGGGTATTATGGCTTTTCCAAAAACTTTTTGAAACCGGTTTTTTGTATCAAGTAAAACCTCACAGTTATCCAGTTCCCATAAATGGTAATCCGAGCAAAAGTTCTCCACCCGTTGCAACGAATCGTCGGGTGTAACCATTACCAATTGACAATGATTAAAGGCGTATGCATTTTGCCCGATTTCCTGCGCTTCATATTGGCAGTGCTCGCATTCAGGGTGAAAATAGATGATGACCAAAGGTTGGGTTTGGTTGAAATCATGGAGGTTGACCGGAATTCCGGATAAAGAATTAAATGAAGCGTCAGGTAAAATCTGAGTCTGTTTTTCGACTTCTTTTTTTTCGCTATAGTCTTCTATAACCTGATAGGTTAAGAATCCGCCTATAACAGATATAATTGCAATTATAATGCCTTTGTAAAACTTTCTCATAGGCTAACTCAGGTTTAAGGTTATAAACATTACCAACACCACCCAAAGTAATAAACCGCTGCCATAGGAAGTCGTTACCAGTTGCAGCGATTTACCAAATTTTACAGGCCGTTCTCCGTTGGCTTCGTTAATTACACCCACTAAAAGCCAGGCCAGTATGAGGAAATAACCAAGTTCAAAAATGTTTATTAAACTTAGCGGGTAAACAAACAGCGGGTCAACCGTGTTTTTATTCAGTAACTCCATTATTGAGAAGGGTTGAAATTGTAAGTCGTCTAAAGTGTTGACCTGTTTAAAAAAAATAAGGATGATGAGTTTGACGAGTCCAGCCAGTATATAGATGAAATCAGACAACAAAGCAACTTTTATTATCTTGCAGAATTCTATTTTCAGTTCTGTGAAGAATATTCCAGTATAAAGGAAAATACTAGTATAAAACGCTCTCAAAAGAACAAAAAAAGGTAAAATAATATAGCTGACCCCTTGCCATCTTTTATGGATATTTAACATGTCATCAATTCGTTCAAACGCAAGCCTTTCTCCAAACAACTGATAATATAAATCAGTCGTTAAGAAAATGGAATTAATAGCGTATGTAATCAAAATAGATAATACTGACAATATAATATACGTTTTCCACCCATTAGATTGTATAAGATATTCATTCATTTGTAATAATAAATGTTAAGAATAACGTGAAACTCAAAAAGCAAAATTGATTTAGATACTTCATATGGTCACAACAACCCTATTTCTATTTAATTAAGTCGTTTTCTATCCAATTCATGACCATACTTTTGAAATTTTCGGCTTTAACGTGATAATAATTAGTCCAGTATATTACGTAGCCCCAGTTGAAAATTGCAACTAATGTTATAATATTAAGCATCGTATTGAAATCAAAACCTGTGTAATAAAGTATAATGAATAGAAGAGCACAGGTGATTACTACAAAAATGAATTGTAGAATCATTACTTTTTTTAAACTTACCTCCAACATCCCTGAAAGTAAATTCCAACCCCGTAACTTATCTGTGATTTTTATTTTTTCGTTATCTAAAAATAAAATTATGATTTCTTGGTTCAAGCCAAGATTTATCACTACACTTTTTCCACTTTCCTTATAATTAATCTTATACCGATTAAGTTTTGTAATTACTTTTTCTTTCATGATTTTTTCCATCGTTATTTATGTACATAAAATAAAACATTTATTAATTTAGCACTGAACTACAATTTTGGAAACAATATTTACGATTTGAGACAAACAATAATTTAGGTATTACAGCAATGAGATACATGCTGTAATACCTATTTATTCAATCAAAACATCCGTAGACAACTGCTCCTGCCCAAGCACCGGTAGCAATGCCGATTCCCATGCCTCCTGTAAGTCCTACAGATAATAAGCCTGTAAGCCAAACACCTCCCAGAAATCTACATGAATTATTGTGTCCTCCTCCTTTTATTGATTCCATTTGGAATAAGTTTATTTTTTTCATTTTATTAAATTATTATGTTATTCTGCAATAAATATCAAACACGTCACCCCATATAGAAATTGCTGAAGGCATTGTAGTTCTGGTCAGTAACCAAATTGGTATCGAATAGAAACAAGATAGTCCCCCTGTAGTTTTTTCCATCTTTTCAAAACTCAATTCTTTCATAATTTTAGAATTTAAGTGTTAATACTTCAGCAAACCCCGACTTTTTACAACTGCCAGTTTGTAAAAGTGTGTCCCGGATGGTAGTTTTTTTACTAAAACCTGTTAACTTCGCAACGGGCTTTACGAAGCCTGAATTACATCCCCGGGCCGGGAACAAAGTAACGAATGGAACTGCCCCCGGGGAGGCTTACCCAACGAATTTGTTTTTTCCTGTGAGAGTTAAGGTTTTCACTTTTTGGTTTTTTGCGTCCTGTTTTCGGGGTACGAAGACAGAGGGTTTTTTATTGATATTATAAATATAAAATAGAAAAATTAGAAAGTCAAAAATCGCCAAAGATTTTATTTGTTGATTATATATTTCAATTTGAATAATGTTTTGATTTATAGCAGATTATTAATTTTCTTAAAAATCGAATGTCTAAAAACATTCAATTTTAGGGGTTACCTTTTTCTCTGTGATATAATATGCTTATAGTCAAATAAATAAATATTGTCTTTACGCTATGATACAATTAAATATATATTATATTACAGCCAAAGCTTGCCAAATACGTAGTAATACCAATTCTGTTTCAAAATGAGCTTTAATCGAAATTTTGAGATTAAAATAGTTAATGCCGATATACCAATGAAAAGGCTTGAGGAGTATAGTGAACTTAAGGCTCATTTCATTAGATAATAGGTATTACCCTGATTTTTGGTGATTTAGACCTTTTTCCGGCTTTTTCTTAAAAATGACAAACCCTATCGATTTTATTGTCAATAGGTTTTGTTACATATGAACATTCCTCGGAGCTAAGGTTAAAGATGAAATAAATAAGGGGAGGAGAAAGAACAGAGACACCAACCTGAGAACTGATGTCTCTGCAATAATTACTAGTTTACAAGCGCGGCAATTCCGGCTCCAATAAGGCTGGAGTTAGGAACTTCCACGATTTCGTAATATCTTTTGTTTTCGCCTGAAAGAAATCCCTGCAAAAATGCTTCGAACAGAATCCTGAAGTTATTCATTTTATAAAAGGTTGTTCCTTCAATGGTCATTAAAACAGGTTTCTCCGGAGTTTTGGCTTTTCCGGTTTTCAGAATAACAGCGGCTAGGCTGGCAGCAGTAAGTTTGGCTGAACGCTGAATCATGGCATTGATGATTTCAGCAGCGGCTGCAGCATCTTCTTCTGTTACAAAAACGTCTGTCAACGGATTTGTTTTGAGTTCAATTCCGCATACATATTTATTTACCTCTTCCGATGTAAACTCGCCTACATTTTTCAGTTTTACTTTTGTTTCGGCGCTAAATACATCTTCGTTGGCTGCTGTTTTAAGCGCTGTTGTACACAGTCCTCCAAAATAACCACCCGAGATCATTTTTTCAAAAGAATATCTTCCCGGGTTTTTGGTTGTATTGTCAAAGGCGATGTCAATATCGGTACGAAGCATTTTATCAAAATTACCGGATTCAATATTGATAATCTGACTTTCATTTTGATTTAGGTTTGGTGTTTTGGTAATGTTTGCATTTTTTTCGATGTAACAAACATTTGTTCCGGTACCCAGAATAAATCCAAGATAAGTATCAAATTCCTGCCCCGCAGTTGCAGCCTGACCAGCCAACAGTGTCGATACAGTGTCGTTCATCAGAACAATTTGTTTGTTGGGTGTTCCCATGGACTGAAGCAGGTTTTCGCCAACCATTTGCCCGATAACTTCGGGGGCTTTTACCTCTTTACTCCATTCCAGTAGCTTTCCATCTTTATTTGGATAGATTTCTACAGCATAGGAAAAGCAAAAACCTATTTTATCTGATACTTCTTTATATTGTGTGAGGTATGCGGCCAATGTAGCAAAAAATTCTTTGTTTGATAATTCTTCGTCAACGGCAGGCATTTTTCTTTGCTGAAGGTTTTCAGTCACCAAATTCATTTTATCGTCAAACGACATTTTCACTGCCCTGAAATTTGTTCCTCCCGCATCGATGGCAACCACCGGTTCATTGGGTTTGATACTTCCTTCGGCCCCGATATAGGTAGGAATCATCATCAGGGAACTTTTTTCGCCTTCGAGGCCACCTTTCATATCTGCAATAAAATTATCGGTTATTGACTTCATGTCTAAAAATGAAGCCGACAGTTTGTGTGCTTTTAAGAATTGCTCTATTTTGCTCATAGTTTGTAATTTATTTGATTATAAAATATTTTCGATTTTGAAAACCCATGCATATTCGCTTGGATTATTTAAGGGTGTAATATCGGGTAAAGAGATAATAAGTTTATTTCCTGATTTTTTTGTTTTTATATTTCCTTCAGCTCCCAACATTATTACATTCCCTGTTTTATTGATTCCTTCTATTGTAACGGTTTTTTCTGGGAATTTTGTACAAATAACATACAAATCATTTTCTTTTTGTGTAAAGTAAATATTTTCCCCGGTATTTTTTTCGGCGCCATCCCATTTTCGTGTTCCGTAAATGGCTTCTCCGTTTATGTCGAGCCATTTCCCGATATCCAGCAGTCTTTGTTGCTGAATTACCGGTATTCTTCCGTCAGCTGTTGGCCCGATATCAAGTAAAAGGTTTCCTCCTCCTGCAACTTTTTCAACCAGTAGATCAATTAATGCATCTGAAGTCATGTAATTATCCAAATCTTCCACCTGGTTATAACCAAAAGAAGTTCCTATTCCACGGCACTCTTCCCAGGGACGAGTGGTTTCACCCACCCCCTCCTGGTCGTGAACCAAATCGTACTCCGTTGTATAAAATCCGCCATGAACTCCCCGGGTTTCTTTTCCCCAGCGATCATTTACACAAACGGTTTCTTTAACCGGAGACTCGTTATATAACCAGGCAAGAAAATCGGTGCTTTTCCATTTTTCGCTTGGGTAGTCCCATTCTCCGTCGGTCCAAAATACGTCGGGTTCGTAACGGTTAACCAAATCTTTCATTTGCGGAAACATATGGTCGTCTACATATTTTTCAAAATTGCTTTTGTAAAGCGGGTTGTACCATTCGTAAAGTGAGTAATAAAATCCCATGTGAAGACCGGCATCTTTAACTGCTTTTGTTAACTCTCCGCACAAATCGCGGTGCGGGCCAACATCAACACTGTTCCAGTTCCAGCTTTGTTCGCTGGGCCACAGTGTGAAACCTTCGTGATGCTTTGAAGTCAGAACGATATATTTTGCCCCCGATTTTTTAAAAACATCTGCCCATTGTTCCGGATTAAAATGTTTCGCATTAAAATTGGCGGCAAAATCCTGATATTTAAAATCTTCACCGTAAGTTTTATTGTGGTAATCGCGGAAAAGTTTACCCGCTTTGCTATTTTCATTACTACGCCACCAGTACCATTCAGCATATTTGGCGTAAACACCTATGTCGGCATCAGCCGGAGCCCAGGCAGGCACGGAATAAACTCCCCAGTGAATAAAAATGCCAAACTTTACATCTTCAAACCATTGCGGAACAGGCCGACTGTCAATCGATTGCCAGTTGTTTTCGTATTTCTGGGCTGATGAAATTAAACTGATTGTAATGGTAATTGCAATTAAAACTATTTTTCTCATTTTATTGGTTTAGGTATATAAACTATACTGTTATTTCTGTTACAGAAAATGTTCCTACAATATTATAAAATTTTTGATTGTTTGAGGAAAAAAAGGTGTCTGTAATCTTCAAATTAGCCGTCATATACATCTTTTAAGAAACACCTAAACATCTTTTGTTGCTTATTGTTAGTAAATACAAAAGAACCCTTCTGGTTTAACCCCTTCTAGAGGAAGTTTTTAAGTGTAAAAGCTGTCTAATTTAAAATATAATAATTATGAGAAATTTTACTCCAATCAAATTTGTTTTACTATTTGTAGGTATTACTTTTTTTTTACAATCACAATCTCAGATTTCACTAACTGCTGCTGATTTTGAAAGTATGTTGGAAACAGGAACAGAAATGACGACCTATTTGGATACAAGTTCGACACAAATCAATATTGGTTCTGAGGGACAAAACACATGGGACTTTACGGGACTGACTGTGTCTATTGAGTACGAAAGTGAAAATCAACAAAAGGCTAATTCTCCTTATGATTCCGAATTTCCGGATGCTGAATATGTTTCCTTCCACGAAGGTAATTTTGATACTGTGTTTGTGAGTACCTGGTCTTATATCTCAATTACAGGCGATTTGATTTCCTATGGCGCGGCTTCTGTGGCAAATACCTCCAACGGAGATGTTGAGACGGTAATTAAGTATGAGCCTGCGTGGGTAGAGTACCAGTTTCCTGTTACCTATCAGGATGAAAAAACATATTCGGGAACACAATCTTTAAAAACTTCTTTTGCTATTCCCGGTGGTGATGATGTAACGAACACAATAGAGCAGGATGTTAGTTTTGCTCAAAAGGTAGATGGTTATGGTGTGATGACGCTCCCGGGCGGAAAACAAGTTAATGCACTTCGGATAGTAGAAGTTACAACTTTTTTAAGTAATGGAATTGAAACAAGTTCAACTGTGATTAAATTTATATCAAAAACCGGTGAGATTGTTTCTGTTACCCCTGTAAATAATAACGAAACCAGTGGAATAATTACTATTTCCAGTGCAAGCTGGACCGAAGGAACAGGAGGTGGAAACGTTGTTGAAACGCCTGATGCTCCTTCCGATTTGTCAGCAACGGCAGGGACTGAAGATGTTGATTTGATGTGGACCGATAATTCGGACAACGAAACCGGTTTTTATATTGAGCGTTCTGATGATGGAGGTGATTTTATGCTAATCGACAGCACCGGGGCTAATGTTGCTACTTACACTGATACTTCTGTTATGGTGAATGTTGAATATACCTATCGAATAAGTGCCTACACTTCTGAAACCATGTCGGATTACAGCACAACAATGAGTGTTACCATAACCGCGACCAATGCGTTTGTTGTTGATAACTCCGAAAACGTTTTTTCTCTCGGACAAAATTATCCCAATCCGGTTTCGTCAAATACGATAATTCCATTCCAACTGCCTCAAAACAGTCAGGTAAGTATTTCTTTACTAAGTGTTGAAGGAAAGTTGCTAAAGGTATTGTTGAACAAAGAAATGGCGAAAGGAGAGCATAAATTTAATTTTAATGCAGAAGGATTAGAAAATGGAATTTATTTTTACCGGTTAAGGTCCAATAATTTTGTTGAATCGAAAAGTATGCTGATTAAATAGTAATTCTTTAAATGGTTTTCGTATAAAAAAGGACTGTCTCAAAAAGTTTCTAAGGTCGTTTTTTGAATTTATTTGAGAATCCAAATAAATAGATAATAATATCATGAAGATCCTGAACCAAGTTCAGGATAAAGCCGAAACAGACTTTTGAGACCGTCTCCTTTTTCTATTTTAAGAAAAAACTAACTTCCGTTAAATTCGCGGATTGCATCCAGCATTGCAACAATATTTTCTGCCGGAACATTTGCCTGCGTGTTGTGGACCGTATTAAAAATAAAACCTCCGTTTTTGTTTAAAATTTCGCAATTTTGAAGTACGTGTTTACGCACTTCCTCCGGTTTTCCAAAGGGCAGTATTTTTTGTGTGTCAACGCCGCCTCCCCAAAAAATAATATTGTTGCCATATTTTTCCTTTAGTTTTTTAGGATCCATCCCGGCTGCATTTATCTGAACCGGGTTAATGATATCAAAACCAGCCCGGATAAAACTATCCATAAAGGTTTCAACAGCGCCACATGAATGTTTAAATGTTTTCCAGGCTGTATTTTCATGAATCCAGTTGTTCATTTTTTTGTAATAGGGGAGCCACATCTCATCAAATTGTTCCGGAGGACAGAAGGTTGAGGTTTGGGTTCCAAAATCGGTTCCGCAAATAAAAACAGCATTTACTTTGTTGCCCACAACTGCAAAAATACGGCGGAGGTTTTCAATTGCGATTTCAACCTGTCTTTCAAAAATGGTTTTTATATAATCGGGCCGTGTAATGGTGCTCATATACCATTCTGCAACGTCACGAATTCCTTTGGGGCTTTTAAGTTGAATTCCGGGTACCAGGGCAATATCGCCGAGAGCAGTTCCCCCAAAGTTGGCAATTACTGCTTTCCCTGAGAAATAAGCCTTGTCCACTTCAACGCGCCAGTGTTCCAGTTCGTCGTCTGTTATTAATCCAAATTCTTCGAGGTTATTTTCTACATTTAACTCCTCTTCAACAATGGGTTTCTGGCGGATGATAGCATCAAAAAAGAATCCCGATTTTGGCATCTTTGCTGAAGCGGGAACAGAGATGTCGCCTTCCGGATGCATGAGTGTATTTCCATTTTCATCGGTTGTTACATTAAAATTCTCAGGAACCATAACCCGTTGTCCCCATGGTGTTTTCCATTCTTTGAAAGGGGCATGGTTATAAAAGCCAAACATGCTGTTTTTACCCCAGGCTCCAACTACATCGATGCCGATGGAATCGATAAGTTCCCAACCAACCTCACCGAGCATTTGAAACGGTTCAATTACCCGGATGGGTTTTCGCTGAAGACCAAAGTGCCTTCGTAATTGAGAAATGGTTTGTACATGAATACCGGTTACCCCTGTCGAGCCCAGATCAATTACGATTCTGTCGGGTTGCTGATGATTTACAGTTTTTAAAAATTGTTGCCTTGAGTCCATATTCAGTTTAGTTTTAATCAAATTAGTTTACTGTTTCAAAAGTCAATTCATATCAAATTTCGTCAATTGTACGGTATTTTCAATCTGTTTTATGAAATGTTATTAGTTGAATCTTTTATCAGTTTTTCCAGTTCTTCAAGTGAAAGGCCTTTGGTTTCAGGAAGATATTTCCAGATGCTGGTAAAACCGGAAATATAAATTGTCGATTATTGCTTAACAGTCAAGTATTTACGCATGTCCAATCAATAACATATTTTTTCCTGCCAAATTTTTACCGGGTTTTTCGTCGTAACAAGCACCTAAAATATATACGATTATTGCGCTGCTGACCACCCAAGCTTTTATGAATTCATTTGAACAAAAAGAAATCAGGATAAAAGGAATGTTTTCCGAGATATTAAATCCAAAAGGCAATCCTCCGGGAGCAGTTACCAATGAAATCGTTAACGGATAACGAAAGTTCACATTCATTAGAACAGGTTTAGATTAAGGTTTGAATTTACGAAATAGAATGGTTTCGTCGGATGATAAATTTAAAACAGAATTATTCAAAATAATTTTTCCGGGGTAGGATTAAAATTATCCGTTAGAATATTTTGTTTCAATCGGAAGAATTTTATAGTAAAGAGGGATTTAGGCAGGGATTTCTGTTGGTAAGGTATTATAAGGAATGAAGAGAAATCCTGATATTCAAAAAAAAATTCTCTTCATTCTGTGATATGGACATAATATTTTAAAGACTTTTTAAATAGTCCACTACCTTGGTGTGACCATTATTTTGAGCGAACATCAGCGCATCTTCTCCGTCAACATCCTTTAAGTTTGGATTTGCACCATATTCCAAAAGAATTTTAATGTTTTCAAGTTGTCCCTCGGCTGCTGAAAACATAAAAGCCGTGAAATGTTCCACTTTGTCCTGAATATTAGGCTCTGCATCTTTTTCAAGGAGAATCTTTACAGTTCCAGGAAAAGGACCTGAAGCAGCAAACATCAATGCTGAACGCCCGTTTATATCTGTTAAGTTAACATCTGCATTGTATTTTAAAAGCTCTTCAACAATCTGCTTGTAGCCATTGAAAGATGCATACATGAGCGCTGTGCGACCGTCTCCATCTTTTTCATTAACATCAGCACCTTTTTCAAGAAATTCTTTTACTTTTTCAAAGTCACCGTTGCTTGCAGAAGGCAATATTGTATGTGTTGATTCAGTTTGCTTTTGCGTTATTTGCTGTTGTTTTTCTGAAGGCGAGGTTGGACTGTTTTTTTCTTTTTTCCCTCCGGAACAAGCAAATAAAACAACAGTTGTCAGAATCAAAAACGTATTTATCAATAAAATATTTGCAGAATTTTTGCTTTTAGCCATTTTTAGATTAGAGTTGATGTTTTAATATTTTAGCCAAAACTAATCAAATTAATTTTCTTTCTACCCTTTGAAGGGCTTTGGTTCAAATTTGTTTTTTTGAAGCTATCGTTTCCAGTACTCAATTCCTGGATTCTCTTTTACTTTCTCCTTATATTCCTTTATAAAGTTTTGGTTTGAAACATCACTGTCATTGTATTTTTCTCTCGATTTTTCCAACTGCTGGTGAAGTTCCTTCTTTATGTCATCGTAAGCGGGGTCATCATAAACATTTTTCATTTCCATCGGGTCTTTTTCCAAATCGTAAAGTTCCCAGTCGTCGATGTCATAATAGAAATGAATAAGTTTATATTTGTTGGTGGTAATCCCGTAATGACGCATTACGTTGTGTTCTGACGGATGTTCGTAATAGTGATAATAGTGTACTTTTCTCCAGTCAGCAGGTGTCTCTCCTTTTAGAATGGGCAGCATGCTTCGTCCCTGCATTTCAGGGGGAACATTAGCTCCGGCAATATCGATAAAGGTTTCTCCAAAATCGAGGTTGGACACCAGGTCGTTGTTTACGGTTCCGGGGTCTACAACGCCTGGCCAGCGAATTAATAATGGCGTTCTGAGTGATTCTCTGTACATCCAGCGTTTGTCAAACCATCCGTGTTCACCCAGGTAAAAACCCTGGTCGGAACTGTAAACTACTATTGTATTTTTATCCAGTCCGGTTTCCTTTAAATAGTCCAGCAGTTTACCGACACTTTTATCAACTGCTGATATACACGCCAGATAATCTCTCATGTAGCGCTGGTATTTAAAGCGCACTAAATCTTTACCTGTTGGATTGGTTTTTTTGAATTCTCCATAAATAGGCCCGTACACTGCATTCCAGTGTTTTAGCTGTTCTTCGTTTAAGCCCCGGCGTGGCTGGTCTGTCATTTTCAGATCCCGCTCAAGGGTCATGGTATGAGCAATGGTCATATTGTTTTGGGCTGCTGCCTCCCGGTCTCCGGAATAGTCGTCAAAAAGCGTTGCCGGTTCGGGGAAAGTTACATCCTCGTACATCCCCAGTTCGTTGGGGCCGGGGTCCCATGCCCGGTGCGGGGCTTTGTGCCACATCATCACCATAAAAGGCGTTGTTGAATCTTTTACACCGCTGAGCCATTGGATGGTTTTGTCAGTAATAATCTCAGTGGTATAACCTTCCATATTGTACTGGCCATTTTGGTTGATGAATGTGGGATTGTAATAACTTCCCTGCCCGGGAAGAATATCAAAATAATCAAAACCTGTAGGCGTGCCTCCCAAATGGAGTTTGCCGATTACTGCAGTTTTGTAACCTGCTCTTTGAAGAACCTTGGCATAAGATTGCTGGCTAAAATCAAACCTGGAGCCCATTGTGTTATCAATAAAACCATTCTCATGGCTATACTTTCCGGAGAGGATTGTGGCACGCGAAGGTCCGCAAATGGAGTTGGTAACCAGACAGTGGTTAAAACGCATACCCGCTTCGGCCAAACGGTCGATGTTAGGTGTTGGTGCGATTTCAGCCAAATCTCCACCATAAGCGCTTATCGCCTGGTAGGCATGATCATCGGCCATGATAAAAATAATGTTGGGTCTTTGTTTCTGCTGCTCGCCAGAGTCAGAGTTGCATCCTGACAATACAGAAACTAAAACCAGTATTATCAGAAATATCGAGGTTAATTTTGTTGGTTTCATTTTATTGAGTTAGTGATTTTGTTGATTTCTCTTTTGCCGCATCAAATCTTTTTCTCATTGTTTCCAGGTCGTTTTTTGCAGAGGCATCATTTACCAGATTTTTATGTTCTTCCGGGTCTGATATGTGGTTATACAATTCCTCATTTTCTTCCCCAACTTCGGCTCCCCAACGCGTGTATCTGTAGTCGCCAAAAACCAAAGTTCCCGATTCACCCCGGTCGGTTACCGTAAATGCGTCAGTTTTTTTATCCGCTTGCTCGCCATTTTTTATGACGTCAGCGAGGCTTTGACCCTGCAAAATATCAGGGGCTTCTTTTGAATATCCGCAGAGATCAACCAATGTCGGGTAAAGATCAATAAGTTCAACAATGGATTGAAACTCCCCTCTGTAATTATCCTCTGTTCCAGGAACTGAAATAATCAATGGTACCCTGACGGTCCCTTCCCATAAACTGGTTTTGGACCAGCAATCGTGTTCACCTAAATTGTAACCATGATCGGAAAGGAAAATTACGATGGTGTTTTTGCGTAAATCCAGTTGGTCGATCGTGTTTAGAAGCCGCCCAACCTGTTGATCCATAAACCGCACACTGGCCATATATGAACTTATGGTTTTCTTTTTCTGAAGTTCATTCATACCCCAGATTTTTTCGTTTTGTCTCCGAAGTGCCTGTTCCGGTACATCATCGCTAACCACAACCGGTGGCAGAACCGACTCTTCGTCGGGATAATGGGCAAAACAACTTTCAGTTGAAATAAGCGGAACGTGAGGTCTTACAAATCCAACGGCCAGGAAAAAAGGAGCATCCGGTTTTATCTTTTTTTTGTTTGTTGCGCCTTCAGCCGGCTTTTTCGCACGACTTTCGAGGATGGCAATGGCCTGGTTGGCGGCGATATAGTCGGTTTGGTAAAAACGTAGTGAATCGGGTAAAATCATTCGCGCAAAGTTGCCTCCGTAATGAAGGCTTTTTGGGGAAAGCAACTCCAGTTTACCCGGGCTCAGGGTTTCCGGTCCCATCACGTTAAAAGCGTAATCCCATGAGGTGGGGTCGTCGCCTCCCGGTTCTCCGCGTTCAATTCCACCGGGTACTCCCATATGAAATATTTTTGATACGCGGGCCGTGAAATACCCCTGTTCCCTGAAAAATCCAGCCATTGACGGATGGTCTTTTAAAGCCGGGTTTATTTTTTTGTAGCTACCAGGTTTGTCGTCATTTACCAAAACGCCGTTGCTTGCCGGGTATAAACCACTCATAATCGATGCTCTTGACGGTCCGCAAAGCGGATACTGGCAATAAGCTCTGGTAAACATAACGCCTTCACTTGCCAATCGGTCAAGGTTTGGTGTGTGTTTGTTTACATCCATATAAGGGCCTATACGTGTGTTCAGATCATCGGAGAATATGAGCAAAATATTGGGTTGGGCATTTGAAAAATTTGGCAGGATAAACCAACACAAAAGAAATAAGTACCTGCTCAGGGAATTTATTCTTACTATGGCAGCGCTAAATAAACTCATTTGACTTCTTTAATTCATTATTATTTTATCATTGTGCCTGAACATCGAGGTAGGCTTTCAGATATTTTTGATCGTTAGCATCGCTGTCTTCGTAATATTCTCTGGCAGTGTCGAGTTTTTCGTGCATCATTTCCCGAACGTCGGCATACGCCGGATCGTCGTATACATTTTTCATTTCCATTGGATCTTCTTCCAAATCGTATAATTCCCATTCATCAATATCATAATAAAAGTGGATGAGTTTATACCTGTCGGTAGCTACGCCGTAGTGCCTTTTTACCATGTGAATAGACGGGTATTCATAATAGGTGTAATAAGCAAAATCGCGGAATTGTTCTGTTTTGCCACCTACGAGGTCGCGGAAAGACTCTCCCTGCATTTCGGTGGGAGTTTCCAATCCCGCATAATCAAGAAATGTGGGGGCAAAGTCAAGGTTTTGAACCAACTTGTTAATTTTTGTTCCCGGTTTAATTTCTTTGGGATATCGTATGAGCAACGGTGTTCTGAAAGACTCTTTGTACATAAAACGTTTATCAAACCAGCCATGCTCTCCGAGGTAAAAACCCTGGTCGGAAGTGTAAACAACAATGGTATTGTCGGCCAGTCCTGCTTCATCCAGATAATCGAGCAATTTTCCAACTCCTTCGTCAACCGATGCAATACAAGCTAAATAATCCTGCATATAACGTTCGTAGCGCCAATGCATCAGTTCTTTTTTGTCTGATTTTATCGACGGATAGATTTTTTTGAATTCTTCATTTATAGGTTGATACACAGCGTCCCAGGCAGCTTTTTGGACTTCATCCATTCTTCCGGTGTTGTTATTAAAAGCATTTACTCCCCAGTTTGAGGTTTCTTCTATCCCAAGCTCGTCCATTACCTCAGGATAAAGTTTTGAATCGCCGGCCCAATTCTGATGTTTCAAAATATTCATTTCAGCTTCTTTTGCTGCTGTTCCTCTGCCTTCAAAATCATCAAAAAGAGTAGCGGGCTCTTCAAATTCCATTTTAGTGTATTGTTTGTAATATTTTTCGGCGGGCATCCATTCGCGGTGGGGGGCCTTTTGATGATACAGCAGACAAAATGGTTTATTCTGATCACGTTTATTTTTTAACCAGTCGAGGGCTGTTTCTGTAATAATCTCAGTAACGTATCCCTTTTTTTGCACTTTTTTGCCTTCAATAAGGAAATCAGGGTTATAGTAGTTTCCTTGTCCGGGAAGTACCATTGAAAAATCAAACCCCTGCGGAATTCCATCCAGGTGGATTTTTCCAATCATCGCTGTTTGGTAACCATTGGCCTGAAGTATTTTGGGAAAATTGGGTTGATCCCAGTTAAAGGCTTGTACATTATCTACTTTGCCATTTTTAAAACTGTGTTTTCCGGTGAGTAAAACAGCCCGGCTTGGTGCACAAAGCGAATTGGTGACACATGATCTGGTGAAAATAGCCCCTCCTTCGGCGATCCGATCGATATTCGGCGTTTGGTTAATACCAAAACCGTATGCGCTAATTGCCTGGTAGCCGTGATCGTCGCTCATTATATAGATGATATTGGGTTTTTGCTCCTCTTTTTGAGGAGTAGAGGTACAAGCAAAAATTCCTGTTATAACTGCGACAATGAAAAGTGATTTTAATAGATTTCGCTTCATTTTGTGATTTTTCATTTTTGTTGTGGATGATTTGACCGTTTTTTAGATTATATTTCTTTCTCCCGGGTGATTTTTTAAATTAAAAGTTTTAAGAATACATTTAAGCTTTGTGCCATATACAGTGTAAAAACTCACCCCTTTTACTGTTACTGACGTGCCTCTCTTGCTTGTCTTCTTTGTTCCATTACATCGAGATATTCCTTGAGGTATTTTTGATCCATCTCGTCGCTGTCGCCATAATATTTGCGCAATTCTGTTAGTTTTTCGTGCATCATTTCTTGAACGTCTGCATAGGCCGGGTCGTCATAAATATTATGCATTTCAGTCGGGTCTTTTTCCAAATCATACATTTCCCATTCGTCAATATCATAGTAAAAATGCATCAGTTTATAACGTTCAGTTGCAACACCGTAATGGCGTTTTACCATGTGAACCGACGGATATTCATAGTAGGTGTAATAAACAGCATCACGCCACTCATCTGTTTCTCCGCTTACCAGTTTGCGGAAAGATTCTCCCTGCATTTCTTCCGGAATTTCAACACCTGCATAATCAAGAAAAGTAGGAGCAAAGTCGAGATTCTGAACCAACTTTGCAATTTTTGTGTTGGGTTTAATCTCTTTCGGGTACCTTACAAGAAGTGGTGTTTTGAACGATTCTTCATACATAAACCGTTTGTCAAACCAGCCATGTTCACCAAGATAAAATCCCTGGTCGGAAGTGTAAACTATGATTGTATTTTCAGCTAATCCTGATTTATCAAGATAATCAAGCAATTCGCCCACACCGTCGTCAACTGATTGGATGCAGCGCAGATAATCTTTGATGTAACGGTTAAATTTCCAAAGTGCAACTTCTTTCTCTGAAAGCTTTTGTGCTTTCATCGCTTCATTTTTTGGAGTATATGCCGCCAGCCAGTCATCCAGCTGTTCCTGGTTGAAACGTTTTAGTTGATTCATAAATCCTGTGCTGTCTCCATTGGGGTCAACAATCATTTTGAAATCGTGTCCCCATTGCGCATGACCGTCAACTTTCATCTCCTGTTCTTTTGCAGCAGTTCCCCGGTTTTTATAATCATCGAAGTAGTTGGATGGAGGCTCAAATGTTTTATCGTCGAACAACGTAAGATATTCCTGAGCCGGTTTCCAGTTACGGTGCGGAGCTTTTTGGTGGTATAAAGCGCAAAAGGGTTTGTTTGGGTCTCTTTTGTGTTGCAGCCAGTTCAGCAAACTGTCGGTAATGATGTCGGTGCAATAACCTTCAATCCGTTCCCATTTTCCACTCCCGTTAACCATAAACTCAGGATTGTAATAATTGCCTTGGCCCCGTAACACCATTGAATAATCAAATCCCTGCGGGCTGCCATCCAAATGGATTTTACCGATCATTGCGGTTTGGTACCCGGCTGCCTGTAGTAATTTTGGGAAATTGGGCTGATCCCAGTTAAAAGGCTGAACATTGTCCACTTTACCATTTACAAAGCTGTGTTTTCCGGTTAACATGACCGCCCTGCTGGGGGCACAAATGGAGTTGGTTACACAAGCCCTGGTGAAAATTGCTCCTTCGTTTGCCAGTCTGTCAATATTTGGCGTTTCGTTTAAACCATAACCATACGCGCTGATTGCCTGGTAGGCATGGTCGTCACTCATGATATAAATGATATTTGGCGGCTGCCTGGTTTCTTCCTGTTGGGGAGAACAGGAGATAATTAACACGCTGAAAATAGCCAGTAAAAAGACAATTCGGATTTGATAATTTTGGTACATAGTTTCTATCTTAAAAGTTGATTATCGTAAAATTAATACAATATTTAAGAAGGGATAGCTTTCAGATGAACTGAAAGCTATCTGTAACATTAACTAAACAAAAATCGACTATCTATTCCCATCCTGGATTTTGAACCAACAATTGGTTGGCGTCGAGTTCTTCCTGAGGAATGGGCATAAGGTTCATCGCATCTTTAAAATTTGCAATAATTTCTTGTTTTTTATGTGATTCGTAACCACCAAGGGCAACTTCGTTGTTCGCATGTTCTGTCATTCTTTCCTTTAGTATTCCCCAGCGAACCAGATCAAACCATCTTTTCCCTTCGTGGGCAAGTTCTTGCCAACGTTCCTGTCGCACCCATGCTCTGACATTTTCCTGTGTTTTATCTCCTTCCAAAACACCCTTGGAATCATTTTTATAAGCTCTGCTTCTTACTCTCTGGAGATGGGTGTAAGCATTTTCGGGATCTCCGTTCTCATTCAAAGCTTCTGCATACAATAATAATGCATCTGCGTAACGAAGAACATAGGTGTTACAATCTGAATTGCCAGATACTGTCTCACCATCTTCCCAATGCGAATGATAAACAGGAATCTGTGTATAATAGGTCTGCCCATTCGTCGGGCTAACAAATTCCTTGCTAAAAATTATAAACTTTCTCTGGTCTTCGTCATCGTATTGGCTGTAAAGTTCTTCACAAGGAATATCTGCTTCATTACATCCCTGTATTCCCGGTATTGCAATGATTCCATATTCGGCTTGTAATGTATATTTTGGACCGGAAAGCTGCATGTCGCCGTTCCCATTGGAGGGAGGATCTGCAAATTGAACACTAAATACACACTCTTTGCCATTTTCTGTAGCAATCCGGTAATTGTCTTTTAAATCGTCCCAAAGTCCATATCCATAAGAACCTTCGTTATCAACAACAGCACCTAACTCTGTTACAGCTGCACTCCAATTTTTCATCGTTGCATAAACATAACCAAGAAGCACTGATGCAGCTCCGCTGGTTGCCCTTCCTACATCTGATCCTGAATAGCTTTTGGGTAATGCCTTTGCATCATTTAAATCATTAATAATTTGGGCATATACTTCGCTCACCGGGGCACGCTCTGTTACTGTTTCTTCTATACTTGTCCCAAGCGCCAGCGGGACATCACCAAATGCCCTCACCAAATTGAAATAGTATAATGCTCTGAGAAATTTTGCTTCATTTATCAACCTGGTTTTCAGTGTTTCATCCATTTCTATATTTGGAATCTGTTCGAGGGCACTGTTTGCTCTGTAGATTGCATTGTAACTATCCCTCCAGAAATTCCTTATAAACGTATTGTTTGGTGTATGTCTCATATATTCCAGATTTTGTAGATATTGGTTTGGCATACCTTGCCCGTTCTTCTCGTCATCCACGGGTAAGTCAAATACCAAATACATAAGTCTTTCATATAGAGAATACAGCCTGTTGTATACTGCAGTTACTGATGCTATAGCTCCCGCTTCATCAGTATATACATTACTTACCACATACCTGTCAACGGGATTCTCCTCAAGAAAATCGCTACACGAATTAAAAAGGGTTGCAGGTATTATTATTAATATTAAACATATCAGCTTTTTCATAATTTTATACTTTTTCAATTTTTAAAATTAAAAATCAATTTTAACACCAAACATCACAGTTTTCGACTGAGGGTATGTACTGTAATCTTCTCCCATAGTAAGATTTGAAGCACCCCTGTAACTCACTTCAGGATCATATCCTGAGTATTTGGTGAAAGTGATAAAGTTATTTAGTGAACAGTAGACATTAAGCCTGTCAATACCTCTAATCAATGATTGAGGGAATGTGTAACCAAGCAGGATATTTTTAATTTTCAGGTAGGATCCATCTTCCACGTAATAATCATTAATCACAATCTGTCTGTTTGTTGTAGCTTTTGGCAACACATTGCTTGGATTTGAAGATGTCCAGCGATCTGTCATATAAGCTAATACATTTTGTCCTCCTGTTGGCAATGTAAGCTGCGTTTTATCATAGCTGAAGATATCATTTCCTACCGACCATTGGAAGAAAACATTAAGATTAAAGTTCTTATATGACAAATTGTTGTTCATACCTCCAATAAAATCAGGAAGAGCATTCCCGATAATTTGTCTGTCAGCGTTGTCAACTATTCCATCGGGTGCACCTGTATATTTTCCGTCCTCGGGATTATCGTCTTCGCTGGATACATCTTTATATCTTCTTCCTCCAATCCAGGCATTTCCAATGGTCTGATTATGTGCGTCAACTTCATCCTGATTCTGGAAAATTCCATCAAACTGCCATCCAAAGAATGCACCAATTGATTCTCCTACCCAAATACGTCTGAGCCAGTTGTCAATTTTTACATCGCCCTGAGTTGCCCCCACATCTTTGTACAAAACTCCCGCAAGACTAAGTACTTTATTCCGGTTTGCAGACAGGTTAAAATTGGCATCCCATTTAAAATCTCCTGTGAAAATATCACCCCTTATTTCCAACTCTATTCCCTTGTTTTGCATGCTGCCAATATTATTAAGGAAATTAGTAAAACCGGAAGAATAAGGTACTTGCTCACTATACAACATTTGAGTGGTTTTTTTATGATAATAGTCGACCGTAACACCCAGTCTGTTGTTAAAAAAGCCGAAATCAACACCAAAATCAAATTGCCCGGTTTTTTCCCATTTCAGACCCGGGTTTGGAATTTTATTCGGACTAACTCCGGTTGCGAGCGAACCATCACCCCACGTATAAGTTTGGGTTCCTGTTGTTGGTAGTGAGTTGTACAGTCCAATCTCCTGATTACCGGTGTATCCAAAACTTCCGCGAATTTTCAAATTTGAAAATACATTCAGATTTTTGATAAACTCCTCTTCACTTGCTCTCCACGCGATAGAACCTGAAGGAAAGAAAGCGTATTTGTTGTCAGCTCCAAATCTTGAGGACCCGTCAATCCTCCCTGCTATTGTAGCCAGGTATTTACTTTTATAAGAATAGTTAACACGACCGAGATATGATATCAAACCCCACCGGGTTTTACTTGAATATGGTGTATTGTAGACTTCGCCACCGTCTAAATTGTTTTCCTGAAGAATATCGTTGGTATATCCTTGAGAAGACGCTGAAACACCTTCAAAATAGTTTTCCTGAAAAGTAGCACCAACGACCGCACTTACTGAATGTTCACCAAAATCATTAATATAGCTTAACGTATTCTCATTTAGCCAGTTTTGGTTAAGGTTGTAAGCAATTGTGCCAACTCCGGAATTTCCAACTCCTTCACGTGTTGACATGGGTAAATAGGTGTCATTCTTGACGTTTGATATATTGGCACCACCTGTTACTTTCGCTATTAAATGAGGGGTAAGTTTAATTTCTACAAAAATGTCGCCCAGAATACCATTTCGTTGAGTTTGCCGAAGCACTTCATTAACAGTGGCAACCGGATTATTGATTAATATGCCGTCGTTAACATCGGTATATCCGCCATCGTTCATCGGGACAAAAGAATAACCCTCTCCTTCATAAATTGGAAATATTGGATTAAACTGCTGAGCGCCTCTGATGACATTACCGGCGTCTGTGTTTTGTTGATTTGAAAAAATTCTGTTGGCGGTGATATGTGTTCCTGCTTTTAACCAATTGTTCATCTGACGGCTAAGATTTAATCGTGCTGTAAAACGTTCAAAATCCGTGTTCTTAACAATACCGTCTTGTTTAAGATATCCACCGGTTATTGCATAATTTGTCTTTTTATCTCCGCCTGTAAAAGCAATATTGTATTCCTGCGTTGGAGCCGTTACAAATACCTCATCTTGCCAGTTCGTTGCCAATTCAGGATGGCTTTGAATTTCTGCCAGGTCTTCATCTGAATATATGGCAGCTCCGCCATCGTTCACCACTGCTTCATTTTGTAACAATGCATAATTATAGGCATCCATCATATCAAGTTTTTGGGTAATGTTTTGGAAACCATAATTTGCAGAAAACGAGATTTTATCATTTCCGATCGATCCGGATTTTGTAGTTATCAGAACTACGCCATTTGCTGCCCTTGCACCGTATATTGCAGTTGCCGAAGCATCTTTCAATATCTCGATACTGGCGATGTCATTCGGATTAATGCTGGAAATACCGCTGATGTTGGACGATCCAGCCTGCCCACCTGCATTGCCACTGCCTCCGCCTGCATAAATAGGGAATCCGTCAATGACATACAGCGGTTCGTTGGCACCTTGCAGAGAAGTCGTTCCACGGATTCTAACCGCGGGTGCTGACCCCGGAACACCAGATGAACTGATTACCTGAACACCTGCGGCCCTTCCGACAAGTCCCTGGTCTATTGACTGCATTTTTACATTTTCGAGATCTTCAGATTTTACGGTTGTTATGGAACCAGTTAAATCCGATTTTTTTGTTACTCCATAACCAATAGCTACAACTTCGTCTATACCAATTGCATCGGTAACCATGCTTACATCAATTGAAGTTTGATTACCAACCTCAATTTCCTGTGATCTCATTCCGACAAACGAAAATACCAGAACCCCTTCTGCTGGAATACTTTGCAGTGTGTAATTTCCATCAATATTGGTTATCGTACCCTGCATTGTACCTTTAATCATTACAGTTACACCGGGGAGCGGTTCTCCATTCTCGTCTGTCACGGTACCTGTGACGGTATTTGGCTGTTGGCGACTCTGCAGAAAAGAAAAATTAGTGATCTCTTCGTCTTTGGAAAGCGCTATTTGCCGGCCTCTTACTTCGTAGGTGACTCCGGTATTGTCAAATAATTCATCCAGAATCTCGAAGATTCTTTTATTTTTTTGGGAGATTGACGTGACTCTGTCAACATCCACTCTATCGCTGTAAAAAAAACGAAATTCACTTTGATCTTCAATCTGGCCTAGAATTTCTTTCACGGTTGAATTCCTTATATTTAAGGTTAGCCTCGTTGACTGCGAATAGCTTTCTGAAGCGATACTGCCTAAAAATGTGATTAGAATTAGAAAGACTGTTAGTTTCATTTTCATTAGCATTTTATATGCCACGGGCATGTTACCCGGGCATAACCGAATTTTTTTCATAATTTTGCTTTTTGGTTTAATTACTTGTGTTAAATCAAAATTCTTAAGAGGTGAATATCACATGACTTGGCGGACAGTGGTTTTGCCTCTTTTTTTATAAATAGGTTAAAGGCGAATCTTCAATTTTTAAGAGTAAAAATGATTTTATTCTCTTGAAATCATAAGGATTCAGGTTTAAAGAGTTTTTACATAGGCATTTCGTTTAAGGTTGAAAAATTATCTAGTCATAAAATATCCGTATTGTACGGGTTTTTTCATTGTAATGATACGATATCGGAGCCGTAACCTTTAGTAATTCCAATACTTCGCTGAAAGACTCCATTTCAAGTGTTCCCGAATACCAGATTTTTGATAACCGCGGATCGTCGTCCAGTTCAATCGTAACATTATACCATCTTTCAAGTCGTTTAACTGCCGAGGGTAAATATTCTTCCCTGAAGATAAGTTTTCCCTCTTTCCACGAAGTGTAAAGTTCAGTATCGACATTTTTTACACTAATTTTTGATTCCAAAATATCGGCTTGCTGTCCGGGATGCAGAGTAACCCGTTTTTTTGTATTTTTTTCGGTAATGCTTACAATTCCCGAAACAAGCGTCGTCTCAAAAACTTCATTTTTGAAAGCTTTTACATTAAACGATGTACCCTGAACTTCTACGTTGCCATATTCTGTTGAAATGACAAAATGTTTTTTGTCTTTTTTGACATCAAAGAATGCTTCACCTGTGAGTTTTACTGAACGAATATCTCCAAATTCTGAAGGGTAGGAAAGCTTAGAACCGGAGTTGAGCCAAACTACAGAACCATCGGGTAATTCAAAATTTGTCTTTGCTCCCAGGGGAGTTGAGATGTTTTGAGTAACCAATGCTGATGTTACGTTCCGGGTTTCACTTGCCCAAAAAGTGAACAAAACCCCCAAAATAAATGCTGCAGCTACAGAAGCAGTTCTTCGTAATCTTATTTTTCCTTTTTGATGTTTTTCTGTATTTTGAGTTTTTTTCAATAACGAGCGCCATCTCATTTCCAGTCGGCGATCAGTTGAAGAGAGTAAATTATTTTGTAAATTCTCCTGCTCCGAAAGAAAAAGATTTTTGTTTGTTTCGCTCTTTTTTATCCAGGAAAGCAGGAATTCCTCTTTTTCTTCCGAAAGTTTTCCCTCCAAAAATTTTTGAATTAACTCTTTTATATCTTCTGTACTCATACTTTTATGCGTGGTTGTATAGAATAGACAATCCAGTTTTAATTTTACCAACCTGAAAAGTTATATTTTTTGAGAAGGGAAAGCAGAGTGCTGTGTAGACTTCATTTTTACCTTTTGTCGCTTTAAGTATTTTCACCTTTTGTGCAAATATATAACAGCAACAACGGCGGTATAAGTTTTTCCCGTGCAATTTCAAGCCCCTTGGCCAGATGTTTGTCGACCATCGTAGTAGAAATATTCATGATTTTTGAAATCTCCCGTATTTTTTTGCCCTCAATCCATTTTAAGCGAAAGGCTTCACGGCAACGGTCAGGCATTTGAGTGATAACATCTTCAATAATTTGAGACAGATTCTTCTCCATGGAATCAAAATCGTCCTCAATGCGAAAACTTATGTGATATAACTCCTCTGATTTTAACTGAGCCTGATAGCTTAAGTATTTTTCTTCTATTACTTTTCGTTTTAATATATTCAGACATTTATTTCGGACTATTTTGAAAAGATAGGAGGTAAATTGCTTCTCGCTCACAAACAATTTTCTTTTGTCCCATACTTCAATAAAAACTTCCTGAATGAGATCTTCTGTAACAAAAGAATCTTCCAGAAAATGATGCGCATATTTAAATAATCTGGGGTAATAGAGTTTAAATAATTTCTCGTAGGCGGGAATTTTACCTTTACGAAGTTCATTTATAACTTTATTAATTTCCGTTACTTTACGCATAGCTGGTTGTAGTTGCAGACAAAAGTAAGAAAAAAAGAACCCAAATTTTTGGGAAGAAAGTTAATAGATCAACAATAACATGAATAAAAGTTAGATTTGTACCCTTGATAAAACAGTAAAAATATGAATCATTTACTTCCAGGAATTATTTTAGTCTGGACACTAAATATTTTCACATCTGCTGTTGAGCAGAAAAAAGATGAAACATTGACAAATATCAAATTTGAATTTGTGGAATTGCAGACAAATTCCGATGCGAGTATTCGGGGGTTGTTTGTTGTGGATGAAAACGTGATTTGGGCGAGTGGTTCTGGCGGAACTGTTTTGCGGTCAACTGACGGAGGCAAGAATTGGATTGATGTGAAGGTTACCGGGCAAACAGCGAATGACTTCAGAAGTATTCATGCGTGGGATAAAAACAAGGCCCTGGTTTTTGGAGTTGCCGGACCCGATTTTGGTTTTTTAACCGAAGACGGTGGAAAAAGCTGGAAGGTGGTGTATAAAAATGCTGCGCATGGCGCTTTTTTCGACAGCGTGAAATTTTCCGACAGTGATACAGGGCTGGCGGTAAGCGACCAGATTGACGGAAAGCCTTTGCTGATAAAAACGACAGATGGAGGGAAAAACTGGAGAAAGATAGAGAACCTTCCGGCTGTGGTGGATGGAGAAGCTCATTTTGCCGCATCAAATACCTGTATTGAATTTTTATCCTCAGGGAAGGCATGGATTGCAACGGGAGGAGCAGCAGCCCGCGTTTTTTATTCGGAAGATTTTGGTGAAAACTGGGAACTTGTAACAACACCAATGATTCAGGGAAAACCGTCGTCCGGAATTTTTTCGATTAGTTTTAAGAATGAGAGGGAAGGAGTTGTTATTGGCGGCACATATGACAAACCTGAGCAAAATAAACAGATTGCTGCTTACACAACCGACGGGGGAAAGAACTGGATTTCCGCAAAAAAAATGCCTGATGAATACCGCTCTTGCGCGCAGTTTGTTGCTGGTGAAAACGAAAGTTTCTTCTTTGCTATTGGCAAAACAGGCTGTGATCTTTCAGCTGACGGGGGAAAGAACTGGAGTTTTCTTGTTGAAACCAATTATTATACATTTCGTGCCGTGCTGGGAAAATTAGCTGGTTTTGTTGCCGGTGCAGAGGGACGAATTGCCCGTGTTGAATTTAACTAAAAAAAACGGGATGCATTTTCTGCATCCCGCCTTGCTGATTTTATTCTGTTTGCTAAAAATTTCTTATTCTTCCCACGGAACCCGCTTCGACTTATAAAAATTGATTCCTAAGTCTTCAAATCGTTTTCCATGTTTTGCCAGACGCATTTTGTATTCGTTCCAGTCTCTTTTTTCAGGAGCTGTCCAGCCAATTTCCGCATAACCGGGTAAGCGCGGAAAAACCAGAAATTCTACTTCATCCATATTTGTGACTGTTTCCGACCAAAGAGGGGCTTCAACTCCGATGATGTTTTCTTTGGTAACTCCGGGTACCAGTGTTGCCGGGTTCCATGTATATCCATGATCAACTTCAATATAACCCGCCCAGTGTAACCCGAGGTGAGTTGTGGAATCGTACTGCATATCGAGGTAGGCCCGTGCTGCCGGCGACATGATTACCCTGGCACCTTTTTCAACTCCCGTTGTTGTGTTTTCCACGTCGGCCCAAAACTGAACCGTGGCATCGTCAACCAGTTCAGCATTGGCAATTTCGTCCCAACCAATTACTTTTTTGCCGTATTTTAATACAATTGGCTGAACCCGGTTTACAAAATAAACATAATCATCGTGGGCTGTAACATGCGACTCATCGCCGCCAATATGAATGTACGGTCCCGGTGTTAAAGCGGCCAACTCCCGAATTACATCATCAATAAACTGGTAGGTTATTTCTTTGTCAGTACAAAATGTACTGAACCCAACTTCTGTTCCGGTGTATAATTCACGGGCTTTTCCATCGCAATTTAATTCGGCATAAGAAGCCAGTGCAGCATTGGTGTGCCCCGGCATGTCAATTTCGGGGATGATTGTAATTTGCCTCTCCTGTGCATATTTTACCAGTTCCGTATATTGTTCCTGGGTGTAAAAGCCACCGGTTCCGCCACCAACTTCCGTACTTCCGCCTATTTCTGTTAATTTTGGCCACGACTTTATTTCAATTCTCCATCCCTGGTCGTCTGACAAATGCAAATGCAGTATATTCATTTTATACATGGCCAGAAAATCAATAAATTGTTTAACCTCTTCAACATTAAAAAAATGACGTGAAACATCCAGCATCGCTCCACGGTATCCGAACTCAGGGAAATCGCGAATGATACCCGTTGCAAATTCTATCGGATCTTCAGCATGCAGTTTCTCCGGAATAATTTGTAACAAGGTCTGCACACCATAAAAACATCCCGCAACTGTTTTGGCTTTTATTGCAATCAGTTTTTTGCCAATATTTAGCTCGTAGCCCTCGGTATCTAATTTTGAATCTTCGTTTACAACAGTAAAATATACTCCTTTTTTAGGTGTTGCATTTGTCGACTCCACCTTTAAATTTACGCCGGAAGTCCGTTTGATTTCCAGGGCAAGGTATTCAGCTACCGTTTGAAGTCCTTCTACACTTTCTTCATAATAAATAACAGATGATTCTTTTAATTCAAAAGAATTTCCGGTAACATCAATACTAACCGGTTTTGGAATAAAAGCGGTTTCGGAAAGATCGGTGGAAGGTTGTTGTGTACATCCGATTTGAAAAATTACGAGTGCTAAAATTCCTGCAAACCCAAATTTGTTTTTCATAAACGACGATTGTTTTATGTTTGTTTGAGCGATAAAATTATGGATTTGATTTTAAGAATCACAATTAATTTGTAAGGTTTTGAAGCATTTGTCTTTTTCTGAATTGTTTTGGTGTGCATCCGTTTATCTCTTTAAACTTCCGGTTAAAATTCGACAGGTTTCCAAAACCGACACGGTAGCAAATATCTGAAATATTAAATTCTTCCTGCTGCAGCAATTTACAGGCCTGCCCGATTCGGTACTCTGTTAAAAAATCGATGTAAGTTTTTCGTGTTCGTGTTTTGAAGTAGCGGCAAAACGAATTTACTGTCATATTTGAAACTCCGGCAACCTCCTCCAGGCTAATTGGCCTGTAAAATTCATTTAAGGTAAACCGGAAAACAGCATCAAGACGTTTTTCATCGGTTTCATTCAGGTTGTTATACATCCCTTCGGTTGCAAGAATCTGCCCATGATTAGATTTGGAAAGACGGGTTACCAGTTGCAATGCGAGAAGTAACCTGTTTATTTGGTTTTCTTTTGAAACCTTTTCAATAATTTCCGCTTCTTTTGGATGAAAAGCGCCGGGGTAAAAAAGTCCGCGCCTGGCTTTTTGCATGTATTCTTTTATCATTTTAGTTTCAGGGAGGTTCCAGAATGCCTCGCCAAAAACTTCACTTTCAAAATATATGGATAAAGCCTGTGCCTTTAGGCCGTTTTCTTCGTGGTAATATTCCGGATCGTTTCGAAGGGCATGTGGTAAGCCCGAACCAAAAACAAAAATATCACCGGGTTGAAATGCGACAAACTGGTTGCCGGCAATCACATTACCGGTACTTTTTTTTATAAGTGTAATCTGGAACTCGTTGTGCTGGTGTAAAATATCATAGAGGTGGGGGAGCGTGTCATTTTGAATCCAAATGGATTGATCGATGGGTTTCGCAATTTTGAAAGGTAGAATTTTCATATCGGTTTTTTAAAAAAGTAATCTTAAATAATATATAATATTCCCTAATAATGGTTTGTTTGATAAAACATAGATAAGATAGTATTGGTTCATGATAATATCAAAACAGTTCGTGTTACAGCTTTAAACTATTTTTGAAGAATAAAAGGTGATTAAATATTTAATAGATAAAATAAGACAACATGAATTTTGAATGGAAGGGAATATTTCCCGCAATTACAACAAAGTTTACATCGGCTGATGAGTTGGATTTTGAAGCATTTGATGTAAATCTTGAAGCTCAAATTGAAGCCGGAGTAGATGGCATTATCCTCGGGGGATCGCTGGGAGAAGCCAGCACTTTATTGCAGGAGGAAAAAGATGCCTTGTTAAAACATACGAAAAGTGCATCAAAAAACAGGATTTCGGTATTGATGAATATCGCCGAACAGTCGACAAAATTTGCTGTTGATGCAGCGTTAAAAGCACGAGATTTTGGAGCAGATGGATTAATGTTGCTTCCGCCAATGCGCTACACTTCCGATGAACGGGAAACAGTAACTTTTTTGCGTGAAGTGGCAACAGCAACTGAATTGCCCATTATTTTGTACAATAATCCGGTAGATTATAAAATATGGTTATCTCCTGAAATTTTCAGGCAGTTGGAAGATTTGCCAACCATTCAGGCAGTAAAAGAGTCAACGCGCGATATTTCGAATGTAACGCGTATGAAAAATGCTTTTGGCGATCGTTTTGCGGTTTTAACCGGAGTTGATACTTTGGGTATGGAAAGTTTATTAATGGGTGCCGATGGCTGGGTTGCGGGTTTGGTTTGTGCCTTTCCAAAAGAAACTGTGGCCATTTACCGCCTAATCAAAGCAGGAAAAATTGACGAAGCACTCAAAATTTATAGCTGGTTTTTGCCGGTTTTGGAACTCGATGTTTCAACAAAATTGGTTCAAAATATCAAATTGGCGGAGCGTCTTACCGGATTGGGAAATGAAAATGTCCGTGCACCACGTTTGCCATTGGAAGGAGAGGAGCGTGAGCGTGTTTTGTCAATTTTAAATGCAGCTTTGAAAACTCGTCCTGAATTACCGGATTACCTGAACCTCTAAAATATCGCATATGATACACGGAAAAAATATAATAGGTTTTAATTTATCGTCGCAGGGTTCAACAACATTTCAAACCTTTAGTCCGCTTACGCTTGAAGAGATGCCCGAGCTTTTTGTTCAGGCAACAACCGGGGAATTGGAAGAAGCGGTGAATAAATCAGCATCGGCATATGCAGAGTACAAGAATAAAAGCGGAAAGGAGCGTGCTGATTTTTTACGTTTGATAGCGGAAGAAATCGAACTTCTGGGAGATAACTTAATCCGGCGTGCCTGCGCAGAAACAGGTTTGCCGGAAGGAAGAATCACTGGTGAACGTGGTCGTACTGTAAACCAGTTGCGTATGTTTGCCAACGTTTTGGAAGACGGTTACTGGGTGGAAGCAACAATTGATCCTGCGCTACCCGATAGAAAGCCGCTTCCACGTGCCGATATCCGGAAGATGTTACGACCAGTTGGCCCGGTTGTGGTTTTTACAGCCAGTAATTTTCCTCTTGCTTTTTCTACGGCTGGTGGCGACACGGCTTCTGCTCTGGCAGCGGGAAATCCGGTGATTGTAAAGGCTCATCCTTATCATGCGGGAACCAACGAAATGGTTGCGGGCGCAATTGTTCGGGCTGCGCACAAAAGCAATATGCCTGACGGAGTTTTTTCTTCACTGAATGCATCTGATTTTTCTGTAGGACAGGGTTTGATTTTACATTCAAAAGTAAAATCGGTAGCTTTTACAGGTTCGTTTACAGGAGGAAAAAGCTTGTACAACCTTGCACAAAAACGCGAAGACCCCATTCCTGTTTTTGCGGAAATGGGAAGTGTAAACCCGGTTTTACTTCTACCTGGAAAAATAGAGGAAAATGTAAAAGAACTTTCAGCAACTATCGCATCATCCATAAATCTTGGTGCAGGGCAGTTTTGTACAAATCCCGGTGTGCTGATAGCATTAAAAGGCGCAGAAACAGAGTCCTTCAAAAGAGAACTTGTTGTCAACATTCAGAAGTTGCTGCCGGAAACGATGTTGCACAAAAATATAAGTGCCAGTTTTGAACAGAAAACAAAGGAGTTTTTTGATAACAGGGTTGTGGATAAACTTGCTGAGTCGGAGAGCGAAGTGGCGGAAATGAAGGGACAACCGGTTGTGGCAACAGTGAAAGGAAGAGATTTTGTTGCTAACCCGGCATTGGCCGATGAAATTTTTGGCCCGTTTTCTTTGTTAATAGAATGCGATGGCGAAGATGAGCTGTTAAAGGTGGTCGATTCATTTTCCGGTCAGTTAACGGCTTCTGTTTTTTGCACTTCTGAAGACGTGCAGAATTATAAATCTTCTATTACAACCATTCAGGAAGTAGTTGGGAGGTTGATATTTAACGGAGTTCCTACCGGAGTAGAGGTGGGATATGCCATGCAACACGGAGGCCCGTATCCAGCCTCAACCGACGGGCGTTTTACTTCAGTAGGAGTTGATGCTGTCAAACGTTTTGTTCGTCCTGTTTCATTTCAGGATGCTCCTGACGAATATTTGCCCGATGAGCTAAAAGATACAAATCCGCTGGGAATATGGCGAAGAGTGGATGGAGAGTTGAGTAAAGAACCGGTAAAAAGATAAAAATGGCAGCCAAGACTTTCTTTTGTGTCGATGCGCATACCTGCGGAAATCCTGTTCGGGTGGTAGCTGGTGGAGGACCGGTTTTGAAAGGGGAAAATATGTTTGAAAGGCGTCTTCATTTTATGAAAGAGTTTGACTGGATTCGCCATGGATTGATGTTTGAACCACGCGGCCATGATATGATGTCGGGAAGTATTATTTTTCCGCCGTCGAACCCGGAAAACGATATGGGAATTCTGTTTATTGAAACCAGTGGTTGTTTACCGATGTGCGGACATGGAACAATTGGCACAGTTACTGTTGCTATTGAACAGGGCTTGGTTACTCCTAAAAATCCTGGCGAACTGATGGTGGAGGTGCCGGCCGGTTTAATAAAAGTCGAGTACAAAATGAACGGTAAAAAGGTGAGTTCGGTAAAACTTACAAACGTTCCATCCTTTATCGCGGGAAAAGATTTGGAAATAGATTCGCCACACCTTGGGAAGTTGCAGTTTGATGTAGCTTATGGCGGAAACTTTTATGCAATCATAGATCCGCAGAAAAATTTTAAAGGATTGGAACATTATTCCGCCGATGAGCTGATTTCATTTAGCCGCCCGCTGCGAAAACTGATAAATGAAAAATACACATTTGAGCATCCTGAAAACCGGGAGATTCACGGGATTAGCCATATTGAGTGGACAGGCGCTACTCTTTCTGAAAATGCCGACGGGCGGAATGCCGTTTTCTATGGCGACAAAGCTATCGATCGATCGCCTTGTGGCACGGGGACTTCAGCAAGAATGGCCCAGTTGTTTGCGCGAGGTAAACTTAAAGAAGGAGATCAATTTCTTCATGAAAGTATTATAGGTAGCCAGTTTTTAGGCAAAGTGGAGAACCGGACAAAAGTTGGCGAATTTGATGCAATCGTTCCAAGCATTGAGGGGTGGGCTAAAATTACCGGCTTTAACAATATCTTTATCGACGATGAAGATGATCCCTATGCCCACGGTTTTCAGGTCATGTAATCTTTGTTTTCTAAAAGAATGAGTAAAGTAGTAGTGGTAGGCGGAGGTGTTATTGGTTTGTTTTCCGCCTGGTTTCTTGCAAAAAAAGGTGCGGAAGTTACAGTAATCGACAAAGGAGATTTTTCCGATGGATGTTCTTACGGAAATGCCGGACTTATTGTCCCAAGCCATGTTGTTCCGCTGGCTTCACCGGGAATGTTGAAAAAAGGCGTCAAAAATCTTTTCAATTCCTCTTCTGCTGTGGGATTTCGTTTTGCGCCTGAAAAGGATTTAATCCGATGGTATCTGAAATTTGTTTCGGTGGCCAATGAGCGGCATGTTCGAAATTCAATCCATATTCTGAAGGAATTAAGTTTGTTCAGTAAAGATTTATTTTCTGAAATTAAAACTTCGGGTGAATTGGATTTTCCGCTTTGGAAGAACGGTCTGCTAATGTTGTACCAGTCAGAGGGAACCGGAGCAGATTTGCAGGAGGAAGCAAAAATCGCGCGAGATGCGGGTTTAAAAGTCGATGAGTTGTCGTTGGCAGATATTCTCCAACTAGAGCCTGATGCCAAACCAAATGTCGCCGGCGGCTTTCTTTATCATTCCGATAATCATCTAAATCCAAATGTTTTAATGAATGTATTAAAACATACACTGCAGGAGAAAGGAATTGTTTTCAAACCAAATTGTGAGGTAAAGAAGATACAAATCGAGTCAAACAAGGCGGTTAGGATAGAAACAGAAAACGAAGATTTTGATTTTGATGAATTGGTAATAGCAGCCGGGATGTGGAGCAGGGAGTTGTTAAATCAGCTACACACAAAAATTGATGTTCAGCCCGGGAAAGGATACAGTTTCGTAGTGAACCCATCTTCCCCCATTCATTATCCTGCGTTACTTTCCGATGTGAATTTGGCAGTTACTCCGCTTGGAAACGGGGCTGTTCGGTTTGGAGGAGGAATGGAAGTGGGACACAAGGATTATAAGATAAACAAAAGACGTGTAGAAAAAATTATTAAATCAGTGGGCGAATTTTATCCTTCTGAAAAACAAATTGAAATAAAAGAAAAGCAAATCTGGCAAGGCCACCGGCCCTGTTCCTTTGATGGATTGCCTTATATTGGACGTGTTCCAAAGTTTCAAAATATTTATGTTGGGACAGGGCACTCTATGATGGGGGTAACCTTGGGACCCGTAACAGGCTTGCTCCTCAGCGAATTAATTTCCGGTGAAAGAACAAGCCTCGATCTTAAAGCTTTTAGAATCGGACGATAACTTTATAACTGTTTTTCGCTTTCTATTCCCTGTAGTCGGGATTATTGGGAACCAGTCCCAGACTTCCCAGAAAATCCATACAGGCAGCTTTTACGTTATAGTTACGCTCCGGCATTTCATGCACTTGTTTTATTGTACTTACAAATGGGTGTTTATCGTCGGCATACAGCAGGTGGTTAATTGCAGAAAGTGCAAGATTCATGTTGTCATTTTTGCAAAAATCTTTCAACTTTTCCTCCGCTTCCTTTAAATCAAATTCTTTGTAAGCAATTGCAGCAGCATTTATTGCTACCGGAAGATAAGTATCATCCATTGCTTTAATGATTTTATTCCTGTATTTTTCAAGTGTCTCCGGATCTTGTGAGCAAAGACCGGTTATGGCCCAATAACGTACAATTTTATTGGAGCTGTTTAACAGTTTAACCTGTTGTTTTGCGGTTTTTTGATCTCTTTTACCCGAAAGCGAAGCTGCGTTGTAGATTTCGCTAATTGGATATCCTTCATCATTTAATCTGAATTCATAAGCATTTTTTTCTTCAGATATTTTTTCGATTTCATATTCGGGCAAAAACATTACATCGCGTCCTTTAATCACTTCCTCATCTAGCAACTCGCGCATTTCTTCCAGTACACTAGTGTATCTCGGGTCATTTACAAGATTTTTGGTTTCCCAGATGTCATTTTCTATATCAAATAAAAATTCAGCGGGACGATCTTCAAAAAGACTTTTCTGTAGCGGGTTTAACAAGCCGGCTTTTAGGTCGTTGCGCATCTGCTGCTTTATCTCACCTATTTCCATGTAGCGGATGTAACGTGCTTCCGGCATAAAAGGCAAATAGTTGCGCGAATACACAAACCTCCCATCAGTAATACTCCGTACCATATCAATTCCGTTATCTGAACGGTCGGCAGAAAGAATAAGGTGGTCAACAGGTTTCGACCGATTTTTACCAATTAGAATCCGGCCTTCAAGATAATCAGGTATTTCTCCGCCGGCAAGGTTGATAAGTGTTGGTGCCAAATCCTCGAAATCGATAAGTTCGTCAGAAACAACTTGTGTTCCCCACGGAGAAAGTTCTTTGTACATTTCGGGAAACCAGATTACAAAAGGTACACGATACCCATAATTGATTCCGTTGGTTTTTCCGCGAGGCATTCCTTCGCCATGGTCGGCGTAAAAGAAAATAATTGTGCTGTCGCGCAAATTGTCTTTTTCAAGTCGTTCGAGCAAATCGCCAATCTTGTTATCCGTAAGTTTTATCGAATTGTAAACACGCGCAAATTGTTTTCGCATTTCCGGACTGTCGAGGTAAAACGGGGGCATATCAAATTCGTTGTCACCAATCCGGTCTTCAGGAGGGAGTTGTTCCCACACATTCTCCCTGTACCATTGGTAAGTATTTGTCATGGTTCTGGATTGGTGTGAATCGTTGTAGTTAAAAACTGCAAAAAACGGCTGCCCGGGTTTTCTGTCCCACCAGCCGGCTCTATTCGAACTTTCATTCCAAGCCTCTTCCGTAAACGCTTTAACATTTCCCACGTTATAGTCGGTTTTGGCATTGTTGGTTACGTAATAGCCTTGCTTTTGAAGATAATAAGGAAATCCGTGAATATATTCAGGAATGGTATAATTGCTCCGGTGGTTTCCGGTTCCCATTTTAAATGTTCTAACGCCGGTTATAATTGTTGAGCGGCTTGGAGAACAAACAGTTCCGGTTGAAAAAGCATTGGTAAAGCGGATACCTTCCTCTGCCAGTTTGTCGATCTCCGGTGTACTTGCATCTTTATTTCCATAACATCCAAAAAATTGTGGAGATGAGTCTTCGATGGTTATCCAAAGAATATTGGGTTTTTTCTGCCCAAAGGAGAAAAAAACAATAAGGATAAAAACAAAAAAAAGCGTTCCGGTCCTTTTCATAACTTAAGGTTTACTCATTGATTACGTTTAAAAAGTTTTTTTTGTTTTTGAAAAAGATTATAAATCCAACCAATAATACAACCGACATTACGGAAATAATGCCCCAAATCGCATCCCAGTTATAATCTGCTGCTGTTTTATAATGCTCAATAATTCTGCTGCAAATCAGATTACCGACCAATAGTCCTACTCCGTAAGTGACCAGGAAAATAAAACCCTGCGCCTGAGATTTTAGTTGAGAAGGAGCTTTTTTGTCGATATAAATTTGGCCGGCAACATAAAAGAAGCCAAATATCAATCCGTGAACCAGGATTCCGATGTAAAACATCCAGCTTAGGTTTACAACGCCGCCCATGTAAAAAGCAAGGTATCGGATACAGAGTGCAATTAATCCAAATACCATTACTTTGCGTAACCCGAATTTTTTTATTGCCGGGGGTACCAGGAGCAAAAATCCCATTTCTGCCAGTACACCCCAATTCATTGTAACCGAAATATATTTGGTGTTGATGTGTAACAGAAATTCAGAAAAGAAGGAATAGTACATTGCAAAAGGAATCATTGAAAGAAATGAAAATAAAATAAAAACGGCAAAGTTTTTTTCCTTCATCATTTGAATTGTACCCAATCCGAATATTTCTATCATAGATACTTTTTCTCCTTTTGCCGGAGGAGGAGTGTCGGGCAAAGTAAGATTAAGCAAAACCGCGATAAAACTTACTCCCGCGCCACAATAAAAAGGAATATGTGTCCCGTCGAAGTCGATGTTTAAAAAGCGGATAAAAATTATACTGAAAATTCCGGAGGCAACCCATCCTATCGAGCCAAATACCCTTACTTTTGGAAATTCTTCGGAAGAAAGATGTGCCATGGAAATTGAACTGGTAATCCCCCAGGAAGGCATATAACCTAACATCGCAATCAGGAGAAAAATAAATAACAGATTCGGATTATTTGTTGTTGCTGCACCTAACAGCATTATTGCGTTTATTAAGTTTAACCCGGCCAATACTTTCTGACTGGCTATAAATTTGTCGGCAACCATTCCAACTACCGGAGATAAAATACATCCGAAAGCCATTGAGCTTAAAATGAGGGCTTTTTGAGTGCTGTCGACACCAAGGTTTGTTAAATATGCTGCCAGTGGTACCCACCAAACTGCGTACATCATGTATTGGAGCAGCATCATTACCGAAAGTTTTATTCTAACCATAATTTTTATTTCTCTAAAAGATCTGAATCATAATCTGTTTTATTCACCCATCCTGCCGGAACATTTTCTCCACTTATATACCGGTTATAGTAATTTTTTACTGCTCCCGAATATTCATAATTATCAAAAATATCTCCGTTTCCTAAAATTCTAGGATCGTTCTGTTGGGTAAGTTTTTGTTTCATTTCATCCTCTAAGCGTGTTTTTACTTCTGAATAATTTTCGTCTTTTGCCAGGTTATTCATACAAAACGGATCTTCTGTAATGTTATACAATTCCTCTTCCACACGTTTTCCAAAATTGAGTTGCCAGTATTCCATAACTCCTTTTTTCCGGCGGGTATCCAGAAGGTAGGTTTTTGTCGGGCTGCCATCACAATTAAGATACCCTGTCTCCGGATTTCCCAGAGGCCAGCGGTCGGGTTTAAAGTTATGGAGGTATAAAAATCCATCGGTTAAAATACCTCGCACCGGGTAACCTTCGTCGTTGGGGCGGCCTACATCATGGCGTTCCTTTCCCACCAAAACAAAATTACGGTCCGGATTTACTTTGCCTTCTTTTTCTGAATAAAATATATCGGTAAGGCTATTCCCGCTGATGGCTTGCATTCCCGCCTGTTCCGGGTTTATACCAGCCACTTCAAAATAGGTGGGGGCAAAATCAATAAAGTTTACAAAATCATCGACTACCCGGCCAGGATTTTTAATCCCGTTTGGCCACATAATCGCCAGGGGGAGATGGTTTGAATATTCATAAACCTGTCCTTTTATCCGGGGAAATGGCATTCCGTTGTCAGCGGTTACCACAATAATTGTATTTTCCAGTTCACCGGCTTCTTCCAGTTTTTCCATCATCTTCTGAAGGTGGCTGTCAAAATATTCAATTTCAAAAGCATAGTCGAGCAGGTCTTTCCGCACAGTATCCACATCAGGCCAAAACGCTGGAACTTCATCTATTTCTCCGGTATTCTTTCCTCCTTTTTTTATACCTGATTCAAATTCATAAGCACGATGAGGCTCGGTACTTCCATACCAAAAACAGAAAGGTTTTTCTTCGGGTTTCGCTTCAAGAAAAGCCTCAAAGTTACGGGCATAATCGTTTTTATTGATTGCATTGGTTGGAGGAGTGGTTGTAAATTCATCAAATTTTGGACCCGTGAGTTCACGTTTTTTTCCGTTGATTTCACCCGGATCGCCCGGAGCCCATCCTTTGGCAACACTTCCAACAAAATAGCCATTTTCTCCCAGAGCTTCAGCATAGGTTTTGAACTTGGCCGGGAAATGAGGGGAGTGATTACAGGCTTCTTCCAGCTGCCAGCTGTTTCGCCCAGTCAGGATACAAGCCCTCGACGGTGCGCACTTGGCATTGGGGGTGTAAGCATTTTTAAATAAAATTCCACTGTTTGCCACCCGATCGAAAGCCGGAGTTTTTACCCAGTCGCAGCCATAGGCGCCAAAATGTTTCCACGAAGCGTCATCGGCAATAGCAAATAAAATGTTGGGTTGCTGCGGAGGAGTTTCTTTTTTTTGTGTACATCCTGCACTTACCAGAATAAGTAAGAAAAAGAATGAAAAAACATAATTTCTCATAAAGGTCAAATTGTTTTAGGTTGTATTAAAATGGTAAATACTATTTACGCATGCGAAATATAATGAAAGTATCAATTTAAAATCTGAAAAAAATGAATTTATTATTGTACTCCCTTCTTTTATAAGACGAATAAAACTTGTTTTACACTAGTTTGAAAAAGAGTTTATTTTGGAAGAAATTTTAACACAATTGCCTGAAAATTTTCATTAAATTGTTTCTTCCCAGTTTGTTGAGTGAATGTTTGGAGAGAAAATACGGTAATCAATTTTTTTGAAAAATTAGTATATTCTTTCGCCATGTTACTTTTTATTGCATTTATATGGTCCTAATATCGATTTTATCTTGTACGACTCATCTTTTGTTGTTAACAGGCAAACAAAATATTGCTTACCTTCGGGCATGACTTTTATTACAACATGACCACCATCTCCTGTAACTTTTTTTAGTTGATCAACGCCAATGTATGCTCTTGATATTTCAGGGATGTTGGTTGGTATTATATGTTTCAAATTTGGATTTAATTTTTTATTTGCCATCCTATTCATTGTCGATAAATTGAAGTGAGTTATGTGGTTGATTTGCATGACAATAATTTGAGGTTTTACACTGTTCAGAAAGTTTTCGTTCATTGCATCAATCCATGCATGATGATTTGCTTCACATACTTCAACAATACCCAGTGCTTTGCCTACCGGGGTCTCTATATCCTTCCAGGCTTCCATTCCAAATGACAGGTGACCGGCGAGGTCTCCGCCATTAAAATAGTCAAAATCTCCGTAAGAGATTTTAATTCCGCAACTGCGTTTGTTTTCGCTAACCGCTTCTCCTTTAGGAAACACTTGTTTTGTCTTTTCTCCCTTTCCCGTCCAAACTTCGCCGTTGGAGACGATATTTCTAATCTCAAACCCTGGATATTTTTCAGGCGAATTAACAAGGACAAATTGTTTATTTGTTCCAGGGATAAAATTTTCTGCGGTCAGCTTATTGTTTTTATTGTTCCATTCAAGGAATTTTTTATAATTATCAATCGCGTTTGTTTTGTTTGGATTGGGGTAGTGGTAGGAAGGCCAATCCCGGTCGATTATTTTAGAAAAAGGCGCATGTTCATATACTTCTGTAATTCCGCTTAAATAATAATCTCCTCCGTTTCTGGTTTTTTCCGAGTTTTCGTACACTCCTCCCATGTGGTCAGCATGGAAATGGGTCAAAAATGCGTAATCGATTTTTTTATTGTTTTTAAAATCAATTCGATTTGTAATATATCGGGCAAGCCATTCTCCTGGTTGTTTACTGTCGTTGGGAGATGTTTTTGTTTGGCGGGGATCAATATGTGGACCAATATCCCCGGCATCAATAAGTAAAGTTGTTCCATCAGGGAAAATACAAAAGACCGACTCGCCACCGCCGGTAAAAATATGATGAATCTCCATCTCTCCTTCTTGCCAGACCGGAAGAGGCTCTCCTGTATCCTGCGCCGTGAGGGTAAAAGAAATCAAACACCCAATAATAAGGATTGTACTTTTTTTCATTTTGTTATACCTTTTTATTTAAGACGAATGAGAAGTCGTTTGCACAGGTCATAAATCTTTTTCAAAAAAATAGGGGAGCAGGCATATCAGTCTGCTCCCCATCTTCAGTTGGTTAAGGATTCTGCACCAGTGCAGGATTTAATATGATTTCTGATTCGGGTATAAAATGTACTATCGAAGTTGAGGTAGATTCTATCGTTCTCGGACCGTGCCATGAAACATCTTCGGGAAGATAAGTTCTGTCCAGCGTTCTGTTGTTGCGGTATACATCATAAGAGCGGTGTCCTTCCCAGGCGAGTTCCAAACGGCGTTCATCCATAACAACATCCATTACAGATGTGTAACCCTGCATGTCGTTTTTAAACAGCTGATTACCTGAAAGGCCGGCTCTTTCCCTTAGTATATCAACCATTTCGATTGCGTCCGAATCTTCTCCTTTTTTTGTAAAGGCTTCGGCCTTAATCAGGTACATCTCGGCCAGTCGCAAACGGATTACTGAGGATAACATTTCAATACCGCCTTCGTTGGTGTATTTTACATTGTAGTATTTAGAAAGTCCGTTTCTTTTTTGGACTTTATATCCGCAGTCTTCAGTTGGATCCGGAATCATATCTCCATCATAATGAGGTTGAATAAAATCGATTCTCGCATCTTCTGTGTTTTTATAAATCAATTGGCGGTACGACGGCGAAGCATAGAGTTCTCCCCAACCACCAAAGCCGTTAAACATGGAACCAACAGAAGATTTCCCCTGGTTTTCGGTGGGAAGTAGTTTTATAGCAAAAATGGTTTCCTGGTTTTCTTCCGGAAAAAAAGTGAAATATTTCCGATAGTCTTCGGTGCCCAGCAATTCATATCTGCCTGAGTTGATTACCATGTCGGCATATTTAATGGCATTATCATTGTCACCCATGTACAAATACATTCTTGCCAATAAAGCATAAGCTACTTCTTTTGACGCATAGATATTTGATTTTTCTTCATTCATATAATCGGCAGCTTTTAATAAATCGGAAACAATAAAGTCGTAACATTCTTTTACTGTACTTCGCGGAGGAATGTCGTTTGGATCAGCATTGTTCCGAATCATAATACCCAGGTTTTGAGTCGGATCTCCGTTGGTGTACGGCCGACCAAAAACCCGAACCAGATCGTGGTGAAGTAACGCACGTAAAAACAGATTTTCACCTAAAAGCTGTTTTAATGTTGCATCATTTGTATTTTCATCAATTGCATCAATAACTGTATTTGCTGAATAAATTGCCTGATAGCCAAGAGTCCATACATGAAGTGCAAGATTTGAATTAACAATATGCTGATAGTTGTATGTTTGCATCAGATGATCTCCGGTTGTTTTTACCAAAATAACATCATCGCTCATTAGCTCTTTTGCATACCTGCATTCTCTCAAATAGTTTCTGATTTTTAATTTACTGTAAGTTCCGTAAGTTACATTTTGTAAGAGTTCAGTGCTGTTTATAACTTTTGATTCATCAAGTTGATCAATCGGTTTATAGTCCAGATCGTCACAACCGGTGAAGAAAACCAGTGTGGCGATTAATATGATAAGATATTTATATGTTTTCATTATTGAATATTTTACAATTATAAATCAAAACTAATTCCAAACATAACTTTCTTTGTTGGTGCGTATCCTCCGGTATTTGAGTTTTGACCGTTTGATGGATTTTCCATGTTCATGGAAGGATCGGCTCCGCTGAATTTGGTAAATGTAAGCAGGTTGTCGAGGCTCATTTGGACTCTTACATTCGAGAAAAATGCCAACTTTTTGTTAAAGTCGTAACCCAGGGTTATATTTTGAATTCGGAGATAGGATGCGTCTTCAATATATCTTGAAGAAGTTGTGTAAGAATTGTTATTTCCATTATACAAAAGCTGCGGATGAGTTGCTTTATCGCCGGGTTTTTCCCAACGGGTCCACGACGATTGCATTTTCATTTTATTGTGCCACGTATAGGCGCCGTCAGAGTCGAGATACCCTCTTATTGCAGAGTATATTGTATTTCCGTGTGAGAAGTCTGCAAAAATACTCAGGGAAAAACCTTTATATGAAAAGTCGTTTCTTATACCACCGGTAAAATCGGGATAAGGAGACTCAATAAATAACAGACTGGCTTCGTTTTGATTACTGGTTGTGGTTATATTTGCCGGAACAGTTGGGTTTGTACCTCCCGATTGGTCAATTTTGTTTCCATCGGCATCTTCCCAACGTACCCAAAGAGGTTGGCCTGTTTCTGAATCTACGCCTGCCCATTCTTTCATATACCAGTAACGTAAAGCTCTGCCTTCGCTAAATCGCATATTGCCATCCAATATATCTTCGCCGTCATTTAACTTTAGAATTTTACTTCTGTTGAAGTTCATGTTTAAACTGGTTATCCATTCAAATTCTCCTTGAATATTTTTACTTGTCAGTGTAAAGTCAAGCCCGCGGTTTCTTACCTCGCCAATATTACGTTGTTGTGAAGAGAATCCTGTTGCTGCCGACAAAGGTACATCTTGCAGAAGGTCTTTATTATCGCGGTTATAAAAGTCAAGCGCCAGCTGGAACCGTTTCAAAACCGACATTTCAATACCGATGTTGGTGGTATATGCAACTTCCCACGTTAAATCCGGATTGGCCATGCGTGCCGGAATTGCAGCGGCGTTACCTGCATAGCTGTTATTAAAGCTGTATGAACTTAAAGATAAATAATCGGAAATATTAGCGTTCCCGGTTGAACCATAACTTAATTTTAGTTTTAACTGGTCTAACCAGTCTTTGTCTTTCAAAAAGTTTTCCTGATTTACGACCCACGAAGTTCCAATCGCATAAAAACTTCCCCAGCGGTTATCTTTTCCAAAGCGTGAAGAAGCATCATTTCTGTATGATGCAACTAAATAGTATTTGCTTCTGAAACTATAATCGAACTGGGCAAAATAAGATTTAAATCCTACTTCTGTTTGACTTCCTCCCACACTTTTGGGGCTTCCTGTTGCTGATATAGCGCTTAATCCGTAAGGTAAATCCATTCCTTCGCCACTCACATATTTATATTTTGAGTAGCTGTATTCCTGGCCCAGAATTCCTTTAAACTGGTGTTCGTTTACCTGTTTTTTAAAATTAAACTTGTTGGATGTAAGCACAGAACCTGTATAACCAATATTATCAAAAGCAATCCCGCCTTCTGATTTTGCGAGGAAATGATACTTGTCAAAAACCTGCGTGTGATCGGTTCCGTTTACACCAACTCTGTTTGATGTTGAGAAAGTTACCCAGTCGGCAATTTTTACATCCAGTTGAACATCAGAAGACATATTTAAACGTTTGGTATTGTCGGTATAATGTTCGCGGTTATAAAAGTAATTTGATTTTGAATTTCCGTACCAGTTCACGTTTGGGTCATAAGGGTCTATCGGATCACCGTTGTCATCGTAGGGACGATCAAAAGGCATAGCCATGTGATACTGCATATATAAACCTTCCTGTCCTCCCTGTGGCTCATTGGGATTCTCGCTTTTCCCCAGTGCAACCCTAAAGCTTAAGTCAAATATTTCAGATATTTTGTGTTTGAAGTTGGCTCGCATGTCCATTCTTTCGTACTCCATATTTATCATTGTTCCCAACTCTTTATAATAGTTTGCACTTAAATAAAAAGTTGTTTTTTCATCGCCTCCGGAAACCGATACCTGGTGTTTATTGATTTGTCCGGTTCTTTTTAGCAGAGCTTGCCAGTTTGTTTGATAATCGAGGTAAGATGAAGGGATTCTTTCTTCCAGAAAATCTTCCAGGCTTTGGCTTGGATTATCCAACAGGCTGTATGAATTGGTAGCAGCGGTTCTGTGATAATCAAATAACTCCTGTGCATTCATAAACGACATATTTCCGTCGTTGTGGTACGACATACCATAAGAACTGTTAAATCGAACAACCGTTTTTCCCTTCTTCCCACTTTTGGTCGTAATTACCACTACACCGTTGGCGGCGCGGGAGCCATATAAACCAGACGCAGCAGCATCTTTTAAAACAGTAATCGTTTCAATATCTTCCGGGTTATATGTTCCTCCAATTATTCCATC